>JBEKRD010000016.1:0-54344 GCA_049519075.1 Xanthobacteraceae bacterium | reverse complement strand
GCGGTGCCCGTGGCGCCGCCAGTGGCGGTCGCAGTGCCGCCGCCAGAGCCAGTGCCGCCGCCGCCACCGGCGCCGAATCCCGTGGCGGGTGCGATCGTCGGCGGCGCGGTTGGCGGCCTCATCGGCGGCGCGCTCGGTCGCGGACCGGGCGCGGTTGCGGGCGCTGCCATCGGCGCCACGACCGGCGCTGTGGTCGCTGCCGAAGCGCAGCCGCGGCCGGGCGGATATTTCTGGTGGCGCGGCGGCTGCTACTACCGCTATCCGAACGGCGCCTGGTCGCCGCAGATGGCGCCGAATTATTGCGGCTACTGAGCCGAGCGGCTCGCGAGACGATAGCCGGAGGGACCTTGGGTTCCTCCGGCTTTTTCGTGCGCGCGGCAACCCGGCGCGCGTGATCACCGATCATTAACACTGTCGAGCGATGCCGTATTTCCGTCCGCAAAGTATCGCGGTGGCTTCCAACAATTGCCTGCAATGACCGGCTCTCTCAATGCAAGGGCGGCGAGAGGGGACGTGGCACGTGAAGAAACTCGCGCATGTGAAGAAACTCGCGATTGCTCTCGCCTTGTGTGGTTCGCTGTTGTGTTCTCCGGTCCAGGCCAAGACCTTCGTCGGCGTACTGTGGCCGATGTTCGGGCCGCTGCCGGCGTTCGGACTGATGGAATTGGTCGCCGAACTTAAAATGATGCCGGACGTCGAAGTCTCGACCTATCTGCATCAGTCGTGGCCGTCTTTGGTCGAGGATATCGACCGCCAGCCGCCCGGAACGCGCACCGTCGTCATCGGCTATAGCCTGGGCGCCAACGCCTCGGTGTTCGTCGCCAATAAGGCGAAATATGTCGACCTGATCATTGCGCTGCAGCCCTCGATGCTGAGCTGGAATCCGCCGGTCACAGGAAAAGTCGGACGCATGATCGAAATCTATAATCCCGATCCGGCGATGACGTTCGGCGGCATGGGATCGAAGAAACTCCTCGGCGGCCATATCGAATATATCGCCAACGACGATTCCCATCCGGGCGCGCAGTTCGCTCCGCAGTTCCGCAATCTGGTGAAAAACGAGGTCGCCAAGTTCGGCGCCGAAGATCGCCTGGAAACGGCGCAAGCGGCGATGCCGCGGCCATTGCAGCTGGCGCGGCTCGAGCGATCGCCGCAGCAACAGGCAGGCCAGGCGAGCGGCGGGGCAACGCTTGCCCGTCGCCAGATCGCCCAGATCGAAACGCCCAAGCCGGCGCAGCCGGCCGCGGTGCCAAAGCCTGTGGCGCCGGCAGCGACGGCCGTTTCGGCTGCGCCTGGCAAGGCCGCGCAACGGCGGCAGGAGCACGTTGCAGGGGAGGAAACAGCCGAGGACACCACTTTCCTCGATGTGCTGACGCGTTCGCTGCATGCGGGCGTCTTGTCGAGCCAGCCGGCGCTGACGCCCGACGCTATGATGGATTATGCGAGACGAACTTACGGTGTTGCCGGGAGCGACGCGATCGCCGCGTCTTTTACCAGAAGCAGTCGCTCTCGCGCCGTCAACTAGGCGGCATGGCGCCAGCGCGCAAGCAGCGCGGGTTAACGGAGGGTGAAACTTTTTTCCGCGGCTGCGCGGCGGCCGATTACGCTTGATTAGTCAGCCGCGCCGATTGTCGCCGCCGGCGATGACGATTTCGGCGCGCAATTGCGCCAGCCGATTGACACTCTCGTGCCGAGGCATATCTTGGCTGCAACGGCACATTGATGCCGGGTCGCCGTGAACACGTGCTTGCCATGACGACGCCGCGATCCGGCGGTGGGGGTGCGGTGGGGGCGGCTGATATGCGCAAAGAACAACAACAAGACGCGATCAAGGTCACCATCGTCAATTTGACCGGCGATCGATGGATGATTGAACCTTCCGACAAAAACGAGATGGGACCTTATCGCGGCTCGCGGTTGGCCTTGCAGGTGGCGGTCACCGAAGTGCTGATGGCGCGCAAACACGGCCGCGAGGCCGACCTGTTCGTGCAGGACGACTACAGCGAGCCGCATCGCTGTCCGTTCATGGAAGATGCGCAGAACGCGGAACGCTGTCAGGCCTGCGAGAGCTCATGGGTGACCGCGCGCCGTCCGTTGCCGCCGCGCTGCCCGCTTTGGGCTGCGTTTCGCGCGCACTGAAGCCAGGCGTCGGTGCCGCGCGCCCGGCATTTTACCCTAAAACCCGCGTATGATATGCATCGGTCGGGCGCGCGCGACGGACGCGCCGGCGCATCAGAGCCGCCAAGGACCGCAGATGAACCTCAACGCGCTCGGCTATTTCGGCATTCGCTCGAAGAATCTCGAGGATTGGGCAAGCTACGCCACGCGTTTTCTCGGCATGCAGCTCATCGACAAGAGCCGCAATATGCTCGCCTTCCGCATGGACGATCGCAAGCAACGCCTGGTGGTGCACGGCGACGATGGCGAGGGGCCGTCGTTCTACGGCTGGGAAGTGACGGATGCAGCCGCCCTCGATCAGTTGGCGGCGCATCTGGAAAGATCCGGCGTCAAGTTCGCGCGCGGCTCACGCGCGCTGGCGGATGAGCGCCGGGTCGCCGACCTGATCGTGTTTTCCGATCCGATCGGCAATCGGCTCGAAGTGTTCCACGGCGCCGAAGTCACGGCCGAGCCGTTTCAGCCCGGGCGTTCGATCTCCGGATTTCGCACGGGCCCACTCGGCATGGGGCATGCCGTGCTGACCGCGGAGCGGCTCGACGACGTGCTGCCGTTTTATACGAAGATCCTCAACTTCAAGCCGACCGATTACATCTTAAAGCCGTTCAAGGCCTATTTCTTCCACATCAATGCGCGCCATCACAGCCTCGCCTTCATCGACACCGGCAAGAACGGCATCCATCACATGATGTTCGAGGTCTGCTATCTCGACGACGTCGGACAGGCCTACGATCTCGCTTTGCGCAAGCCGGAGATGATCGGCACCACGCTTGGCCGCCATGTCAACGATCACGTCACCTCGTTTTATTCCTATTCGCCGTCGCAATTCCTGGTCGAATACGGCTGGGGCGGCCGCTCGATCGACACCGCGAATTGGACGCCGCATGAGCGCACCGAGGGGCCGAGCCTGTGGGGCCACGACCGCATGTGGCTCACCGACGACGGCCGCGAGGAAGCGCGCAGCTTGCGGGTGCAGACGGCGGAGGCCGGCGGCCGCGAGCCGCTCAATGTCATGGACGGCAATTATCTACGCGCGGCCGACATCTGCCCGTGGTGGAATGCGCATGTCCCCGCGCGCAAGACCGGGTAAAGCGCGCTCATGATGCGGCGTTTTTCTGCATTGGCAGTCGCCACAATCGCTGCCGCCCTGTTGCACGCGGCGTGTGGCGCGGCACAGGCGCAAGATGACACGCTCGATTGCGCGGCCTTCTTCAAAAACCCCGACGGCTCGTGGACCGCGCGGCAGGCGGTCTATATTCCCGGCACCAATCGCGTGAGCCGGATTGGCGGCGTGTTTCGTCCCGGCGTGCCGACCTTTGGCGTCGACGTGGTGGCGACGCTCGACAAAGCCTGCCCCAACCCGGCGATGCCGGCGCCGGCGGCGACCGCGGTGCAGCAGCCGTTTGTGTCGTTGGCGAGATTTGCCGACGCCAACGGCAATATCGATGTCACGCGGCTCACCTGCGGCGATATTGCCGACACGTCGAATCAGGAAACCGACTTGTTGCTGGCCTGGTACCGCTCCGCGCCGACGGCGCCCGGTAAGAAACGCCTGGTCAATCTGGCGGGCTTGCGATCGGCGGTTGAGGCTCTCGTTGGTTATTGCAAAGCCAACCGCGCGGTCAATCTGGTCCAGGTGATGGACCATTTTTTGAAATAAGGCGGCGGCCGCCGGGTTTGGTCTCAGGCTGGCCCAGAGCTTGCGTCATCCGACGGTCATCGGTTTGCGCGCAAGCTGCCGCAAGGATAACCCGCATGAAACGCGTCAATGCCAAGTCACCGGAGTTCAAGTCCCGCCCGTCCGGCACCGCCAACAACGCGCGGACGGCGCCCGACATTCTCACCACGGCGGCGACTGTCGGCGTGATCGCCGCCGGCGTCGCCTTGCTCGACGTGGCGCTGATCCCCGGCCTGGTGATCGGCGGCGCGGCGGTGCTGGCGCCGAAATACGCGGCGAAATATTGGCCCAAGCTGCGCCAGGGCCTGAAGCCGCTCGTGGACGCAACCGTCGGGCGGCCGAATGAGACCGCGGCGCCCGGTGTCAAGCTGCCGGGAGTCACGCTGCCGCTCGTCGTTCCGGCCAAGCTCGGGCTCAAACAGGCGCTGGTCAAGACCATCACCTTCCGCATCATAGTCACGACGCTCGACTTCACCTCGAACTATGTGGTGATCGGCGAACTCGGCACGTCGGCCGGTCTGTCGGCCTTCGGCTTTGTTGTCGCCCCCTTGCTTTATCTCGCCCACGAAGCGGGCTGGAATTATTTCGGTCCGCCAGCCGAGGGGATGGTCGAGGTGATGGGGTTTGAGATCAGTCGGGCGCTGGCCAAGACCGTCACCTTCCGGGTCATCGCCACGACGATGGATTTCACCACGCTCTATGTGGTGGTCGGCGATCTCCCCACCGCGGTGGGGCTCGCGGCCTTCGGCTTTGTGGTCGGACCGTTTGTTTATTACGGCCACGAATGGTTGTGGGATCGTTACGGCGCGGGCCAAGGGTCGGGCCAAGGGTTGGGCCAAGCGCCTATCATCGATTTGCCGGCGGCGCTGGAGCTTTTGCCCGCGCCGGGGTGATAGCCAATTTGTCCTATCGCGACCCGCCGCACCGCACAACGGTGTTGCAGCGCGGCGCGTAAATAATACGTAAAATTACTTACATATGTGTAAATTTCATATAAACTTTTGGCATGGCGGCAACGGACCGTCATCGGCGCACGTGGGTCCCGGCGCGGGTGCCGTAACGAGGCGCGACCTCCCGCATCCAAAGGGCGGCGTGTCGACGGGGAGGAAACAAAGGAAAATCAAATGAGAAAGCTGGTATTTGCCGCGGCTGCTTTGGCGCTCGCCGTGACGACCGGGCCGATGCTGTTCGGCGAGGCCCAAGCGGCGCCTGCCGCCAAGTCTCCGGAATGTTCCAACGCCGCGCGGGCCGGCGACGCCTCCTGGCAGGAGCATTATCATTGCTGGAATAACGGCCAGGCCGCGGCGACGGCTCCGACGGTCCCGGTTGCTGCGCAGCCGGCGCCCGGCGCCAAGAGCCCGGAATGCTCCAACGCCGCGCGCGCCGGAGATGCCTCCTGGCAGGAGCATTATCACTGCTGGAAGTAACAGCTGCAGACACGCCTGGGGGGCGGCGGCGCGGTGCCGGCGGCCCGTCGGAGCAAATATTCCGATGGGCCGCCGCACCTGCGTAAAGCGAAAGAGGCGCGATTTAACGCGCCTCTTTTTTATTGTCGGTGGCGCGGTGGCTAAGTCTAATTCGCCGCGCGACGCATCGCGCTGCCGGCTGCGCGACGCATCGCGCTCCAGGTGCCGTAACAGGTGTTGCCGCCGGCGCTCCAGCGGCCGCTGCCGCTGCCGCCGCGTAGCCGGCCATAGCCGGTCGCGCTCTGGCCGCCGCGGCTCACGGTGACGGCGATGGCGCCGCTCGACACCACGACGCCCGAGATCTGATAATTGAAATCGTTCTCGGCCTGAAGCACCTGACCGCCGACAATACGCGCCGGATAGCGATAGTTCGGATCGCAAGGTCCGGCTTGGGTCTGGATCGAGACGCTCCACAGCCCGTCATAGACGTGCGGCGCGTAGCGCCGCGTCGCTGCATCCGACGGCGTGACGGCCAATGCCGTAAGCCACGCCGCAATTGCAATCGCCGTTCCAACTCTGCGCAATGTCCTCATCTGTCCGCTCCCGGTTTCAGATCGCCTGGTTGAGGTTGAGTTTCGTCGTTTAAATGCGCTGCGGGCTGACCGGGAAACGGCGGCGGTTCGCTCAAGAACGGCGTCGCGCTCTTGCCCTGGTCGAAGCCTAAGTTGAACAATGCGCCCATATATTTTGGGTCGAACGGGCCGCGGCTCGGCGCGCTGAAGTCCGCCGGGATGGCGGCGACGTTAAAGCCCGCGCCGCCGTTCTTCGCCGCGACGTAAATCCGATCGAGCATCACGCGCAAATCGACGTTGACGGCCATGCCGACCGCCTGGGTGAGGATCGAGGCCGTCGAGGGTTGCACCACCGCGAACTCCGGCTGCAATCCGCTGTTCACGACGATGTAAAGCTGTGTCGCCGGAATCCGGTAGCCGCTGTTGCTCGCCGTCAAGCCGAGCGGCGCGACGAAGAACTGGCCGCCGACGCCGCCGTCGGCATGCATTTCGGCAAATTTCTTGCCGCCCGATTCGACATCGATCAGCACCGGCGGGAAGGCGCCCGGCACGCTGCCGGAAGCCAAGAGCACGCTGCGAAACAGATTGAGCGCCGCGGTCGCGGCGTCGCCGCCGTCGGTCGTGGCATGCACGGCGATGGCGCCCATGTTCCACACCACCGAACGCTGGGCGTCGAGATTGGTGGTGATCACGAACAGCCGCCGGCCGCGGCGATGTTCGGCGGCGATGTCGGCAAGCAGCGCAGGCGTGATCTGTTTGGCGATCAGGTCCTTGAGCGGCCAGGAATCGACGAAGCTCTCGCCGGTCGAGCCGACCTCGAAAACGTCCGCCGCCGAGATCTGCGTATAAGCGGCTTTCAGGGCGTCGTCGTAACGCGAGCCGGCAAAGGCGAAGGGCGCCATCAGCGCGCCGGTCGAGACGCCGGTGACGACGGAATAGGCCGGGCGGTTGCCGGCTGCGCTCAACCCGTTGAGGAGGCCGGCGCCGAATGCACCGTCGGAGCCGCCGGTCGAGAGAATGAGCCAGGGGCCCGGCTGCGTCGGTACGGCGCGATTAAAGTCGGAAACGGAGTCGGCCCAGAACCGGGCATCCGGCATGCCCGGAATGCCGGCGGCCGCGTCTTCGGCGGCGGTGAAGGCCACGCGCGGCGGCAATTGCTGTTGCGGCGCGGCAGAAGGTGGTGCCGGCGCTTTTTTGGCATGGGCAACCGATCGCCGGGTTCGATTGGCGCCGCCCGAATTTTGGGCATGCGCGCTCGCCGCGGCAAATGGCAATTCGGGCGGCACAAACACCGGCGCCGCCAAAATAGCGGTCACTATGGCTGCCGCAAAGGCACAAAGGATCGATCGTATCGGTCGGCGCGAATGATTATTCATTATAAGGTGAGTGTCCCGAAGTCGGCGGAAGGTTCGGATCCGATTTCCGTTCCCGGATTAAGTCCAGGGCAGGCTCCTGGTTTCACACGCTAGCAATACCGCCAAATATGACCGGCGGGTACCGACTTCAATTGGACTATACGGATGGGTTACGGCCTCGATATTTCCCTTTAAGCATGCCGCGCGGCGACGAACCGCGCGCCCTCGACGAGAATAGCCGCCGCATTGCCGAATTGCGCGAGCGAGGCTTCGGCTTCGGCGACCAGGTGCTGCAGCCGCGCTTTGGCGCCCGCGGTGCCGAGCACACTGACCATGGTGGCCTTGCCGGCGGCGGCATCCTTGCCGGTCGATTTGCCGACCAGCGCCGGATCGCCTTCGATATCCAAAAGATCGTCGGCGATCTGGAACGCCTCGCCGACTGCGGAGCCATAGCGCTCGAGCGCCTGGCGCTGCGGCGCGCTTGCCGCGGCGAGAATGCCGCCGGCCTCGCAGGCAAAGCGCAACAGCGCGCCGGTCTTCATCGCCTGCAACATGCGCACCTCGGCTTCGCCGAGCGTCTTTAAGCCAAAGCGGCCCTCGGCGGCGAGGTCGAGCATCTGGCCGCCGGCCATGCCGCCGACACCCGAGGCGCGCGCCAGTGCATTGACAAGCGCGATGCGCACGCCGGCGTCGGCATGGGTTTCCGGCCGCGACAAAATGTCGAAGGCGAAAGTCAGGAGCCCGTCGCCGGCAAGGATGGCTGTCGCCTCATCGAATTTCCGGTGCGCGGTCGGCTGGCCGCGCCGTAGCGCGTCGTTGTCCATGGCCGGCAGGTCGTCATGCACCAGCGAATAACAGTGTACGCATTCGAGCGCCGCTCCCGCCATCAGGGCGTTCTGCCGCGGCACGTCGAACAAAGCCGCCGATTCCACCACCAGGAACGGCCGGAAACGCTTGCCGCCCCCCAGGCTTGAATAGCGCATGGCTTCGATCAGGCGGGCCGGGCGGCTTAATTCGCCCGCGGCCGGGGCCGTTGCCAAAAGCGCGTCCAGAAGCGTCTCGGTTTCGGCCGCCACCGCGTCGAGGCGGGAGAGAAAAGGACTGCTTTTATCGCTCATTGCATCATAACTCGGCGTTTCTAGACCGCTGCGGGGTCCTATATCAGGTCTTGGATTTAGGGGATAACGAGAGTGAAGCCGGCCGCCACGGGTCACCCCGCCGACGCCGGCGCCTTTAATGCCCCAGCAAGGGATTATGTGTGGCTAACCTCCTTATAGCGTCAATGGTGCTCCTGATCTGGCTTTATCTCATTGCCGGTCGGGGCGGCTTTTGGCGCGCCGCGGAACGCGATGACGAGCCGCTGTCCCTGGGCGGACCCGCTGGCGAACATTGGCCTCCGGTGACCGCCGTCATCCCGGCCCGCGACGAGGCTGCCTGCGTGGCGGAGACCGTCGACTCGCTGCTGCGGCAGAATTATGCGGGCGAATTTAACGTGATCCTGGTCGACGATCAGAGCCGCGACGGCACGGCGCTTGTGGCGCAAGCTGCCGCCGCCGCGCTCGGCTCAAGCGACCGCCTGACCGTACTGGCCGGGCGGGCGCTGCCGCCCGGCTGGACCGGCAAGCTGTGGGCCCAGCAGCAGGGCGTCGAGCTCGCCAGTGCGACGGCGCAGCCGCCCCGCTATGTTCTTTTGACCGACGCCGACATTGTCTATGCCCCCGATGCGCTGCGCGGGCTTGTCGCGCGCGCCGAGCGCGGCGGCTTGGTGCTGACCTCGCTGATGGCGAAATTGCGCTGCAAGAGCTTCGCCGAACGCTTCTTCGTGCCGGCCTTCATCTTCTTCTTTCAGATGCTCTACCCGTTTGCCTGGGCCAACGATCCGCGCCGCTCGACGGCGGCGGCGGCCGGCGGCTGCATGCTGGTGCGCAGCGATGTACTCGCCGCAGCCGGCGGCATGGCGGCGATCCGCGACGCCCTGATCGACGACTGCGCTCTGGCAAAACTGCTCAAGCACCGCGGCCCGATCGCGATTGCGCTGACCGAGCGCGTGCACTCGATCCGCGCTTATCCCACGGTCGGCGATATCCGCCGCATGGTGTCGCGCACGGCTTACGCGCAATTGCGCTACTCGCCGCTGTTGCTTGCCGGCACCGTTTTCGGTCTGGCGCTGACTTATCTGGCGCCGGTTGCGCTCACGCTCTTCGCCGACGGCATGGCGCAATTCATCGGCCTGTTCGTCTGGCTGTTGATGGCCTTCGCGCTTGGCCCGACGTTGCGATTCTACGGGCTGTCGCGGCTGTGGGGCTTGGCGTTGCCGGCGATCGCTGCCGTCTATATGGCGTTCACCGTCGATTCCGCTTATCAGCATGCGCGCGGGCGCGGCGGCATGTGGAAAGGCCGCGCCCAGGCGAACGTGTCTGAATCGAACCTGTCGGAATCCAATATTTCGGAATCACGATGAATGACGCGAGCACACAGGGCGCTGACGATTGGCGCTCCGGCAAGGGCCACCGGGACGAGAATTTCCCGGTTGCGTCCTTCCTCATTCATCCGCGCCATCGCGACGCGATCCTGGCATTCTACAATTTCGTGCGCAGCGCCGACGACATCGCCGATCATGCGACGCTGCCGGCGCCGGAAAAGCTTGCGCTGCTCGATCGCCTCGAAGCGGGCTTGAGGGGCGCCAATGCCGACGACGCGGTCGCGGTGCGGCTGCGCTCAGTGCTCGCCGCGCGTAGCCTCTCGCCCAAACACGCCCAGGATCTAATCGCCGCGTTCAAGCTCGACGTCACCAAATTGCGCTATCGCGACTGGGACGATCTCATTGCCTATTGCTCGCTCTCCGCGATGCCGGTCGGCCGCTTCGTCTGCGACGTCCATGGCGAGAGCCGCGCGGTGTGGCCGAAGAACGACGCGCTGTGCGCCGCCCTGCAGATCATCAATCATCTGCAGGATTGCAAGGAAGACTATGTGAACCTCGACCGGGTCTATATCCCGCAGGATGCGCTGGCGGCGAGCGGCAGCGCGGTCGAGGCGCTCCGTGGCGCGCGCGCAACGCCCGCGCTGCTCGCTTGCCTGCAGGCACTGGCGGCGCAAACTGAACGACTGTTGAGCGAGAGCGACGGCTTTGCCTCAGCGATCAGCGACACGCGGCTTTCGCTTGAGGTCGCCGTCATCAATACTTTGGCGCATCGTTTGACGCGGCTCTTGCAAAACCGTGATCCGCTGAGCCAGCCCGTGCATCTGCGTCCGCCCGCGGTTGCCGGCCTGACGCTTGCCGGCATTTTGCGCGGCGTCTCGGGCCGTCTCGGCCGGCGTTTTTTCGCCACCGCACAGAAGCCGCGGGGGGCTTGAGTGCAAGAGGTCGCACAACCGGCAACGCAACAGCCCGCACCGGCGGCCGAGCGCGCCTCGGGCAGCTCGTTCTATCTGGGCATGCGGATCTTGCCGCGCGCCCAGCGCGAGGCGATGTTCGAGATCTATTCGTTCTGCCGCGCGGTCGACGACATCGCCGACGATCCGGGACCGCGCCAGCCGCGGCTTGATGCGCTCGAACAATGGCGCAGCGATATCGCGGCGCTTTATGCCGGCTCCGCTCCGCCGCATCTGGCCGGCCTGGCGCAAGCGGTGCGCAATTTCGCGCTCGATCGTGGCGATTTTCTTGCCGTGATTGCCGGCATGGAGATGGATGTCATCGACGATATCCGGGCGCCCGATCACGTCACGCTCGATCTTTATTGCGACCGGGTCGCCTGCGCGGTCGGCCGGCTCTCGGTGCATGTGTTCGGCATGGAGCGTGACGCGGGCCTTGCGCTGGCGCATCATCTCGGCCGCGCGCTGCAGCTGACCAATATCCTGCGCGACCTCGACGAGGATGCAAGCCTGGGGCGGCTTTATCTGCCGCGCGAAGCGCTGCAAGCCGCCGGAATCACATCCACCGATCCGGCTGCCGTGGTCGGCGATCCGGCGATCGGCAAGCCGTGTGGGGCACTCGTCGCTTTGGCCCAGGACGAGTTCGAAAAAGCCCGCGCGGTGATGGCCGAAAGCCCGCGCCGCGTGGTGCGGGCGCCGCGGATCATGGGCGAGGCCTACCGGCTTATTCTCGACCAGCTGATCGCGCGCGGCTTTGAGCCGCCGCGTCAGCCGGTGCATTTGCCGCGCGGGAAATTTCTATTCATCGTGCTGCGCAATTTGTTTTAGCGGGCGGATCTATAAGCTCGCAATTAAATGCGGTAAGTTGCCAGCTTGGCGAAGCCGGTCCTGATGCCCTAACTCACTTCCGTTATCGGGGCATAGCGGCCCTAGCCGCACTTATTGCTGCTTCGACCCGGTCGCGAATGACCCATCGGAGACGTAGTTGCTTCGATTAGACACTTCTAAGTTTTGATAAAACAATTCACTCGTCACTTGCCGCAGCGAAATCGTAAATGGTCACAACCACCAACCCAAAAGCGTTCATTTCCTATAGCTGGAGTTCACACGAACACCAAACATGGGTTTTGGACCTCGCGAGTCAACTTTGAGAGAATGGCGTAAATGTGACTATCGATAAGTGGGACCTCAAAGAGGGTCACGACGCGATAAAGTTTATGGAAAAGATGGTCACTGACCCAGAGATCAAGAAAGTGATCGTAGTGCTCGATCGTGCCTATGCAGAGAAGGCTGACGGTCGCAAGGGCGGCGTCGGAACCGAGACGCAGATTATTTCTCCCGAAATTTACGCAAAGGCTGATCAGGACAAATTTGTCGGTGTGGCCTCGGAGACGGGTGATGATGGAAAACCATTTCTTCCGACATTCTATAAATCTCGAATTTACATCGATCTGAGCCAATCGGATATTTACGCTGCTAATTTTGAACAGCTTCTCCGGTGGATATACGACAAACCAGCCAATCCGAAGCCGCCACTCGGCAAACCACCAGAATTTCTCAATGAGAATGCCGTACAGCTACCAACAAGATCTCGTGCCAATCGCGCGATAGATTTGGTCAAGGCAGGTTCCTCACGAGCTGCCGGAGCGTTGGATGAGTACTTCTCGGTATTCGCAGGAAGCCTTGAGGCGCTCAGAATCGCAATTGAGAACTTTGATCGACAAAAATTCGACGAGCCGATCGTTCAAAGCGTCGACTCATTTTTGCCTTATCGTGATGAGTTCATCAGCGTCGTATCCGCGGTAGCGCGCTATTTACCGGTCGATGGCGAGAAGCAACTACGTAGCTTTTTTTGAAAAATTAATTCCGTACATGTTTCGACCAAAAAGCCTCATGCAGTACAATCATTGGTGCTGGGGCAATTTCAAGTTTATCATTCACGAAATGTTTTTGTATGCAATAGGAGTCCTACTCAAACATGAGCGATTTGAACCAGTACTGCGGCTGATGTCACATAGCTATTATGTTGGCAGCGCGTTGGACTATCCGCGCGAACCAATGGAGTCATTCAGTATAATCTATCAGACTATGGATTCATTGAATTTCAGAAACCGACGTCTGAATCTCAATCGTCTGTCTCTCAGAGCGGAGATGCTGGAGCAGCGCTCGCATGCGTCGGGATTGGCATTTGCGGAGCTGATGCAAGCCGATTTTGTTCTGTTCTTTTTCAACTCACTTGCAACGCTCGACGAAACAGGACGGCAGATTTGGTGGCCGGAAACACTCTTATATTATCGGGAGCATGCCGCACCTTTTGAGATTTTTGCGCGGGCTGAATCCTTAGGATATTTTATGAAAATCTGCCCGCTGCTCGCGGTAAAAGACAAAGATGGGTTAGGTGAGGCGTTCAAGCTGTTTGGTGCACAAAACGCGGCAATATATTTGCCGCGCTGGGATGTGTTTCATTCTTTCTCATTGCAAAACGTAACAAACTTTAAAAAACTCGCAAGCAAGCCATAGTCGCCTCTCTCGCGTCGGCGTCCGGCATTGCAGTGTCCGAAATTGGTCCTTCGCGATCGTTATCGGAGCGCACCGGACGTCGAGTAAGCGGCGCCCAATCAAGGTCGATTATGCGTCGCGGGTTAAAACCCTCCGGGCGTTTTTCGGCAAGGTCGGCGGGGCCATCGCCAAAGTCACGGAAGGCGGCCCGAGGAAGCGGCCGGCCGCGGGCGCAGCAGCGGTTGCCGCTAACAAAAATCCCCTATAAACGTCCCGGCGTCGAGGCGCCGCCAGAGGCTGCCGATAGAATAATGCAAACCCCAAACAGGTCTGGAGCCGCGTTTCCCGCCTCGCAATAAGCTGCCGGGATATAAGCCGATCAAACCATGACTAGAACCGTCCACATCATCGGCGCCGGCCTCGCCGGATTGTCCGCGGCGCTCAAGCTTACGGCGCGCGGCGACACTGTGGTGGTGCACGAGGCAACCGCGTTCGCCGGCGGCCGCTGCCGTTCCTATCACGACGCCTCGGTCGGCATGACCATCGACAACGGCAATCATCTTTTGCTGTCCGGCAATCGCTCGGCACTTGACTATCTGCACGACATCGGCGCGGCGGATCGTCTGATTGCCCCGCCGCGCGCGGAATTTCCTTTCGCCGATGTCGCGAGCGGCGATCGCTGGACGCTGCGCTTTAACGACGGCCGGCTGCCGTTCTGGATCTTCGATCCGACGCGCCGCGTTCCGGGGACGCGCGCGCTCGATTATGCGGCCCTGGCGCGGCTCGTGTGGCCGCCGCCGGGCAAGACGGTGGGCGAGGTCATCGCCTGCGAAGGCCCGTTGTATTGGCGGCTGGTCGAGCCGCTGTTGCTGGCGGCACTCAATATCGCGCCACCGCAAGGCTCGGCGAAGCTTGCCAGCGCGGTGATCCGCGAGACGCTGGCCTCAGGCGGCCGCGCCTGCCGGCCGTTGATCGCGCGCGAGGGCTTGAGCGCGACGCTGATCGAGCCGGCGCTCGTCTTGCTGCAACAGCGCGGCGCCACCGTGCAATTCGGCCATCAGCTGCGTAGCATCCGCTTTGGTACCGCGCGTATCGCCGCGCTCGATTTCGGTGACGACAACGTTGCGCTTGGCGAGGCCGATGCGGTCGTTCTCGCGGTGCCGCCTTACATCGCGGCCTCGCTGATCCGCGGGCTTAAGGTGCCGACCGAATTCCGCGCCATCATCAATGCGCATTTCCGGGTCGACCCGCCTCTCGATCAGCCGCCGATCCTCGGCGTTCTCAACGGCACGGTCGAATGGCTTTTTACGTTTCCCGGCCGGTTGTCGGTCACCATCAGTGCCGGCGATCGCTTGATCGATACCCCGCGCGAGGAACTGGCGAGGACGATCTGGAGCGAGGTTTGCGGCCTCACCGGCTTGCCGGCCGAACTGCCACCGTGGCAGATCGTGCGCGAGCGCCGCGCCACTTTTGCCGCAACGCCTGAGCAGGATGCAAAACGTCCCGGCGCCGAAACCGAATGGCGCAATCTGGTGCTTGCCGGCGATTGGACCAATACCGGCTTGCCCGCCACCATCGAAGGCGCGATCCGCTCCGGCAACCGCGCCGCCGCGCTCGTTGCCAGCCGTTGAATGGAGTGCCAAATGAATTTTCACATGACGGAGTCCCCGGTGATCGATCTTGACCGTCCCATCGAAGTGGCGACAAAGGCGCTGTTGTCGCGCCAGCGCGCCGACGGCCATTGGGTGTTCGAGCTCGAAGCCGACGCCACGATTCCCGCCGAATATGTCTTGTTGCGCCATTATCTCGGCGAGCCGGTCGACGCGGCGCTCGAAGCCAAGATCGCCGCCTATCTGCGCCGCATTCAAGGCGCCCATGGCGGCTGGCCGCTGTTCGCCGACGGCGAGCTCGATGTCAGCGCGACGGTGAAGGCTTATTTCGCGCTGAAGATGATCGGCGATCCGATCGATGCCGACCACATGCGGCGCGCGCGCGAGGCGGTGCGCGCCCGCGGCGGCGCCGCCAAGGCCAATGTCTTCACCCGGCTGATGCTGGCGCTGTTTGGATTTATTCCGTGGCGCGCGGTGCCGGTGATGCCGGTCGAGATCATGCTGTTGCCGAAGTGGTTTCCATTCCACCTCGACAAGATCTCCTATTGGAGCCGCACCGTGATCGTGCCGCTCTTGGTGCTGATGGCGAAGAAGCCGTGCGCGCGCAACGCCAAGGGCGTGCGGATCGACGAACTGTTTCTCGAACCGGCCGAGACACTCGGGCCGGCGCCGAAAGCACCGCAGCAGAAGGCGTCATGGTTCTGGTTCTTCCGCGGCGTCGACAATCTGTTGCGCGCGACGGAACCGTTATTTCCCACGCGCACAAGGCAGCGCGCCGTGGATGCCGCCGTCGCCTGGGTCGGCGAGCGGCTCAACGGCGAGGACGGGCTCGGCGCGATTTTTCCGGCGATGGCGAATTCGGTGATGATGTTCGACGCGCTCGGCTATCCGGAAACCCATCCGCAGCGCGCCATCGCGCGCCAATCGGTCGAGAAATTATTGGTGGTGCACGACGACGAAGCCTATTGCCAGCCTTGCGTGTCGCCGATCTGGGACACCGGCCTGGTCTGCCATACGCTGCTTGAAGTCGGCGGCGAGCGCGCGGTGGGCGAGGCGAGCCGCGGCCTCGATTGGCTGGTGCCGATGCAGGTGCTCGACCTGCGCGGCGACTGGATCGCGCGCCGGCCGGAGATCAGGCCGGGCGGCTGGGCGTTTCAATATGCCAATCCGCATTATCCCGACGTCGACGACACCGCGGTGGTCGCCATGGCGATGGATCGGGTACAGAATTGGGACCGGGTGCAAAACCTCTCTGGACAAAAGCGGTTCGCTGAAAGCGTCTCTCGCGCACGCGAGTGGATTCTCGGCATGCAGAGCGAGAACGGCGCCTGGGGCGCGTTCGATGCCGACAACGAGTTTTATTATCTCAACAATATTCCATTCGCCGATCACGGCGCGCTGCTCGATCCGCCGACCGAAGATGTCAGCGCGCGTTGTCTGTCGATGCTGGCGCAGCTCGGCGAGACTGAAAGCCCCGTCGTCAAACGCGGCATCGATTATCTGCGCCGGACGCAACTCGCCGACGGCTCCTGGTACGGCCGCTGGGGCATGAATTACATCTACGGCACCTGGTCGGTGTTGTGCGCGCTCAATGCCGCGGGCTTTTCGCGCGAGGCGCCGGAAATGCGCAGGGCCGCCGCATGGCTCGCTACGATCCAGAACGAAGACGGCGGCTGGGGCGAGGACGGCTCAAGCTACAAGCTCGATTATCGCGGCTACGAAAAGGCGCCGAGTACGGCATCGCAGACCGCCTGGGCGTTGCTCGGCTTGATGGCGGCCGGCGAAGTCGATCATCCGGCGGTCGCCCGCGGCATCAAATATCTCGCGGATCATCAAGGAAGCGATGGTTTTTGGGACGAGCCACGCTATACCGCGACCGGTTTTCCGCGCGTATTCTATCTACGCTACCACGGCTATGCGAAGTTCTTCCCGCTCTGGGCGCTGGCGCGTTATCGCAATCTCAAAAGCGGCAATGCGCGGGCGGTGGCGTGGGGAATGTAGCGTTCTCCGTCAATTTGCTGTTGGAAGTCGCCGCCATCAGCCGCGCTCTGATCGTCCGCAGCCAGACGACCACGGTTCACGGCTTGACCGTCGTCATGCGCAAGGTCGTGAATTTCGAGCCTGCTGCGCTTCTCAATCCCTGGGACGCTCAGTGAGCGAAGTATACGGCAGATTAAGGTTTGGCCAATCCGCCCTACGATGTTCACTCAACGGCGTTGGCATAAGGATAGATCACCTCGCCAGTCTTATACTCGGCCGGAGCGATGATGACTTGGGTTTTCGTCACGTCCCGGAAATCGTCGATGCTGTTGCCTTTGATGTTGCGATACTGCGTCTGCAACACGCGCGTCTTCGCCCACTCGCCTTTGGCGCCAAACTTGACGTCGCCGATCACTGTCTTGAAGGTCGTCTGCCGCATGGTATCGGCGAGCTTGCCGTCATCGAGGCTATTGGTTGCTGCAATCGCTTGGCCGAGGACCTGCAAATAGGCATAGCCCCACGGCGCCAGATAGTAGCCGAGCGGATCGACGCCCTCGGCCGATGCCCGCGCCTGGTATTTGTCGAGCAATTCCCTCACGCCCGGGAACATCAGCGATGGCACCGGCAGCCAGAACTCGAAATTGACGAAGCCGTTGAGCAGTGGGCCGAGCTGGGTCTTGAGCGCGGTGCCCTGCAGGCCGACCATCGCTCCGCCGATCATCTTCGGCTTAAGGCCGACTTCGTGCACGGCCCGCACCATGCCGACGGAATCGAGCGGGTAGGAGCAGATGACGACGAGATCGGGGTTGGTGGCCCCAATCGACCGCACGATCGGCGAGAAGTCGGTGGTCGACGGCGGGTAGCTGCGGTCGTAGATGATTTTCAATCCGGCCTTGGTCGCGTTCACGCGCGCGCCTTCCGCCGCGGTGTGGGAAAACTCGGCATCGGCGGCGACGATGGCGACCGTCTGCGGCTTCGGATTTTGCGCCATGGCGACGTCGAAGAACGGTGCAGTGTGCGCGCCTTGCGAATTTTCGCCGGTCGGATGCATGGCGAAATAGCGCGGGTAATTGAACGCTTCGTTGATGGTGAGCCCGAACAGGCCGAGGAACAATTTGTTGCGCGGTATGACGACGGGCAGCGCCGGCGCCAGCATATTGGTGGCATAGCCGCCAACGACGAGATCGACTTTGTCGACATCGAGAAGCTTGGTGTAGATGGCCGGCACCGTCGCCGGATTGCTCTGGTCGTCGTAGTAGACGAGCTGCACCGGCCGGCCGAGCAAGCCGCCTTTGGCGTTGATCTCCTCCTCCCAGATCTTCATCGCCAGCAGCGCCGACTTGCCGTTTCCGGCGAGCGGCCCCGACTGCGCGATGCCGAAGCCGATCTTGATCGGTTCGGCTGCCAGCGCCGAATTTATCAGCATCGACCTCGACGCGGCGAGCGCACTCGCGCTCAGCACCGCGCGGCCGAACAGCCGGCGGGTGAGGCGCAGTTTGTTTTCCGGTGAGCGGCGCGACGGAAGTTCGGGCGAACAGCCCGGATTGTCAGAATTGTTTTTGAAATTCGACCCGGTCATGTGGCGCTCCCCGATAGCGTGTTGCGGTCGTTAATCCTCCGCTTGCCGCATTATGACTCGCGGAGCTATCGCGGCCGCATTGATAAAAATCAAATCGCCTGCAAACGCCATAAACGGTGCCGGGGATGCAGGCGCAAGCATTTCGGGCCAAACGGCACCGCGCGAAGCGCGGCCCGATGCCAAGCGCCTCGCGGCCTTCGGCCGCCAACCGCAATGACGAGCGCGTCGAACGCTACGCCGCCTTCTCCGCCTTTTCGCGCGCCTCGTTGGCGCGCATCTCGGAGAGCTTCTGCTGGACCTGGCCGTCGAAGATGTATTGCGCCGGCCGCTGGTGATCGAGCGAGATTTCCGGCGCCATGTCGCCCTCGGTCTTGACGCCGCGCAACCCAATCATCAGCGCCTTGAGCGGATGCTTCATCATGGCGTCGGCGGCGGTCGGCTCGTAGCCGCAATGCGCCATGCAGTTGGCGCATTTTTCGTAGGCGCCGGTGCCGTAGGCGTCCCAGTCCGTCGTGTCCATCAGCTCGTCGAACGTCTTGGCATAGCCTTCGCCGAGCAAATAACACGGCTTCTGCCAGCCGAACACGTTGCGGGTCGGCATGCCCCAGGGTGTGCAGTGGAATTCCTGATTGCCGGCGAGGAAGTCGAGGAACATCGAGGAATGGGTCAGATTCCAGCTCTTGCCCTTGCCGAGCTTGAAGACGTTGCGGAACAGTTCCTTGGTCTTCCTGCGGTTGAGGAAGTGCTCTTGATCGGGCGCCCGCTCGTAAGCGTAGCCGGGCGAGATCGAGACGCCGACGCCGAGCTCGGAGGTCAGGTCGAGGAATTTAGCGATGTCTTCGGCCGGATGGCCGTCAAACACGGTGCAGTTGACGTTGACGGCAAAGCCCTTGGCCTTGGCGGCTTTAATGGCGTCGACGGCTTTTTCGAAACCGCCGTCCATGCACACCGATTTGTCGTGATGTTCCTTGATGCCATCGAGATGCACCGAAAAGAACAAATAGGGCGACGGCTCGAACAGATTGAGCTTCTTTTCCAGCAGCAAGGCATTGGTGCACAGCGATACGTATTTCTTGCGGGCCACGATGCCTTTGACGATCTCGCCGATTTCCTTGTGGATCAAGGGCTCGCCGCCGGGAATGGCGACCATCGGCGCGCCGCATTCGTCGACGGCGTCGAGGCATTCCTTGACCGACAGGCGCTTGTTGAGGATGGCGTCCGGATAATCGATCTTGCCGCAGCCGACGCATTCGAGATTGCAGCGGAACAAGGGTTCCAGCATCAGCACCAGCGGATAGCGCTTACGGCCGGCCAATCGCTGGCGCAGCACATAGGAGCCGACCTTCGCCATTTGTCGCAGAGATACACCCACAACCGTCATCCTCTATCTATTGGCGTTAATGCCAGCCGCCGTTGTCCAAACTGGGCACTGGCGGCAGGCGTTCGGTTCAAACTTTCGCGGTGACGCGTCCTGTCGTTACGCCGTCGGTCAATTCCGGCGGCAAGCGGAACTCGATGGTCTCGTGCCGGCCGGCCAATTGGCTGACATGGACCGGACCGAGCCGCCGCAACGCGTCGATAACGTCCTCCACTAATACTTCCGGCGCCGAGGCTCCGGCGGTGATGCCGACGGTCTCGGCGGTGGCGAACCAGTCCGGATTAAGCTCGCTGCCGTCGGCGATCAGATAGCTCGGCGTACCGGCTTCCTCGCCGATCTCGCGCAACCGGTTGGAATTTGAACTGTTCTTGGCGCCGACCACCAGGATAACGTCGACGGCGTCGCTCAGTTCACGCACCGCGGTCTGCCGATTCTGCGTCGCATAGCAGATATCACGCGTCTCCGGGCCGACGATATTGGTGAAACGGTTATGCAGTGCCGCGATGATGCCGCGGGTGTCGTCGACGGACAGCGTCGTCTGCGTGACATAGGCGACCGGCGTATTCGAGGGTATGTCGAGCAAGGCGACATCGGCTTCGGTCTGCACCAGCGTCACCGGCTCGGCGATCTGGCCCATGGTGCCCTCGACCTCCGGATGGCCGGCATGGCCGATGAGAATGAGCTGGCGGCCCTGGGCGACATAGCGTTTGCCCTGGTTATGCACCTTGGTGACCAGCGGGCAGGTCGCGTTCAACACCGGCAGCGCACGGGCTGCGGCTTCTTCCTCGACGCTCTTGGCAACGCCGTGCGCGCTGAAGATGGTCACCGCGTTGGGCGGGACTTCGGACAGGTCCTCGACGAAGCGGGCGCCCTTGGCTTTGAGGCTTTCCACCACATGCTTGTTGTGCACGATCTCGTGGCGCACATAGACTGGGGGGCCGTATTTCTGCAGCGCCCGCTCGACGATTTCGATGGCGCGCACAACGCCGGCGCAGAAACCGCGAGGCTGGGCGAGGATTACTTTCATCAAGACCTCCCGGTCCTTATGCCGGTATGACGGCTGCCACTATGGCTGCCGTCGGTTGAACTGGGGCCGGTTGAACGTGTTGCTGCAATGGCGCGGCCGCGGCGGATCACGTCCCAATGACTTGGTCCCAACTGTTTAGTTCCAATTACTTGGCTGTAAAGCCGCTACAATCAAGCCCGGGCCGGCGACCCTAAAGACCCAAGATCTCGGATTTCGGTGGTTACGCCGGCAGGATTGGCGACCCATATCGGCGGCCCCTGCCGATACCCCCATACTTGGCCACCATTGAGCGGAATTGCAGTCCGTTGTCCAGCAGGCTATGCCCTGCGCGTCAGTGCGGGCTCGCCGGCGCTTTTTCGAGGCGTTTGGCGGGCAGCTGTGCACGGCATTGAACCTGAGGCTCTCTCCCACCGTCCAACGGGAACGTTTACCTTGCGCGACAGGCCCAAATGGCGGTGAATGGCGTAGGAAAATATCCACGATTTCACTTTTATTGCCACTCAGGGCATCTAGGGGCGCAAATGGAGCGGCGAGGCCGGAATGGCCGCCTCCATTTTGCCGTTCTCTTGACGCCTCAAACCCCGGGGACCTCTCGCCCACCCCGTCCCGCTCATCGCTCCATCACGCTGATTGCTCCATGAAGACGATCACTGCCTTCGTTGTCCGCGCGGTCGGTTTTTGCGCGCAATTTGCGTGGTGGGTGGTCGCCGTGTCGGTGCTTTCGACCGTCCTGGCGTCCTGGTATGCGACCACGCATTTCGCCATGACGACCGACATCAACCAGCTGATCTCGCCGCACATCGCCTGGCGGGAACGCGAGGCGGCCTTTGAAAAGGCTTTTCCGCAATTCGAACTGATCGTGGCGGTGATCGACGCGCCGACCCCGGAATTGGTCGCCGAGGCGAGCGCAGCCCTGGTGGCGAAGTTGTCGCAGGAAAAGGATTTGTTTCATTCGATCGACGAGCCGAAGGGCGGCAGCTTCTTCGCGCAGAACGGCCTGCTGTTCGAATCGACCGCCGACCTCGCGCCGCAAATGGCCATGCTGACCAAGGCGCAGCGCCTGGTGCAGGTGCTGGCCGGAGATCCGACGTTGCGCGGCACGATTCAAGTGCTGCAGTTCGGCCTGCTCGGCGTACAAGGCGGCGACATCACGCTCGACAATATGACATGGCCGATGACGATCGCCGCCAACGCGATCGAGAAGGTCAATGCCGGACAGGCGGCGAGCTTTTCCTGGCGCGAACTGGTCGCGGGCCATGCCGCCAAGCCCGACGAGCGGCTGCGCTTTCTCGAAATCCAGGCGGCGCTCGATTATTCCGAACTCGAGCCCGGCCACAAGGCGACCGAGGCGATACGCCAGGCCGCCGCCGATCTCGACATTGCGTCCAAATACCAGGCGCGCTTGCGGCTCACCGGCCCGGTGCCGATGGCCGACGAGGAATTCGCTACGATCAAGGAGAATGCCGCGCTCAACGCCACGGTGACGATCGCGGTCGTGCTGCTGATCCTGTGGCTGGCGCTGCGCTGGATACGCATCATTTTCGCGGTGTTCGCCTGCCTCGTCGTCGGGCTCTCCATCACCGCCGCGGTCGGTCTCTTGATGGTGGGCACGCTCAATCTGATCTCGGTCTATTTTGCCGTGCTGTTCGTCGGCCTCGGCGTCGATTTCGGGCTGCAGTTCTCCGTGCGCTACCGCGCCGAACGCCACGAGATCGATGATGTGCGCGGCGCACTGTTGCAGGCCGCCCGCCGCGCCGGTGGACCGTTAACGCTCGCGGCCTGCGCAACCGCGGCCGGCTTCTTGTCGTTTTTGCCGACGGTCTATAAGGGGGTCTCCGAACTCGGCCTCATTGCCGGCGTCGGCATGCTGATCGCGTTTCTCACCAGCATCACGCTGTTGCCGGCGCTGTTGAGCCTGCTCAAGCCGCCGGCCGAGCCGGTGCAGCTCGGTTACGCCGTGCTCGCGCCGGTCGACCGGTTCCTCGCCCGCCACCGCATCGCCATCCTCATCGTGACCGGGCTCGTCGTCGCCTCTGGGCTGCCGCTTCTGTTCTGGCTCCGCTTCGATTTCAATCCGATCAACCTGCGCAGTCCGAAGGCCGAATCGGTTGCAACCTATCTCGAGCTGAAGACCGATCCTGACTCTGGCGCCAACGACATCCAGGTTCTCGCGCCGTCGCTCGCCGAAGCGGACCGGGCGGCGTTAAAGCTGCGCGCGCTGCCGCAGGTTGGGCGCGTGTTGACTTTGTCGAGCTTCATTCCCGACGATCAGCAGCAAAAACTGCCGTTGATCGAGAACGCGGCAAAGACGCTCGTGCCGGCGCTCAATCCAGCCGCGCCTAGTCCGCCGCCGACCGACGCGCAGAACGTCAGCATGCTCAATTCCACCGCCGGCCTCCTCGACAAGCTCGCCGGCACCAGCACCGGCAGCGGCGCCGTCGCGGCGCGCCGGCTCGCCGCGGCGATGACCGCGCTCGCCACCGGCGCGCCGGCCATCCGGCAACGCGTCGAAACGGTTTTCGTGCAGCCGCTGCATACGGCGCTCGACGATCTGCGCAATCTGTTCAAGGCGAAGGAAGTCACCCGCGCCAATATTCCGGCCAACCTGGCGCGGCAATGGGTGACGGCGGACGGGCATGCGCGCATCGACGTGTCGCCTTCGGGCGATCCCAACGACAATGCGACGATGATCGCGTTCGCGCGCGCCGTTCAGTCGGTGGCGCCCGACGCCACGGAGGGGCCGATCTCGATTCTCGAGGCGCGCCAGGCGATCGTCTTCGCCTTTATCGAGGCTGGCGCTTGCGCGCTGATCTCCATTGGCATCCTGCTGTGGATCACGCTGCGCCGCTTCAGCGACGTGCTGTTGACGCTGGTGCCGCTCTTGCTCGCGGGTGTCGTTACACTGGAAATCTGCGTGCTGGTCGGTCTGCCGCTCAACTTTGCCAACATCATCGCGCTGCCGCTGTTGTTGGGCGTCGGCGTCGCCTTCAAGATCTATTACATCATGGCGTGGCGCGAAGGGCAGACCAATTTGTTGCAGTCGGTGCTGACCCGGGCGGTGACGTTTAGCGCCATGACCACGGCGACCGCGTTCGGCAGCCTGTGGTTCTCCAGCCATCCCGGCACATCCAGCATGGGCAAGCTGCTGGCGATTTCGCTGATTACGACGATGGCGGCGGCCGCGTTATTCCAGCCGATCCTGATGGGCAAGCCGCGCGAGCAGGAACCGTCCGCGTAACATCTTCCGCTCTTTCAGCGCCCGGCGGCATTTTCCGAGTTCGGCGCCAGCGCCGGCTTGCGCGGTGCTGCGGCCCGCTTGCCGGCCGGGTTGGCAGCGAGCGGCGCATTGGGATTGGGATTAACGGACGGATCGAGCGCGCTATAGTCGGAATCGGGCAGGCGCTGCCAATATTGGTTTTGGCCGAGGAGTTCGAAACCGATATAGCCGCGCACCACCAGCGTTTGGCCGTCCGGCGTCAGTTTCATCGTGGCGTTGTAGATTTTGCCGTCGCGCGGATCGAGGATCGTGCCGCCGCCGAATTTGTCCTCGCCTTCAGGCTTCATGCCGCGGACGATTTCCAGCCCCAACCAGGGATGGTCGTGGCGATCGTCCTTGCACTGGCTGCAGACGACGCTGGGGTCCTCGCCGGGCTTGAGGAACATCTTGGCGATGATGCCGTCATAGACGCCGTCGTGATTGGCGATCAGAAACCAGCCGGTGGGCTGCTTGGTATCGTTATCGACCGCCTGCCAGAGACCGATCGGCGACTGGTCGGCGCTCAGTCCCGCAACCGGGACAACGAGAGGTCCCAGCGCCGCGACAATGGCTAGAAGTCTCGCCCGCATCGTCCGAACTCCTGGAAGGCTCCGGGCGCCAGTTTAGCCGCCCCGACATTCAGTTCGCCACACACTTGCACTGCGTCACAAGACGCCATTGTGGTCGCGACTTTGACCTTACGCCGCTTACGCAATGCAGATAGTCGGCTCGCCCGGTGGATGCAATGGCCCGGCCTGGGTTATGGAGATGACCGTGTGGCGCTGCGACATCTCACGCAATGAATTTGACACGGAACGAGATTGCGGCGGAAACTTGATGCACTGTCAAAAGTCCGTTCGCAAACATGATCGAGGAACGCCGTGAGGATCAAAACGATCGAGCCCATCGCGGTCAGCCTGCCGATGAAGAAGCCGGTGCAGATGTCCGGCGAGACCGTGGCGCGCGCCGACAATGTGCTCATTCGCATCGAAGCCGAGGACGGCGCCGTCGGCTGGGGCGAGGCTGCCTCCGCGCCGCTGATGACCGGGGAAACCGTCGCCAGCATGATGGCGGCGGTCGAGTACATCACGCCCGGCGTCTTGGGACGCTCCGCCGATGATCTTGCCGGCGCGGCCGTGGCGATGGATGCGCGGATCTACGGCAACAGCGCCGCCAAGGCCGCCATCGACATTGCGCTGCACGATTTGGTCGGCCGCGCCACCGGGCGGCCGGTCTATGCCCTGCTGGGCGGCAAATTGCGCAGCCGCATCGCGGTCCTTGCCGTCATCGGCTCCGAAGATGCCGCGGCCGATCTGCGCGACGCGGAGGCCCGCTATGCCTCAGGCTACCGCGCTTTCAAGATCAAGGTCGGGCTCGGCGCCGCGCCAGCCGATGCCGAGCGCACGCGAACCGTCTGCATGGCGCTAAAAGCACTCGGCGGCGCGTGCCTGGTCTCGTCCGACGCCAATCAGGGCTTTGGCGCCGACGCGGCGTTGCATTATGTGCGCGCGCTCGGCGACTGCCCGCTCGATTTCTTCGAACAGCCGGTCGAGGCGCATGATCTCGACGCGATGGCGCACGTTGCCGCCGCGACCCCGATCGCGATCGGCGCCGACGAGGGCATCCATTCCCGCGACGATATCGCGCGCCATCATGAGCGAAAGGCCGCGCGCGGCGTCAGCCTCAAGGCGATCAAGCTCGGCGGCTTGGGTGCGGTGCTCGATGCCTGCCGGCTCGCCGACCGGCTTGGCATGAGCGTCAACATTTCCTGCAAGACCGGCGAATCGAGCGTCGCCTCGGCGGCGGCGCTGCACGCCGCGGCGGCCGCACCCGCGATCGCCTGGGGCCTCACCGTGACCAGTCCCGGCCTCGCCGAAGACGTCGTCACCGATCCACTGCGCATCGAGGCCGGTCATATTGAGGTGTCGGACCGCCCCGGGCTCGGCGTCGAGGTCGACGAACGGCGAGTGCGGCGCTGCCAGCAGAAATTCAAAAGAGTGGCGTAGAGTCAGCCGGGGAGGGCGGCGCGTGAGTGATCGGCTGGAGCGGATGCGTCGCAATCCGGTCGGTGACTGGACCATCCGCGATGTCGAGGCGGTCTGTCGTGAATATGTGATATTGTGCGAGCCGGCCCGGGGCGGCGGTTCCCATTACAAGGTAGCACACGCGCAAATGGCCGAGAAGCTGACCATCCCCTATAAACGTCCGATCAAACCGGTATATATTCGCAAGCTCGTCGCGTTTATCGATGCGGTGAGGAAGCAGCAATGACCAGACTAGAATATCCGATTTTGGTCGAGCCTCTTCCGATCGAGGAGGGCGGCGGCTTTTTAGCCACGGCGCCTGATTTGCCCGGCTGCATGAGCGACGGGGCGACGCCCGAAGAGGCTGTTGCCAATATCCAGGATGCGATCGCTGCTTGGATCGAGGCCGCCCACGATCTCGGACATGCCGTACCGAAACCGTCCCGGCGCGCGGCTCTCGCGATCTGAGCGGCGACCTACTCGAAGCCCACCCGAACCTAACCGAAAATGACCTTCAGGCTGCGATAACGTTCTGGGCCGACGCGCTGGCCCCGAGGATTAGGATCTCGGTGAAAAGCGCATTTATTCGATATGATGGCTGCGCTCAGATCAATGCACCAGCGTCAGCACGTAACCCAGTATCGAGCGATTTTGGGTTACGGGCTTCGCCCTAACCCAACCCACCGGCCGGATTGGATATCCAAAACCAAAGGTGTAAGACCCGCCACAAGCCCCCCACCGCCTGCGAGTCCCCAATGGACGACAACACAAGACCGGACGGAACCGGCTACCGCTTCATCGGCAAGCCCATGCCGCGGACCGAGGACGCGCGGCTGACCACCGGCAAGGGCCGCTTTACCGACGATTTTAATATCGATGGTCAAGCTTACGCGATCATGGTGCGTTCGCCCTATCCGCATGCGCGCATCTTGTCCGTCGATGCCGCCGCCGCCAAGGCGATGCCGGGCGTGCTCGGCGTTTTCTCAGGCTTCGATCTCGCCGCCGACAATCTTAAACCCATTCCGCACGACCCGTTGCCCAAAACCAAATTCGACATGAAGCTCAGCGCGTCCGGCGGCGGCGCGGTGTTCATCGGCCCGCATTTGTTGCTGCCGACCGACAAAGTGCGCCATGTCGGCGAAGCGGTCGTCTTTGTAGTCGCCGAAACCAAGCTGCAAGCGATGGATGCGGCTGAAGCGGTGGTTGTCGATTACGAGGAACTGCCCTTCGTGCTGCAATCTGAAGCGGCGATGCAGCCCGGTGCGCCGGCGGTGTGGGACGAGGTGCCCGATAATACGCCGGTCGATACCCGCTTCGGCGATGCCGAGGCGACCGACCGGGCTTTTGCAGGAGCGGCGCATGTCGTCGCCAGGGACTTCCATGTCGGCCGCGTCACCGGCGTGCCGATGGAGCTGCGCGCCGCGCTCGGTCACTACGACGGCGCGACCGATCGCTACACGCTTTATGCCGGCTCGGGCGGCGCGGTACGGCAGAAGAACGAGCTCGCCACCGTGCTCGGTATTGCGCCCGATCGTTTGCGCGTGCTCTCACACGATGTCGGCGGGAATTTCGGCACCCGCAACCGCGTCTTCGTCGAGTTCGGCCTGGTGCTGTGGGCATCGAAGAAGCTCGGCCGTCCGGTGAAATTCCTGGCGACCCGCTCGGAAGCCTTCCTCAGCGATTATCAAGGCCGGGATCTCGTCACCAAGGTCGAACTGGCGCTCGACGCCAAGGGCCGCTTTCTCGCCATGCGGGCCACCAATATCAGCAATGTCGGGGCGCGCTGCGTGTCGCTGTCGCCGCTGAGCAAGGGTGCCGGCCTCATTCCCGGCTCCTATGCGATCCCGGTGGCGTCGCTGCGCGCGGTTGCCGTTTACACCAACACCATGCCGACCCAGGCCTATCGCTCCTCCGGCCGGCCCGAAGTGACCTATGCGATCGAGCGTCTGGTCGATGTCGCCGCCGGTGCGCTTGGCATCGATCGCATCGCGCTGCGGCGTAAGAACCTCGTGCGCCCGAAACAGATGCCGTACCGCAACGCCGTCGGCATGCTCTATGACAGCGGCCATTACGAAGAGAATATGGACTGGGCGATGGAGGTCGCCGACTGGAAGGGCTTTCCGGCGCGCCGCCGCGCGGCGGCCAAGCGCGGCAAGCTCCTTGGCCTCGGACTGGCGAATTACGTCGAATCCTCGATTGGCGCGCCGCGCGAACAGGCGCGCATCAAGGTGCAACCGCAAGATCCATCCGGACCGGCTCGCGTCGACGTCATCATCGGCACGCAGCCGGCGGGCCAAGGCCACGAAACGAGTTTCGCCCAGGTCGTCTCCGACCTGCTGTATGTGCCGGCCGAACAGGTGCGCATCATCATGGGCGATACCGACGTGGTGCGCGCCGGCGGCGGCACCCATTCCGGGCGCTCGATGCGCCATGCCGCGACGGTGTTTTCAAAGGCTGCCGTCGATCTCATCGCCAAGGGCCGGGAAATCGCCGCCGTCGTCATGGGCGCGGCGCCGGAGAGCGTCGAGTTCAGCGACGGCCGGTTCGGCTCGCGCGACACCAACCGCACTTTCGATTTTCTCGAATTGGCAAACGAGGCCGCGCGCCACAAGCTTCCCGACGCGCTCAAGGACGGCATTTCGGTCGTCACCGACAATGAAATGCATGAGCCGGTGTTTCCGAACGGCACCGCGGTCTGCGAAGTCGAGATCGATCCCGACACCGGCTGGCTGACCATCACGCGTTACACTTCGATTGACGACGTCGGCCGCTGCATCAATCCCTTGATCGTCGACGGCCAGACCCACGGCGCGATCGCGCAGGGCGTCGGCCAGGCGCTGTGGGAGCAAATCTATCTCGATCCCGATTCCGGCCAGCCGCTGACCGGGTCGTTCGTGGATTACGGCATGCCCTATGCCGACGGCTTGCCGTCGTTCGACGTGCGGATCGCCGAAGTGCTCTCGCCGACCAATCCGCTCGGCATCAAAGCCGGCGGCGAAGGCGGCACCACGGCGGCGCCCGCGGCGGTCGTCAGCGCCATCCTCGACGCCTTGCGCGTCTGCGGCGTGGACGATATCACGATGCCGGCCACGCCCTACGCGATCTGGCTTGCGATTCAAAACGCCAAGGCGCGCAAAGCCGCCGGATGATCTCGATGGGCGTGCCGAACTCTGTTCCCAACTCCGTGCCGATCCTGGCGCTGGACAAAATCTCCAAACGCTTCGGCGCCATCGTGATCGCGGAAGCAATCGATCTTGAGCTCGGCGAAGGCGAGGCGCTCGGCATCATCGGGCCGAATGGCGCCGGCAAGACCACGCTATTCGGCATCATCAGCGGCACGCTTAGTCCGGATTCCGGCCGCGTGCTCTATGCCGGCGCCGATATCACCGCAATGCCGCCGGCGCGGCGTTGTACGATGGGCATCGGCCGGTCGTTCCAGATTCCGCTGCCGTTCGGCGGCATGAGCGTGTTCGAAAATCTGGTCGTCGCGTCAGCCTTCGGCGGCGGCCGCCGCGAGCGCGACGCCTACCAGAGCTGCATGGAGATTCTAGACCGCTGCGGGCTTGCCGACAAAGCGAACCGGCAGGCGGGAAGTCTTGGCTTGCTCGATCGCAAGCGGCTCGAACTGGCGCGCGCGCTGGCGACCGATCCCGCGGTGCTGTTGCTCGACGAAGTCGCAGGCGGGCTCACCGAACGCGAATGCCAGGCGCTGATCGAACTGATCCGCGACGTCAGAAAAGGCGGCGTCTCGATCATCTGGATCGAGCATGTCGTGCATGCCTTGATCGCCAGCATCGACCGCCTCGTCGTTTTGCATAACGGCGGCTTTATCGCCGAAGGCGACCCGGCGACGGTGCTGCGCAGCCCGCAGGTGGCGGAGATCTATCTCGGGATCGAAGCCGATGCCTGATGCTGTGCAAGCGCATGGCCAAGCGCCCGCCGCGCCGCTCCTCGCCGTCACGGCGCTCGATGCCTTCTATGGCGATATCCAGGCCTTGTTCGGCGTCTCGATCGAAGTCGCGCAGGGCGAAGCGGTCGCCGTGATCGGCGCCAACGGCGCCGGCAAGAGCGCGCTGCTCAAAAGCATCGCCGGACTGCTGCGGGCGCGGCCGGATGCGATCACATTTGAAGGTGCGCCGATCGGCGGCATGCCGGCCTTTACGGTCGCTGAGCGCGGCATCGCGCTGGTGCCGGAGGGCAGGGGACTGTTCGCTTCGCTTTCGGTTGAGGAAAACCTGTTGATCGGCGGCCAGCTCGGCCGGCCGGGGCCGTGGAATTTAGAGCGCATCTATGAACTCTTCCCGGTGCTCGCGGAGCGGCGCCGGCTGCCGAGCACGTCGTTATCCGGCGGTCAGCAACAGATGGCGGCGATCGGCCGCGCGCTGATGGCCAACCCGAAGCTCTTGTTGTGCGACGAGATCAGCCTGGGACTGGCGCCGATCGTGGTGCGCGACATCTATGCGCGGCTGCCGGCAATCCGCGGCGAAGGCACTTCGATCATGCTGGTCGAGCAGGACGTCGTGCAGGCGCTCAAGGCCGCCAGCCGCGTCTATTGCCTGCAAGAAGGCCGTGTCGCGCTCGCCGGCGCGGCGAAGGATCTCACGCGCGAACAGCTCGCGGCGGCGTATTTCGGGATCTGACCGATGGATTGGATCAACGTCATTCTGCAAGGCGTGCTGGTCGGCGGGCTCTACGCCATGTTTGCCGCCGGCCTGTCGCTGATCTTCGGCGTCATGCGGCTTGTCAATATCGCCCATGGCGATTTGATCGTGATGGCAGCCTATGTGGCGCTGGTGGTGACGCAGACGCTCGGCATCGGGCCTTTGACGTCGCTGATCCTGGTGGTGCCGATCATGGCGGCGATCGGCTATGCGCTGCAATGGTTCGTGCTCAACCGCACGCTCGGCGACGATCTGTTGCCGCCGCTATTGGTGACGTTCGGCCTTTCGGTGATCATCCAGAACGGGCTGTTGACGCTGTTCACCGCGGACAGTCTGAAACTGCAGTCGGGCGATATCGAGGTGGCGACGATCCGGCTCGCCGAAGGTCTCTATGTCGGCGTCTTGCCGCTCCTGCAATTCGTGGTCGCGATCGCGGTGATCGGCGGTCTGCAATTCGTGTTCTACCGCACAGCCCTTGGCCGCGCCTTCCGCGCCACCGCGGACGATCCGGCGGTGGCTCAGCTGATGGGCCTCGACAATCGCCACATCTTCGCGCTGGCCATGGCCTTGTCGCTCGCGGTCGTTGCGATTGCCGGCGTGTTTTTGGCGGTGCGCGCCAATTTCGATCCGTCGCAAGGGCCGGCGCGGCTGATCTTCGGATTCGAGGCGGTGATTATCGGCGGCCTGGGCAGCCTGTGGGGAACGCTGGCCGGCGGCCTGATCCTCGGCGTTGCGCAGGCGATCGGGGCGCATATCGATCCGGGCTGGCAAATCCTCGCCGGCCACATCGCTTTTCTGTTTGTGCTCGCGGTGCGTCCGCAGGGTCTGTTTCCCAAGGTGCGCACGTGAGTGCGAAAACGAGCGTGGGCACGGTAACGGGCAAGCGCGTGCGCGTCGCCTTTGGCAGCCGCTCCAGCCATGTCGGTACCGCGCTTTGCGCCGTCAGTCTGATCGCGCTCGCGGCGGCGCCGTTCTGGAGCGGCCGCGACGACTTGCAGCTGCTCTCGCAAATCTACGCCTATGTGGCGCTGGCGAGCCTGTGGAATCTGCTGGCGGGCTATGCGGGCCTCGTTTCGGTGGGCCAGCAGGCCTATGTCGGGCTCGGTGCCTATATTTTGTTTGCGCTCGCCATTCTCGCCGGCGTGTCGCCGCTGTGGGCGATCCCGCTGGCGGGCGTCATCTCAGCCGGCGTCGCCATTCCGGTGGCGGCGCTGGTGTTCCGGCTGCGCGGCCATTATTTCGCGATCGGGACATGGATCGTGGCCGAGGTGTTCCGGCTGCTTGCCTCGCAGGTGTCGCTGCTCGGGGGCGGCTCGGGGACGAGCCTGCCGGCGGCCGTGGTCATCGCCATGGCGCCGACGCGGCAATTGCGCGACTTCTTGCTCTATTGGATCGCGCTCGGGCTCGTGGTCGTGGTGCTGGCGACGATCGTGCTGTTGTTGCGCTCGCGCTACGGTCTGGCGCTCAAGGCGATTCGCGACAGCGAGTTGGCGGCGACCTGCAACGGCATCGATGTCAGGCGCACCAAGGTGCTGGTCTATATCGTCACCGCCTTCGGCACCGCCATGGTCGGCGCGCTGATCTTTCTGCAGAAGCTGCGCGTCTCTCCCGACGCCGCCTTCAGCGTCAATGACTGGACGGCGTTCGTGATCTTCATCACCGTCATCGGCGGCATCGGCCGCATCGAGGGACCGATCATCGGCACCATCGTGTTTTTCGTGCTGCGCCAGACGCTGGCCGATCTCGGCACCATCTATCTGATGATGCTCGGGCTGGTGGCGATCCTGGTCATGCTGACGACGCCGAAGGGCCTTTGGGGACTTTTGGTCGAGCGCTTCGGCTGGCAAGTTTTTCCGCTTGAACGGCGGGTCATATTTGAGGAACGTAGCGCCGCGCGGGAATGAAAGTATCCGGATACCCGGTAACGCCCTGCAGGGAGAAACGAAAAATGGCAAACAAGATCATCATCAGCTGCGCGATTACCGGCTCGATTCATACCCCGACCATGTCGGACGCGCTGCCCTACACGCCGGATCAGATCGCCACCCAAGCGATCGATGCCGCCAAGGCGGGCGCCGCGATTTTGCATCTGCATGCGCGCGATCCGAAGGACGGCCGGCCGTCATCCGATCCAGCCGTCTTCATGCAGTTTTTGCCGCGCATCAAGCAGGCCACCGACGCGGTGGTGAACATCACCACCGGCGGTGCGGTGACCATGACGGTCGAGCAGCGCATCTCGGCGGCCAATACACTGTCGCCGGAAATGTGTTCGATGAATATGGGCTCGATGAATTTCGCGCTCTACCCGATGGCGAAGCGTTACAAGACCTGGAAGTTCGATTGGGAAGAAAGCTATCTCACTAACTCCGACGCCTATATTTTCCCCAACACGTTTCGCGATATCGAAAAAGTCTACAAGACTTTGGGCGAAGGCCACGGCGTGAAATTCGAGCATGAATGCTACGACGTCGGGCATCTCTACAATCTGGCGCATCTGGTCGACCGTGGCATGTTCAAGCCGCCGATCTTTTTGCAGCTCATCTTCGGCATTCTCGGCGGCATCGGCCCCGATCTCGACAATCTGTTGTTCATGAAGCGCACGGCGGATAAGCTGTTCGGCAAGGACTATCTGTGGTCGGTGCTTGCCGGCGGCAGGCATCAGATGAATTTCTGCACCACCGCGGCGATGCTCGGCGGCAATGTGCGGGTCGGCCTGGAAGACTCGCTCTATATCGGGCCGGGCAAAATGGCCAAGAGCAATGCGGAGCAGGTCACCAAGATCCGGCGCATCGTCGAGGATCTCGGCTATGAGATCGCGACGCCGGCCGAGGCGCGCGCCACCCTCGGGCTCAAGGGCGGCGACCGCGTGAAGTTCTAGAAATTCGCGACGGCCGTTGCCCATGAACGCGATCGATCTGAATGGCCGCACCGCCGTGGTCACCGGCGGTGCGCGCGGCATCGGTTTTGCGGTCGCGCAAAAACTTCACGCATCCGGCGCCGCGGTCGCGTTGTGGGACATCGATGCGGCGGCGCTTGGCAAAGCCGCGGCGTCGCTGCAAGCGAGCGGTCGCGTTCATACCGCCGTCGTCGATGTCACCGACGAGCAGTCCATCGCCGGTGCGGTCGGTGTCCTCATCCGCGACGCCGGCAAGATCGATATTTTGATCAACAACGCTGGCATCACCGGCGGCAACGCGCCGCTGTGGGAGCTTGAGCCCGAGGTGTGGCGGCGCGTGATCGAGGTCAATCTGGTCGGTCCCTATCTCATTTGCCGCGCGGTGGTGCCGCATATGGTGGCCAAGGGTTACGGGCGGATCGTCAATATTGCTTCCATCGCCGGCAAGGACGGCAATCCGAACGCCTCGCATTATTCGGCCTCCAAAGCGGGCCTGATCGGACTGACCAAATCCCTGGCGAAAGAATTGGCGACCAAGGGGGTGCTGGTGAACTGCGTCACGCCGGCCGCCGCCAAGACCGAACTCTTCGCGCAGATGAAACAAGAGCATATCGACTACATGCTGGCGAAAATCCCGATGAACCGCTTCCTCGAAGTCGAGGAATTGGCGGCCATGGTGGCCTGGCTATCGTCGGAAGACTGCTCGTTCTCGACCGGGGCCGTGTTCGATATTTCAGGCGGCCGCGGGGTCTATTAAAGCATGATCCCGAAAAGTGGCAGCCGGTTTTCGGGCAAGATCATGCTCCAACGAACAATTTAGCCCGCCATTGCGGGCGCGCCAGCGCGGGCTTGACCCCGCGGGCGGCGCGAAGCTAAACCCTCAACCCTGGCCGCGCGGTTAGCTCAGCGGAAGAGCACTTCCTTGACATGGAAGGGGTCAGAGGTTCGATCCCTCTACCGCGCACCAGCCTTCGCCCGAGATCAACTCACCCCGGCGTCGGACAGGCACTTCTTGGTGAAGCTGGTCGCGGCGGCGCCGTGCAGGTTCTTGCCGGCGGCCTGGTCCTTGCAGCACTTCTTGGCGAAGCTCGACAGCGCCGCACCGTGCAGGCTCTTGCCGGTGGCCTGCACCGCGCAACTGTCGTCCGCCATTGCTGTGCTCACCAGCCAAAACGAGGCGAACACTATTGCGATCGTCTTCATCTTTCGCTCCCTGGAGTATTCCCGTGAAAAATACGCTTCGTCACGCGTGCGGCTGCACGACGCCGTTGGGGCTTGCTTTGTCGACCAGCTCGGGCAGGTACTGCGCCAAGAGCTTGAGAATCTCGTCGACCGGCAGACCGGAATGACGTGCAAAATCCTGCAGCTGGGCATTGCCGAGAACCGCTTTGAGCTGATCTTCGGTGATCGGCAGATTGGCGCCGGTGCCGAGCCAGGACTGCACCTGCAGGCCGAGGCCGCCTTTTTCCAGCGCGGCGACGAGGCCGGGGAGATCGTGGTATTGCGTCTGCGCCAACACCGCCGAGACCATCTCCGGAAAGGCGGCGCCTTCGACCGAGCCCAACGCGCTCTTGAGACTGTCAAACAAACCCATGATCGCTCTCCATGCCCGGACCTGATGACGCCGCGCCGGCGTCTTAGCAAATACTCGATATCAGCCTAATCGAACCGCGCAGTCTGTACCAGGGGTCCGAAACGGTTCGTCGCAAGGTTATTTCCGCAGCAACGCATCGGGGACCTTGCCGCCGTTTTCCGCCAGCTTTTGCATGACCTGTTGATGTAGCCAGATATTCATGGCGGCGGAGTCGTTCTGGTCGCCGCTGTAGTGCAGTTCGCTCGCAAGCTGCTTGCGGGCGGTGAGGCTTGAGTCCAAATTCAACAGCTTCATCAGATCGACGATCGATTTACGCCAGTCGAGTTTTTCGGTGTTCTGGGCGGCAAGTTTCGTCAGCACCGCTTCGACGTCGACCGGGGTCGCGGGTTTCGGCGGCATCGAGGGGGCCGAAGCTGCCGGCGAGGTTGTCGGAGCCGACGTAGATGATGGTGCTGCGGCTGATGGTGCCGCGCCTGATGGCGCCGCCTGAGCCGTGGACGATACGCCGGCATGGTGGAAAATCGCCGTCACGATACTGCCGAGTATGCTCATAAACGCCTCCTGTGGAGCTTAATTGTTCGCGCGCGCACCCGTCGCAGATGAGAGTTTGCCTGGCAAGGCGCACATGGCAAGACCAACGTGCAGTAGAATGACGACAGGGCGGTAACAACCCCGCTAGAGTCCCGGCTTGCGCGCGAACAGGCCGAAACCCGCGAGCGCCGCCAAAAGGAGCGAAATCAGGACGTTGTAGCCGGCGAGCGAGATGCCGAGGAACCGCCATGAGGCTTCGTCGCAGCGCACGACATGGAGATCGTTGAGCCGATTGAGCAGCGACCCGCCGCTGCTGAGACTGGTCAGCGGTCCCGAGCATTCGGTCGGGCCGGCCCACAACTGCCATTCGACGCCTGAGTGATAACCGGCGAGCACGGCGTTGGCGAGCGCCGCGATGGCGATCACGACAAAGCCGACGGTGATGAGCATGCGCGGCGCCCGCGCCAGTGCCGCGATCACCATCAACAGCGACAGCGGGATGATGACGTGATAGGCGATGCGTTCCTCCAGGCAGAGCGGGCAGGGCGCGAGCTTGAGCACGTATTGAAAATACCAGGCGCCGGCGAGCGTGCCCGCGCTGACGAGAAAGACGGCGAGCGCCGCAGCCGTCGTGGGCTCAGCGGCAATCCAATCGATCGAGCTTTTCCGCATCGCCACCTCGTTGTCGCGACCTCTGCCGCCGCAGGCCCCGGCAGCAATTGCCGATCCCGCAGCGCAGCGCAAGCCCCTCGGTCGGAGCGCAAATTTCGCTTGGAGCTCCGGCATTTCGGCGTGTAGAAGACGCCGGAATGCCCGTGTGGCGGAACTGGTAGACGCGCGCGACTCAAAATCGCGTTCTGCAAGGAGTGGGGGTTCGATTCCCTCCACGGGCACCAGCCTTCGCTGCTTCGCAGCTACGGCTGGCTAGCCAGCTTCAGAGACTCCGGCGAGGCAGCGAAGGCTGCCCGACCCATTGCCGCGGTTACGACGCCGGGCATCCTCGACATTCTCAAGCGGCTCGCGAAAAGCCGGCGGAGGGATGCCGCGGATTCGCGCCATGAGTTCGTCAGTAGCCCGATCCGATGTTCGGCCCGCGCGGCCGTTCACGGCCGAAAAATCCATTCAGCGCGTAGCGCGGATTAGCGCAGCGCAATCCGGCAATTTGCCAGCGACGGAATGGCGGATTACGCTTTGCCATTCTTTCTATATATGCTCATTGGCGGATTACGCCTCCGGCTAACCCGCCCCACGAGCCGCGCACCGTTTGATGCCGTGTTACGAAAATCTACGACTTCACATTGCTCGACGAGGAACCCAGCCATGATCGTATCGCGCCGATTGGTCCTAGCCGCAGCCATCTGCTGTGCCGTCTCCGTCACCGCGACACATCAGAGTGGCGGGCTGGCGTCCGCTCAGACCGCCGCCCAACCGATGCCGACCGCGGTGCAAGTCCGGGTCGATCTGTTTCGCGGACTTGCCGATATCTTTTCGCGGGGAATGGATACGCTCACCGACAGGCTCAATCGCCAAGGCTACAAGGCGCGCGTCTACAGCACCAGTGGATGGCAAACGGCCGCGAGACAGATCGCCGAGGCGTATTCGCGCGGCCAGAAGGACATCGTCGTGCTGATTGGTCATTCGCTCGGCGCGGACGCGACATTCGATATCGCCAACGAACTCGACAGGCAGAACATTCCCATCGAGTTGATCGTCACCTTCGACGCGACGAATCCCAGGCCGGTGCCGAAGAATGTCCGCCATTTCGTGAATTTTTATCAGAACAATGGATTCGGCAAAAAGGTCAGTGCCGGTCCGGGGTTTCAAGGCGAGTTGACCAATCTCGACCTCTCCGCGGATACGAGCATACGGCACGTAACGATCGACAAATCTGCGCGTCTGCACGGCTACGTGCTGGAGAAGATCTCCGAGATTGTGCAGAAGGATCTTGCGAACAAAGTGCAGGCGAGCAAGCCGAAACCAAAACCAAAAAAATCGCAAAATCGCCGCTAGGGTAACGACGTCGTCGCCGAGCTTCGGTTTAGCTTTTTGTCTTCGGCTGTCTCCGCCCGGGAGGGAGGACGCTTAGCCGATTCCGGTTCGGTGAAATTAAGTTGTATGATCTTTACATCTATATATGTAGTTGTGCTAGGCTACGCGTGCGGAGGCGGGGGTCTCCGGAGGCGGCGGTCTGCTCGATGTGGAGTCCCGGCCGCGCGGGGGGAAATTCGCCATGCTCTATCGGCTCGTTTGTCCGGTGCTGCGGTTTTTGCAGCGCTTTCCGTATCTATTGCCGCTGAGCGTCATTGTGTTGCTCGCTCTCCTCATCGGCCCGATCGTCTACGCAAAAATATACCAGCACTGGGATAACGACCCCGACCGCGGCGCCATCGGCATTGCCGGCGGCGCCTACGGCGAAAGCTATGCGACGCCGCGCTATCTCGAGCAGGGCTGGAGCGCGTCCGACAGCCTGTGGTTCTACACCACCACCCAAGGTTCCGCGCTTCTGCCTTACGATTTTTTCCTGGTGCTCAAACAAGTCGGCTCGGACGAGTTGTTCCGCTCCGACAAAAATATCGACCGATTTCGCTACCTGCCGCAAAAGAAGACCTTCTTTAATCCCGACGCTCTGCCGGTCGGCCTGGTGAAAGAGACCTACCGGGGCGCGGACTATGTCGGCTTCACTTGCGCCGCCTGTCACACCGGTCAGATCAACTACAAAGGCGCGGCGCTGCGCATCGACGGCGGGCCGGCCATGGCGGACATGGTCGGATTCCTGACCGAATTGCAACAAGCGATGACGGCAGCGCAAAGCGGCGAAAAGCAAAAAAACTTTGTCAAAGACGTCCTGGATCTGAAGGACGGTTACAGCACCGCCCAGGCCGTCACCGACGACCTGGCGAAGTGGACGAACACGCTCGGGCTCTATAACGCCGTCAATCACAGCGATGTCGAATACGGTCACGCCCGGCTCGACGCTTTCGGCCGGATTTATAATCGCGTCATTCAGCACGCCATCAGTTGGGACCAGGTGACAGCGGAACTGGCCTTGGTCACCGGCGCCGATGGCAAACGGCTCTTGAGCGAACCGCAGATCGCGAAGGTCATGGACGGCCTGGGCAGTAAAATTGTCCTCGACGATGACGACTTTGCGGCGATCGTCCGGCGGCTGGAATCCAAGGAGCCCGGCTATCCGGGCTTGGGCACGGATAATCTTCTTCGCATCAGAGATAAAATCTTCAACCCGCCGAATGCCCCGGTCAGTTACCCGTTCCTGTGGGACATCGCGCAGTCCGACTATGTGCAATGGAACGGGCTTGCGAGTAACGACGGACCCGGCCCTCTGGGGCGCAACACCGGCGAGGTGATCGGCGTTTTCGGCATTCTCGATTGGGGCAAAGATACGTCCTGGTTCGGTCTCGATGCGTGGCTGAAAAAGTTCAGCTTGGCGGCGATCGTGAGCGGTCAACACAATGAAAGAGAAATCGTCGAATTTGATTCGTCCATCAACTTGTTCAATCTGCAGCGGCTCGAGAAACAGTTAGTCGACCTTAAATCGCCGCAATGGCCGTTCTGCAGAAACGCCACGGGCGAGTACTACCTCCCAGCCGCCGCGAAGAATCCCATCTCGCCATCGCAGGAGCACTACTGTCCGGGCACGGATACGCGGTTCGACGAGGCCAGCCGGCAACGCGGCGAGCTGCTTTATATCGACCATTGTCAAGCCTGCCACACCGTCGTCGACCGGGCCGCCTGGGACAGGATCGTCGTCGCCAATATGGTCAGTTACAGCAAAATCGGCACGGATCCGGCGATGGCCGACAACAGTGTCGATGACCATGGTAAATCCGGCAACTTCAAGGACACTTATCAGCAGGTTGTCGGCGTCGGCGACCTGGTGGTCCAGGAAAATGCGCCCGTCGTGCAGCTCCTCACCGCGGCGACGAAGGGCGTCGTGGCCACGCCGGACGCCGGCAAATGGTGGCCGCGACGCATTGTCGAATGGATCTATATCCAGATCGCGTCGCTGGGTGACAACCCGATCAAAAAATCCAGCATCAAGAACGGAAGCTGCGATCCGGATACGACGGCGGCACCCTACGCCAGCCTCCACGCTTACAAGGCCCGTTCGCTGAACGGAATCTGGGCGACGGCGCCCTATCTGCACGATGGCTCGGTGCCCACGCTGTGGGACCTTTTGCTTCCGGCCGGCCAGCGGCCGAAATCATTCAAGGTCGGCGCCCGCGAGTTCGATCCGGCAAAAGTTGGATTCAAGAGCGACGGGTATGACGGTTTCGCGTTCAACACAGATCATCGCGGCAACCTGAACACGGGGCACGATAACTACGGTCCGCTCTCGGACCAAGACCGGTGGGATCTGATCGAATATCTGAAATCGCTTTAGCAGGCTGGCGACATCAAACGGGGGCGGGAGAGCGCAATGGCAAATCCACAGCGCGATTATCTGAAAGAATACGATGTCGCGCCGGACGATCAAAAATATCCGCTGGTTCGACGCTGGATGGAAACCGAGCCACTGCCCTTCTTCAAACAGCTTCGCGAACAGCGCCCGATCCTGGTGACGCCCGAATGTGCGCTGGTCAGCCTGTACAACGACGTGACCGACGTCTTGCAAATGCCCAAGGTGTTCACGGTCGACCTCTACAAACCCAAGATGGGCGTTACGCCGGGCCAAGACGGTTATCTGATGGCCTATGACGACGATGCCCTGCATTACCGCGAGAAGTCGCTGATGCAGGGTTTCCTCAATCGCGACGATCTGCCCAGGGTGCGAAAACTGGTCGGGCAGACGGCGCAAAAAATTCTCGACGAAGCCCGCGGCGCCATCGAAGTCGTCAACGCCTATTGCCGTATGGTGCCGGCCCAAGTGGTGCAGGATTATTTCGGCTTGGACGGCGTGAAGTGCAACGATCTCATCGAATGGTCGTTTTGGAACCAGTACGACGTCTTCCACAACCAGCCATTCGATCTGAATTCGCCGGAGCAATTCCAGTACATCATCAAGAAGCACGGCGAAGTCACCGAGCAGTTGTCGTGCTATATTGGCGTGCTGATCGCGCGAAAGCTGGTGACGGTCAAAATCGGCAATGTCATCCGCTGGATTGTCTCGCCGCTGCGGCTCGTCGGCAGCCTCGTGTGTCGGCTATTCGGCTACCAGCCGGGCGGCGGCGCATCGAAGGACGACATGGTGAAGCGGATGCTCCGCTCCACATTCGCCAAGGAAGTAGACTTCGGGCTGGCCCGGGTCGCCATCAACGCCGGCGGACTTTTGATCGGCTCGATCGAAACGACGGCGCAGGCCGTCGCGCAAGTGATCGAGTTTTTTCTGGAAACGCGGCCGGATTTGCTCGGCGAAGTCAAGCGCAAGGCGGTGCTGGGGGACCCGGGCGCTTTCGATGCCATGGTCTGGGAAGCGCTGCGCTTCGTGCCGATCGGCCCTTATTTGTTCCGGCAAGCTTCGATCGACTACGCCATCGCCACGGGAACAAATCGGGAGACGACAATCCGCGCCCGGACCAACGTATTGCTGCTGTCGCAATCGGCGATGTTCGATCCCTATGCCTATGCCGAACCGGATATGTTCAATCCCGATCGCAACTGGTATCACAACTTCAATTTCGGCTTCGGTTCGCACGATTGTCTCGGCAAATATGTCGGCATGGTGATGATTCCGGAGATGGTTCGCCAGGTGATGCTGAGAAACGGGATCGGCAGCGAAGGCGCGATCAGCCGCAAGAATGGCGCGCTTTACGGGCAAGGCCCAGGCGGCGGCACGGACGGTCCTTTCCCCGAGGAATTCCATCTCGCGTGGCAGTGACGGCCCTGAGCCCGATCGCAAAAAACGGAAACCGGCTTTCCGTGACGGTCATACGGCGCCTCATACGTTAGGGCGCCGTCGCGGCTTTAACGCGCCGCGTGGCGAAACCGAAGGGACGGCGGCCAGACGATATCGCTATTTACAACCAACAAAATCCGGCCCAAACTTTCGGTTGTGGGTCGTGGGGTTGCGTGATGGATGGCGTTCGATTTCGCTACGGCGCGGCGATGGGCGTGGTCTGCCTGATCCTGTGCGACTGCGCGCTGGTCGATCAATATGCCGATCGCGCCACCACCTACAATCTGGAAGCCGAGCAGGCGCAGGAAAAAGCCATCCTGCTGAACATTGTTCGCGCGTCGCTGCGTCGGCCGTTGCAATTCACCACGGTCGCTTCGATCCTCGGCAGCACCTCGGCAACCGGGAGCGGCGGCTATTCCGCCCCGGTCGCCGCGCCGTTTCGATCCTCCGGCGGAGCCGGCAGCTATCCGGCTCTCAGCACCTGGACCGCGGGCGCAAGCTTGAGCGGTAGCGAGACCTTCACCGTGCCGGTGCTCGATACTCAGGAATTTTATCAGGGAATCTTGAAGCCGATCCCATTGCAGTACTATGATCTTCTCGTTCAGCAGCGCTATCCAGGAGACCTGTTGATCAATCTGTTCATGCAAAAAATTGTAATGCGGAAGACCGCCGCGAAATGCGCCGGAAATCACACCGAAGAATGCGAGCACACTTTCATAAACTACGTGAGTAGAGACGAGAACATAGACGAGTTTCAAACATTTGCGCATTTCTTGCTGCGTGCGGGACTGACCACTGAAGAGGCGACCGTCCGCAAGGAAAACTTGCTCAAAGGCGCGATGAATATTAATCTTAGATTGCTTGGGGCGACCGGCCAAGCCGGCGCGTCCGGACAGTCCACGGGCGGGGCGGCCGGAGATTCGCAATCTCCCGAACCGTTGTCCAAAAACTATGTGTTCTGCTTCGCGCCCAGGATTGAGAAATACAGCCTGTCGCCGAACATCAAATGTGGCGTATCCGGAAAGAAGGGTGGCATCGAGCTTGACGTGAGCTCGCCGACGAGCACCACAATTACACTTGAAAATCTTGGAACTGAGACGAAGGGCGGCAGACCAACGATCCAATCTCTACCGGAATGCGACCGCGAGGAGCGCGAGTTCGAGAAGTTCTGCCAGCTGATGTTGCGCTTTGCGGGCTCGGGACCGATATCGTTCAAATTTTATCCAAAATCCACTGAGGCCGTCATTTATTACCTGGGGGAAGTCGCCCGGCGTCAGTTGTATCCGGATTACGACGAATCCAAGGAACGGATCATGATTGCTACCGAGCCGGACAGCGACAAGATCCCGTTGTTGCCTTGTCGCGAATTTCTCCTGCCTGGAGTCGATCCGACCTACTGTAGATATCTCTTCAAAATTGACGGCGGATTGATTCCGGCAGGTGCTGTCTCGGTCATCTATAACGCCGAAGGTTACTGGGTCGCCGATTATCCTCACGGCGGAGGCTATTCGATGTCCTCGCTCGAAATCGTCAAACAACTCCAAGCGATATTCAGCTCGGCGAAAACGCTGCCGTCGACGACGGTGCTTTCGGTGGTCAACCAGTAATTTAGAATCGACGTAGGCATGCCAGCTGCGGCGAGTATCTTAAAATGAAGCAAAGCACCGTTCTGCTCATATTGGCGCTGCTGACCACGGCTCCACTGTGCGCGCAGACTGGGCAATGGAGCGTTGACGAAAAGGACTTTCCTTCAATTCTGATCGTAGGAACGAACGGCGGGCCTTTGAGTGGCGCATATAGGGTGACCAATACGGGCGAGCACAAGGTCAAGATCTGCTTGAACGCGTGCAAAAGTTGTCCCAAGAAATCCGAGACCTTGGGGGCTAAAAATTCGATCGACCTGTTTGTGAGCAGTTGCCTGCGGCTTGAAAAGAGCGATGCCGCCACGAGTGGGACCTACCAAAATCTTTCGCCGGTGTCGGCGCCTTGAGGCGCGGCTTGCGGGCGCAGTGCGGGTAGGTCACAAACACCTACCGCGGTCCAGGTGCGCCATTCCAGTGGAACTGACCCCATGAAATTCGCCCACTTCTCCCACACCTGGGCCAAGCCCGGCATGACGCCGCATGAGCGCTACGAACAGTTGTGGCGCGAACTGCAAGCCTGCGACGAACTCGGCTTCGACTACTCGTTCTGCGTCGAACATCATTTCCGGCCCGATGAGAGCTGGATGTCGTCGCCGAGCCTTTACGCGGTTGGCGCCGGCGCGCGGACCATGCGGCTGCGCATCGGGCCAATGGGCTATATCGTGCCGCTCTATCATCCGCTGCGGCTCGTCGAGGAGATCGCCATCGTCGATCAGATGCTCGGCGGCCGCATGGAGCTCGGCCTCGTGCCTGGCATCAATGCGGATTACTTCCGGCCGTTCGGTTTGGACTATGGGCAGCGCAAATCGCCGACGCTGGAATTCGTCGAATATCTGCGCGCGGCATTTGGCGACGCCCAGCCGTTCTCGTTCCACGGCCACGATTTCCATACCGAGAAGGCCGAGATTTCGGTCAAGCCGGCGCAGCGCCCGCATCCGCCGCTCTGGATGATGAGCCGCGATCCGCAGACACTGGAATTCTGCGCCGAGAACGCCATCAATCCCGGCTATTTCCTGGTCTATCCGCGCGCCGACGCGGCGCCGCGCTATCGCAAATTCCTGGCGGACTGGAAGACCAAGGGCCACGCCGGCAAGCCGAATATCGCCTATTGCACGGTGGTCTATGTCGACGAGACCGACGAAAAGGCGATCGAGACCGCGCTGTTTCGCGCCAGCCGCGCCTATGAGGGATTTCTAAAACCGGCAAAGCCCGGTGAAACATTCGAGGAGCGCGCCCGCGAGCACGCCAAGTTTTTTGTCGGCCGCGGCGAACCCGGCGCGTCGGAAATCATGCAGCATCTGTTCGACGGCGATTATCTCTACAAGCACGATCTCGTCTTCATCGGCTCGCCGCAGACGGTGGCGGCCAAGATAAAGGCAGCAGCGGAAGCCGGCCTGTTCAATGTCTTCATGGGCGAGTTCAATTTCGCCGATCTGCCGGAAGACGCGCTGCAGCGTTCGATCCGGCTGTTCGGGGAGAAGGTGATTCCTGCGCTGCGCGGATTTGAGCCGTTTTGACCGCGGCGCGAACTACTGCGCCTTGGCCAATTCCGGCCGCGCCCGCAGCCGCGCTTTGTTCAGGACATAAATCAGGAACGCCACCAGCGCTCCGCCGGCGAAGGGCAGCGCCGACCACATATAGAGCTGATCGACCGGCAGACCGACAAACAGTGCGCCGAGGAACGGGCCGATGATGGCGCCGAGCCGGCCGAGGCCAAGCTGCCAGCCGGAACCCGCGGCGCGCAACGAGGTCGGATAGATCATGGCGCCGACCACATTGATGCCGGATTGGATGCCCAGGACGAGAAAACCGGCAAAGAATGTCGCGGTCAACAAAATGGCGGGCGAGCTGACCCCGACATAGCCGATTGCGCCGACCACCGGGACCGCGACCACGAACAGGATCGCGATGGCAAGGAAGCGGTGCCGCTGCAGCCACCAGCACAATACCAAAGCGCCGACGGTGCCGCCGACTTGGAGCGCCGCGCCGGACAGCGCCGCCACCGCCGGCGTCGCGTGCGCCGCGGTCATCAGCGTCGGCGTCCAGCTCAGCAGGAAGAAATAGCCCATCAAATTGAGGGCGAACATCAGCCAGGTCAGTGGCGTGATCGCGGCCAGGCCGTTGCGGAACAGGTAAACCGGATTGGAGCTCGGAAACTGATGCTCGTCTTCGACGACGAAGCGGGCATTGGCCGGCAGCTTGAAGTCGGGACGGATCGCCAAGAGCACGGCTTCCATTTTGGCCCGCTGGCTTTCATGCAGCGCCATGTATTTGATCGACTCCGGCAGTCCCATGATCGCGGCAAGCGCGATGACGATCGGCACGATGCCGCCGATCTCGAACAGAATCTGCCAGCCATAGGTCGGCACCAAGGCGGCACTGACGAAGCCGGCGAGCGCGCCGCCCAGCGGCACCGTGCCCGCGGCAATGATTGCAAGCGTGGCGCGCAGATTGCGCGGCGCCGATTCGGCGTTGATCGCCACCACATTGGGGATGACGCCGCCGATGCCGAGCCCGGCCACGAGCCGCAGCAGCGACAATTGGTTGAGGTCGGTCGAATAGGCCGCCGCGAATGTGAACACGCCGAACAGCAGATTGGCCCCGATCAGCGCCGCTTTGCGGCCGTAAGTGTCGCCGATCCAGCCGAAGATCTGCGAGCCGAACAAGACGCCGATATTGCTGGCGGAAAGGACGAGGCCGAGCGCCTTCGGCGCCACGTGCCAGTCCGTGATCAGATGCGGCGCGGCAAAGGCGATGGCGCCGATGTCATAGCCGTCGATCAGCGCGATGAGGATCGACCAGGCGACGAGCTTGACCTGAAACGAGCCGAGCCCGTGCTGATCGAGGAATTTCGATACGTGAACCTCTGCCTCGCCGGCCATCGTTTCCCCCCCCCGCATAGCGTCTTGCTGTGGCGCAAGTTTTTATCCGGCGCGTTTCGCGCCGGCACAAAACCTAGGGCACCGGCCGCGCAAAAGAAAGCGGCATTCGCGCGCGGGTCATGGTGGGCCTTAGCCCCATTGCGGGAATAGCGTCCGCAGCCGCGCCGGATGGGCTTATTTCCGACCGGCAGGTTGCGCACTGGCGCGACTTGGGCCTTACTGGAGCAAAGTGAGACAATATCGCGGGGAGGCAAACGATGGACTTCGGCTATTTTACGTTGAGCGACAACCATTACGAAAACAACACGCGCTCATCGAACCAGTTCGTCGCCGACATCACCGCCGAAGCGCTCTACGCCGACAAACTCGGCATGCATTCGGCCTGGATCGGCGAGCATCATTTCAATTCGCTCGGCGTGCTGTCGTGCCCGGACATGGTGCTGGCCTATGTCGCCGCCAACACCACACGCATCCGGCTGGCGCCTGCGGTGACCGTGCTGCCGCTGCACCATCCCATCCGCGTCGCCGAACAATGGGCGACGCTCGATCTTCTGTCGGGCGGCCGCGTCGACTTCGCGTGCGGCCGCGGCTACGACCGGCGCGAATATCTGCCGTTCCATGTCTCGTTCGCCGATAACCAGGGCATCTTCGAAGAAGGCCTCGAACTGGTGCGTAAACTGTGGGCGGCCGAGGACCGTATCTCGCACCACGGCGAGCATTATTCGTTCGACGACGTGCGCATCACGCCGAAGCCGGTGCAGCAGCCGATCCCGACCTATGTCGGTTCGTTTTCAAAGCCGTCGATCGAACTCGCCGCGCGGCTCGGCTGCGGGCTGGTCGTGGCGCCGTTCGCGGCGGCGATCAGCTATGGCGGGTTAAAGCAGGTCGCCGACCTTTATCGCGAGACCTGTGTCAAATACGGCAACAAACCCGGCCGCGTGATGTGCAGCTACTTTATTCATTTCGCCGACTCAAAAGCCCAGGAGGACGCGCAACGCGCCCGGCAAATCCGTTACTATCGGGAATGCGTGATCCCGGCGCTTCCCGGCGATCCCAAGACCGCGCCGCCGAGCTACCGCTATTTCATCGACATGGTGGAGCGTCTGCAAAAAGTCGGACCGGACGACTTGACCGAGAACTCCGTGCTGCTTGGCTCGGCCGCGCGCATCGCCGAGACCCTGAAGAAGGTCGAGGCCGCCGGCTACGACGAAGTGATCCTTTATTTCAATGTCGGTCAGAAGCCGCATCAGCAAGTCAAGGACGAGATGGCGCGTTTCATGGCCGAGGTTGCGCCGGCGTTTGCCGGCGCCCACAAAGAACACGCGGCGTGACGATCGGCCCGCTGCGCCGCGCGTGCCGCCACCGGGCCAAAGACTCGATTTTATTTGTTGCGAGTGCACGACCAAAACATACTCAGTCACCGAAGTGTCACGACGGCTTTGGCATGACCGGACCTTGCGGCAACGTTGATCTTGCGCTGCGGTCGGAAACGCGCAAGTATTTTACCCACGCTGGGTCAGTAGGGACCCCACTAATTCGCATCGACCGCCGCTATGCTTTCAGCACAGAAAGCCGAGGAAGGGCCGCTGCTCGTCAGCACCTCGTCGGATATTCATGGATCGGTGCTTAACGACACAGTCGTCCAAAAGAATTGCACGCTTCACGTTCGCGGCAATGTCCTCGGCAGTCTGACAATCGAACCCGGCGCGAAGGTCGTCGTCGAAGGTTCAGTCGATGGAAAAATCGTTAATCGAGGGGGCAGGCTTGTCGTTAACAACAAGGGGCTTGCCGCCTGCGTGACCCTCGAGGGGCCGCCGGAAACGGAAGCCTGCGGCATCCTGAAAATAAATTTGACGGCTCTTGCCGCCAATTATGAGACCTTGATCAAGCGCGCCGAAGCGGAATGCGCCGGCGTCGTCAAAGCCGATGCCTATGGCTGCGGCATCGACCCGATCGCGGGGGCCTTGGCCAAAACCGGCTGCAGGACGTTTTTCGTTTCCAATCTCCCCGAAGCGAGACGGGTTCGCGCGGTGGCGCCAAACTCGATTATTTATGTCCTCAACGGACTGTATTCGGGAATGGGACCCGCCTTCGCCGATGTCGATGCGCGCCCGGTGATCAATAGCGCGATCGAAATGGCGGAATGGGATGTATTCGTCGCGCAGCAGCAATGGACCGGCGGTTGCGCGCTCAACGTCGACACCGGCGACGGCCGGCTCGGCCTCTCGATGGAAGAAGCCGCCGCCTTTGCGCCGCGGGTCGAGGCGCCGAACCACGGCGTCGCGCTTTTGATGAGCCGCCTCGATCATGCCGAGACACCCGGTCATGCCGCCAATGAGCGCCAAATCGGTTTATTTCGCGATCTGCGCCGGCTCTATGGCGGGGTTCCCGCGTCGCTCGCCAATTCGGCCGGCATCTACGCCGGACCGCAGACCCATTTCGATCTGGTGCGCGCCGGCAGTGCGCTTTACGGCGTTAATCCGACGTCGGGTAAGCCCAATCCGATGCAGCCGGTCATCGAACTGCGCGCGCGGATCGTTCAGGTCCGCAGCCTGGCGCCAGGAGAGACGATCGCCCAAAATATCGGATGGGTGGCCAAGCGGCGCACCCGGCTGGCGCTGGTTTCGGTCGGCTACGCCGACGGCTTTCCGCGCCTGGGAATTGCCGCCGACAACAGACTGCAGGTGATGATTGGCGGTCACCGCTGTCCGGTTGCGGGGAACCCGTCGATGGATTTGCTGCCGATCGATGTCACCGATCTGCGAGACCCGGCGGCTGCACGCTTTGGCGAAATGGTCACGCTGATCGGCGCGCAGATCGGCGTCGACGACCTCGCGGCGGGAGCCAAATCGACCGGGCGCGAAGTGCTCAGCCGTCTCGGCCGCCGCTTCCACCGCATCTACTACGCCATCTGACAAATTGAACGTCCACCGCCAAGCGCAACAGAAGGAACCTCACATGTTCGGAAAATCCAAAGACGAAGCGGCCGAAGATCGCGGCCCGGTATCGACGCCGCAGTTCCTGCGCTCGACCGTTGCGCATACGGCCCCGGTCTCGCCGGAAGCGACCTCGTCAATCAGCGCCGGCACGTCCATTGTCGGCAAGGTCGTCAGTGACGGTACCGTGAATATTTTCGGTCGCATCGAGGGTGAGTTGCGCGCTTCGACCGTCGTGATCGCCGAAGGTGCCCAGGTGGAGGGCGACCTCGTGGCAGAAGATTTGACCATCGGCGGCCGCGTCAAAGGCATCGTCCACGCCAATCGTGTCAAGCTGAACAGCACGGCGATCGTCGAGGGCGATATCTATCATCGCTCGCTCGCGATCGAGGAAAACGCGCGGTTCGAGGGCTCGTCGCGGCGCGAGGAAAACGTCATCGATGCGCCGGCGCGGGCCCCGGCGGCCCGCCCGCAGACCCAACTCGCGGCCATCGATCCGGCCCGCAAGCACAACGGCGCGCCCGCCAATGAAGCGCACGCCAAACCGGCGACGGATTAACGCGGGGCGGGAATTCGTGACGTGCGCCGAGGCTAAAGCCAAGCTCGGCTGCGGCTCACGGATCGAGTTCGGTGTCCCAATAGAGATAATCAAGCCAGCTATCGTGCAAATAATTCGGCGGGAACAGCCGGCCATTGCGGTGCAGATGCTGCACGGTGGGCTGAAACGGCCGCTGCGACGGAAACATCTTCGACTCTTCCGGCGTCAGATTGCCCTTGCGCAGATTGCAGGGCGAGCAGGCGGCGACGACGTTGCCCCAGGTGGTGTGGCCGCCGCGCGAACGCGGAATAAGGTGATCGAAGGTCAGATCGTCGCGCGCGCCGCAGAACTGGCAGCAGAACCGGTCGCGTAGAAAGACGTTGAACCGCGTGAAGGCCGGGTGCGTCGAAGGCTTCACATAGGTCTTCAGCGAGACCACGCTCGGCAGCTTCATTTCAAAGCTCGGCGAGCGCACGGCGCGGTCGTAATTGGCGACGATATTGACCCGCTCGAGAAACACCGCCTTGATCGCGTCCTGCCACGACCACAGCGACAGCGGGTAATAACTCAGCGGACGGAAGTCCGCGTTGAGCACCAGGGCCGGAAAGCCCGATTGCGATACATGAGCGTTCAAGACGACGCTCCCACCTCGACTCGATGCCGCAGTGCGGCGATGGGCTCTAGTTTATAGGCAGGCGTGACAGGATTGTGAAGCCCGATCCGCAGGTTACGCGCATTTCGGCGGACGCCCCGATTCCCTCGGGATTCGACCTAGTTTTACCCCGCAGATCGCCGGGACCGGGGCCCGCGCCATGGATGAACAAAAATGGCGCGGTCGCATTAACGGGGAGGCCGCATAACCGAAAAGCGCGCGTGATTCGGAACTTTGCTGCTCTCAACCGGGTCGCTCCAAGCCCGGGTTAAAGCCCTGGCAGTCAAACGTCATGTTGCAGTTTTATTTCGGCAGCCTAGTCGATTTCTGCATCCGCCGGGCTTGGCTTGTTCTGGTCGTGGCCGGCGTTCTCGGGGCCGGCTCCGCTGCCTATGTGGCGCGCCACTTTGCCGTCAATACCAATGTAGGGGATTTGTTGTCGGCAAAGCTGCCGTGGCATCAGCGCGACGCCGCCTATGTGGCGGCGTTCCCCCAGCAGGCGACGTCGATCCTCGCGGTGGTCAGCGCGCCGACACCGGAATTCGCCGGCGCGGCGGCGGCGCTTGCCGACCGGCTGACGCCGCAAAAGAATCATTTTCGCTCGGTCGAAGCCGATCAGAGCAGTCCGTTATTCGCACGCGATGGGCTGTTGTATTCGACACCGCAAGAGCTCGCCGCCCGGATGGACAAGCTCACCGAAGCGGCGCCGCTGATCAGGATCCTGACGACCGATCAGTCGCTGCGCGGGCTTTCCCATGCGCTGGCGCTGAGTCTGAGCGGCCTGCAAGCCGGGCGCTATGGCCTTAACGACCTGACGCGGCCGCTCAACACCATCGCCGCCACGGTCGAAGATGTTTTGGCCGGTCGGCCCGCCGCGTTCTCCTGGCAGGCTCTTCTCAACGGTACGTCGGCCAAACCGCAGGACCTCACCAGTCTGATCGCCATCTGGCCCGTGCTCGACTATGGCGCATTCCAGCCCGGCCAAGCGGCAGCGGCGGCGCTCCGCGCGGCGGCCGAGGATGCGCAGCTGTCTTCCGCCTATGGCGCGACCGTGCGGCTGACCGGCACTGTGCCCTTGGCCGACTTGCAGCTTGCTACGCTGCGTCAGGGCGTGGCGTTCAACTTCGCCATGACCGGCGTCATTATTCTTGTCGTGCTGTGGCTGGCGCTGCGTTCCGTGCGTATCGTACTTGCGGTGGCGTTCTGCATCCTCATCGGCTTGTTGGTGACGGCGGCGCTCGGCCTGCTGATGGTCGGCGCGTTCAATCCGATTTCGGTGGCCTTCGCCGTGCTCTTTGTCGGCCTGGGCGCCGATTTTGCTATCCAATTCAGCGTCCGCTATCGGGCGCAGCGGCATGAATTACAGGAGCTCAAATCCGCGCTGGTCGATGCGGGCCGCCATGTCGGCGCGCCCTTGACGCTCGCGGCCTTTGCGGCGGCGGCGGGCTTTATGTCGTTCGTGCCGACCAGCTATCGCGGCGTGGCGGAACTGGGACTGATCGCCGGCTGCGGCATGGTGGTGGCCTACATCGCCAGCATGACTCTGCTGCCGGTATTGCTGTGGTTCCTCGCGCCCCCGGGCGAGCCGGCGCCGCTTGGTTTCGCCGTGCTCGCTCCCGCCGATCGCTTTCTGCACCGGCATCGGGTCTTCATCGTGGCCGCGACTTCGCTTGTGGCGATCGCCGGGGTACCGTTTATTTTTCATCTGCAATTCAATGTCGATCCCACCAGCCTGCAGAGTTCCAGCGCCGAAGCCGTGGTGGCGCTGCGGCAGTTGAACGGCGACCCGCGGGTCGTCGTCAACGGCGCCGACGTGCTGACCTCGCCGGCCGATGCCGCGGCCGTCGCCAAGAAGCTTGCGGCGCTGCCGCAAGTCGCCAGCACACGCAGCCTGGACAGTTTCATTCCCGACGACCAGGAGGCGAAACTCAAGCTCATTGCCGCGGCGGCCGTCGTGCTCGATCCGGCTTTGACCGCGCCGAAAGCCGCCGCCGCTTCCGACGGCGACGATGTCGCGGCGCTCGAGACCGCGGCCAATGATTTGCAGGAGACCGCAGGTCAAGGCGGCGGTTCCGGAGCGCAAGCGGCCGATCGGGTCGGCAAGGCTCTCGACGCGCTTGCCGGCGCCGACGCGCCGACGCGGCAAAAGGCGGCCGCGGCCTTCCTCGCGCCGCTGCGGATCGACCTGCAGCAATTGACGCAGTCGCTGCATCCGCAAACCGTGACGCGCGCGAATCTGCCCGCCGATCTGGTCGGCGAATGGACGACGCCGAGCGGGCTCGTGCGCACCGAGATCGCACCGAAGGGCGACGCCGTGGACAGCAATACGTTGCTGCACTTTGCGCAGGCCGTGCTCGCGGTCGAACCGGACGCGACCGGCCAGGCAATCGAGACCTATGAATGGGCAAGCACGGTGACGTCGGCCTTCGTCCAGGCCGGCATTTTCGCGATCTGCTCGATCGCGATCCTGCTCTGGCTCGTGCTGCGGCGGATCGGCGACATGCTGTTGACGCTGATCCCGCTGTTGGTGGCGGCCGCGGTGACCTTGGAGATCTGCGGCTTGACCGGGTTCCAACTCAATTACGCCAATATCATCGCGCTGCCGGCGCTGCTTGGCGTCGGCGTCGCTTTCAAGATCTATTACGTAATGGCGTGGCGCGGCGGCGAATATAATTTTCTGGAATCGCCGTTGACCCGCGCCGTGTTCTTCAGCGCGCTGATGACGGCGACTGCGTTCGGCAGCCTGTGGTTCTCCAGCAATCCGGGCATCTCCTCGATGGGCAAATTGCTGGCGCTGTCGCTTGGCTGCACGCTGGCATCGGCGGCGTTATTCCAGCCGGCGCTGATGGGGCCGCCGCGGAAGGCAAAGCCGGAAGAGAAATGATCCGGCCGCGGCAGGCCCGATCCGAATGTTCTGCGGAGCGCCGATCGCGGCGAAAACGGTGCGACGCTGGACCCCCGGCGCTGCGCCGTCTACCCTCACAGTGGCAACAAAGCAGCAGCAGAGCCGGAGATCGTCCTTGCGTTACGACGAAAATCTCACCACGGAACGTAAAACCTTCGTCACCCATCTGGAATGCGCCTTCACCGGCGAGCGCTATGCGGCCGACGAGGTGCACAATCTCTCCCGCGCCGGCAAGCCATTATTAGTCCGTTACGATCTCGACGGCGTCAAACAGGCGCTGAGCAAACCGGCGCTGGCGAACCGGCCGCCCGATCTGTGGCGCTATCGCGAACTTTTGCCGGTGCGGCGCAAAGAGGACATTGTCAGTCTCGGCGAGGCGATGACGCCGTTACTGCCGCTGCCGAAGCTTACCGCCAGGCTGGGCGGCGAGATCTTGGTGAAGGACGAGGGCCGGTTGCCGACTGGCTCGTTCAAGGCGCGCGGCTTGGTCATGGCGGTGTCGATGGCCAAAGCGCTTGGCATCAAGCACATGGCGATGCCGACCAACGGCAATGCCGGCGCGGCGCTCGCGGCTTACGCCAGCCATGCCGGCATCAAGACCACGATCTTTTGTCCGGAGGATACACCCGAGGTCAATGTCAGCGAGATCGGGCTGCAAGGCGCGACGGTGTACCGGGTCAACGGGTTGATCGACGATTGCGGCAAGATCGTCGGCGAAGGCAAGGCCAAACTCGGCTGGTTCGACGTCTCCACGCTCAAGGAGCCGTACCGGATCGAAGGCAAGAAGACGATGGGCCTGGAGCTCGCCGAGCAGCTCGGCTGGACCGTCCCGGACGTCATCTTTTATCCGACCGGCGGCGGCACCGGCCTGATCGGCATGTGGAAGGCGTTTGCCGAATTGGAGGCGATCGGATTCATCGGTTCTAAGCGCCCGCGCATGGTCGCGGTGCAGGCCTCGGGCTGCGCGCCCATGGTGCGCGCATACGAGGCCGGCGTCGAACACGCGCCGCGCTGGGAGAATGCACAGACCATCGCTTCGGGCATCCGCGTGCCGCAGGCCATCGGCGATTTCCTGATCCTGCGCGCGGTGCGCGAGAGCAAGGGCTTCGCCATCGCGGTCGACGACGCGGCGATCACGGCGGCGCTCGAAGAGGTGGCGCGCGAGGAGGGCTTTCTGATGTGCCCGGAGGGCGCGGCCACTTACGCGGCCTACAAACAAAGCCTTGCCGATGGCCGCGTCAGCCGCAGCGAACAGGCCGTGCTGTTCAACTGCGCAACCGGGCTTAAATACCCGCTGCCGCCGATCCATCGCGCGCTCGACCGCCATAAGCCGATCGATTT
>JBEKRD010000015.1:0-58848 GCA_049519075.1 Xanthobacteraceae bacterium | reverse complement strand
AGTGCCGGAGGGCATGATGCCCGAGCCGCCCGGAACGGGGTGTATCGTCCCGCCGCGGGCACCGCACTCGCTCCACCATCGCAGAGTACCCTCGGCCGAAGGCGTCCTCGATGAGCGAGATTTGAGGCTATATAATCTTATGGGGACGAATGTCAATACGAGTCACACGACGTCGCTGTGATCGGGACGTAGCGGGGCGGAGCGCCGGTGAAAATCGGGATCGAGCGCCGAGCGACCTCCGACCCGGGTTTCGCCATGGCGCGGCTCGGGCTAGGCTCCGATGTCGGCCGATTTCACGAGACGCCAATATCACAAGGCGCCGAGCCCGGGACGGAAACGCTGATGCGAATCATAGGGCGTCGCAGCTTCCTCAAGAGCGCGGGCGGTTTCGCCCTGGGCGGCGAGATTGCGCCGGCGTTGGCGCAAGCGCAATGGCCGGCCAGAGCGGTGCGTTTTATCGTGCCGCTGGCGGCGGGCGGCGCGCTCGATTTTGCCGCACGCCAATGCGCCGGCGTGCTGTCGCGCGATCTCGGCCAGCAGGTCTTTGTCGAAAATCGCACCGGCGCCGGCGGCACCATCGGCATGGATCTGGCGGTGAAGGCGACGCCCGACGGCTACAGCTTCCTCGTCACCAACGACAATGCGGCGATCGCGCCGCATATCCTGCATCTGCCTTACGATTACACCGAGGAACTGTTGCCGGTGATCACCATCACGCGGCAACCCATCGCTTTCGCCGTGCATCCGTCGCTTGGCGTCACGTCGGTCGCGGAGCTGGTCGCTTATGTCAAACGCAATCCCGGGCTCGGCTTTGCGTCATCCGGGGTGGGCTCCAACCAGCACGTTCTCGGCGCGTGGTTTGCCAGGGAGGCTGGCATCAAGCTTGATCATGTGCCGTACCGCGGCGCCGGGCAGGCGGTGAGCGATTTGCTGGCCGGTCATGTGAAGTTCGGCATTCTCGGACCTGCGGCGCTGATGCCGCATGTTCGCGCCGGCACCATCATCCTCATTGCACAGACCAGCGAAAAGCGCGCCAGCGCGTTGCCCGACGTCCCGACGTTGGTCGAGGCTGGCTACAAAGACATGATTCTGGAGTCCTGGTTTGGCTTGTTCGCGCCGCGGGGCACGGCGGACGGCGTGATCGAGGCGCTCAATCATGCGTCCGCGATGGCGCTGGCTGATGCGAGGTTGCGTGAAGATTTCACCCAAGCTTCGTTGGAGCCCGCGGGCGGCACGCCGGAGCAACTCGGCAGGCTGGCACATTCGGATTCGGAGAAATACGCGGTGTTGGTCAAAGAGCTGAACATAACCGCGGAGTGACTTGGCCGGGAGCGGACTCCAGCGCGCCACGAGCGGCACACGTTCATCGTCTCGCGTCCCTGGCCGCTTGGCGGCTTTAAGACATGTTCAGGGCCACGGCGGCGCGAATGAGCGCTTTGAAGGCCTTGGCGTCGATCTTGTCGTCCTCATGGATATCGATGGCGCGCCGGGTGTTGCCGTCGAGGCTGGAGTTGAAGAGGCGTGAAGGGTCCGCCAGCGCGGCGCCCTTGGCAAAGGTCAGCTTCACGACAGCCTTGTAGGTCTCGCCGGTGCAGATGATGCCGGTGCGCTCCCACACCGGGACGCCTCGCCACTTCCACGTCTCGACCACGTCGGGGCAGGCCTCTTTGATCAGACTTCGGACCCGAGCGAGCGTCTCGCCCCGCCAATCGCCGAGTTCGTTGATTCTCTCGTCGATCAGTTGAGAAGGAGAGGCCCCGCCTTTTGTTTCTTTCGTGCCGGTCTTGGTCTTCTTCATGGCTGCTGTCGCTCGCTCCTCACTTGAGTATCGGCAGGCTGACCTCAGTCGATCCGCGCCAAGACCTGCTCCAGGTTGGCAAAGAACCGCGGCCAGCCGGCCTTGGCGCCCTGGTAGGCCTGCTGCTGATCCGGCCGAAAGCCGGTCTGCTCCATGCGCAGGAGCGTCCCCGTGCCGGTGGGGCTGAGCGTCCAGGTGACGATAGTGCCGAGACCATAGCCGCCCCAGCTGTATGACAGCGTTTTGTTCGGCTCGACGGCCATGACCTGGCAGTCGACGCTGCCCCAGGCGGCGCTAAACTTGAAGCGGTGGTCAACGACAGGTGCAAAGTCGTTCTTCATCAGCCACTCGTCGATCAGGTGCGGCTGCGTGAGCGCGCGCCAGATTTTTTCCGGCGGAAAAGGGATTTCCCGTTCGACAACGACGGAGAGCGCTTCGGTGGCAATATTGGTCATTGGTCCATCCTCTTAAGCAGATCTTCGAGGCGATCGAACCGGCCCTGCCAGAAGCCGGCCATTTGGCTCGTCCAGTCGATCAGCGGAGCCAAGGCGCCGAATTGCGCGCTGTAATGCGTCTGGCGGCCGTGATGGCGGTCGCGCACCAGGCCGGCTCGCTTGAGAACGCCAAGATGCTTTGAAACCGCCGGCTGCGAGACTCCGGACCGGGCGGTCAAAGCCCCGACCGTCTGCTCGCCTTGGCGGCAGAGTCGTTCGAACAGAGCCCGCCGCGTCGGATCGGCGAGCGTTCGAAACAGCACATCATACGCGCTCGGCATTTTGGATCGATAACCCGTTGGCTATTGATTGACGTATAACCGCCAAGTTATGCGTTGGTCAAGCGGGAACGTGAAGCGGCATGATGGCCAAACGATCGTCCTTGGCCTCGCGGCAGCGCGATTGTTATTCGGCCGGCCCGATTTCAGCGCAGTGGGCCGTACAGCGAAGTTTCCGGCCAGCCGTCGCATTTGAAACGCGGACCGTGTATGTTGCGGCTGTGTCGCGAACATTCTCCGCATCAACCGCAATTGTCTTGTCGCTCCTGCCGGCGCTGGCGTTGGCCGCGCCGGCGCACCAGCGGCACGTCTATCGCTGGCACGGCTACGGCTTCCTGCCCGGCTATCATCAGCCGCCCAACAACAGCGTGCCGGTCTATGGTCCGGTGGGATCGAACCGCGGCGCGCCAGATTATGCGCCGAGCTACTGGTATGATGGCGGGCGGTATTATTTCGGCGGCCCCGGATTTTACCGCGGCCGCTACAACGGCGGCAGCTTCGGCCCGTGCTGGACTTGGACGCCGATCGGGCCAGTGTGGAATTGCGGGTAGGGAAGGGCGCGGGAAGTGTAGCGTGGGCGACGGTCAGCCACATCGCACAAGAAACGGCGCTCATCTCTGGTGCCGATAGATTTCGGTTTCGCGTCAGCCTCTGCCGCGCGAAGTGGTCATACGCGGCAGTTCTACGCCTCATAACGGACACGAAGGCGGACAGCGGCTGCGGCCGTTGAGGGCCACGAACAGACATCTGCCGACCCGACGTCGAGTGACCGGGGAGTCGCGACGTGATATCCTTTCGTATAATCTCTGCCGCATCATCGCCGTCTGATCGGAGCTATTCATGAATCGCCGTCACGCATTGCGAGCGCTGGCCGGGCTTACGCTCTGTCCGTTCTGCACTCTCACGGCTCAGTCCGAAGGCGCGCATTGGAGCTATGAAGGGGCCACCGCGCCCGATGCGTGGGGCGACCTCGACGCCGCGAACCGCGTGTGCTCAGCCGGCAGCCAGCAGTCGCCAATTGATATAGCTGGAGCCATCAAGGCGCAGCTCTCGCCGCTGCAGATCGCCTGGGGCAAACGGGCAGACAGCATCGTCAACAACGGCCACACCATCGAAGTCAATTTCACCGAAGGCAGCACACTCAAGGCGGGCGGCGAACTCTACACGCTCCTACAATTCCATTTTCATCGGCCGAGCGAGCATCTCATCAACGGCCAGAATTTTCCGATGGAGGCGCATTTCGTCCATCGCAGTACGACCGGCACACTCGCCGTGATTGGCGTGCTGATGGCGACCGGAAAGGTCAACCCAGTGTTCAATAAGGTGGTTTCGACCATGCCGGCAGCGGAAGGCCCCGCGGTCAAGGCCGATGCCGCCATCGATCCAAACGGCCTCCTTCCGGCGAAACGCAACTACTATTATTACGAGGGTTCGCTAACGACGCCGCCTTGCAGCGAGGTGGTCAATTGGTTGCTGCTGACCGATCCGATCCAGGTGGCAGATGCCGACGTGACGAGCTTCGCTAGGCTCTACCCGATGAACGCGCGGCCGGTGCAGAAGGTCAATCGGCGATTTGTGCTGCAATCCGGGTGAACCGCTCCGCGCGGTCGGCATCGGGTCAATCCCGACCGGGCCAACCAGTTGGGTCCGATCAGATCCTCTAAGTGTGACAACTGGAAAGGAGACCATCATGTTGGTAATTTACAAGAATGCCTGGCTTAGCTGCGCGGCAGTTGCGCTCGGCTCGGTACTTTCTGCGATGCCGATCTCGCCCGAGCTTTCGGCTACGTCAGGAATCGTGTTGTCTGTTAATCAGGCACAAGCTGTCGTTGGTCGGCCGGCCACACCGGGCAGTTTGGCTGGACACCATCGGCGGGCGGTGCGGCGTTGTGCGGCGGGCGTGACCTGCAAGTAACTCTCGCCGCGTGCTGGGAAAATGATTTGTCGGTTACGGGAGCAATCGCTTCACATCCATGATGTGCGCGCTGGGTCTGCCATACCCGGATACCGACGACCGCGCGTTTGCGAGGTTAGTTGGTGCCGTGAGCCGGTTTTCCGCCGGTGTCACGTTCGATTCACGCCCATTAGGTATCTTTTTGCACGTTAACCAATCCTGATAATGCTGCAGGGTGTGCTGTTTGGGTGACGCCATTTCGCCGCCCGACGGCGTAAAATAAAATTGAAATTTACGAGTATGATGGGGGCTTCCGATGAAGCGTATCGCGTATGCGGCGATGTTGTCGCTCGTTGCCACAGGAGTATTTGCTGCCGACCTTCCGCCTGCCGCGCCGCCGCCTCAAGCGCCGGCCGTATATGTCCCGGCGGCACTACCGGCATATAATTGGGGCGGTATTTACGTCGGCATCAATGGCGGCTGGGGCTTCGGAAAGGCCACATGGACCTCGCGGCTGGGTTCCGGCTCCGACTCCGACAATGGCGGCGTTGTCGGGGGCACGCTCGGCTTCAATTACCAAATGAACGCTTTCGTATTCGGCGTTGAGGGTGATTTCGATTATTCGGGCATCAATACTGGCACCAGCAACAGCGTCTGTAACATCAGCGGCACCTGTCAGACCGGAAACACCTGGCTGAGCACGGTCCGCGGCCGCGCCGGTTATGCATTCGATCGTGTTCTTCTTTATCTGACTGCAGGTGGTGTCTTCGGCAGCGTGCAGACGACGTTCAACGGCGTTACCACGACCAGAACTCAAGAGGGCTGGACTGCCGGTCTTGGCGTCGAATACGCTTTTGCGCAGAACTGGACCGCGAAGCTCGAATATCTCTACGCTGACCTCGGCAGCACAAGCGTGAACTGCTCGTCAGCAGGTTGCTTGGCGGTGCCCCCAGCAGGCACTCCGATCAACGCCAGTGTCAGCCTCACTGACAGCTTGGTGCGCGTCGGTGTTAACTACAAGTTCAACTTCTGACCCGGGCTGGTCATTTCATCATCGCGGCATGTCCGTTAATGGGACGGTGCGGGCGTGCCCCCGCCCGCCAGCGATCGAACCTGGCCAGGGGTGCGAAAGACAAAAGGGTGCGAAAGACAAGCAGCACGCCGCCCCTCAGATGCTTGACACTTCGACATCAAAGCGGCGTGATCCTTTCGCGGTGCGTCAATTCACGCTGGCGAAGCGCCGCTCTGGGTCAAATACTGCTGCGCCGGTCCATCGCAGGCGTGGCAGCTATACCCCCGTTCATAGCGCGCACCCGCCCGGTGCTACTCCGGAACGGCGCGCTTCATGAGAGCGACCCAGGTTGGCGCACCAACCGTCATGGAAGGCGGCATGCCCTGCCCAAGGGAAACTTTTTTGGATTCTCCCGCCGCGTAGGCTCCAGAGGTCGCCTCCCAGCCCTCACTGCCAAGCTTGTTGAGCGAGGACAGGAAGTGCTCGACGGTATCCGCTCTGACAATTTGATATTCCCATTTCACGATTGCGACTCCGCTGGTTTTTAGGCGAAGCGAGCCCGCGCGATTCGGCGTCTCATCGAATCATTCGGTAAGCACCTCGGCATCCATCTCGGCGCCCATGCCTAGGGTCGCGAAGCATTATTTCTTTTTGTGAATTTCTTCGTCTGTCTTGAGCTTGACTTCCGCATCGCCAAGCAATTTCTCAATCACTTGCCGCTCGCCGGCGTCGGCGGTGATCTTGAGCATTGCCCGGAAATGCTCGATGTTCTGTCGCCCGACAAAACGCTCCATAGCAGTCTCCGCTCGGCCACACACCCCCCAGCCGTCGCTTTGCGCTAGATCAATGCAGCGTTGTGCGCCCTAGACGACTAGTTTCCAATGGAAAAAATTTGGCAGCCAATCGCGAGTGTTCCGGCGAACGTCGAATTGGAGCTAAGTATCTACGACAAAGGCGAATATCACGCCTTGGCATTTCCGTGCGAGCGCGATGGCTTGGGTTGGCTGGACGTGCGGGCTGGGCGTGCCGTCGTACTGGAACCGACTCATTGGCGGTGCTGGGCGCGGCCGGCGCCTGAGCGCTGCAAAGCGGGGCTCTAACGCCCACGAGAAAAAGGCAGCCCGCGGAGAAGGCGCCAGAAGATGCCGATTTCCGTACTTGTCGCATCGACTTGCCGTGATCTCAAGGCACCGGCGGGCCATGTCTCGCGTTCGCCCGGACCAGGCCGCGCGACCATTGGCCCGGTCGAACTAAGGGCATCACCTGAGGCCGGTCTTAACAGATTGTTTGCCGTATCGGCAGGATCATACGCGTCATGAATGAGGACGTTTTTCTGACATTGAAGTTGAGCACGATCTGCCTGCTCGTGTTTCTCAATGCCATGGTGGTGCTCGCGCAGCATCCGGAATGGTTCCAGTAGGCCGGCAGATTGCGCTTCTCTTTTGGACAAGGTGGCGACGTCGCCGGCGAACTGCCCGTGCCCCCTGCTTTCCAACGCAATTTTCACACCGCAGCGATCGGCTTGACCTTGCCGGGGCCGCGCCCGTAACGTGGCGCTGGTGCTTCGGGGGTGCCGATAGAGGAGGACGTGATGGCTCGACTGATGCGGTTCCGGTTCGCGGCGGTCGTCCTATCTGCGGCGGCCGTGATTTCGTTCAGCGCTGCCTCGGCATCGGCCTTCACCCTGGAGACCGTTCAGCCGGCCGGGAACGGCAATTCGACATTTGCCGATCCGGACGATCACGCCACCAACTCCGGGAAGGGCGTGCAACCGTTCGGTTCGAATGGCCCGACGATGCAGTTCGGTGTCCAGCAGGGCGTGGGGACTTCCTTCGGCCGGTTTCAGGGCAACGGGTACAATGAGGCGCCGCCTCCCGACCCGTATTACGGCGCGCTCCACAACCGCAACTGAAATCGCCGGCGCGGCGAGAACGCGGGACGGCACCGTGAGGTCGGGCTCCGCGGTGGCGTCGGCCGGCATGGTTCTCTCGCGTCAGCCGCGATGAACTCCACCCACCCCATCGTCTTTCTGTTCGACGTCGACAACACGCTGTTGGACAACGATGCCGTGCAGGCGGATCTGCGCGCGCATCTGGCCGAGAGCTATGGCGCGGCGGCACGCGACAGGTATTGGGAGATTTTGGAGGACCTGCGGTCCGAGCTTGGCTATGTCGACTATCTCGGCGCGCTGGAGCGCTACCGGATCGAGGCGATGCACCGGCCGGAACTGTTGCGCATGTCGAGCTGGCTGGTCGATTATCCGTTTGCCGAGCGGCTGTATCCCGGCGCGCTGGCGATCGTCGCGCATGTGCGGCAATGGGGCCCGGCGGTGATCTTATCCGACGGCGACGCGGTGTTTCAGCCGCGCAAGGTCGAACGCTCAGGGCTGTGGCGCGCTGTCGACGATCGGGTCCTGATCTACATCCACAAGGAAGAGGAGCTTGCCGATGTCGAGCGGCTCCATCCCGCCCGGCACTACGTGCTCATCGACGACAAATTACGCATCCTTGCGGCGGTGAAAGCCATCTGGCGCGAGCGGGTCACCACGGTGTTTGTGCGGCAAGGCCATTATGCGCACGATCCGCAGACGCTGGCGCAGTATCCGGCAGCCGACATCACGCTCGCCAGGATCGGCGATCTGTTGAGTTGCGATCTGGCGACATTGCGGACCGCACCGTCCTGATTTTTTCGCGCTGCGTTATGATGCCGTTTGGACTATCATCAAGGCGTGTGGGCTGGGCCTAGCTTGGACAAGGAATCAGGACCATGAACGAGACCGCTGATGCTTCGACGCAGACCGAAGCTCTCGAACCGGGCGAGCAGGAAATTCTCGTCACTGACGTTTCCGACGAAGCGCTGGAAGCCGCCGCCGTCGTCGCCGCTGGCATCCCGACCGCGTCGATTGACATCGTACCGCCGAATTGCTGCTGAGCGGCGCGCTCCCGGCGCGTTCTTTTTCTGTCTTTGAGCCGGCGGCGCCTGACGCGATCTGAAAAACGAAATGGCCGGGACGAGCCCGGCCATAACGACGTTAGCGGTGGATATTTGGAGCCGTTTAATCCAGCGGTTCGACCTTCACCAGCGCGTGGGCGTGGTTGCTGCCGACCCAGAACGTCACCGGCGTCGTCGCATTGTCCAGCAACACCGTGCGCATATTGGTGTCGGACGGCATCAGATATTGCTCCGCCTCGCCGGACTTCGGATCGAGCCGAACGACGCGGTCGGTGCCCATGGTGGAGGCCCAGATCTCTCCGTTCCGATCGAACTGCGCCCGATATGGGAACGTGCCGGGCGGCAGTTGGTATTCGGTGAATTGCTCGGTCTTGGGATCGAACAGCGCCGCCTTGTTGCCGCGATATTCGGTCACCAAAATGCGGTCCTGATCGTCGATCTCCATGCGGCGCGCGCGGGCGTTCGCCGTCGGCGTCGCATACCAGGTCACTTGCAGCGTCTTGGCGTCGATCTTGCCGAGATGGCCTTCCTCGAACTCGGCCATCCACAAGTTGTTCTTGGAGTCTGAGATCACCTGATACATGCCGTAGCGGCGGCCGGCCGGCAGCTGGTCGGTCGGGTGAAATTTCTCCCATTGGCCGCTCGCCAGGTCGAGGCGGAAGATGTCCTGGGTGCCAACGCTCTTGGTCCATACCTTGCCGTCGACGTCGTGGCGCAAGCCGACAAAGTTGAGCTGCACCCGATCGTCGTTCCATTTGGCGTCGAGCGGATAATATTTGATCTCGCCGGTCTTCGGGTCGAGACAGCCGAGCGAGCCCTGATACATGGTGTCGAACCAGAGCTTGCCCTCCTTGTCATAGTCGAGCGAGAGCAGGCCGACCGGCGAGTCGGGCTTGAATTTCTTGATCGGGTATTCGGTGAGCTTGAGCGTCTTCGGATCGAATTTGGAGATGAACATCTCGCCGAAATCGGTGTACCAGACGTTGCCGTCCTTATCGAGCACGACGTCATGCGGCTCGGTTGTCGCGCGCCCCATGTCGTATTCGGTAACGATCGCGCGCGTACTGCGTCCGGTCGGGCGCGGCAGCGTCTTGAGATCGTAGGCCCAGTGGTCGACCGCGCTTAAGTTGATGGTCGCGAGATATTCGGCGGCCTTGCGGTATTGCTCCGGCGTGCCGGTGCGCGAGCGATCCAGCATCGGCTGCGGCTTGACCGGCTGGCTGACCGCGCCATAGCCCATCATGCGAGGAATGACCTGCATCCATTCGTTGGCGTCGTGGGTCGAGCGCACCACCCGCTCCAGGGTGTGGCAGCCGACGCAATTGAGCAGAAAGGCCTTTTGCTCTTCGGTGCCGGGGATGCTGTTCATCCATTCGGAATTGGTGAGCTGGTTCGCCAGGCTCTTGGTCTTGTTCAATTTGAGGTCGGCAGTCGCGGTCTGCTCGCTGACGACATCGCTCGCGGCGGGTGCGGCAAGATCGTAGCCGACGGCACGTACGGCGAGCGTGTAATGGCCCGGCTCGAGCCGGTTTTCCGGAAAGCTGTAATGGCCGCGTGCATCGCTGGTGACGCTGACCGAGACGATCGAGCCGGCTTTGTGCGCGGTGACAACGACGCCTTCCATATTGCCTTCGGCGTCGGACGTGACCTGGCCGGCCAGCGCAGCCGGGGTCTCGCCGGCGGCCTGTGCCAACGAGCCTACGAACTGGCATAGACCGGCTGTCGTCAGCACGGCGAACATGCGCAGCATGGTTGTGGATTTCATCGATCGCTCCCTAACGGTGCCATTGTCGTTTACGCGAAATTTACGCGCAGTCTCATGCGTCTAATGCGCAAGTTGGAGGTATTTTGCGCTTCTCGGCGGTTTCCGACAAGTGGCTTGCGGACGATGGCGACGCGGCCGCCGTGCGGTGCGATCAGCGCAGGGCGGCGTCGAGCAGCAGGCCGGCGAACAGAATCAAGCCAGCGTCGCGGTCGGACTTGAAGACGGCGAGGCAATTGTCGGGATCGGCGATGTTAAGCCGAATGATCTGCCAGACGAGATGGCCGGCAAACGCCAACAGGCCGAGCGCGAAAACAAAACCGGCGCCGGCAGTCAGGCCTGCCGCGCCGATGAGTATGACGGCGAGCCCATAGAACAATGCCAGCATCGGCTTGGTACGGGCACCGAACAATAATGCGGTCGATTTGATGCCGATCAGCGCATCGTCGTCGCGATCCTGGTGGGCGTAGATGGTATCGTAGCCGATCACCCAGGAGATCGAGCCGGCATAGAGCAACAACGCCGGCCAATCGAGCCGGCCGAAGGCCGCCGCCCAGCCCATCAGCGCGCCCCAGGAAAATGCCAGTCCGAGCACGATCTGTGGCCAATAGGTGATGCGCTTCATGAAGGGATAGACCGCGACAATCGCCAGCGATGCGATGCCGAGCATGATGGTGAAGCCGTTGAACGCGATCAGGACCGCAAAGCCGGTAAGCGCCTGCAGGACGAGAAACATCGCAGCCTGTGCGACGCTGACCTGGCCGGATGGGATCGGACGCGATCGCGTCCGCTCGACGCTGCCGTCGAGATCGCGGTCGACGATGTCGTTCCAGGTGCAGCCGGCGCCGCGCATGGCAAAAGCGCCGACGAAGAACAGCGCGATATGCCAGGGGCTGGGCGCCTTGGCATGCGCGGCGACCGCGGCCAGTGCCGACGACCACCAGGACGGCAATAACAAGAGCCAGGAGCCGATCGGACGGTCGAGCCGGGACAGCCGCAGATAGGGCCGCGACCAGGGCGGCGCGATGCTATCGACCCAGTTGCCGGTGGCGTCCGCAACCGAACCGGCCGCAGGCTTCATCGCAGGCGCCGCATCATCGTGCCAGCGGATTGCCGGTCAGCGTGTCGAAGGCGCCGCCGCGGCCGGTCTTGGTATTCGTGGCCGAATCGACCGACGGCGTCTTGATGGCGTCGCTCAGCGTCGGCTCCTTGCGCTGCGGCGGGGCTTCGGCGCAAGCCGAATCGCGGAATTTCACCGATTTCTCGTGGTTTGTTTTCGAGGCGGTGATCGCCTCCGGCGGCACGCCGCACCAAGTCTTATTCTGTTCGAGGAATTTGACCACATTCGTTTCAGCGGCGACGAAGACGGTCATGAGCTGGCAAATCTGCTTGCGATCGGCTTTGGCCTTCATCCCGGCCTGGACGGCGTCCGCTCGCTTCTTCGCTTCTGCGGAGAGCGCGGGGAATTGGGCGCATTGCGGCGCCATTTGCGCCCGCGCAGCAGGAACGCCGGTACCGACCAGGAAGAGCCCTGCCAAGCCGAATGCTGAAAGCTGCGCCAAGACGAGGTAGCGCTTCATGATGAACCCCTCACCGAGGACCCTCCAAGGCCGCCCGAACCGTGCCTGGGATCGTGCCCAACGTAACTGTGCCCCAATCCGTGTCGGCACTAAAGACTCGCAGATTCCGGCGACATGGCGGCGGAGCCCCGCCTTTCTCCCCTCCCGGCGGCGGACGGAGGAAGGGTGAGGCAGGCGGCGACGCTGGCGTCCGGCTTATAACCGGAATAAAGCCAAGCCGCGCAAACGGCAATCGCAGCCGGGTTTTCTGCCAAATTGCCGCTCGCCAACCTGCAGTTCACCATGACCGGCTATGACTTTCGCAGCCCCCGCCTTTATGTGAGCGCGCCGCTCCGAGACGGCGCCGCGATCACGCTCGATCGGGGGCAGGGGCATTACCTGACCACGGTCCTGCGCCTGAAGGAAGGCCACCGGGTCCTCGTATTCAATGGCCGTGACGGCGAGTGGAGCGCGAGCATCGCGCTCGACAAGCGCGCCGTCGTGCTTCGGCTGGGCATCAGGACCCGGATGCAGACCGCGGCGGCGGACCTGCATTATGTGTTTGCGCCGCTCAAGACGGCGCGGCTCGATTACATGGTGCAAAAGGCGGTGGAGATGGGCGCGTCGCGGCTACAGCCGGTATTGACCCGCCACGGCCAGGTGGCGCGCGTCAATCTGGAGCGGATGCGCGCCAATGCCATCGAAGCCGCCGAGCAGTGTGGCATCCTGGTGCTGCCCGAGATCGCCGAGCCGATCGCGCTTACGGCGTTGATCGCCAAGCGCGAGCCGGGCCGCTATCTGGTGTTCTGCGACGAAGACGCCGAAATTGCCGATCCCGTGGCAGCCCTTGGGCCTGTGGCGCCGCATGTTCCGCTTGCGGTCCTGGTCGGTCCCGAGGGCGGTTTTGCCGCGGACGAGAGGGCTTTGCTGCTCGACGCGCCCGACGTGGTCAGGCTCTCGCTCGGGCCACGCATCTTGCGCGCCGATACGGCGGCAGTGGCGGTGCTGGCGTTGGTTCAGGCCGTGCGCGGCGACTGGTGTCAGCGCCCGAGAGTCAGTGAATAATGCCTGGGCGATCGTAACAGACGAAGCTGACATAATCGCCGTATTTGCGATGCACGCTGGTGACCTTCGCCATGCGCCCCCAGCGCGCGCAATGGCTTTCCGCGATCTTTTCGTAAATACCCTCGACGTTCGGCGAGTAGGGGAAGATGCCGCCGGTGTCATTGCCGGTGACGCCGGGACCCGGACCGGCAAAGTCCGAACCCCATGCCAATGCGCCGCCGCAAATGGCCAGTGAGACGCCGCACGCTATCAAAAGACTCCGAACCATCCCCGGCGCTCCTGCCTCGTGTGCCCGATGCCGAAATCTCGATACCAGGATATTGCCGAGGCGAAGTTTAAAGGCTCGCGGCGCCAATTGAAAGACGTTCCAGCCGGGGGAAATTCACAGCATCGAATAGGCGCTGGCCACCATGCCGACCGGCCGCTTGTCGGCGGCATGCAACAGCATCACACGACCGAAGCTTGTGTTGCGGCCGATCCGCACGACGCGGGCGTCGGCGACCACGTCGAAATTCACCGGGCGCAGGAAGTGCGTGGTCTGATCGATTGTGCTCATCGGCCGGTAGCCGTTCCAGGCGGCCGAACAGGCGATGACCATGGCGGTGTCGGCGAGCGCCATCAAAGCCTGGCTGCAAACTACCGCGCCGTCAGAGCAAATCTTTTTGGAGAATGGCAGCCGCACGGTAGCGCCCGGCTGCCAGTCCGGCAGCGACCCCGGAGGCCGCGCCGCCTCCACGCTTTCCACCAGCAGCGCCAAATCCTGCACCCAGGGTGCGAAGACCTCGGTCATCAGGCGTCCTGCCGCCTGCAGACCAAATGCAACCTGTGGCGTCAGAAGCCGGAGCACCTCGCCCATCGCCAATCTCCCCCAATCATCCCCGATGGTCCGTCAATGTGATTGCCGGATCATTCCGTATTTGTTGTGCGGCGATGAGCGCAGGAGCGCCGCGGCCGCGCGGCATTGTTCCAGCAACGCACGCTGACGCGACGAATCAGTGCAACTACTTACATTGATAACACAGTGTCGGTTGCGGGCGCGATTAAGCGCACCGCAAATAGCGGGGAAATTTTCGGGCCGGCTCTCGGTCAAGGCACCGGTGGCGGCACGCTGCGCCGGGCGGTGCGTGACCTCAATGTCACGCTGGCCGGCGACCGCGATGGCGGCGGCTTTGCACCCTTGACCGCCGTGCGGCGGCGCGGCACGGTTATGCCGGGTAGCGGGAAAGGGCCTGTGCCGTGTGCGGGACAGTATCCGGGGTTATGTGGGGACGGATTGCCGGCGTCGCGGGTGTCCTCGCGCTCGTCCTGACGCTGAGCTTCACGGCGCTGACTCCGGCGCGCGCCGCGACTTGGCTGGAAAAGAACTTCTGGATGTCGGGTCCGCGCTACGACCGGGCCATGCCGGCTTGTGATTATCCGGCGGCGCTCGATCGCATCATTTCGAATTTCCGCACCAAGGAAGTCGGCTTCTGGAATTCCGAATTGCGCATCGTCGGCGTGGAAAATATCCGCGAGATCGACACCATGCCGTGGGCGGCCCAGGCAATCCCGCGCCGTTACTGCAGCGGCATGGCCGTGATCAATGACGGCGCCAAACACCCGATCTATTATTCGATCGGCGAAGACACCGGGATCATCGGGATGGATTGGGGCGTCAATTTCTGCGTCGCCGGGCTCGATCGCAACTGGGCCTACAATCCGTCTTGCCGCGCCGCGCAGCCCTGATCGGATTTACGCGGTCGATCCCCGGCTTGCCCGCGCGCAAGTTCAATCGCGCCAAATCAATCGCGCAACGCCTGCAAGACGCAGTCGCGCAATCGGATAGGATCGCGCTCGCCGCGCTGGGCGAATTCGATCACGGTCTTGGCCACCGTATTCGCCGCCGGATGATCGCGGTCGCTCACACCAAGGGTGCGGCACACCTCGGTATAGGCGCGCGTCAAAGTCGAGATCGCCTCGGGCTCGAAGGGCTCGCTCTGGAACAAGCGGTAGATAGCCATAAACCCCCTCTAAACCGTGCCGCCTGCGCCAACGCGGGACGGGATTGCTCCGGCTAGCCCTAAAATAGGTTTGTGAGCGGCTGCTTTCCAGGCTGCCGGCGAAGAAATCCTCGTAATTCTCGGGGCCGCCGGCCATTCACAATCCAAAGCTGTCTTCGTGACGGCCTGTTCTTTTGAATTGTGAAGCTCGCTCTTGCGCTCCGGCATCGTATGATGGCGACCGCAATCGGGTTTGCCGAGCGGGTGCAGGCAAGCGCCGGTCGAAGGCATGGGGAGGGCGGCGATGCTCAAATTCATAACGCGCGCGGCGGTGGCGGCGGGCTTGCTCGCGCCCTTGCTGGGCGTGTCGGCGCTCCTCTCCGCGCCGGCATTGGCGCAATACTACAAGCATCGCGACTTCCGGGATCAAGGCTTCAACACTGGCGACCCGCAGCCGAACGCGCCCGGACAATTCGATTTCTATGTGTTGTCATTGTCGTGGTCGCCGTCGTTCTGCGCCGCCGCGGCCGAGCGTCATGGCGACGGCTCGGGGGGAGCGCAATGCGGGGCGCGGCCGTTTTCTTTCGTCGTGCATGGGCTGTGGCCGCAATACGTCAAGGGCTTTCCGGAATATTGCCAACAGCCGTCGCCGCGGCTCTATCGCGGCATCGTCTCATCGATGCTCGATCTGATGCCGGCGCCGCATCTCATCTATAATGAGTGGGATAAGCACGGCACCTGCTCGGGGCTGTCTCCGCAGGACTATTTCGACACCGTGCGCAAGGCGCGCGCCGCGGTGAAAATCCCGCCCGAATATAGCGACCTCACCGCGCCGCTCGGCGTCACACCTGGCGCGGTCGAGGACGCCTTCATCAAGGCCAATCCCGGCCTGTCGCCATCGGCCATCGCGATCGGCTGCGACAACAAAAGGCTGACCGAGGTGCGGCTCTGCCTCGCCAAGGATCTGAAATTCCACGACTGCGCCGAGGTCGCCAAACGCAGTTGCCGGCGCGATCAATTGGTCATGCCGCCAGTGCGCGGCGGCTAGAGCAGTTCCAGGCGCTCGGGCCAAGCTCAAGGCGTAGAGCTTCGATGAATTATCAACACGCCTTTCATGCCGGCAATTTCGCCGACGTGCACAAACACGTGGTGCTCACGCGGATCCTCGAACATCTGCGGTCGAAGCCCGCGGCGTTCCGCGTCATCGATAGCCATGCCGGCGCCGGCCGCTACGATCTTCTCGGCGCCGAGGCGACGCGCTCGGGCGAATGGCATGCCGGCATCGAACGCGTCGTTTCCGCAGCACGGCAGGCCACCCTCCCGGGCGGCGCGCAAAGCGCAGTATCGCAAACGGCGGCGCGGAAACTTTTGGCGCCCTATCTCGACATCATCGCCGCGCTCAATCCCGGCGGCACTCTGCGTTTCTATCCGGGATCGCCGCTGGTCGCGAATGCGCGGCTGCGGCCGCAGGATCGTCTGATCGCTTGCGAGCTTGAGCCGCACGCGGCGAGCTTGCTCAAAACCGTATTGCGCGGCGAGACCCGGGCCAAAGTGCTGACCATCGACGGCTGGACGGCGCTCAACGCCAACGTCCCGCCGAAAGAGCGCCGCGGCGTTGCCCTGATCGATCCGCCCTACGAAGCGGCGGACGATTTCATCCGCCTGTCCGCGGCGCTGGGGCAGGCGCATCGCAAATGGCCGACCGGCATTTATATGGCGTGGTATCCGATCAAACAACGCAACGCGCCCGATGCCCTGGCGCTACGGCTGCGCCGGCTCGGCGTGCCAAAAATTCTTCGTTGCGAGCTCACGCTGGGGCCGCCGCGCGCCGAGGCGGGCCTGGTCGGCTCCGGCCTCGTTGTTGTGAACCCGCCCTACGGATTGGAGGAGGAATTGCGCGTTGTCTTGCCGGCGCTCGCGGATGTGTTTTCGCCGGACGCCGGCTTCGCGCTCGGCTGGCTGGCCGGGGAGCGCGACAAGGACGCCTGATCGTGGAATGTTGGCAGCGTTTACAGCGCCGTCGATTTCCCCGGCAGCATGTAGGTCTTGGTCTGATTGCAGGTCGCACAGAGGTAGGTATGCCGTTCCATGTGCGAGGCAATCGGGTGAGGCGTGATAGCCGCCAAAACCATGCTGCTGGTGCATTTCGGGCATGGCGCCGTCGTCGCGGCCGCAGGCGCACCGGTCGTTTGCATCATAGGCCTGCTCCCATTGGGCAGAAGCTGCATGGCTTCGATTAACAATTGGTGCACGCCTCCCGCGAAAGCAGCCGCGAGCCTGCTTTGTGACTGCATGGCCTTGCCGCTATGCGTCTCCAGGCACATTTTATACGGACGCGGTCAGATCCGGGAGCCGTAAGATCAGATCGAGCGCGACCAGCAGACCGATGTTACGGAAAACAACGACCGTGATTAGGTCAGGCTTTGTCATTTTCGCAATGAATCGAGACGATGCGGCGTAAGCCGCCGTGGCGGAACGGTAGTACAATGGCGCGGAACGTCTGCGTTTCACCTAGGTCATGAGTTCCATCGCCGCACCGAGCCGCGAACTCCGTCGCATCGTTGTCGTCGGCGGCGGCGCCGGCGGACTTGAGCTCGTCACCCGGCTCGGCGACCAGCTCGGGCGGCGCGGCCGCGCCGACATTGCACTGATCGAGAAGGCCCGCACGCATCTGTGGAAGCCGCTGCTTCACGAAGTTGCCGCCGGCAGCATGGACGTTTCACGGCATGAACTGGATTATCTTGCTCAGGCTTATTGGCACGGATTTCACTACAGATTCGGCGAGATGATAGGCCTCGATCGTACGCGGCGCTTGGTGCATTTGGCCGCCAGTCTCGACGAGGACGGCCGTCTGATCACGCCGGAGCATTCGGTCGGCTACGATACGCTGATTATCGCGATCGGTAGCGTGAGCAACGATTTCGGCACGCCGGGCGTCGATCAATACGCCATCCGCCTCGACACCCCCGAGCAGGCGCAGCGGTTCAACCGCCGCCTCGTCAACGCCTGCCTGTTGGCCCATACCCAGGCGGAACCGGTGCGGCCGGGCCAGCTTCACGTCGCGATTATCGGCGCCGGCGCGACCGGCACCGAGCTGTCGGCGGAGCTGCACCGCACCGTGCGCGGCGTCGTTGCCTTCGGGCTCGACAAGATCGATCCCGACAAGGACATCAGGATTACGCTGATCGAAGCTGCCGATCGCATCGTGCCGATGCTTCCCAAGCGGCTATCCGACGCAACCGCAAAGCTCCTCGGCGACCTCGGCGTGGAGGTGCGAACTGGCGCTCGTGTCACCGAGGTGAGGCGCGACGGCGTGTTGCTCGCCGGCGGCGATTTCATACCTTCGGAACTGGTGGTGTGGTCGGCGGGCGTGCGCGGTCCCGACGTGTTGAGGACCCTTGATGGGCTGGAGGTCAGCGCTTCCGGCCAGCTTATCGTGCGTCCGACACTACAGACCACCCGCGACGACGACATTTTCGCCATGGGCGATTGCGCCTATCTGGTCCAGCCAGGCGATACCAAGCCGGTCCCTCCCAGAGCTCAGGCGGCGCATCAGCAAGCCTCTCACCTGCTGAAGCAAATGCAACGCCGCCTGGCCGGCCAGCCGCTCGAGCCATTCCGCTACCGCGATTTCGGCTCGCTGGTGTCGCTTGGTGAATTCAGCACAATTGGCAGCCTGATGGGCTTCGTCGCCGGCAAAGGCCTGTTGATCGAGGGATATTTCGCTCGCCTGATGTATCGTTCGCTTTACAAGATGCACGAGACGGCGCTGCATGGCCCGTTGAAGGTCGCGCTCGATAGCATCGCGCGTGCGATGACGCGGCGCAGCGAGCCGCATGTGAAGCTGCATTGAATGGATTTAGAGAACCGGCCCATACCGTGCCCAATCGTACCGATGCCGTGAGTGGGACGGCGCCAGGGGGCGCGCCTTGCGTCTATAGGTCGGCCTTGTGACCGAGCGCCGGGTCGAGCCGCCGGTCCGGAGCCGCAGGACCGGCGAATGCCCACTTTTCCACAGTCGTAAATTGGTCTAATTGGTTAGTGCTGGCTTAGACGTTCCGCCTCCTGTGGGGGGCCGGCGGAGTGACTAAAGGCCGTCTTTGGCTCAAGTGCTTTGCCCGTGTGGATGTCCGCCCGCCGTCGCGCCGTGGGGGTGGCGACGAATGATCTACGGGGGAAGGAGTCATTCGATGGCAATGACCGGCACGGTCAAATTTTTCAACGGTGAACGCGGCTACGGCTTCATCAAGCCTGACGACGGTGGCCGCGATGTGTTCGTACACATTACCGCCGTTGAGCGCGGCGGGCTGAAGTCGCTGGTCGAGGGGCAGCGCATCAGTTTCGACGTCGAACCTGACAAGAAGGGCAAAGGCCCGAAGGCCGTCAATCTCGTCGTCACCAGCTAGGACGACGTTGCCGGGCCGCGCCAGCGCGGCGCCGGATCAGCGCGCGGGCGGCGGTACCGCCGGCGGCGGCGATACGATTTCGTTGTGCGAGCGGAATTCCGGTCGGCGCAATTCGTGCCCTTGGAAATATCGCCGTTCGAAATCTTGCCATTCGCAATTTTTGCCATTGGAAATTTTTGCTATGGAACGGGCCCGAATGACTCAAATCATGGTGCCACAATGATGCTGCTGCGTTCGTCGCCGCCTTCGCCGTTCGGACGCAAGGTGCGGATCGCCATTTCGCTTCTCGGTCTCGACAGCGAGGTTACGATCAAACCCGCCGACCCGACCGATGTCTCCGACAGCGTTCGGGTGCAAAATCCGCTGGGCAAGATCCCGGTGCTGATGACCGAGGACGGTACCGCCTATTATGACTCGCGCGTGATCCTCGAATATCTCGATGAGCGGTCAGGCGGCGGCAAGATCATGCCGCGCGAGGCCGCCCGGCGCCTTGCCGCGCTGCGCCTGCAGGCCTTGTGCGACGGGATTCTCGATGCGTCGATCCTGACCGTCTATGAGTCGCGCTGGCGCAAGCCGGAGACCCACGACAAGAAATGGCTCGATCATCAGGCCGGCAAGGTGTCGCGCGGTCTCACAGCGCTCGAAGCCGCGCCGCCGCTCGACGCCGCTTCCGACGTTCTGCCGCATGTCGGCCAGATCGCGCTCGCTTGCACGCTCGGCTATCGCGATTTGCGGTTCGGCGGCGATTGGCGCAGCGGCCATCCCAACCTCGTCGCCTGGCTCGACACATTCGCCGCGCGCGTGCCGGCTTACGCGGCGACCGCGGCGACGGCGTAACGCCGATCCGATATTTCCGTAATCTGACGAGCGGCCCGGCCTGAAGCCTACTCCGCCTCAACGTCGCTGAAGTTTGGCGGGCTAACCGGGTTCGTCGCCAGCGTGACTTTTCGTCGGCCGCCGGTGTGGCCGTCGGCGGGTGATGTCTTGGGGGCTTCGCGCGATCGCTCGAACAGGGCGACGCCGGCTGAGCCGCCCTGCCACATCAGATCATCTTTGTCGCAGGTCGCCGCAATCGCGAGCCCAATCGAGGCGAGGTGGGCGCGGCGGTAACAGTACACGGCGAGCAATGCCCTGGCTGTCGGCGGGACCGTCGCGATGAGCTCGTTGAGGCCGTGGGCGCTGGCACGATACATTTCGCCGAGCGTTTTATCGGCAACGGGGCAAGGCTCGTCCTCAAGAAGCGCGCGCTGGTCGGGCATCATCGCGTGATCTCCGGGGAGGATGTTCCCGCGCTGAGCATCCGATGCTTTGCGTTAACGCAGCGTTAACCGAACGACGGGTTTTGCCCCGCCTGCAAACAAAAACCCCGGGGCAGGACCCCGGGGTTGATGACGCAAATTCTCGCCGAAGACATCAGAAGCGGTAGTTCACGCCGGCGCGCAGCACGTTGGAGTGGAACGAAACGTTGTCGGTCGCGAGACCGGCGCCGCAGTTGAGCCCGCAATTGTTGCTGCCGAGATCGACATAAAGATACTCGACCTTGGCCGTCCAATTCGCGACCAATGCGGCTTCAAGCCCGCCGCCGATGGTCCAGCCGGCCTTGTCGTTGCTGACCGTGCCGAAGCCCGGTGTCGAGGCGCGGACGTCGCCGAACGCGGCGCCGGCGGTGACAAAGGGCATGAAGCGGTCGGCGGCGTAACCGAGCCGGCCGCGCACGGTGGACAGCCAGGTGTCGCTGGTTTTGCAGCCCAGCGGACAATTCGTGGTCGAACTGCCGTTGATGTCCGCCCAGTCGATGTCGCCTTCGACGCCGGCGACCGCTTGGCCGAATTGGTAATTGTAGCCGACGGTGCCGCCGACCAGACCACCGCTGATGTCGCGGCTGCCGGTGCGGTCCCAAGACGAACTACCAAAAGCACCACCGCCGTTGATGCCGACATAGAACCCCGTCCAGTTATAGATCGGAGCCATCACCGGCGCTTTTGGGTAATAGGCCGGCGGCGGCGGACGCGACATATCGGCCGCTGCGGCAGCTCCGGACAGCGCGATCAGGCCGATCAACGCAACACACAGACGCTTCATAGGAACCTCCATAACGTAAATCACGACGCGCAATTCATGATGCGCGGTTGTGGCGGGATAGTATTCGCCACGAATTATTCTGCTAGTGTAGAAAAGCAACAGCGCGATTTGTTTTTGTGTCTGTAATGTGGCGACATTTTACTTTACGTCGCCACGATCATGCTCAATAGAGTCTTAAAATAGATTGGCGACGACATCGCGGATTCATACGGCAGCTACAAATATACTATGAGTTGCGCCGCCGCTGACGGAACTTGGTTCGGGCTTAGAAGTGATAATTCACGCCGAGCCGCAGCAGGTTGGCTTCCAATCCGTTATTGGCGCCGGTGACCGAGAAGCCGCGGTCGGCGAGATCGAGGTAGAGCCATTCCGCCTTGGCCGACCAATGCGGCGTGAAGCTGACTTCCCCGCCGATGCCGGCGGCCCAGCCGAAACTGGTGTGGCTCTCCGAGAGGTTGCCTGCGGTATTCGCGGTCAATTCGCCATAAGCTAGGCCCGCGGTGCCATAGATGAGAACGTTATTGATGGCGACGCCGGCGCGGCCGCGCACCGTGCCGAACCAGGGATTGGTGAATTGCCACGGCGCGAGGGTATCGTCGGCGCCGGACAGGTCGATGTCCGCCTCGCCGCCGTAAACGAAGTTGCCGTGCTGCCAGTTAAAGCCGGCCTCAAGCCCGCCAGCCAAACCCGAAGGGCGGGTTGGATTGTTGCTGACTTTGCCCCATTCGTAGCCAAGCATGCCGCCGACATAGGGCCCGGCCCAGCTGAAGACCGGATAGGCTTGCGGTGCCGTGTAGTAGCTGGAGGCCGGCAGATCGGCGGCGACCGCCGCGCTTGTCATCGCGACTGCCAACGCTGCGCTAAGAACAGTTTTCATATTGGCCTCCTTCTGGAACCGGACGTGACGCGCGATATTGCGGGGCGTAACGAATGCCTTCGCAGCATCGAAGAAAGCGCCGAAGGCCGTCTGTCCGATCGCTACAATTTATCGCGATGTTTAAGTTAAGCAGTGTTGAATCGCGGAAGGCTTCCGAGTTGTTATCGTTAAGAGAGTCTATATCTGTGCCGTAACCCGGAGCGGCGCGGTCAAATCTGGGACACAATTTCCTACCGTCGAAAAAGCATGAGCATTCCAAAGCCGGAAATCGCGCCCGAGATCGAACTCGTCGAGGACGACGACGAGCAATCCTTGCCGCTGCCCGAGGAGGCGGAGGCTGCGGCGCCGGGCTTTGACGCCGAGGGCCAATCGCTTGTCGCCGGTCGCGCGGCCATCGTGCATTACGCCAAGCTCGCGCCGTCGCGGCCCGGCGTCTATCGCATGATCGATGCGCAGGGCGACGTGCTCTATGTCGGCAAGGCCAAGAACGTCAAAAAGCGCGTGCAGTCCTATGCTCGCCCGACCGGTCACGACAGCCGCATCGAGCGCATGATCGCGGCGACCCGCACGCTCGAATTCGTCGTCACCCGGACCGAAACCGAAGCGTTGCTGCTTGAAGCCAATCTGATCAAGCGGCTGCGGCCGCGCTTCAACGTGGTGCTGCGCGACGATAAGTCGTTTCCCTATATTCTGATCACGTCCGATCACTGGGCGCCGCAGATCCTCAAACATCGCGGCGCGCGCACCCGGGTCGGGCATTATTACGGGCCGTTCGCGTCGGTGTGGGCGGTCAACCGTACCGTCAATGCGCTGCAACGCGCCTTCCTGCTGCGTTCGTGCAGCGATTCATTCTTCGACAGCCGGACCCGGCCGTGTCTGTTGCATCAGATCAAGCGCTGCTCGGCGCCGTGCACCAAGGAAATCGATTTCCGCGATTATGCGGTCTTGGTGCGTGAGGCCAACGAGTTCCTGTCCGGCCGCAGCAAACGGGTCAAAGACGAGCTTGCCGAGGAAATGGAGAAAGCCTCGGGCACGCTCGATTTCGAACGCGCCGCGATCTACCGGGACCGGCTGGCGGCGCTGTCGGCGATCCAGTCGCACCAGGGCGTCAACCCGCGCGGCGTCGAGGAGGCCGACGTGTTCGCCGTGCATCTGCAGGGCGGCTTTTCCTGCGTCGAAGTATTTTTCTTCCGCACTGGGCAGAACTGGGGCAATCGCGCTTATTTTCCCAAGGCCGACCGCTCGCTCGCGGCGGCGGAAATCCTGTCCGCGTTCCTGGCGCAGTTTTACGACGACAAGCCGGCGCCGCGGCTGGTCCTGATGTCTCACGCGATCGCCGACCAGGCGCTGTTGGCGCAGGCGCTGTCGACCAAAAACGGCCGCAAAATCGAAGTCGTCGCGCCGCAGCGCGGCGAGAAAAAGGACCTGGTCGAGCATGCGCTGGCCAATGCGCGTGAGGCGCTCGGCCGCAAGCTCGCGGAGACGACGTCGCAGCAGAAATTACTGCGCGAGCTTGCCGAGACTTTCGGTCTGGCGCGGCCGCCGCGCCGCATTGAGGTTTACGACAACAGCCACATTCAGGGCTCCAATGCCGTCGGCGCCATGATCGTCGCCGGGCCGGAAGGCTTTCGCAAAAGCCAATACCGTAAGTTCAACATTCGCTCGGCGGAGCTTTCGCCCGGCGACGACTTCGCCATGATGCGCGAGGTCTTGGCGCGTCGCTTCAAGCGGCTGATTGCCGAGGCGCCGCGCGCAACACCCGCTCCCGTTTCGGGAGCGGGCGACGCGCAGCTTAGCGGCGCGTCGGGTGAGGGCCAGGGGAGCCCGCTACCGTCCGGGCCCTCGCCCGTTGTCGCTACGCTCCAACGGCCTCTCCCGGAACGGGAGAGGGAAGCGGAATCTGACGATCCGCCGTGGCCCGACGTCGTCCTGATCGATGGCGGGCAGGGTCAGTTGACGGCGGCGCGCGGGGTGCTCGCCGAACTCGGCGTCGAAGTTCCGCTCATCGCCATTGCCAAGGGGCCGGACCGCGACGCCGGCCGCGAAACCTTCTTTATTCCCGGCCGTGACTCCTTCAAGCTGCCACCGCGCGATCCGGTGCTCTATTTCGTCGAGCGGCTGCGCGACGAGGCGCATCGTTTCGCCATCGGTTCGCACCGCGCCCGGCGCAGCCGCGATCTGCGCGAGGCCGGCCTGCAGGAGATTGCGGGCATCGGGCCGGCCAGAAAACGCGCGCTGCTGCATCATTTCGGCACGCTCAAAGCGATCGAGCGCGCCGCGGTCACCGATCTGATGCAGGTCGATGGTATCAGCGCGGAAACCGCGCGGCGCATCTATGCGTTCTTTCATGACGGGACGGCCTAGGGATTGGCCGAAAAATCCGCGATGACCATGGCGCTGGCGTTCGCTGCACACACCGATCGACTGTCATGCGCGATCAGGGTCTGTCGGTGGCCGCGCGGCGGGGCTATGTTGACGTCGGGTATAGGGCCAGGGACAAGGCCATGAACGCGTCCACCACGACTACGCCGGCACCGTTGCGCGCGCGCCCGTTCGCGCTGCCTAATATTCTGACCTATGGCCGCATTGCGGCAGTTCCGGTCGTGGTCGGCTGCTTGTTCTGGCAAAATATCCTGCATGGCGGCTTGTGGCTGCGCTGGGTCGCGCTCGCCATCTTCATCGCCGCCGGCATCACCGATTTCCTCGACGGCTATCTGGCCCGGATCTGGGCGCAGCAATCCTCGCTCGGCCGCATGCTCGATCCGATCGCGGACAAGCTTCTGGTGGCGTCCTGCCTGTTGATGCTCGGCGCCGAGAAAACCATCCACGGCTGGTCGCTATGGGCCGCGGCGGTCATTCTCTGCCGCGAGATCCTGGTGTCGGGCTTGCGCGAATATCTCGCCGAGCTTCGCGTCAGCGTGCCGGTGACCCGGCTCGCCAAATGGAAGACCACGCTGCAACTGGTCGCGGTCGGCTTTCTGATTTGCGGCGAGGCCGGCGACGAAATCGTACCCGTGGTCACGCAGATCGGCATCGGACTGCTCTGGCTCTCCGCGGTTCTGACCCTCTACACCGGCTGGGACTATCTGCAGGCCGGACTGCATCATCTCACCAAGGAGGATGCGTGAAGCTTCGTTATTTCGCCTGGGTGCGCGAGCGCATCGGCTTGGCTGAGGAAGATTTGAGCCCGCCCGCGGCGGTGGCGACCATAGGCGAGCTTGTGGCATGGCTCGCGCAACGCGGCGAGAACTATGCCTACGCCTTCGAAAATCCCAAAGTGATCCGCGCGGCGATCGATAAAAGCCATGTGCGCGCCGAGGCTCCGATCGCGGGTGCCGGCGAAATCGCGTTCTTTCCGCCGATGACCGGCGGCTGACGGGTGACGGCGATGACCGCGACCATCCGGTTACAGCGCGAGGATTTCGACGTTGCCGCCGAAGTGGCGGCGTTGACGCGCAGCCGTACCGATATCGGCGCCGTGGTCACCTTCACCGGGATCTGCCGCGCCGACGAAAACGGCGAGCCGATCGCGGCGCTGACGCTCGAACATTACCCGGGCATGGCGGAAGCGGAAATCGGCCGCCATGTCGAGGCGGCCTGTGCGCGCTGGCCGCTGCAAGGCGTCACCGTCATCCATCGTTATGGCCGCATTGCGCCGGGTGAATTCATCGTGCTCGTCGTGACGGCGTCGAGACATCGCGAAGCAGCATTCGCCGGCGCGCAATTTCTCATGGACTATCTGAAGACCCGCGCGCCGTTCTGGAAACAGGTCGAGAAGGCTTCCGGCGGCACATCGGTCAAGACTTGGGTCGAGGCCAAGGCAGCCGACGATACCGCGGCCGCGCGCTGGTCCGCGCCGCGACGCGAAGCGGCGAAGTGATCACCGGTTCTGGCGGCCGTCTTACGCCGCGGCGGCCGTGCCCTTGGGCTGCACGGCGTGGGTGTAATCGCGCATCAGCTGCGCGGTGATGCGCGCGGGTGTGAAGGTCCACTGCGCGATCTCGCCGACCGCCGTCACCTCGGCGGCGGTGCCGGTGATGAAACATTCGGAGAATCCGGAAAGCTCTTCCGGCATGATGCGCCGTTCGATCACCTCGATATTGTTGCGGCGTGCCAGCTCGATCACGGTCGCGCGCGTGATTCCGGAGAGGAAACAGTCGGCGATCGGGGTGTGGATCTTGCCGTCGTGGACGAAAAAGATGTTGGCGCCGGTGCATTCGGCGACGCGGCCCTGCCAGTCGAGCATCATGGCGTCGGCGTAACCGCGCTGTTCGGCGCGGTGTTTTGAGATCGTGCAGATCATGTAGAGGCCCGCCGCCTTGGCAAGGCAGGGCGCGGTCTTCGGGTCGGGCCGGCGATATTCGGCGAGGTCGAGCTTGATGCCTTTCAAGCGCTGGGCGGGATCGAAATAGCTCGGCCATTCCCAGGTGGCGATGGCGAGGTGGATTTTGTTCGACTGCGCCGAGACGCCGAGCGCCTCGGAGCCGCGCCAGGCGATCGGTCGGACATAGGCGTCTTGCTGATTGTTCTTTTCCAGCACCAGGCGCTTGGCGGCGTCGATCTCCGCGACGCTATAGGGAATTTCGAAATCGAGAATTTTCGCCGAGTTTTTCAGGCGCTCGGAATGCGCGGTGCATTTGAAGATCTCGCCGCCATAGGCGCGCTCGCCCTCGAACACGGCGGAGGCGTAATGCAGACCATGGGTGAGCACGCTGATCGTGCATTCGGCAGTTGGAATGAGCTTGCCGTCGAACCAGATGACGTCGGCTCGTTGGTCGAAGGGCACCGCCATGGCACATCTCCCTCGCGTCGCCCGCCCATCGCTTTTACAATTATGCCGCGGTCGGGCTTTTGCGTCGGGAGCGGACTCCCGTTATGGTCTACGCCGCTCCCGAAAGACGCGTCATGAGAGCGCCATTTGGCGCGCGCCGCAACGTCGGGACGACGAGGCCCTTAAAACGATATCGTGCTTGCAGCTTAACAACCAAGCCCAAATATGTCAATATAGCTGACCTAAATGGCCGACCTCAGTATCGCCAGCAAGCCACGTTCCGCCACGGCGGCGGTTGAGCCCGCTCAAGCCGCGGGCGAGCCCTATTTCGACCTTATCGAGCTTCTTTTTTTCGCCTATCGCGATTTTGTCGGCGATCCGGACGAAGTTTTGGCCAAGCTCGGCTTCGGCCGGGCGCACCATCGTGTGTTGCATTTCGTCAACCGCAATCCCGGAATGAAGGTGGCCGACCTGCTCGATGTTTTGAAGATCACCAAGCAGTCGCTCGGCCGGGTGCTCAAGCAGCTCATCGACGAGGGCTATGTGGTGCAAAAGGAGGGCGCCAACGACCGCCGCCAACGCTTGCTCTATGTCAGCCCGGCGGGCGAGGCGCTGGCGATGAAGCTCGCCGGCCTGCAGACCGCCCGCATTGCTGGCGTGCTGTCCGAGCTCGGCCCTGGTGCGCGCGAGGCGGCGCGGCGTTTTCTCGCCCGCATGATCGATGCCAGCGATCGCGATCATGTGCTCCGCCTGATTGCCCGCTCGGATTCGCTTGCCGATCGGGCGCGCCCGCGCTCCAGCGACGCCTCATGACCGCCGCCGCACCGCCGGCGCCAGACCCGGCGCACCGCCCGCCCGACGACGCGCCGCACCTTCTCGTCGTCGATGATGACCGCCGCATCCGCGCGCTGTTGTCGCGCTTTCTGCACGCCGAAGGCTACCGCGTCTCGACCGCGGAGACGGCGGCGGACGCCAGCGCCAAGCTCGAAGGGCTCAAATTCGATCTCCTCATCCTCGACGTCATGATGCCCGGCGAAAACGGCTTTGATTTCGCGCGCCGCATCCGCGCCGGATCGACGGTTCCGATCCTGATGCTCACGGCGCGTGACGAGAAGGAGAGCCGGATCATGGGGCTCGAAATCGGCGCCGACGACTATCTGGCGAAACCGTTCGAGCCGCGGGAGCTTTCGCTGCGCGTCGCCAATATTCTCAAGCGTACGCGGCCGCCGGCTGCCGAGCCCGCGGAATCGGTGCGGTTTGGTCCCTTCGTGTTTCATCTGGCGCGCGGCGAACTGCGCCGCGGCGAGGAGGTGATCCGCCTCACCGACCGCGAGCGCGAAATGTTGCGCGTCTTGACCACGAGCGGTGGCGCGACCGTGCCGCGCCAGGAGCTTGCCGGCAACGGCGAGGCGGTGAGCGAGCGCACCGTGGACGTGCAGGTCAACCGGCTGCGCCGCAAGATCGAGCGCGATCCGAGTAATCCGCTGATCGTGCAGACCGTGCGCGGCGTAGGCTACCGGCTGGTGGCGGCGAGTTCTGTAGCGCCATGACAAGTTTCGCGCCATGACCAGCCTGGATGCCGGCATCGGACGATTGCGCGATGCGGCCTTCCATCTGGCCGCCACAGCCGGCACGGTCGCGACTGCGACCGCGAGCTTCCTGCGGCCGATCACGGAGCCTTGGGAGCGCTTTACCCGCTGGCTGAAATCGGTGATGCCGAAGGGGCTTTATGCCCGTTCGCTCCTGATCATCATCATCCCGATGGTGGTGTTGCAGTCGGTGGTCGCCTTTCTGTTCATGGAGCGGCACTGGAACCTGGTGACGAATTATCTGTCATCGGCCGTGACCCAGGAAATCGCCACCCTGATCGACGTCTATCGCACATTCCCGCAAGATACCGATCACGCCCAACTGCGCCGCATTGCGCAGGATAGGCTTGGCCTCGTCGTCGACTTTTTGCCCGGAGGCCAATTGCCACCGCCCGGGCCCAAGCCCTTCTTTTCGCAGCTCGACGAGGCGTTGTCCGACGACATCCGCAAGCAGATCGGCTTGCCGTTCTGGATCGACACCGTGGGCCGCTCCTCGATCGTCGAAATCCGCATCAAGCTCGACAACACGATCATGCGCGTGTTCGCGCGCCGCGCCGATGTTTACGATCCGAATTCCTGGATCTTTTTGGTCTGGATGGTGGCGACCTCGCTGGTCGTGCTGGCCATCGCCATTGCATTTTTGCGCAACCAGATCCGCCCGATCGTGCGGCTCGCCGACGCCGCGGAAGCCTTCGGCAAGGGCCGCGAGGCGCAGAATTTTCGTCCGCGCGGCGCTCGCGAAGTTCGCCGCGCGGCGGCGGCCTTCCTGGAAATGAAGGGCCGCGTCGAACGCGCCATCGAACAGCGCACCACCATGCTAGCCGGGGTGTCGCACGACCTGCGCACCATCCTCACGCGTTTTAAGCTCGAGCTGGCTCTGCTTGGCGACGGTCCGGAAATCGACGCGATTAAGAAAGACATCGACGAGATGGCGGCGATGCTCGAGGCCTATCTCGCCTTCGCCCGCGGCGACATGGGCGAGCAGTCGGCGCCGACCGACGTCGCCGGCTTGCTCGAAGAGCTCAAGCTCGATACCGAGCGGCACGGCCATCAGGCCAATGTCAGCTTCCACGGCCAGCCGGAGGTTACGGTGCGGCCGGCGGCGTTCAAACGCTGCCTCGCCAATCTCGTCAGCAATGCCTCGCGTTTTGCCTCGACGGTGGCGATCACCGGCCATCGCGATCACCGCTGGCTCACCGTCACGGTGGACGACGACGGACCGGGCATCCCGATCGCTTTGCGGGAGGACGTATTCAAGCCGTTCCTCCGCCTCGACGACGCGCGAAATCAGGACGAGGGCGGCACCGGCCTGGGCCTCGCCATCGCCCGCGACATCGCGCGTTCGCATGGCGGCGATATCGCGCTTAGCGACTCGCCGCTGGGGGGGTTAAGGGCGACGGTGCGGGTGCCGGTGTAGCGGTGTACTCGGAAGCTCGCGACCAGTCTCCGGTCTTTGTTTGACGTCGTCGACAAGTCCTCAAACTACGCTGCCTTGCGACGGGCCTCGCGAATGGTCACGGCGCCAGCTTTGGTTGGCTTTGCCGACGCGATCTTGATCTCGATTTGGCAGCCCAACGCGATGAGGAAACGCAGCAGCCGTTCAAGAGAGACCTCGGAGAATTTGCCGCGCAGAATTTTGGACAGCTCAGGTTGCGTCGTTCCGATCCGCTGCGCGGCGCCGCGCTGGGTGAGAGCAAGCGCCTTGATTGCGCGATCGAGACGCAGCACGAGTTCGGCCTTCAAATAATGCTCTTCGGCATCAGGAAGTCCAAGTTGCAGCCAGACATTGCGGGCCGGGTCCTTGGCCGCAGAAATCTTCGTCATCGTCGCTTCTCCTTTTCGTCGATCAGCTCACGCAACCGACTCTTGATCAGATTAAGGTCCGGTGTCGGCGTCTTGGCGCCACTTTTCGATTTCTTCTGAAAGGCGTGAAGCACATAGACCGCCTCGGCATAGCGCACTGTGTAGACCGCTCGGTAGGCGTTGCCGGCGTAGCTGTCTTTCACTTCAACGACCGTCGCTCTGCCAAATCCCTTCAGTGTTTTGGCCATGCCGGCGTGGCGTTCGCCCATTTGCGCAAGGAACAAAGCATAGCCCATGTCGCGCTGCGCGGCAGGTGGAAAGGCCATGAAATCGACCTTCGAAGTCGCGCGCCAGATCAGCGGTCTCGGCTCGAAGCATGGTGGTTTATGTGATATTTCACATAACACGTCAAGTCCGCGGGACCGGCCGGAAGTGCTAAGCTGGCTCCTAGACACTCTTGAATTGGCGGGGTTGCCTCGCCATCTCGGTGCCGACAAAATCTTGCTGGGGACACCGCCATGACCGTTGCCGAAGAAGCCAAGTCGGAAAGCCGCCCGTTCGAGGCGGACGTCGCCAAACTCCTGCACCTGATGGTGCATTCGGTTTATTCGGACAAATCGGTGTTTCTACGCGAGTTGATCGCCAATGCGGCGGACGCCTGCGAGCGGCTGCGCTACGAGGCCATTGCCGAGCCGGCGCTGCAGGGTGACGACGTCAAGCCGCGGATCACGGTCATGCTCGATGCCGACGCCAAGCTTCTCTCCGTGGAGGACAACGGCATCGGCATGAGCCGCGCCGAGATGATCGAGGCGCTCGGCACCATCGCCCGCTCGGGCACCAAGGCGTTTTTGGAGCGGATTGAGGCGGCGCAGAACAGCGACGCCGGCCAGAAGAGCGAAGACACCGCGCTGATCGGCCGTTTCGGCGTCGGCTTTTATTCGGCCTTCATGGTGGCCGAGCGAGTCGAGGTCACGTCGCGGCGCGCCGGCGCCGATGAAGCCTGGCTGTGGTCGTCCGACGGCCAGGGGGCGTTCGCGGTTTCTCCCGCCACGGGCGACGAGGCGCCGCGCCGCGGCACGCGCGTCGTTCTGCATCTCTTGGAAGACGCCAAGACCTATGCCGAGCGTGCCACTATCGAGCGGCTCATCAAAGCGCAGTCCGGCCACGTGCCGGTGCCGATCGCGATCGTCGACAAGCCAGGCTCAGCGCCCGCGGAGGTCAGCGACGGGGCGGCGCTGTGGGCCAAGCCGAAAGCGGACATCACACCGGCGGATTACACCGACTTCTATCGCAGCGTCGCCGGCGCCTTCGACGAGCCGGCTTTGACCATTCATTTCCGCGCCGAGGGACGGCAGGACTACACCACGCTCTTGTTCATACCCGGCTCGCGGCCGTTCGACCTGTTCGATCCCGACCGCTCGGGCCGCATCAAGCTCTACGTCAAGCGCGTCTTCATCACCGACGACGCGGAAATCCTGCCGCGCTATTTGCGCTTCGTGCGCGGCCTGGTCGACTCAGCCGATCTGCCGCTTAACGTTTCACGCGAGAAAATCCAGGAAAGCCCGCTCCTTGCCGCGATCAGAAAGGGCGCGACCAGCCGCGTGCTCACTGAATTGGAGCGGCTCGCGGATAAGGAGCCAGAGGCTTACGGCAAGATTTGGGACACCTTCGGCGCGGTGCTCAAGGAAGGCATTTACGAGGATTTCGAGCGTCGCGATGCGCTTCTCAAACTGGCGCGCTTTAAGACCACGGCCTCGGCCGACGGCTGGCGCAGCCTCAAGGACTACGTCGGGGCGCTCAAAACCAATCAGACGGCGATCTATTATCTCGCCGGCGATAATCTCGCGCGGCTTTCCTCGTCGCCGCATCTTGAAGGCTTTCGCGCCCGCGGCATCGAAGTGCTGCTGTTGCCCGATCCGGTCGACACCTTCTGGGTCACGCCGGGGATCGATTTCGACGGCAAGCCGTTCAAGTCGGTGACGCAAGGGGCGGCCGATCTCGCGCTCATTCCCCGGCTCGAAGCCGGCGAGGACAAGACCGAAGACGCAGCCGACACGGTGAAGGATTTTCTCGGCTTCCTGAAGTCGACGCTCGGCGACGCCGTCGCCGAGGTGCGGGCGTCGGACCGGCTCACCGACAGCGCGGTATGTCTGGTCGCGGCCGATTTCGGGCCCGACCGGGCGCTGGAAAAGCTTCTGGCCGGCGCCGGACGGCTCACCACGGCTTCGAAGCCGATCCTTGAAGTTAATCCGCGGCACCAGCTTGTGGTTGCGCTGGCCGCGCTGTCCGACAGCGAGCGCGCCTTCAAGGAGGACGCGGCCCATCTGCTGTTCGACGAAGCCAAGCTCGCCGAGGGCGATCGCCCGGCGGATACGCGGCTGTTTTCCGAGCGACTCGCGCGGGTGCTCGGACGGGGCGTGCGCGGCGCTCCGGCCTGAACGCCGGTTGCAGTGATTATTCCGCCGCGGCGCGAATCTCGGCCGGCACCGGCGGCTCGCCATTGCCGCGCGGCTGTAGTGACGGTTCGATCGGCGGCTTGGTGCCTTTGAGACGGATATAGATCTGCGATCCGATCAGGAGCACACAGAGCCCGACAAACACCGCGCTGATCGGCCGCTCGACGAAGACGCCGAGATCGCCACGGGAGATCAGCATGGCGCGGCGGAAATTCTCCTCGAACCGCGGACCGAGCACGAAGCCGAGCAGGATCGGGGCCGGATGAAAGCCGAGCCGTAGCAGGATATAGCCAAACGCGCCGATGACCACGACTTCGCCGACCTGGAAAAAGTCGTTATTGGCGGCGTAGACGCCGATGCAGACGAAGAACATCGCGCTCGGGTAGAGGAACTTATAGGGGATCGCCAGCATCTTCACCCAGATGCCGATCAAGGGCACATTCAACAGCACCAGCATGATATTGCCGATCCAGAAACTCGCGACCAGTCCCCAGAAAATGTCCGGATGCTGCGAAATGAGCTGGGGTCCGGGCACGATGCCTTGGATCATCAGCGCGCCGAGCAACAGCGCCATCACGGCGTCGCCGGGGATGCCGAGGCTCATGGTCGGTATGAAATCGCCCTGCACCGAGGAGTGGGTCGAGGCTTCCGGACAGACCACGCCTTCGATCAGGCCGGTGCCGAACAGTTCGGGATGTTTGGAGATTTTCTTTTCGGTCGCGTAGGCGACGAAGGAGGCGATGGTCGGCCCGGTGCCCGGGATCAGCGCGCACAGACTGCCGATGATGGTGCCGCGCCACATCGGGAAGAACGAGCGTTTCAGATCGGCTTTGGTCGGCCGCATGTCGCTGAGCTTGACGTGGGTGTATTTGGTGTTGATCGGCGCCACTTGATTGATGCTGTTCATGAACTCGGCGATGCCGAACAGACCGAGCGCGATCGCGATCAATTCGATGCCGTCATCGAGCTCCGTCAGTCCGAACGTATAGCGTTCCGATCCGGTTTCGAGATCGGTGCCGACCGAGCCGAGGAAGAGACCAAGCACCGTCATCGCCACGCCCTTGATCGGCGAGCCGCGCGCCAGCGTCGAGCCCGCCAAGAGGCCAAGCAGCATCAGCGAGCAGACCTCCGCTGGACCGAATTGCAGCGCCGCCCGCACCAATAAGGGCGACAAGAAGATCATTTCGGTGATGCCCCACGAGGCGCCCACGAACGAGGCCAGCACCGTAAGGCCGAGCGCCACCCCGCCACGGCCTTGTTTGGTCATGGGGAAGCCGTCGAGGCAGGTCACGGCATGAGGCGGGTGACATGGCAAATTGAGCAGGATCGAGCAGATCGCCCCGCCGTACTGGGCGCCATACATGACGCCGCCCAGCATCAGAATGGCGGCCACCGGCTTCATGCCGAAGGTGAGCGGCAAGAGGATCGAGATGGTGGCGAGCGGACCCATGCCCGGCAACACGCCGACCATGTTGCCGACCAACACGCCGATGAAACAGAACATCAGATTGTGCGGCTCGAGCGCGACGCCGAATCCGTACCAAAGGCTCTCAAGCGATGTCCCTATCATTGGGCGCCCCACCACGCGAGAATCGGCATCGGCACCTGCAGGAAATAGGAGAACAGGCCGACGCCGAACACGGTTATGACACTCGCCAATATAAACGTGCCCTTCCAGGTCGCGGTCTTGTCACCAAGCGCGGCTATGAAGACGCAGGCAAAGGTCCCCGGAATCATGCCGAAGTTTTTACCGAAGAAGATGAAGAATACCGGGCTCAGCAGGATGCAAAGCCAGCCCCACCATTGCGGATGCTCCGGCAGGATCCGCTGGTCGTCTTCGCTGCCGCCTTGGGATGGCGCCAGACCGGCGGCGGCAATGGCGAGGCCAAGCAGCACGAGGAGCACGCCGAGTGCGGTCGGCAGGAAGCCTGGCCCCATATGCATGAGCGTGCCGGCTCGGTAGCTCGCGCCCTTCAGCGCGATGCCGAGGCCGAGCAATACCATCAAGCCGCCAGCGTAGAAGTCACGCTTGCCCATCAGCTCGCGCAAAGGGCTGGTGGAAAGCCGCAATATATCCTCCCGGCGTCTTGAGGGGCCCTTACGGTTCCCCGCCCGATTTTCTTCGAAACGAGGAACTACAGCAATTGCCGCTAGGTTCCGCAGCGACGCGGTGTCGCGGGTCTTAATTTCCCCCCGTCGCGTCGCCATGCGAGCGCCGGGGAGAGCCTGCATTCCGCAGACGCCAGACGATATAGGGCGGTGCGAGTGGGTGCAACTGTCCCGTCCAGCCTTCATAACGGCCATGACGACAGTGGTAAATTCAGACCGTGACCCTTGGTAGAAGGCTTTGGCGGTATTCAATTTAACCGCGTTCGAATGAAGCGGGTGGCGCGCCTTAAACCAGCGGGCCTGTGGGCTGTTTTATGGGGGCGGGAATGGGCTCGAACAAGTCTGGACTGTCGTTGCGAACATTGCCGACGCGACGGTCCACTGGCCAGAATGCCATTGCCGCGCCTGGATAAGGCTTAAGCATTGTTTTGAGTTCGTCGGATGTCGCGGCTTTTTCGCCCAGCCAACATGGCCAGCGGTCCGGCGCCAATAAAACCGGCATGCGATCATGCAATGGCGCGAGCAAGGCGTTGGCGGCGGTAGTGACAATGGCGAAGGATTTGACCACGCCGCCGTCTGGTGCGCGCCAGAGGTCCCATAGTCCGGCGAAGGTCATCGGTCCGCGATTGCTTAAGCTTACAGCGAAAGGTTGTTTATCGGCTGAGCGCCACTCATAATAGCCGTCCGCTATGACCAGGCAGCGGCGCCCGGCCTGCCAGGCGGAGCGGAAGGTCGGCCGCGTGTCGAGGCCTTCGGCGCGGGCATTGAAGGTCGAGTACCCGATCTTGAGATCCTTTGCCCATGCCGGCACCAGGCCCCAGCGCATCAAAGTCAGCGTCCGTTCGCCGTTGTTCGAGGTGACGACGGGAAGATTGGACGTCGGCGCCGCGTTCCAGCGCGGCTGGTAATCGCCGATCTCGTCCCAGTCTATTTTCAGATCGAGTTTGATTTCGGAAACATCATCGGGAAGTTTGGCGCGACCGCACATGTTGGACTCCTTGGCTTATCTCCGGTGGCTGGGTTGCAAACGATCAGTGAAAATCGCGGCTTTTGACGATGTGCCGTGAACCTTCCTGGCGCCATGAACCTTCCTGATGCGTCGGACAGGACGGCGCCGGCAGGAACAGCTCGCCGTCGCGCAGCTTGGGCAGTTCGGCGGACAGATCGACGAAACTGTCCGCGACCACATGGATGACAAGGCCGGCGCGCTGCAGACGGCCGCGCACGGCAAGAAAACGCGCCGTCATCACCGTGCGGCGGTTTTCGGCAAAGACTTTCGGCCAGACGATGATGTTGGCAATGTCGGTCTCGTCTTCGAGCGTCATGAATACGACGCCTTTCGAAGTGCCCGGGCGCTGGCGCACCAGGACCAGGCCGGCGACGGTGACCATTTTGTTCTGCGCCAAGGCTTCGCCGCGAAGCGCCGAGTTGGGCATGGCGCCGAGCGCTGTGAGGCGGTCGCGGAAGAAGCGCACCGGATGCTCTTTGAGCGACAGTCCGGTCGCCATGTAATCTTCCACGACATGTTCGCAAAGCGGCATGGCGGGGAGTGTGACGGCGGGCTCGGGGAACAGCTCGTCGCTCAAATGCGGCCTCAACAGCGGCAGCGCCAAATCTTGTTCTCTATCGTGAGCTACGCTGCCGCCGCGCGGCGGTCTGGCTCCGATCATGTCGAGGCGGCGCGCTGCCCATAATGCGGTGCGCCGATTCAGGCCCAGCGAGCGGAAGGCATCGGCCTCCGCGAGCCGCTCGATGGTGAAGCGCGAAATGCCGGCGATGGCCGCGAGCCGCTCGATCGAGGAAAAGCCGTTGCCGCGCGCCGCGATGAGCTTTTTCAGCTCCTCTTCGTTGAGCCCCTGGACGAGGCGGAAGCCGAGCCGCACCGCATGGCGGCCCTCGGCGGTGGCTTCCAGCGTGCAATCCCAGGCGCTGAAATTGACGTCGGCCTCCCGGATCTCGATGCCGTGCGCCCGTGCGTCGCGCACCAATTGTGCCGGCTGATAAAACCCCATCGGCTGGCTGTTGAGGATGGCGGCGCAGAACACGTCCGGATAGCGGCATTTGATGAAGGCCGAGGCATAGACCAGAAGCGCGAAACTCGCCGCGTGGCTTTCCGGAAAACCGTATTCGCCAAAACCTTCGATCTGGCCGAAACATTGTTCGGCGAAGCCGCGATCATAGCCGCGCGCGGCCATGCCGCCGATGAATTTGTCGCGGAACAGATGGACATTGCCGGTGTGGCGGAACGTGGCCATGGCGCGGCGCAGTCCGTCGGCCTCGTCGGGGGTGAATTTCGCCGCCGTAATGGCGATCTGCATCGCCTGCTCCTGGAACAGCGGCACGCCGAGCGTTCTTTTCAGGACCTCTTGCAATTCATTCTTCGGTCCATGCGCCGGATCGGGGGAGGGATAATGCTCCTGTTCGATGCCGTCGCGCCGGCGCAGATAAGGATGCACCATGTCGCCCTGGATCGGCCCCGGCCGCACGATCGCCACCTCGATGACGAGATCGTAGAAACATTGCGGCTTCAAGCGCGGCAGCATCGACATCTGCGCGCGGCTCTCGACCTGGAACACGCCGACCGAATCCGCGCGCGACAGCATGGCGTAGACGGCGGTATCGTCGGCCGGCAGCGTGGCGAGCGAATAGTCGGCGCCGTAATGCTCTTTAAGGAGATCAAGCCCGCGGCGCAGGCAGCTCAGCATGCCGAGCGCCAGCACGTCGACCTTCATCAGGCCGAGCGTGTCGATGTCGTCCTTGTCCCACTCGATGAAGGTGCGATCGTCCATGGCGGCATTGCCGATCGGGACCGTCTCGTCGAGCGGGCCGCGGGTCAAGACGAAGCCGCCGACATGCTGCGACAAATGACGCGGAAAGCCGATCAGATCGCCGGCGAGCGTGACCGCCTGCCGGATCGCCGGGTTTTCCGGGTCGAGGCCGGCCTGGCGGATGTGATCGTCCGGCAAGCCGTCGCCATAGCCCCACACCGTTTTGGCGAGCGCTGCCGTGACGTCTTCGGTCAAGCCCAAAACCTTGCCGACTTCGCGGATGGCGCGTCGCGAGCGGTAATGCACGACGGTCGAACAGATCGCCGCGCGATGACGGCCGTAGCGGGCGTAGATATATTGGATCACTTCCTCGCGCCGCTCGTGCTCGAAATCGACGTCGATATCGGGCGGTTCGCCGCGGTTCTCGGAAATGAAACGGGCGAACAGAAGATTGCTCTTGTCCGGATTCACCGAGGTGATGCCAAGGCAAAAGCACACCGCGCTGTTGGCGGCGGAGCCGCGGCCCTGGCAGAGAATTTCCTTGTCCTGATTGCGCGCAAAAGCGACGACGTCGTGAACGGTGAGGAAGTAGCGCGCATAGTCGAGCTTGGCGATGAGGGCTAGTTCGTCGCGCAGCCGTTTTTGCACGTCGGCGGGAATGCCCTCCGGGTAGCGGTCGAGGCAATAGCGTTCCCGCGCGCCTTCCCAGGTCAGGTCTTCGAGATGGCCTTGCGCGGTTTTGCCCTCCGGCACCGGCTCGTCGGGATATTCGTATGTCAGTTCGCCGAGCTTAAAGCGGCAGGTTTCTGCGATCTGCAAAGTGCGGGCGATGGCGTCCGGAAAATTTTGAAACAGCCGCGCCATCTCTTGCGGCGGCTTGATATGGCGTTCGGCGTTGACGGCGAGCCGCAAGCCCGCTTCGTTAAGCGTGCATTTTTCGCGCACGCAGGTCAGTATGTCGGCGAGCGGCCGGCGTTCCGGGGCGTGATAGAAAACCTCGTTGACGGCGACCAGCGGCGCATTCGTCCGTGCGCCGAGTTCGGCCAAAAGCCTGAGCCGGCGCGGCTCGTCGCCGCGATGATAATGTACGCCGGCGAGAAAGACGCGGCCCGGCGCCGTGCGCGCGAGGGCGGCGAGACGGTGGGTGAAGTCATCTTCCCGCTCATTCGGCAGTGCGATCAGCATCTGGCCTTCGCTGGCGTCGAGAATGTCTTCGAAGGCGAGACTGCATTCGCCTTTCTTGACCTTGAGATTGCCCACGGTGAGGAGACGGCAAAGCCGGCCGTAGGCCGTACGATCGATCGGATAGGCCAGCACCTCGAACCCGTCGATCGTCACCAGGCGTACGCCGACAAGAAGCTTTATTTTTCTTTTTTTCGCTTCGCTATAGGCGCGCACCACGCCGGCAAAACTGTTGCGATCGGCGGTGCCGATGGCGGTGAGGCCAAGTTCATCGGCGCGCGCAACCAACTCCTGCGGATGCGAGGCGCCGCGCAGGAAGGAGAAATTGGTGGTCACGGCCAGTTCGGCATAGGCGATCATCGGCGTTCTCACGCAAACAAAAAGCTTCTCAAGCAAACAAGCCTTGCACGAACCAGCGCGCTGCCGCGGTCTCGCGCCCATAAAGGCCTTCGCGGAACAGCCAGAAGCGATGACCACCGGCATCCTCGACGAGGTAATAATCGCGCGTCGGCGGAATGGCCTGCGTGCGATGCCGCCACCATTCGGCGGCGATGCGTTCGGGACCTTGGGAGCCGGTGACATCGTAGGTCACGCCGCGCCAGTAAAACCGCCGCGGCGGACCGTCGGGCACAAGCGCCGTGACTTCGGTTGGTTCGGCACGAGGCAACAGGAAAAGCGGACGCGTCTGTTCAGGCGCAGGCCAAGTGGAATCCGACCATGTGGAGTCTTGACATGCTTCGCCGTCGATCGGCGGCAGTGCTTCGGCGCGCTCGGGCAGGTGACTGGCGTGGGCCGCGAACCGTCGCACCCGGTGCGGGCCGAGACGCTGCCGCAGCGCATCGATCAAAGCCGCGCCGCGCTCGGTGTTGGCGCCATGCCCCCACCCTGACCCTCCCCCGCTTGCGGGGGAGGGATGGGAGGGGGTGGTGAACTCGGTCTGGCGCGCCGGCATGGCTTCGGCGCGGGTGACGGCAAGCCCGATCGCCTCGAAGCCGAAGCCCGCGTCTTGCGTCGCCGCAACTGCCTCGAGCTTAAGATCGATCAGGCGCGTCACATGGGAAACGTCGCGCGTCGGCAGCGTCAGCCCGATATCGATGGTCTCGACCGCGCCGTCGACGCGGTAAAGGCAAAGTCTTAACGCGTGCGCGCCGACGTCGTCGCGCACCAGCACATGGACGAGATTTTGCATGAGCCGTCTGGCGCAAGCGACGATCGCCTCAGCCGTGACGATCGGTTCGAGCCAATAATGCAGGCTGTGATAAACGGGCGGTGCGACGATGGGCACAAGCGGCTCGTCGACGCGGCCGAGCGCCTGATCGAGACGGCGAAGGAGTTCCGCTGCAAAGCGCGCGGCAAAGGGCGCGCGCGGCTGGTCGATGACGGAGCCCACGGTTTTAAAGCCGAGCCGGCGCAGCGCGTTGCGGGTTTCCGGCGTAAGCCGCAACGCCGCAATCGGCATCTCGGCCAGCGCCGCCGCTTCCTGACCCGACGGCAAAACGGATAATGGCGCGCGGTGAAAGCGCGACGCCGCCCAGGCGGCGCCGGGCGTTGCGGCAACCGCAAGCCGCGCTTTGAGTCCGAAACTGTCGAGCCGGGTGGCGAGGTCGGCGATGAGTTTGTCCTCGCCGCCGAACAGATGCGCCGATCCCTCGATGTCGAGGAAAAAACCGTCGGCGCCATTTGCTTCGCCGCCAAATTCCTTAAGCCAAGGTGAGGCGGTCGGCGTGTAGCGCGTCGCCCATAACGCCAACCGCCGCAGCGCGTCGGCATCGGCGGCGGCGTCGATGGTGCGCACCTGCAGCGGCGCTGCTTTCGCCCGCGCGTCGGCCAAGGGGTCGCCGAGCGCAAGGCCTGCTTGTTCCGCCGCGGCGTTCAAACCGGCGAGGCGAGGGCCTCCGGCGCCGGCAATGACCAGGACGAACGGCCGCTCAGGATCGACCGGCGTATCTGAAGGATTGATCGCTTGCGCCGCGAGAAAACGCTGGCTCGGCCAGCGCGGCAGCCAAACTGAAACGATGCGCGACATGATCGTACTCCACTACCCATTCGCCAGGCCGGCCGTTGCGACAGCGTTCGAGTTGCAGGCGCCATCGCGGGCGGGCGTGCAGGCCGAAGCGGTCGCGCGCGGCAAGTGTGGTACCGACGCGCCAGCGCGTTGCCGCGGCACTTGCCTCCAGCGTCGGTGCCGGCCGCAGCAGCAACAGCGGCAGGCCGCAATCGCTGGCCGCGAGCTGCAGTTTTTGGCTGGTCTTGAGATCGAGCCGGTCGATCATGCCGACGACGGCGGCGGGTGCGGCCGAATGCAACGCCTCGGCAATCGCCCATAGGGTGTCTTTGCGGTGCGTCGTCTGAACCAGAATCACGCGGTCGGGATCGAGACCCAGCCCGTTGAGGCCGTGTCCGGAAATATGTCCGCAAAGCCGGCCGTATGGGCGTAGCCCATAGGCGGGCATGACGACGATGAGCGGCTGCGTCCGCGGCAGGCGGCCCAACAGGGCCACGATGAAACCGAAGGCGGCGGCAATTGAGCCTTGCGTCTCGGGCACGATCTCGTGCAAGGCGCCGCAGGCGAGGCCCTCCTCCGGCAGATGTGAATCGAGCGCGGCGAGACCGAACGGCAGAGTTTTGTCGGGTTGCTTGGCGGGCCGCAGCAGCCGTCGCAATTCCGCAACGACGACGGCCCGGTTTCGCGCCGGGCCTTGCGTCACAAGAGCAGGGGAAAGAGCAATGGGCTCGGTCATTTGGCCGGATTCCCTGCCGGGGATAAGCTGTCTATGTTCTGTGTATGTTCTAAGGAGGCATACTAGAACAAAAACAGAACATTGCAAGGGCAAAAGCGGGAGGTAAAGAGCGATCGCAGGCGGGGCCAACTCCATTAAAAGATCCTGGCCGCGGTTTGAGGGCACGCAGACGCAACGGTTCCAGTCCGTTGCATTTCGCCCCTCGGGCCCTAAACTGTCGCCATGACAATTGGCATTCGCAGCCTCGCATTCGCGGCTATGGGCTTGGCCGCCACCGGCCTGTTCGTGACTTTCGCCGCGACGCCGAGCCAGGCCGCCACGTGGGGCAACGCCAAATGGTGCGCGGTCACCGATAATGGCGGCGGCAACCTGATGTGGGAATGCGTCTACGACACAGCTGAGGAGTGCCAGCCGTTTATCATCACCGGCAACCGGGGCTTTTGCAGCATCAACCCCTATTGGGGAAAAGAGCCGGGGTAGGAACGCCGCCTCGGAATCCTCAATCCAGGAAGCAACGAAATCATGCCGGAAGCCGATAAAGAAGGCGAACGCTATTCGCTGGACCAACCGCAGCAGACGCCGGGCTTTTATCTCAAAGGCAGCCATCAGCTCGACTGGGGCATGAAGAACCGCATGGCGCGGGTGTTCGATCCCGCCTCGGGCCGCACCGTGATGCTCGCCGTCGACCACGGTTATTTCCAGGGTCCGACCACCGGGCTCGAGCGCATCGATCTTTCGATCGTGCCGCTGTTGCCGTCCTGCGACGCGCTGTTCTGCACGCGCGGGATATTGCGCAGCGTTATTCCGGCGCAATGCCAAAAACCGATGGTGCTGCGCGCCAGCGGCGGCCCCAGCATTTTGCGCGAGGAGCTCTCCGACGAACAGATCGCCATGGACATGGACGATGCGATCAGGCTCAACGCCTCAGGCGTCGGCATCCAGGTCTTCATCGGCGGCGAGCACGAGACGCGCTCGGTGCACAATATGACGCGGCTGGTCGATGCCGGCTTGCGCGCCGGCATCCCGGTCATGGGCATTACCGCGGTCGGCAAGGCCATGGTGCGCGACGCAAAGTATTTCCGGCTCGCCTGTCGCATCATTGCCGAGCTCGGCGCGCAATATGTGAAGACCTATTACGTCGACGAGGGCTTCGAGACCGTCACGGCGTCCTGCCCGGTGCCGATCGTCATGGCCGGCGGCAAGAAGCTGCCCGAGCTCGAGGCGCTGACCATGGCGTATAACGCCGTGCAGCAGGGCGCGTCGGGCGTCGACATGGGCCGCAATATTTTCCAGTCCGACGCGCCGGCCGCCATGATCGCCGCGGTCTCGGCCGTCGTGCACAAGAACTTAAAGCCGAAGGACGCGCTTGACCTGTTCAAGACGCTCAAGGCGAAGGGCTCGGAAACGGCAAAATTGCGGATAGCGAATAACGAATAGCAATCGCGGCGTGCGACGCGCTACTCGCGCCGACCACTACCCGTAGATTCGCTGCGGTCCGAAGCCGATCAGAAACCAGGCCACGGTGCCCGCGGCAACCGCGCCGCAGAGCGCCGCCAGCACTTGCGCGATCCAGGACGCGCTGCCGACCGGGCTTGAGTCCGCATGCACCGGCGCGGCAAACACATGTGACACGGGCTTGGCATCGGCGCGGTCGCTTGCCGCTGCCGTCAGGTCCACAAGGCTATCGTCGGCGGCAAGGTCGATATCGTTGACTTGGTCGGCCGAAGCCACTTGCACTGTCTCGCCGCCGACCACGATCGCGCTTAGGCCGTCGTCTGGCGCCGCGGCCGTGGTCGTGTCCGCTTGCGGCGCCGCTGTGGCAATGTCTGCCGGCGACGCGGCATCGGCAACCGGCCAATTATTCGCCGGGGGCGGTGTTTCGGATGGCGCAGCCGCGATCTCGTGATATTTTTTTCTCGCCAATTTTGTCGGCTTCTTTGCCGCCGTTCTCTTCGCGGCTATTTGTTTGATGCCTGCGTGCGCAGATTTCGCGTAGCCTGAAACTTTGCTCTCGTGTGGCGGTCGCAGGCCCGCGAGCAACGCCAGTGGCTTACCAGGCGGTTCGTTCGTTGCCGTCTGCGCGCCGGCACAGCCCGCAGCCAACAGCAAAGCAACTGCCGCGCCCGCAGAGACGATGCGAATACTCAGCATGACGTCCTCCGTTACCAATGACCGAGGACATAGGGCACAGCCGGCGTGGCCCCACGGTGACGCAATTGGGGATTCTTTAGTGCAAATAACGGAGGAAAAGCGGCGCTGTTAACCCTTCTTTCGGGCGTCTTAGTAACGAACATCGAAGACGCCAGTCATCGCAATTGAACAAGCCCGACTTCCAGCAATGGTCGTGAACCGATGTTGCGCGTTGTCGATGTTACGCGGTGTCCTGGGCCGCCCATCAACAGCCGGATTGTGCCGCGACCACGCTGTCATAAGGCGTTGGCACCTCGGGCATTGCCGCCGTAACGCTCGCGCAGGAAGTCGTGGGGGTATATGGCCCGGCGATCAGCGGGCTCAAACCCGGCCCACCGGCTTCCGTGGCGCCGGTCAGCACCGCGCCATCGCTGAACTGCGACTGGGTGATTATTCCAGGACTGGATGCCGGCGTGCCGGCGACGCAGGACCCGGACATTCCCGGCGTACCGAATCCGGGGGCTGCGTTTGTTGTCGCGTCGGTAGCATCGACCGGGAAGTTTGCCGTGGCCGCCGCCGTCCCTGTGACCGGGCATATTTGGATGGCGCCCGGAGCTCTCCCACCGATCGGGCTTCCCAAATTGAACTGGGCCGTGCCAAGCGTGCCTGCCACGCTTCCTGGCAGCTGCGGCGCATTCACGGTTCCCGGGAACGCGGGCGCTTGTGTCGAAGCGGGCGCCAGCGTTGAACTTGGCGGCATCGTCGTATTGGGCACCGCCGCGACCTGGGCCAAGCTTGTCCCGTAGCCCAACAAGACAATAGCCGCGGCGGTCGGAAACAAAAGTCGCATGTGCACCTCCGGCGTTATTTCTGACTAAGCTCCGTGGCGGGCGCTTCAACCCGCACCTTGCTGCCGTCAATGAGTTGCACCATCGGCCGCAGAATGACCTGATCGCCAGCCCGGACGCCGGCACTCACCTCGACGTGGGTCCCGAGATCGCGCGCGACCGTGATTTTGTGGTAATGCGCGACCCCATCCTCGACGACCGGCACTTGCAAGCCCTCGGTGTTAAAGACGACCGCGTCGGCGGGAACGATCAGGGAAGGCGTCTTGCGTGGAATGTGCAGTTCCACCGTGCAGTACATTCCCGGGCGCAACAGCCCATCTGGATTTTGCACGTCGATTTCGGTGAGCAGCGTTCGCGTGCCAGGTGCCAGGGCATCGGCAAGACGCGTCACCGTTCCGGGAAACGTGCGATCCGGCATCTCCGGCACCCGCACGACGGCTTCCACGCCTTGACGGACGCCGAAAGCTGCGTCCTGCGGCACATAGACCTGCGTCCGGATGACATCGCTCCGCATCAGCGTGAACATATATGTGGAGCCGGCCTGCACGAGGACGCCGACGTCGACATTGCGCTGCGTGATGGTCCCGTCAAATGGCGCAACCACGCTTTGATACGATTTTTGCTGCTGTAGCACACGGATCAGCGATTGCTGGGCGGCGACATTGGCCTGAGCAACCGCGACCGCGGCATTCTGAGCCTGCAGCGTCAAACGGTCGGTATCGCCCTGTTGTGCGGTCAGCCATCCTTTCTTGACGAGCTCGCTGTCGCGCGTATTGGTGACGTTTGCGAGATCGCGACTGGCGATCGTCTGCTGTAACGTCGCCTGGTTTTGCTGCAACGTTGCCTGGTTCTGCGAGATCTGGTGATCGAGTTCGGGTGCCGTGATCTGCGCCAACAGGTCGCCGGTCTTGACGTGATCGCCGATGTCGACCTGACGCGTCTCGATGTAGCCGTTGGCGCGCGCAAAAATATTCGCCGCTTCAAAAGCCAAGGTCGTGGCCGGGAGGCTGACAGTCAGAATGTCGGGACTGGCTTGAACCGTCGCCACATTGACGGTAGGGGCGAAATTCTGATGCGCCTGACTGGTCGCGGCAGCTTGGCGAGCGTTCGCCCTGAGCTGCGACACACCAAATCCGAGTGCCGCCACCAGCGGCAAGAGGACGGCCAAGGCGATCAACCGTTTCCTCAATCGACTCCGCCGCTCGCCACCGGAGGCGCCGGACTGAATAACCTTGGAATCTTTCCAGAGTTGAAGGTCGTTCATTCGAGACTCTCCGTGAATACGCCATGGGCATGCTTGCCATCGTTGCTCTTGCGCAAGACCGCGAAGAGATAGGGCACGATGAGCAGCGTCGTGGGGGTCGCGAACAACAGGCCACCGATGACGGCGCGCGCCAGCACGGCATTCTGCTCGCTGCCGGGCTCGCCGATCGCCATCGGCAGCATGCCGACGATCATTGCCGCTGCCGTCATCAGCACCGGGCGGATACGGGTGTGGCCGGCGCTCAGAGCCGCGTCGTGCGCGGTGGCGCCGGCTTCCTGCTGTTCGCGGGCGAAGGTGACGAGCAGGATCGAGTTCGCCGAGGCGACGCCGATCGCCATGATGGCGCCCATCAATGACGGCACGCTCAGCGAGGTTCCGGTAATGAACAGCATTGTCATGATGCCGCAGAAGGTCGCGGGCAGCGCCAGAATGACGACGAACGGGTCGCCAAAATTCTGGTAATTCACCACCATGAGCAGATAGACGAAGACGGCAGCGAACATCAGACCGATGCCGAGGTCGCGAAAGGCGTCGTGCATGCTTTGAATTTGGCCGGTGATCTGGATCGTATTGCCCGGGGCGAGCTGCTTTCGCAGGTCGGTGACGACTTTGTTGATGTCATCCGAGACGCTGCCGAGATCGCGATCCTGAACGCTGGCATAGACGTCATAGGTCGGCTGGATGTTGGCCTGGTTGCTATTGGTCGGCATGCTCGAGCGCGTGATCGTGGCGACGTTCGAAAGCAGTCCCGGTATCGGAGTGCCGGCCGCAGGCAGCGCGGCGGTGACCGGCGTGTTTCCGAGCGCGTTGAGGGAATTAACCTCGGGCTCCGGCGTTTGCACGGCCAGGTAATAGGGAATTCCGGAACTGGGGTCGGTCCAGAAGTTCGGCGAAACCTGCACCGACGAGCTCAGGCTGATATTGATGTTGTTGGCAATGGTGCTGGCGTTGAGGCCGAGCTCGACTGCGCGCGCCCGGTCGATTGTTGCGTCGAAGGCCGGCCCAGCCACCTCCTGCTGCAGATGTGCGTCGACAATTCCGGGGATTGCCGCCAAGCGCCGCCGCAGCTGTTTGGCCAGCTCCAGATTTTTGCTGCGGTCGTAGCCGACGGTGCGCACGTCGATCTGTGCGGGCAAGCCGAAATTGAGAATCTGCGTAACCATGTCGGCCGCCTGAAAATAGAACACGTCCTCGGGGAAGGCCGCCGGCAGCACCTGCCGGAGCTTGCGAACATAGTCCGCTGTCGGCGCGTGACCATCTTTAAGCGCGACCAGGATGATGCCGTCGTTGATGCCGATCGTCGAACCATCGGTGAAGGCGAGATTATAAACTCGTGCCGGCAGTCCGATATTATCGACGATGAGCTCGCGCTCGTTGGCCGGGATAACTTCGCGGATCTTGTCCTCGACGGCCTGGAAAATCTGCTCGGTGACCTCGATGCGGGTTCCAGCCGGAGCGCGCACGTGGAGCTGAATCTGGCCGCCGTCGATCGCCGGAAAGAAATCGCGGCCGACCAGTATCGTCATGGCGCCGCCTAGCGCGAGGATCAAAGCCGCGACAATAGGCACGATAGCGCGACGCCGCATGAGATAAGCGAGCAGCGCATTGTACCCCTGACGCATGCGCTCGAAACCGCGATTGAAGCGGTCGAACAACCGCTCCGACCAACTGCGTCGCGCGGCACCAGCCGCCTCGTGATGCTCGCCCTTGAGCAGAAGCCCGATAACGATCGGGGTCAGCGTGCGCGACAGGCCGTAGGACGCCAGCATGGCGAACACCACCGCATAACCGAGCGGTGTGAACAAATATTTTGCCGGGCCATCCAGGAAGACGACCGAAGTAAACACGCAGGAGATCGCGAGGGTGGACACGAGCGTCGGCACGGCGATGCCGGCCGCGCCATGAAGCGTCGCCTCGGGCAGCGGCCGGCCTTCCTCGGTGAGCAGGCGATGTGTGTTCTCGATCGTGACAGTGGAGTCGTCGACCAGAATGCCAACCGCGAGCGCCAGCCCGCCGAGCGTCATGGTGTTGAGCGTCTCGCCGAGAAAGTACAGCACCACGATCGACGTAAGAATAGCGAGCGGGATCGAGATCATCACGACCAATGTCGAGCGCCATGAGCCGAGGAAGATGAGGATCATCAGTGCGGTGAGGGCCGCGGCGATGGCCCCTTCGCGCACGACGCCCTCGATCGATGTGGTCACGAACACCGATTGATCGAACAACTCCGAAATATTCATCCCTTTGGGCGCGGCGGCACGCGCCGTTTGGAGAGCGGCCTTTACTCCTTTGACGACCGTGAGCGTCGAAGCGTTGCCGTTCTTGATGACGCTGAGCAGGACCGATCGGTTGCCGTTCTCACGCACGACGTTCTGCTGCACCATCGAGCCGTCGCGCACCTGGGCGACGTCTCTGATGAAGACGGTGGCGCTGCCTGCATACCGAATTGGAATGTCGTTGAGGTCACCGATGGTCGAAGGCATGGCGTTGGTGCGCAGGGTGTATTGCTTGTCGCCGATCTTCGCCGTTCCCGAAGGCAATGTGATATTTTGACTGTTCACCGCGTTCACGACGTCCATGGGAGTCAACCCGCGCGCTAAGAGCTTGGCGGTATCGATATCGACCATGATCTGGCGGTATTTGCCGCCGGAAGGCGTCGGCAGTGTCACGCCGGGAACTGGCGCGAGCTGCTGGCGGATACGGTAGATGCCGTAATCGTAGAGCTGCTGTTCGTTGAGGCTGTCGGAACTGAGGCTAATCTGCAAGACCGGAACGCTCGAGGCGCTGTATTGCACCACGATCGGCGGCTCTATGCCGGCCGGCATCAGAGCGCGAATCGCATTGGTTGCCGCGACGACTTGAGAAATAGCGAGATCGAGATTGACGTCCGACTGAAAATAGATTTTCTGAACCGAAATGCCGTCCAGTGTCTGCGCCTCCATATCCTTGATGCCGGTGACGTTCGAAGAAATCGAATACTGGCTATAAGTGGTGACGCGCTGCTCCATCTCAGGTGTCGAAAGCCCGGTATATTGCCAAATCACGCTCACGACTGGGATGTTAATCTCCGGAAAAATATCGTCCGGCATTACGCTGATCGCTGTAGCGCCGAGAAACAGGATCAGCGCCGCAAGCACATAGAATGTGTGCGGGAATCTAAGCGCGAAGCGGACTATTCCCATGACCTAGTTCCCAGCTGATCTCTGGTTACAGCCGGCGACTGCTCCATTCACGCTGCGGCACTCGCGGGCGGCGCCATGAACTCGGGATCTGCGGGCCCGCCCGCCCCGCGATTGTCGTTTGGAGGATCTGATGGATTTGGGTCATGGCGCTAAGTCACCTGCGCGAAGCGAGCGAGCTTTTCGACGGCGTTGCGCGGCCTGATCTGCGAGGTCATCGTTTCGATCCGTCTTTGCTCGTAGGGTTCGTTCTGCTGTGTTTAACCGGCGCTGCGTGGAAGATTGGCGTGCAATCCCGCTTCTTCAGCCGCAATCAGTCCGAGCGCGGTCCAGTCGAGATCGCCATACCCACGGGCGATACCTGTGAGCAGCCGGTCGCGGACCACGTTTACTGACGGCATCGGGGCGCGCGCGTTTTCGGCCTCCGCGAGCGCCAGATGCACGTCCTTGAGCACCAGGGGCATGACGAACCCCGGGGCGTATGATTGCCTCACAATCTTGTCGCCGTAGATTTTGTGTGCGCGTCCACCAAACATCGTGCTTGTCATGACGTCGATCAAAGAGCTTGGATCGAGCCCCCGCTTGAGCGCCACGGCGACAACCTCGCCCAGCATCTCCAGCGCGGTTGCGGTCATCATATTGCCAAGCAGCTTGATCAGGTTTGCGTGCCAAGGATCGGCGCCGACTACAAATGTCCTTTGTCCGACACTGTCGAATAAAGGCTGACAGCGTTCCACGTCCGCACTGGCGCCGGCTGCAACGACGAACAACTGCTTCTGGCTCGCGGCATCCGGGTTGCCAAAGACCGGCGCCGCGACGAAGCCTTGGCCGTGTAACGCATGTTCCGACGCTAGGTTCCCGGCAGCCATCGTACTGATCGTGCTCATCGATATATGGATGGCGCCGGGACGGAGGCCGTTCGCTAGTCCATCAATCGCGTTCGGTCCGCGACCGAACACCACTTCGGATACGGTGTTGTCGTCCGGCAACATGGTCGCGATAAACTCGCAATCGAAAAGGTCGGTCATTTTTACCGTCGGTTCGAGACCGAGCGCTTTCACTTCGGCAAAACGATCGGGGCGCCGGAGAAATCCAATGACCCGATGCCCTGCCGCGGCGAGGTTTGCGGCCATCGCCGTTCCCATACGGCCGAGACCAATGAATCCGACAGAGCTCGTTTTGGCGGCGCGAATGCCTGCTGCGTTTGGAGATGCGACCCCCACGGAGCTGGAACGAAGCTCATTCGCATTCTTTTCCATGACCATTCCTCACAAAGGCAGATCACCGCTGGATCGACAGTGATGGCCTAATTTTCAGGCAAGACCGTCCAGCCGCCTCGCTCAACCTAGTCATGCCTGCGGATTGTGCTTTGGACCCTTTGCTGCGCCTGGGCTGTTCTTGCGGGGAACTTAGTGCGATCAAAAAATCAAACGCCGGGGTCGTTGGCGAAGGTGGGCCGAGGTTTCCTAGCTCTTTGTTCGATTGCGCCCGCTTCCGAACGCATGAATCGAAATCACGCAATCTACCTTAAGCCATAGCAATATCGACAAAGCAGAAAGCCGGGGGCCGCTATTAAGTCCATTCGTACGGGAGCCCGGCCGCAGATCAATTTTATTCGAGGTTCGGAGGCGGCGCCGGCAAGTGAAAGGACGAATCCCATGAACGACACTGCGAGATTGGATCAGACTGAGGAAGAGATGCTCACCTATGAAGTTTCCGACGAGGCGTTGGAGAACTCGGCGGCGTCGGTGAAGAAGAAGGCTGGCGCCTTCACGCTTTCATTCTGTTCTGGATTGGATACCTGCCCCGCGTGACCGATATGTCGGGTTGGTGTCGCTGCTGATTCTCGGAATGCCGGGCGGACGTCGGGAACTGCCAGCGTCACGCCGCTGGCTCCGATCGCTCCGGTGGCATTTGATGTCTCTATGCGGAACACGTGGCCGTTGGATCCGTTGTGCAAAAGATGCTCCCGTTTCTCTCTCGCCTGTCGCGCCGACGCTTTCTCGGAACCGCCGGCGCAGTGACTCTGGCCGCGGCCTCCCAGCCGGCAGCGGCAGAGGCCGGAGGCGAACCCGGATCCATTCACAGCGAGAACGTGGCGCTGATTGTCAATGGACGGCGCCATAGCCTTGAACTTGATCCCCGCGTGACTTTGCTCGACGCGCTGCGTGAGCATCTGGGGCTGACAGGTACAAAGAAAGGCTGCGACCAAGGACAGTGCGGCGCTTGCACGGTGATCGTCAACGGACAACGCATCAATAGCTGCCTGACGCTCGCTGTGATGCATGCGGGTGACGAGATCACGACCGTTGAGGGTCTGGAAGGCAATAAGGATCTCCACCCGATGCAGGCCGCATTTGTGCGCCACGATGGATTGCAATGCGGCTATTGCACCCCTGGTCAGATTTGTTCGGCGGTCGCGCTGTTGGCCGAACACAAGGCGGGGTGGCCGAGCTATGCGACGGCGGATGTCGCAACGGCGCCAGCCCTCACCGATGCTGAGATCGCGGAGCGTATGAGTGGCAATATCTGCCGCTGTTCCGCTTATGCCAACATAGTTTCGGCCATCCGTGAGGTGGCCGAGGGAGGCCGCACATGAAGCCGTTCCGTTACGAACGCGCAAGCAGCCTCGCGTCTGCTTGCGCATCGGCGGCGGAGCCCGACGCCAAGTTTATTGCCGGCGGCACCAACCTGCTCGATCTCATGAAATTACAGATCGAGACGCCGATCCGTCTCGTCGACATTGGCCCGCTGCCGCTCGCTGAGATCGATGAGCGCTCAGACGGCGGCCTGCGCATCGGCGCGCGTGTGACGAACAGCGCGCTCGCCGCCGATATGCGGGTCCGTCGCCGCTATCCGGTGTTGTCGCAGGCAATCCTGGCGGGTGCCTCAGCACAACTTCGCAACAAGGCCACGACCGGCGGGAATCTGCTGCAGCGCACGCGCTGCCCGTACTTCTATGACACGACCAAGCCCTGCAATAAACGCGCGCCGGGCTCCGGCTGCGCCGCGCTCGGCGGTCTCAACCGCATGAACGCCGTGCTCGGCGTGAGCGACAACTGCATCGCCGCGCATCCGTCCGACATGGCCGTCGCCATGACTGCGCTCGACGCGCGCGTCGAGACTGTCGCGCCCGGTGGCGCGACCCGCACTATTCCGATCGACGCGCTCTATCGCCCACCCGGCGATACGCCGAATATCGAAACGGTGCTGGCGCCGGGCGAACTGATCCGATCGGTGGTGCTGCCGCCGCCGCCCGCGGGCCGGCAGATCTATCGCAAAGTGCGCGACCGCGCATCCTACGCGTTTGCCTTGGTTTCGGTCGCGGCCATCGTCGCGCACGACAACAACCGTGTGAAAGCCGCGCGTGTCGCCTTCGGCGGCCTCTCCTACAAGCCGTGGCGATCGGCAGACGCCGAAGGGAGCCTTTCCGGTGCAACGCTCGCCCGCGCCTCCTACGACGCCGCCGGCGCAGCCGCGCTGAAAGACGCACACGGCTACGGCCATAATGACTTCAAGATCCCACTCGCCCGGCGCACGTTGCGCGCCGTCATGACTGAAGCGACCGGAACCAGCTGAGGAAAGGCAAACATGGCTGAAAGCAATCTTGCCGCTCCGGTCGGGCTTCCCCTCGATCGCGTCGATGGCCGCCTCAAGGTGACGGGCAAGGCGACTTACGCCTACGAATATGCGGCGCAGAGCGCCGCGCTCTACGGGGTTATCGTTGCCGCGTCCGTCGCCAAAGGCCGCGTTACCCGGGTGGACGTGCAGGACGCCCAGCGTGCGCCGGGCGTGCGGCTCGTGCTCACCAAAGACAACGCGCCTCCGCAGCACGCGTTCGGCCCGGTGGATCTGTCTGACCGTTTTGCGCGCGCGATGCCGGCACTCAACAACGACGAGGTGCCGTATTTCGGTTTTCCCGTCGCCTTCGTCGTTGCTGATACGTTCGAGCAGGCCACCGCGGCGGCCGCGATGGTGCGCGTCCATTATGACGCCGTACGCGGCACTTATGATCTGCACGCGGCCGGTGCTACCGCTATCAGTCAAAGCCCGATCGACGGCGGCGAGCCGGCCGACAGCGCTATTGGCGATTTCGACAGCGCCTTCGCCGCAGCCCCGGTGAAGATCGAGGCGACGTACACTACCCCCTATCAAAATCAAGCGCCGATGGAGCCGCACGCGACGATGGCGGCATGGGACGGCCCGAAGCTCACCGTGCACACGTCGGCGCAGTTGACGGCGAGCCCGCAGGAAGGCCTGGCCCGCACCCTCAACATGGACCAGGGGGACGTACGCGTCATCACGCGCTATGTCGGCGGTGGCTTCGGCAGCAAGTTGCCATACTACTTCGAGGCGACGCTCGCCGCGATCGGCGCCCGTATGCTGAAGCGGCCGGTGAAGGTGGCGATGACGCGCCCGCAGGTCTTCCATCTGACGACCCATCGCTCGGCGTCGGAGCAGCACCTGCGCCTCGGCGCGAACCCCGACGGCCAGCTGACGGCCTACGGCCAGGATGCGCTGGTGCAAGCCGCGAGCTTCGATGACTACGTCGAGCCGGTGATGCTGGCGGCGCGACAGCTTTATGCCGCGCCCAACCGGCTTACGCGCCATCGCCTGGCCAAACTTGACTTGCCGCGTTCGGATTCGATGCGGGCGCCAGGCGATGCGATCGGCCTCCTGGCGCTCGAATGTGCGATGGACGAGCTGGCGGAACGGCTCAATCTTGATCCCGTGGAACTGCGCCGGCGCAATGACACGCAGACCGACCCGGAACACAACCTGCCTTTCTCGTCGCGCCAGCTTGGCGAATGCTTGCGCGAAGGCGCGGCGCGCTTCGGCTGGAGCAGGCGCGTGGCCAAGCCCGCGAGCGTGACCGATGGCCGCTGGCTCGTCGGTCTCGGAGTGGCATCGGCGATCCGTGGTGACGTGCTGCGCAATGCGACCGCGCGTGCGCGTCTGCAGCCCGATGACCGGCTCGTGGTCGAGTTGGCGATGACCGACATCGGCACCGGTACTTACACCATACTCACCCAGGTCGCCGCCGAGGCAATGGAGCTGCCCGTAGAGCGCGTGACCGTCATCATGGGCGATACCAATTATCCGCCGACCGATGGTTCAGGCGGCTCGTGGGGCGCGGCGACCTCGGGCGCGGCCGTTCTTGACGCATGCCGAAAGCTTAAGGCCGGGCTCGCCTCCGGCATGAGGGAGGCAGAAGGCTCCGTCATGCCGAATGAGCTCAGCAAGCACTATTCGCATGCCAGCTTCGGTGCGCATTTCGTGGAAGCCGCGGTCCATCGGGACACCGGCGAGGTGCGCGTTCGACGGATGCTCGGCGTGTTCGCGGCCGGTCGCATCCTCAATGCCAAGACGGCACGCTCGCAGGTCATCAGCGGCATGACGTGGGGTATCGGATTGGCGCTGATCGAGGGCAATGACGTCGACCCACGCTACGGCTCCTTCATCAACCAGGATCTGGCGAGCTATCACGTCGCGGTAAACGCCGATGTTGGCGCGATGGACGTCCTGCTTCTGGACGATCCCGATCCGCATGGAAGTCCGCTGGGCAGCAAGGGCATCGGCGAGCTAGGGATCTGCGGAGCGGGCGCCGCGGTCATCAATGCCATCCACAATGCAACCGGTGCACGTATCCGCGACATGCCCGCCACGCCGGACAAGCTGTTGGCGACCCTTGAAACGCTGGACGCTTAGCAGAAGAAAGCTCGCTGATGAGCCAATATCCGCCCGTTCATATCGTCCGGCCCGCCCAATTCAATCCGGGAACGGCCCAGACGCCGGGGTCCGAACGTCGTGCCGGCATCGCGGCCGACAATGGTATCGCAACCGCGCTGTGGGGCGGAATTTTTGTCGTTGAGCCCGGTGCGAAGACTGGTATCCACCATCACGGGAAACAGGAGACCATCGCCTACGTGCTCGAGGGCGAAAGCTTGGTCCGTTGGGGAGAGAGCGGCGAGCATTCCGCGGTGGCGCACCCCGGCGATTTTATCCATGTTCCGCCGTGGTTGCCGCATATGGAAGTCAACCCCTCGACCGACCGTCGCTTTGTCTGGGTTGTTGTGCGGAGCACCGCCCAACCGATCGTGATCAATCTCCCCGACAATTATTGGAAGTGATGCCTCAAGCCGCCGTGATATGTGATACGCCGCACGTTCGGCACTCGAACGTATACAGCTCGGGTAATCCATCGAATCGCGCCGTCCTCCGGGCAAGTTTCATGGGCTGAGCGCAACTCGGACAACGCGGCGGCAGTGGTGTATTATTGTTAGCGCATTCGTCGCACATCGGCGGAACTCGGTTCTTGCGCCACCCTGTTGTGGCGCGGTCGGCGTGGCGGGAGCAACAGCGAGCGTGACGCGAAACAACGCGCCTATCGCCTGCAGTCGTCCTCTACCAAAGCAAACCGTGGAGCATTTGCCGCATAAATGGAGTTGCTGGCGCCGCGGCGAAATGGGGCCAGGATTAATCTTTGGCAATGACGCCGAGAGGCAAATTTCTGTCCGGAAACAGCGAGGTATTGGCGACGAGCCGTTGCCGCTGACAGATGAGCGGGTCTTTCGAGCGATCGCGCGCCAAAACAGCAAGATCGCCACAGCATCGGCAATTCATGGCAAGCGCGGCGTTTGCCCGGCAAATATAACGGCGTTTCGCGGGGGCCAGCCAGTGAACCGGATACCGATTTGCGTCGATGCCCAGACTTCAAAGCGGATGAACCCGTAACCCAAGTGCCCGGAAGGAGTAGGCCCGATGAAAGTTTCTGACCTCAAGAGTCGCGTCGCCGCCCCGCTGCTCACGCCGACTGACCTTGGCCCGGATGCTACGCGCGATGTCGCCGCGGCTTTGAACCTTCTGCTCGCGGACACTTTCGCGCTTTACCTGAAAACCAAGAACTTCCACTGGCACATGTCCGGTCCGCACTTTCGTGATTACCATCTGCTTTTGGATGAGCAGGGCGATCAGATTTTTGCGATGACCGATCCGCTTGCCGAACGCGTCCGCAAACTCGGCGGCGCGACATTGCGCTCGATCGGTCAAATCGCGCGGATGCAGCGCGTGCTGGACAACGACGCTGAATATGTCACGGCGCAAGACATGCTGGCGGAGTTGCGCGACGACAATAAGCAGTTGGTAGCCGCCATGCGGCAGGCCCATTCCGTCTGTGACGAGAGCGGGGATGTGGCGAGCGCAAGTCTGATCGAAGTGTGGATCGACGAGACGGAACGGCGCACCTGGTTCCTTTTTGAAGCCACCAGACGCAACTTTGAACAAGGTTGAAGCACCCTGAAAATCGGTACGTCGAGACCGGTAACGAGGGCTGCGTCTGCGCGCTGGGTGAGGTTGAGATCGCGGCGGTGTCGGTCGGCGTGGTTGCACAGTCGAGCGTCTGATTGGACCAGCGGATTTGAAATGAAATACGGGATTGGAGCTCGAGAGGCGAGGTCGCGGTGCCTTGGCCTCCTTGCCTTGATCGGGAGCTTTTCGGGTGCGCTGGCGCAGAGCGACGCGTCCAAGTTCGAGGTTGATCCTACTTGGCCCAAGCCTTTGCCCGCGAATTGGGTCACCGGGCAGGTAAGCGGTGTGTGCGTAGACGCCCAGGATCATGTCTTTATCGTCAATCGAAACGATATAACGGCCAAGGAGGCCGAAGTCGCCCGACAGGCCCCGCCATTCATTGAACTCGATACCGCTGGCAAGGTCGTGAACAGCTTTGGCGATTGGAATACGGCGCCGAATACCACGCACGGCTGCACAATCGATCGTGAAGGCAATTTTTGGACTGCCGGCAACGGCGACGGAGTCATTCAGAAATACAGCCACGACGGACAGTTGAAGATGCAGATCGGCAAGCGTGGCGTTGTCGATACCTCTGACGGCACTCTCAGAGGACGCGCCATGAATTCCAGCCGCACGCAATTCAATATGCCCTCCGATATCGCCGTCGATCCGGAAAATGGCGATGTCTACGTCGCCGACGGTTATGGCAATAGTCGCATCGCGGTCTTCAACCGCGAGGGCGAATTCCTCAGGCAATGGGGTCATCAGGGCACAAAGGAAGAGGCGGACGCCGGTGTTGGCGGCGCGTTTATGCAGGTAGTGCACTGCGTGGCTCTTGCGAACGACAAACTTGTCTACGTTTGCGATCGGCAGGGTGATCGAATCCAAGTGTTCGATAAAATGGGGAACTTCAAAAAAAATATCTGGATCAAGAGGGGACGCAGCCTACCCGACAATTGGGGGACCGCTTGGTGGATCAGATTCTCTCCGGACCGCGAGCAGCATTACATGTACGTGGCCGATGGCGGCGACGAACAGGTGAAGGTCCTGGATCGTGCCAGTGGCGAAATTCTCGCAAGCTTCGGCCGTCCCGGCCATCAGATGGGCGAATTCACCCACGCTCACACCCTGGCCGTCGATTCCAAGGGCAGGGTTTATGTGGCCGAGACCGACTGGGGCCGGAGGGTCCAACGGTTTGAGCCGGTAAAATAGCGCACCAATTTGCGCCAGGGCACCGGCAGTTCGAGAGGACCGGCGGCTCAAGTCGTTGAGGCGCATCTATCGAGCTCAGCGGCAAACAAAAAGGCTGCTCTTCAAATGAACCAGCGATCCGCGCGCGGGCAGTCTTGGTAAACGACGGCGCGAGTGGTGCGGTCGGGCCCGAAATCGTCGATGCCGTCGATGGCGATCAGGTCGGCAAGTCGCGCCCGCGCGCGGTTGACCCGGCTCTTGATGGTGCCGACCACGCAACCGCAGATCGCCGCGGCGTCGTCATAGGAAAAACCCGAGGCGCCGACCAAGATCAGCGCTTCGCGCTGCTCGGCGGGAAGCGTTGCGAGCGCGGTGCGGAACTCCTCGAATTCCACGCTGCCGGGCTGCTCGGGGTGCGATGCGAGCGTCGCGGCGTAGTGCCCATCGGTATCGTTTACTTCGCGGCGTCGCTTGCGATATTCCTCACGGAACTGGTTTCGCAGAATGGTGAAAAGCCATGCCGGCATATTCGTGCCGCGCTGGAATGAGTCGATATGGGCGAGCGCGCGCAGCAGCGTCTCCTGCACCAGATCGTCGGCGCGGTCGACGTTGCCGCACAGCGACATGGCGAATGCGCGTAAGCTCGGCACGCTGGCGAGCACTTGATCGCGTATCGCGGGATCTAATTTCATCGCATCCTCGCCGTGCCTCTGACGCTCCGAAACGGCCCGGCATCGCGGGCTCGCAAATACCGCCGCTTTATGCCGCTCTAGCCCAAGACATGCTTGCGCAATGTTGTTGCCATCTGCTCGTTCTTGCGCAAATGCGCGCCGATACGCCGGCGCTAAGGAAATGCTCAGCGACGGTGATCCGGGAACGCGACTTTCATGTCCGTCGTGAAAGGACGTTTTGCGCAATTTCAGGAAAATAGAGCAAGATCAAGCAAGCGTCTTTGTTGCCAGCCATTATTTGATTGACGTGGCGAGCAGATCGCTCGTGGAAACTCTTGCAACGAATGAAGGATCTTCAGGATGACTATCATCACCAAGTGTTCGCTGATCTCGGTCCTTGCGCTGCTGACCGCGGCGCCGGTGGCAGCTCAACAGGCTGATTGGTCACAGAAGGGTGACTATTATGCCCCGAGCCCGACAGTGGTGCAGCAACCGACCGCTGCCGAACTGAATCGAGCCAAGGAGGGCGACTATTACGCTCCCACCAAGACGATCGTGCAGCAGCCGACCGCCGCAGAATTGAGACAAGACAAGGAAGGCGACTACTACGCTCCTCAGAAAGGTGAATAGGTAAGCGCGAAGCGACGTTGTCGTTCTTGCAAGCGGAGTTTCTGCGAGGATTGTCTGTCTGCAAATTT
>JBEKRD010000014.1:0-59455 GCA_049519075.1 Xanthobacteraceae bacterium | reverse complement strand
GGACTGGGACAGGGTTTGGCGGGTAACGCCCGTTTGGCCCACGTCCCAGGAAACACGGCCTGGGCTGAGCGGTGGCATTCATTTGCGCCGCAAGCGCCGCGGTGGAGCGCCGAGAGGCGAGCCCCCTCCGTATTTTCCTCGACACGCTGGGGAAAATACGGAGGGGGCGCCGCACCCGCAGATGCGGTCTCTACTACGCGCCTTTCGGCGCTCCGCTCACCTCGGCTTTTGGGGAGGCTTTTGGGAATGGGGCGTGGCAAAACTCGGACGCATGGGCGCCGCGAGAACGCCTCGTCATTGCGAGCGAAGCGAAGCAATCCAGCGCCGCTCGCTCGGAGCGGGGAGCTGGATTGCTTCGTCGCTCCGCTCCTCGCAATGACGGCGCTTTGCCTCGCCCCGCGGTAGCGAAACGGGAGAAGGCGTCTGGCAATGAAGGCCCTGCAAATGGATCTCGCCCTACAGCTTCCCCGCAAACGCATCGGCGATGAATTGATGGGTGATGGCGTAGGTCTGCCGTGTTGTCGGCTCGTCCCAGGCGGCGATGCCGGGGACGTCCGAGCCCTGGTCGGTATAGGCGTGCAGGATGCCGGAAAACACCAGCATCTGCCACTTGGCGCCGGCCGCGTCCATCTCGGCTTCGAACAGGTCGCGGTGCTCCTTGGGCGTCACCGGATCGGGCGCGCCATTAGCGACAAGGAGATGCGCCTTCACCGCGCCTTTCTTGGCAGCGAGCGCGGTCTTGAGATCGCCGTGGATCGACACCGCCGCGGCGAGCTCGGCGCCGTCGCGGGCCAGTTCGAGCACATTGCCGCCGCCGAAACAGAAGCCGATGGCCGCGCGCCGGCTGTCGATCAGAATGCGCCGCGAGGCTTCGGCGATCATGGCGTCATAGGCGGCGCGGATGCGGGCGCGCTGCTCGACCGCGTTTTCGCGCAGCGGGTTGGCGAGCGCCGCGCATTCGCCGAAATCCGCCGGCCGCGTGCCTGCCCCGTACATGTCGGCCACGAAGACGACGTAACGGCCGCCAGCCACAAGCTTGGCGCGCTCGATCGCCTGGTCGGTCATGCCCATCCAGTTCGGCGCCATCAGCACCGCCGGTCGCTTGCCCGAGACAGTATCGTCATAAACCAGCGCTCCCTCGGCGGTGAGCGCACCCATGGTGTATTTGATTTTTTCGGCCTTCATCGTCTTCCTCCCGATCCATATTCCTTGACGCCGCTTCCTGGGCCGGGCGGATTATATGCGCTGGACAAGACGCGGCGGCAAATGGTGTGTTCCTGTCCAAGAAGCTCGCGGAACAAACGCGAACGAACTTGGGAGGCATGAATTTGACAAGCGCAGCAGACGATCCGGCATTTCTCTATTTTCCCACCAATTACCGCTGGTCGATGGGATTATTGATCTGCCTGTCCGGGGCGCCCTGGACCGGAGTCGAAATCGACGAGGTCAACCGCGTCGGCCGCGCGCTTGCCGACAAGGTCGGCGACGACACGGCGTGGTTCGATGAATGGGCGCGCATGGGCGACAAGATCGAAGCGCGCGGCCGCGACGCACTCGGTTCAGGCCACAAGCTCACCGCGGCTTCGTGTTTTATGCGCGCGTCGCGCTACTTTCAGACCGGCGAGCGCTTCATCCAGCCGCGCTCGCAGCGCAGCATGGATGTCTACGCCAAGGCCGTGAAAATCTTCAAAGAAGCCGCCGCCATCATCCGCCGCCCGCGCATCGAGCCGGTCGAAATCCCGTATGAGCACTCAAGCCTGCCGGCGCTCCTCGTGCATCCGGATCCGGATGCGGTGGGAACGCGGCCGGCGCCGGCGATGGTGTTTTTCGACGGCTTCGACGTCACCAAGGAATTGCAATACGGTTACGGGATTCCCGACCTCGCCGCGCGCGGCATCGGCTGTCTGATCGTCGACGGACCGGGCAATGGCGAGAGCGTGCGCTTCCGCAATCTGCCGCTGATTGCGGAAACCGAGCGTTACGCCACACCGGTTTACGAATATCTCGCCGGCCGCCCCGAGTTCGACCCCAAGCGCATCGGCGTCATGGCGCTGTCGCTCGGCGGCTATTACGCGCCGCGCGCCGCCGCGCTCGAACGCCGGTTCGCTTGCTGCGTCGCCTGGGGCGCGCAATGGGACTATCACGACATCTGGGCGCGCCGCCTCGAAGCGCTCGATTCCGGCAAGGTGCTGTCGCTCTCGGTGCCGCCCGAACATCTGCAATGGGTGCTTGGCGTCCCCGACCGCGCCTCGGCGCTCAAGAAGCTCGAGGGATTCCGCCTCGACGGCATCGTGCAGCAGATGACCTGTCCGTTTTTGCTGCTGCATGGCGCCGGCGACGAACAGATTCCGCTGCCGCGCGCCGAAAAACTGTTCGCCGCCGTCGGCTCCAAGCAGAAGACGCTCAAAGTGTTCAGCCGCGAGGAAGGCGGCTTCCACCACTGCCAGGTCGACGATGTCACCATCGGCGTGCACACCATGTTCGACTGGATCGCCGACGTATTGGATGTCGGCGCATGACCGGCACCCGCTACTCCGGCACCACAACCGGACCGGAAAAAAACCTTACCGGATCAATTCAGATTAAATAATCGTTAATGATAATTAGCCATTTTGGGACACCCCCAACCGTCGTGCTCCAAGGAGGTCTGCCATGGTCCGCGCCGTTGTTACGTTCGCAATGGTTGCGTTGTTGGCGTTCACCTGCCGGGTCTCCGCCGCGGAATTCGGCAGCAAGGACGAGGCCGTCGCCATGGTCAAACGCGCTCAAAACATGTTTGCCAAAGACGGCGCCGACGCGACGTTCAAGAGCATCTCGGACAAATCGGCCAGTCAGTTTCACGATCGCGATTTGTATCCGTTCGTCTACGATATGAATGGCATTTGCGTCGCGCATGGCGCCAGGCCGGCGCTCATCGGCAAGAACCTGTTCGATCTGAAAGACCAGGACGGGAAATATCTCATCCGCGAATTGATCGATATCGCCAAAGGCCCAGGCGCGGGATGGGTCAATTACAAATGGCCGAACCCCCTGAACAACAAAATCGAAGACAAGACCAGCTATGTCGAGAAGATGGGTGATTACCTGGTCGGGGTCGGAGTCTACCGGGAGTGATTTTGCACTGGGTTAGGCGAAGCGGCGTTCAGCGGCGGGCCCCACGCATGCCGAGCCATGGCAACCTGCCCCGTTTCGCGTTGCTATCGCGCCTAACGATCCGCACCAAGACGCTCACGGCCTGCGCTATAGCGTTGACCTGCCTGATCGGCATGGGCGTCACGGTCCGTCTGACTTCGAGCCAGGTCGCGCGCAATCTCAACGAGCTGTCGCAATCGAATCTTCCCACCCGCGCGGCGGCGGCGGCGGTCAATAGTGCCGTGGGCACCGCGCATATGCGCGTCTTTCGCTACGTCTCCTGGGCCAGCAACGGCGTCAACGACCAACTTTTGCAAAATCTCCGCAAGGAGATCGAGGCCGATTTTTGGGGCATCAACCAGAATTTCAACGAGCTCGCGGCGCGACCCGATTTGTCGGGCATAGAGCAAGCGGACTTGAACGGACTACAGGTCAAACTGAAAAAATATCAAAGCACCGCCAAGGACGTGCTCGACGTCGGCAGCACCGACCCTGCAATGGCGACGATGATGCTGGGGCAGACCGACGACAGTTACACCAGCATCGAAGAGGACGTCCGCAAGATCCTCACGGCGGTCACGGCGCAATCGGATTCGATCGTCAATAACCTCGCGGCCGCCACCAGGACCGAGACGCTTTCTTTCACCATCGGGCTCGTCACCTGCCTGGTGCTCAGCCTCGCCGTAATCGGCTTTATTGCGCGATCGATCGTCAGGCCGATTACCTCGATTACCGAGGTCATGCAGAAGCTCGCCAACGGCGACACCGACGTCGAATTAAACGACCACAACCGCGGCGACGAAATCGGCCAAATGATCGAGGCCATCGAAATCTTCCGCCGCAATGTGCTCGAGATTCAAGCGATGCAGGCATCGCGGCGCGAAGCGGATGAGCAGCGGACGGCGAAACGCCGGGAGGAAATGACGGCCCTTGCCGAGGAATTCGAGGGCTCGGTCAAGCATATCTCCGGCCAGCTCGTCGAAGCCGTCACCGTCGTGCGCAGCAACGCTGAAGTGATGGCCAAATCCGCCGAGCATACCCGCACGAAATCCGGCTCTACGGTGGACGCCGTCGTCAATACGCGCGCGAACGTGGAAACCGTGGCGCAGGCGGCCAGCGAGCTTTCGCGCACCATCGACGAATTAGCGCGACGCGCCAACGATGTTTTCAAGCTCACCAACGACACCGCGGCACAGTCGGAAGGCGCCAGCGCGGAGCTTGCGAAGCTGACGACATCGGTCGAGCAGATCCTGCCGATCACCGACCTCATCCAGGGCATCGCGCAACAGACCAATCTCTTGGCACTGAACGCGACCATCGAGGCGGCGCGCGCGGGTATCGCCGGCCGGGGTTTCGCCGTCGTCGCCGCGGAAGTCAAAACGCTGGCGCAGCAAAGCGGCAAGGCGACCGACGAGATCGCGCGCAAGATTTCGGCAGTCCGCGAAACCTGCGCCGCCGTGGTCTCGACCATCAGCCAGATCATCGCGGCGATCAAAAATCTCAATATGTTCGCGACCGAGATATCGACCGGCATCGGGCAGCAATCGACCGAGACCGCCGGAATTTTCGCCAGCGCCCAGTCGGCCGCCGACAGCTCGCGCGCGGTCGCCGCCAACATCGTTGATCTGAACGGCCACGCCGACGCCACCTACGCCGCATCGAACGAGGTACTCGATACGACCAAGCGCCTGTTCGACCATACCCGCGGCGTGCAGGCGAATGTCGAGCGGTTCCTGCGTCACGTCAGAAGCGCGTGACCGCCGTCGATTGCCTCGATCGTTGACGTCTGCCGGGACGCTAAGCCGCGTAGGTATTACTCCCAAGCTTGCGGATGAAATTTGCGGCTGTCATTTCTGGATGTCCGCGATTCGAAACAATTGGAAACACAACGGCAAGATTTTCCTGCACGTCGACAATTTCGGCTTGTGTGCGCGTTGGTTGTTTGCTCGATGCTTGCGGGAAAATTCAGAAGTTCCATATTCTGACAGGACCGGTTGAGCACGGCCGGTCGCTGTGATCGCGGATTAGGACGGTGGAGGCAGGAGCCTATGAGCGAACGGAGGGGTATATGTGGGGGCTCTGGTCTCAAGTCGCGGCCGCCACATGGCGGGCCCAGAATCGTGCGTGGCGGCGCGTCTCGGGAAACACTGTTTGGAGAGCACGACTAGCCGAGGCGAGGCGGCACAACAGCCTGGTGCTGCGTGAGAATTCGGATCGCTATGTCGCAATACTCGACACTGCGGTCGATGCGATTCTCGTCACCGACAGTTTCGGGGCTATCAAATCCTTTAAAGGGGCGGCGGAACGGATATTCGGCTACTCGCGCGGAGAGGCCATCGGCCGAAACCTTTGCTTCCTCATGCCGGAGCCTGGACAAAGCCTGCACGACCAATACCTGGCCCACTATCGCGCGACCGGAGACCGCAAGATCATCGGAACTGGGCGCGAGGTCACCGGGCGGCGCAAGGATGGGTCTTTCGTCTCGCTCGACCTTTCAATCGCGGAATGGCGCGATAGCGACGGCCGGCAGTGCTTCACCGGGATCATGCGCGATGTCACCCTGCGCAACCAAAAAGCGCGCGAGCTGGAGGGAGCCATCGAGATTGCCGAGCAGGCCCGCATAGAAGCCGAGGCGGCCAATTCCGCCAAAACGGAATTTCTGGCGACCATGAGCCATGAAATTCGCACGCCATTGACGAGCATGTACGGGTTCGCAGACCTGCTGGCGCGCAGAGGCCGGCTCAACAAGGAGCAGCAGCGCTATCTCGACCTCATCAGGACCGCGAACAGCGCGCTGTTGAGCATCGTCAACGATATTCTCGATTTCTCGAAGGTCGAGGCGGGCCAGCTCGAACTGCAAAGCCGTTCCTTTTCGCTCTCGGCACTGATTCACGACGCGGTCAGCATCGTTCAGCCCGCCGCAGAGGGAAAATCGCTTCGACTCAAATGGACGCTCGACCGCGACATGCCGGAATGGCTCACCGGCGACGACACCCGACTGCGCCAGATCATGCTCAACCTGCTCAACAACGCCATCAAATTTACCGAAGCGGGGTCGGTTTCCATCAGCGCCTGCCCCAAATTGTCACCGGATGGAGAACTGCTCGCCTACATTGCGGTTACCGACACCGGAATCGGCATTCCCCGCGAACAGCAGCATCGGTTGTTCAAGCAATTTTCGCAGGCCGACGGATCGACCAGCCGGCGTTTCGGCGGAACCGGTCTTGGCCTTGCCATCTGCAAGCGCCTGGTCGAACTGATGGGCGGGCAGATCGGCGTGATCAGCGATGCCGGCAAAGGCACGACCATGTGGTTTACGGCTCGGTTGCCGGCGGCGACGCAGCCGAACCCGGCGACGCGGATGAAGCACAAACCGGAGGTGTTCGCCCTCAACAGAGGGAAAATCCTTCTGGTCGACGATTTGCAGACCAATCGGGAGATTGTCGGCGCCTATTTGGAAGACGGCGGTTACGAGGTCGTGCCGGTCGACGGCGGCACCGAGGCGATCAGCCTCCTGCGCAAGGAAAAATTCGATCTGGTGCTCATGGATATCCAGATGCCCAACATGGACGGCGTCGCGGCCACGCGCGTGATCCGGGAAATGGGATTGCCGGTGCGGGATATCCCGATCATCGCCATGACCGGCAATGTGCTGCCGCAGCACATCCAGTCGTTCATCAAGGCGGGCATGAATGACCATGTCGGCAAGCCGATCGAGCGGGCAAGCCTTTACAGCAAGCTATGGCGTTGGCTGCCGCACACGAACGCGGAAAATCAGCCGGCGCCGTCCGGCTCGCCTCACTTCAACCGCAACACGCTGGACGCACTAATCGATAGCTTCGGCATCGCCAAAGTCGAACAGACCTTGGCCACCTTCCAAAACGAGCTCGGCCGTTGCTTCAATGCCGATCTGACGCAGTCACGCCGCGAGGCTCACGACATTATCAATGCCGCCGGCGTCCTTGGCTTCGAAACTCTTCTCGACCGGGTGCGCGCCCTCTGTGACGACGCGACGGGAGACGCCGAAGCATCGATTGTTCTGGCCCAGTGCATCGAAGCGCGAGGTGAGGCGCTGGAGGTCATTGCCGCGACGATTTTGCCGCAACTCGTCACGTCGGTCCATCGGAAGGCCGGATAGCGACGCGGCGCGCCGCGCTGGTATCAGGCCGCCAGCATTTTTTGCACTTCGTTGACCAGTTCGCGCAAATGGATCGGCTTGGACAGCACCTTGGCGTGCTTGGGCGCGGTCGAGTCAGCATTGAGCGCCACCGCGGCGAAGCCGGTGATGAACATGATCTTGATGTCCGGATCGAGTTCGGCGGCGCGCCGGGCCAGTTCGATACCGTCCATTTCCGGCATGACGATGTCGGTCAGCAACAGCTCGAACGGCTCCTCGCGCAGGCGCTGATAGGCCGATAGGCCGTTGTCGTAGGAAATGACCTCGAATCCGGCATTCTGCAGCGCCTTGACCAGGAACCGCCGCATGTCGATGTCATCTTCGGCAAGTAATATTTTAGACATGGTATCTTGAACCCGGCTTTCGCCGGCCCCCTTCATTCCATAAGCCGGATCGCCGGTAAACATGAGGTGAAGGGCGGCGAGATAACGGTCATGGTAAGTACTCTTAGCAGGCTCGAACGGCTATGGACCAAACCCCTGCTGTCATGGACAATGCCCACAGGCGCGCGTTAGGGAACGGTGCCGGGTAGCGAGTCGCGGAAAGCCCCGCCAGGCGTGATGTCGGACATCGAAGACGAATTCGATCCCCCGTTCGAGGCCATCGAGCCGGCGGAATGCCGCGGCCCGCTGCTGTTCAATTCGCCCCATAGCGGGCGCGTCTACCCCGAGGCGTTCCTGCGGTCCTCGCGGCTCGATCTGCAGACCCTGCGCCGCTCCGAGGACAGTTTTGTCGGCGAATTGATCGAAGGCGTGGTCGCGCGCGGCCACCCGGTGGTGCGGGCGCACTTCCCGCGCAGCTATGTCGACGTCAACCGCGAGCCCTACGAGCTCGACCCGCGGATGTTCGACGGCCGGCTCCCTTCGTTCGCCAATACCCGGTCGATGCGGGTCGCGGGCGGGCTCGGCACGGTGGCGCGGGTGGTCGGCGATGCCCAGGAGATCTACGATCAGCGCATCGCCGTCACCGAGGCACTGCGGCGCATCGACGGACTCTACAAGCCCTATCACCGGACGCTGCGCCGGCTGTTCATGCGGCTGCAGCGCGAGTTTGGCGCGGCCGTCCTCATCGATTGCCACTCCATGCCCTCCACCACCGGCGGGCGGGACGAACGGCCGCGTGCCGACCTTGTGCTCGGCGACCGCTACGGCACGAGTTGCGTCGGCGTCGTTGCCGAGACCATCGAACTCTGCATGCGCGATTTTGGCTATACGGTCAGCCGCAACAAGCCCTATGCCGGCGGCTTTATCACCGAACACTACGGCAATCCGACCACCGGCCTGCACGCCATCCAGCTCGAGATCAACCGCGCCCTCTATATGGACGAGCGGCGCTATGAGCGCTCGGCCTCATTCGTCAAGCTTGCGGCCGAATTCGAAGTCCTGGCCGACCACCTCGCCGCCATCCCGATCGAGGAATTGCGGCCCTACCGCGCTGCCGCTGCGGAATAGCCGGGGAACAGCCGAAAAAGTCCCATAAGGCCGAAAAGAAAAAGGGCCGCTCACCTTGCGGGAGCGGCCCAAGTCTAGGGAGGAAACGCCCAAGGAGGGCGACGGTAACGGGAGAGAGCCTCTCGCTACCGCACTGCAGCAACATACACCGCGCCGCACAAAATACAAGTGCTGTTGACCTATCTGCCGGGACTTTTTCCCAGCTATTCGCTGCAGATTGTGCTTCTAGACGCCGTGCGCCGCCGGAGCGCAAAAAATAACTGTTCTGTTTCAATCGCTTACAACGGGAATCAAGTTCTGCACATAAATAAGTCAAGGCTGCCAAAAGCGCCGAAGACGGCCCCGCTGCTTTTGCATAGCAATAAACCGTGTCGGCGTGGCGATCCGGCAACACGCCCGGATTGCCGTTTACGCCAAGCTCCGATACTCGAACCGGGATCTGCGAGGCAATCATGACGGCAATCGATTTCGCGGCCTTTGTCGACGAACTTGCAGCCATTTCGGGCGAGACCATCCGGCCGTTCTTCCGGAGTGCGCTCGGCGTCGAGAATAAGAGCCGCTCCGGTGGCTTCGATCCGGTCACGGCGGCCGACCGCGCCGCCGAAGCCACGATGCGTACGCTGATCAAACGGACCTTCCCCGAGCACGGCGTTGTCGGCGAGGAATTCGGCTCCGAACGACCGGACGCCGAATATGTCTGGGTGCTCGATCCGATCGACGGCACCAAATCCTTCATCTGCGGCATGCCGGTCTGGGGCACGTTGATTGCGCTGACGCGGCGCGGCGAGCCGATCTACGGCATGATGCATCAACCATTTACCCGGGAGCATTTCTCCGGCGACGGCCGCGGCGCCCGTTATCGCGGCCCGGCCGGCGATCGGGCCTTGCGCGTGCGCCCCTGCGCGTCGCTGCAAGACGCCGTGCTGTGCACGACCAGCCCGCTCTTGATGGGGGAGGCCGACCGGCAATGTTTCGGCCGCGTCGAAAAAACGGTGCGGCTGTCGCGCTACGGCGGCGATTGCTATGCCTATTGCGTGCTCGCAGCCGGCCACGTCGACCTCGTCATCGAAACCGAGCTTAAGCCCTATGACGTGCTGCCTTTGATCCCGATCATCGAAGGCGCCGGCGGCATCGTCACGACCTGGGACAACGGCAAGCCCTATGAAGGCGGCCGCATCATCGCCGCCGGCGACAAGCGCGTCCACGCGCAAGCGATGGAATTGTTGAACGGGTGATTTGTTCGCGGTTCCGGGGCTGGGCAAAGCGATGCGCCCGGAATGACAGAAAATCAATACAGCGCGGTGCCCGGAACGAAGGCGTCGAACGCCGCCCAGAATTGCGAGCGGAAACGGTCTTGCTCCATCAACAGCTCGTGCTGGGCGCCGACGACGACGAGATGCGAACCGGCGCGCAACACGCTGGCAAAATCCTCGATCGCCGCATTCGAGACCACGGCATCATTGCCGCCGGCGATGATCAGCATCGGCTGCCGGATCCGCGCTGGATAGCTGCGCTCGCGCAGCGCCCGCATGGCGCGGAACGCGGCGTCGGTCCACGCCACCGTCGGCGCACCAAGCGCGAGCGCCGGTTGCGCTTCAAGAATCGCAGCATTGCGGGCATAACGCACCGGATCGGAGGTTAGGATATTGCCCAAAAAGGGACGCGACTCGATGATGCTGGTGTCGCTCTTGGGCACGTACATGCCGCCGAAGCCCGCTAGCCGCAGCGCGCGAACAACCATTGCGCCGGTGCCCATCGAATAGTCGACGCCGCCGAGCGCAATCAGCGGCGCGGTGAGCACGACACGGTCGAACCAGCGATGCCCGCGATACGCCGCGCGGATCAGAACATTCGCGCCGGTGGAATGACCGATGGCGAAGATCGGCGGCGGGCAATCCGGCAAAACGATCTCACGCATGAATGTTTCGAGATCGGTGTCATATTCGGAAAAGTCGCGCACATAGCCCTTTCGGCGGTCGCTCAAGGCGCGGTCGGAGAGACCCTGGCCGCGCCAATCGAGCGCCGCAACAGCAAACCCGCGCGCGCGCAGGTCGCGCACCGTCTCGAAATATTTCTCGATCCATTCGCAGCGGCCCTGAAAAATGCAGACCGTGCCGCGCCGGCCCGCCGGCGGCAGCCAGCGCGCAAAGCGCAACGACACCCCGTCCGGCGTCTTGAGCGCGCCGGCGACAAAATTGTCCGGCACCGGATTGGCGGCAATCGAGACCAGATTCATGGAAGGTCGAACTGAGGCGTCCATCGTTTCGCTTATATCAGCCACGAGGGGCGCTCAACCCGGCGATTTGGGCTTCGAGTTTTATCCATACGAAACAGATGCTTACGACCCCTTGCGCGGCCGGAGCCCGATCCCATATCTGGGTTGCGCGGGCCATCCGGGCCGCGCATTCACTGGTTCGGCCCATTCGGGCGAACTGTCTGCATGTCGCTTCACAGGAGGATATGCCATGCGAACTTTTGATCTTTCACCCCTTTATCGTTCCACCGTCGGCTTTGACCGGCTGTTCTCGTTGCTCGATCAGGGCGTCGAGGGCGCCACCCCCGGCTACCCGCCCTATAATATTGAGCGGACCGGAGACAACGCGTATCGCGTCTCGGTCGCGGTCGCCGGGTTCAATGAATCCGAACTCTCGATCGTAGCCAAAGAGAACACGCTGACCATCCGCGGCGAGAAAACCGCCAAAGAGGAAGAGAAGCGCGGTGAGGTGCTCTATCAGGGCATCGCCGCCCGCACTTTCGAGCGTGCGTTCCAGCTCGCCGATTATGTTCAGGTGAGGGGCGCTAACCTCGAGAACGGTCTCTTGCACGTCGATCTCGTGCGCGAGATTCCCGAGGCGAAGAAACCGCGTTCGATCCCGATCAACGCCAAGAGCAGTGGCTCGACGGTGATCGAGAGCCAGAAGGCCGCCTAAGCAGCCGATCAGCAATGATAACGGAGCGCCCCGGTTTTCCGGGGCGCTTTTCGATTCGCAAGCCCGGTGCGGCAGCGAGCGAACTAGCACAATCAATCGTTCACCGGTGGCAAGACGGGCGCCGATTTGCGCGGCGTGACGGCCGGAGTGGAAGATGCGGCGGGCGGCGTTTCGGACTTGACCTCCATGCTGGGATTCGATGGCGCGGCGGGTTGCGGTGGCGCCTTGTCGCCAGCGTTGGCGTCGATTGCGGGCATGCGCGCGGCGAGCTCCGCCGGTCGTGGCCGCGGTAGCGGTATGGTCGCGCCGGTTGCCCGCGTGGCGGTGCGGGCGATAGGCAGCCGGGGCGACTGCGGCATTGCCTCCTGCTCGCCCGAGGCCGTCACGGCGGGTTCGAATTGCGGCGACATCCCGTAGGGCGGCGGCATGTCGTCGGGCGTCGCTCCATAGGGCGGCAGCATTCCGAGCTGCGAATCGGACCCCGGCCCCGGAACGATCCGATTGGCATCGCGGATGGCGCCGGTACGCGCATCGAGCACGACGCGCATCAGGATGCCGCGGTAATCGTTGGCGCGCAGCACGTAGGTCGTGCCTTCGCGCAACGGCGGCGCCAGAGGTTGGAAACCGGCCGCACGCGCGACGCGTATGATTTCGTAAGACGAGACAAAACCGGGCGGCTGCGGCGGTGCTTGGGCCGGCAGGGGCGGAAGTGGGGCCTGCGCAAAACCGGGCGCAACGGCCGAGAGCATCACGACGACCAGCCCGAATGCGGCGGTTCCCGACAGCAAAATGCGCACGATCTGTGTCCCTCCCCGCTTGCGCCCATTATGCCCACACAGCTTCATCACGTTAACCGGAAATGGGGCGGCGCTTGGGCGCAATCAGGATTTTTTGCATAGGCCGACGAAATCCTCGATGTCAGCGTCCTCGGTCGCAAACGAGGTGACGAGGCGCACCAGGACATTGTCGGCGCCGATGTCGAGGCCGTCACTTGAGCGCACGTAATAATTCGCGCCGGCGGCCTTGAGCTTGGCGTCGAGCACGCGCGGTAGCACCACGAAGATCAGATTGGCCTCGACCGGAAACACCGGCCGCAATCCGACGGCGCTCAGTTTCCCGGCCAGCCGGTCGGCCATCGCATTGGCGTGGCGCGCCAGGTCCAGCCAGCAATCGTCGGCGAGGTAGGCTAGAAATTGCGCGGCAATAAAGCGATGCTTCGACAACAAATGCCCGGCGCGCTTGCGCCGTTCGCCAAAAAACGCCGCGCGGGCGGGATCGAAAATAACCACCGCCTCGGCCGCCAGCGCGCCGCCCTTGGTGGCGCCGAACGACAGCACGTCGATACCGGATTGCCAGGTCAACTGTGCCGGCGTCGCATTGAGTCGAACCAGCGCGTTGGCGAAACGCGCGCCGTCCATGTGCACGGCGAGCGAGCGTGCATGCGCGATCTCGGACAGTACCGCGATCTCGTCGGTTCGATAGATGGTGCCGGCCTCGCTCGCCTGGGTGATCGACAGCGCCGACGGAATCAGCTGATGCGGGCTGTGGCCGCCATAGCCCGCGAGCGCGTCTTGCAGCACCTGCGGTGCGATCTTGCCGTCGTCGCCGGGCAGGCCGACGAGCTTGAGGCCGCCGCCGAAGAATTCCGGCGCGCCGCATTCGTCGGTGACGATGTGGGATCGTTCGTGGCACAGCACGATGCCCCAGGGCGGCGAAACCTGGGCAAGCGCTAATGCGTTCGCCGCCGTACCGGTCGGCACGAGGAAGACCGCGACCTCGCGCTCGAAAACCTCTGTCAATCGCTGCTCGACGCGCGAGGTCCAATCGTCATTGCCGTAACCGCGCGCATAGCCGTGATTAGCCGCAACAATGGCGTCCAAAATGGCGGGCGCGACCGGCGCCGTGTTGTCGCTGGCAAAATTCACTTTTGAAACAATAGGTGGGTCGCAGGGGTGTAGCAATATCGGCGTAGTAAGGTACGGGATCGGTGCTCGGGCGAGGCCCCGGTCAGCCGCCGCTGGACCATTGCGCTCCTCCGCGTCCCATGATCCACTTCGACGGCGGAACGCGCAGAAATCCGTGCCAGAAATCGGGCCGAACGCTTGTATTGGCGTCCGGAATTTGCCATGTTCTGTATAGGACAGCATTGCTGTCCCAATTGGTGACCTGCAAAGCGCGCGGTCGGACGATCCGACGAGACGCGGGGGTCAACCGCCGGTAGGCGAGGGCGCGTCGGACGGCGGCAGAAACAAGCAGCCAGCGGCCGGTGAGCGGCACGAAGGTTGCCTCCAAGATGTGTGGCTCGCCCGTAGGTGCACTCGCCTTCCCCGCTTGCGGGACTTGAAGGGTCTGGGTTGCGCAGGGGCGGATTGCGTCGGGACCCCGGGGCCGATGTTTCGGGGCTTCAGGCGAGGAGCGTGAGTGCGACGATGAATGCGTCTGGTTTCGGCCTGTTTGATCCGGCGCTGGAAAAAGATTCCTGCGGGGTTGGATTTATTGCCGACATCAAGGGCCGTAAATCACACAAAATCGTCCAGGACGCGCTGACAATTCTGGTCAATCTCGAGCATCGCGGCGCCGTCGGCGCCGACCCGCGCGCCGGCGACGGCGCCGGTATTCTCGTCCAGATGCCGCACAAATTTCTCGCCAAGAGAGCGGCCGAACTCGGCTTCACACTGCCGCCGGCCGGCCATTACGCCGTTGGCGCGCTGTTTCTGCCGCACGATGAGGCATGGCGTAAAGACGTCGTGGACACTTACACGGCGGTTGCCGCCCAGGAAGGCATGACGGTGTTGGGCTGGCGGGACGTGCCGACCGACAATTCGACGCTGGGCGAAACCGTGAAGCCGACCGAGCCGGTGCATAAGCAGATCTTTCTCGGCCGCAATCCAAAGCTCACCTCGGAGGACGAGTTCGAGCGCCGACTCTACATCTTGCGCAAGACCATTTCCGGCATCCTCTATGGCAAGCGCGGCCGCAGCGTCGCGCATTACTATCCGGTGTCGATCTCGTGCCGTACGCTGATCTACAAGGGCATGTTCCTCGCCGACCAGCTTGGCGCCTATTATCCCGATTTGCACGACCCGGATTTCGAAAGCGCGCTCGCGCTCGTGCACCAGCGCTTTTCCACCAATACTTTCCCGGCTTGGTCGCTGGCGCATCCTTATCGAATGGTCGCGCATAACGGCGAGATCAACACGCTGCGTGGCAACAACAACTGGATGGCGGCGCGACAAGCGTCGGTATCGTCGCCAAAATTCGGCGCCGATATTGAGAAGCTGTGGCCGATTTCCTATGAGGGCCAGTCCGACACCGCGTGCTTCGACAACGCGCTCGAATTTCTGACCATGGGCGGTTATCCGCTGGCGCATGCGATGATGATGATGATTCCGGAAGCATGGGCCGGCAATCAGTTGATGAACGAAGAGCGCCGCGCCTTCTACGAATACAACGCCGCCCTTATGGAGCCGTGGGACGGTCCGGCTGCCATCGCTTTCACCAACGGCCGACAGATCGGCGCCACGCTCGACCGCAACGGCTTGCGCCCGGCGCGTTATATCGTCACCCGCGACGACCGCATCATCATGGCGTCCGAAACCGGCGTGCTGGCGGTTCCGGAACAGGACATCGTCACCAAGTGGCGGCTGCAACCCGGCAAGATGCTGCTGGTCGATCTCGAGCAGGGCCGCCTCATTCCGGACGAAGAACTGAAGTCGCAACTGGCGCAGAGCCATCCCTACAAAGAATGGCTTGAGCGCACGCAGATCGTGCTCGAAGACTTGCCGGCGGCGGCGGAAGCGGCGCCGATATCGAATCTGGCTTTGCTCGATCGTCAGCAAGTATTCGGATACACCCAGGAAGACCTCAAAATCCTGATGACGCCGATGGCGACGACCGGCGAAGAAGCGGTCGGCTCAATGGGGAACGACGCGCCGATCTCAGCGCTGTCCGAACGGCCGAAGCTGCTGTTCACTTATTTCAAGCAGAACTTCGCGCAGGTCACCAACCCGCCGATCGATCCGATCCGCGAGGAACTGGTGATGAGTCTGGTCTCGATCATCGGGCCGCGGCCGAATCTGTTCGACCTCGAGGGCAACTCGAAGCGCAAACGCCTAGAAGTCCACCAGCCGATTCTGACCAACGCCAATCTGGAAAAGATCCGCTCGATCTCCGATATGGGCGATCATTTCAAATCGCTGACGCTGGATACGACTTGGCCGGCCGAGGCCGGCTCAGCCGGCATGGAAGCCGCTATCGCTGCGCTCTGTGCCAAGGCGGAAGCTGCGGTGCGCGACGGCATCAACATCGTCATTCTGTCCGACCGCCGCGCCGGCGCCGATCGGGTTCCGATCCCTTCGCTGCTCGCTTGCGCCGCCGTGCACCATCATCTCATTCGCGAGGGCCTGCGCACGTCGGTCGGCATCGTGGTTGAATCGGCCGAACCGCGCGAGGTGCACCATTTCGCCTGTCTTGCCGGTTACGGCGCCGAGGCGATCAATCCGTATCTCGCCTTCGAGACGCTCGTCGCGATGAAAAACGAGTTGCCGCAAAAGCTCGACGAGAAGGAAATCGTCAAGCGCTATATCAAGTCGATCGACAAGGGGCTGCTCAAGGTCATGTCGAAGATGGGCATCTCGACTTATCAGTCCTATTGCGGCGCGCAGATTTTCGATGCCATCGGATTGAAGTCCGACTTTGTCGCCAAATATTTCACCGGCACGGCGACCCGCATCGAGGGCGTCGGCCTCGCCGAGATCGCCGAGGAGACGGTGCGCCGGCATCGCGATGCGTTCGGCGATGCGCCGATCTACCGCTCGATGCTGGACGTCGGTGGCGAATACGCGTTCCGAGTGCGCGGCGAGGATCATGTCTGGACGGCGGCGACGGTAGCAACGCTGCAGCATGCAGTGCGCGGCAATTCGCTCGACAAATACCGGCAGTTCGCCGAGATCATCAACGACCAATCGGAGCGTCTGCTCACCATCCGCGGCCTGTTCCGCATCAAATCGGCCGAGGAGGATGGCCGCACGCCGGTGCCGATCGAAGAGGTCGAGCCGGCCAAGTCCATCGTCAGGCGCTTCTCGACCGGCGCCATGTCGTACGGCTCGATCTCGCGCGAGGCGCACACCACGCTCGCCATCGCCATGAACCGGATCGGCGGCAAATCGAATACCGGCGAAGGCGGCGAAGAATCCGACCGTTACAAGCCGCTGCCGAACGGCGATTCCATGCGCTCGGCGATCAAGCAAGTGGCCTCAGGCCGGTTCGGCGTCACCGCCGAATATCTCGTCAATTCGGACATGATGCAGATCAAGATCGCGCAAGGCGCCAAGCCCGGCGAAGGCGGCCAATTACCCGGTCACAAGGTCGACAAGACCATCGCCAAGGTGCGCCACTCGACACCGGGCGTCGGGCTGATCTCTCCGCCGCCGCACCATGACATCTATTCGATTGAGGACCTGGCGCAACTGATCTTCGACCTGAAAAACGTCAATCCCGACGGTGCCGTTTCAGTGAAGCTCGTCTCCGAAGTCGGCGTCGGCACGGTCGCCGCCGGCGTGTCGAAGGCGCGATCAGATCACGTCACCATCGCCGGCTACGAGGGCGGCACCGGCGCAGCCCCGCTTACCTCGGTCAAGCACGCCGGCTCGCCGTGGGAGATCGGGCTTGCCGAGACCCACCAGACGCTGGTCGCCAACCGGTTGCGTGGGCGCATCGCGGTGCAGGTCGACGGTGGCATCCGCACCGGGCGCGACGTCGTCGTCGGAGCGCTTCTCGGCGCCGACGAATTCGGCTTCGCCACTGCGCCGCTCATCGCCGCCGGGTGTATCATGATGCGCAAGTGCCATCTCAACACCTGCCCAGTCGGCGTCGCCACCCAGGACCCGGTGCTGCGCAAGCGCTTCACCGGCCAGCCGGAACACGTCATCAACTATTTCTTCTTCGTCGCCGAGGAGGTGCGCGAGCTGATGGCCGCGCTCGGCTTCCGCCGATTCGACGAAATGATCGGTCAGATGCAGATGTTCGACCAGAACAAGCTGCTAAGACAGGGCAAGGCGAGCGGGCTCGACTTCTCCAAGTTGTTCATGAAGCCGAAGGTGCCGGCGAATGTCGCCATCTTCAATCGCGAGCGGCAGGATCATAAGATTCACGACATTATCGATCGCAAGTTGATCGCACAGTCGCAAGCGGCGCTTGAGAGCGGCGCACCCGTGCGCTTAAGCTTCCCAATCAGAAACACCGATCGCACCGCCGGCGCCATGCTGTCGGGCGAAATCGCCAAGCGTTACGGACATAAGGGCCTCCCCCCCGACACCATCGTGACGCGCTTCAAAGGTACCGCTGGGCAAAGCTTCGGCGCGTTCTTGGCGCATGGTGTCACCTTCGAACTCGATGGCGACGCCAACGATTATGTCGGCAAAGGCCTATCAGGCGGCCGTATCGTAGTGCGTCCGTCCGAGGAGTCCGGCGTCGTCCCGGAACACTCAATCATCATTGGCAACACGGTGCTGTACGGCGCCATCGCCGGCGAATGCTATTTCCGCGGCGTCGCCGGCGAGCGCTTCGCGGTACGCAATTCCGGCGCGGCCGCCGTCATCGAGGGCGCCGGCGACCATTGCTGCGAGTATATGACCGGAGGCGCTGTGGTGGTGCTCGGGGCGACCGGCCGCAACTTCGCCGCTGGCATGTCGGGCGGCATTGCCTATGTGCTCGACGAGGACGGCAGCTTCGCCTCGCGCTGCAATCTCGCCATGGTCGAACTCGAACCGATGCCGGGCGAGGAAGACATCAACGCGCGCGTCTTCCACCATGCCCGCGATCTCGAAGCACACGGCATGGTCGATATCATGTCGGATATGAGCCGCTTCGACGCGCATCGGCTGCATCATCTCGTTTCGCGCCATGCGCGCTTTACCGGCTCGACCGTCGCCGCCAAAATCCTGGCCGAATGGAAGACGTGGTATCCAAAATTCCGTAAAGTGATGCCGATCGAGTATCGTCGCGCTCTCAATGAACTCAAAGCCGCCGCCATCGCCGCGGAATAGAGCCTTAAAGAACCGTCCCCAGAGCAGAGAGACAGAGAAGAGAGCGCCTTTGGGCAAGATCACCGGCTTTCTCGAATACCAGCGTGAGGACCGCGACTACGAGCCGGTCGCCGAGCGCATTCGCCACTGGCGCGAATTCGTGCTGCCGCTGCCGGAGCAGGATTACGTGACCCAGGCCGCGCGCTGCATGAATTGCGGCGTGCCCTACTGCCAGGGTACGGGTTCGGTCGCGCCCGGCTCGCCCGGATGCCCGGTCAACAACCAGATTCCGGATTGGAACGACCTCGTCTATAGCGGCAACTGGGACGAGGCGGCGCGCAACCTGCATTCGACCAATAACTTCCCCGAGGTGACCGGTCGGGTCTGCCCGGCACCGTGTGAAGCCTCCTGCACACTCAATATCGACGAGAATCCCGTCACCATAAAATCGATCGAATGCGCGATCGCCGACCGCGCCATCGCGCTGGGGTTAAAGCCCGAACCGCCGGCGGCGCGGACTGGCAAGAAGGTCGCGGTCGTTGGCTCCGGACCGGCCGGCCTCGCCTGCGCACAGCAATTGGCGCGCGTCGGCCACGACGTCCACCTCTATGAAAAATGGGCCAAGGCCGGCGGACTTTTGCGCTATGGCATCCCCGACTTCAAAATGGAAAAAGCTCACGTCGACCGCCGGGTCGCGCAGATGCAGGCGGAAGGCGTGGTGTTCCACTACGGCGCTCATATCGGCGTCAACGTTCCAGCCGAGCAATTGCTCAAGGACCACGATGCCGTCGTGCTGACCGGCGGCGCCGAAAAGCCGCGCGACCTGCCGGTGCCCGGGCGTGAACTCAAGGGCATCCATTTCGCCATGGAATTCTTGCCGCAGCAGAACCGGCGCGTCTCCGGTGAGCCGGCCGAGGATCGCGAGCCGATTCTCGCCACCGGCAAGCATGTAGTCGTCATCGGCGGCGGCGATACCGGATCGGACTGCATCGGCACCTCGTTCCGCCAGGGCGCGCTGTCGGTCACCAATTTCGAAATCATGCCGCAGCCCCCGGTCCACGAGAACAAGCTTTTGACCTGGCCGAACTGGCCGCTGAAGCTGCGCACGTCGTCAAGCCACGAAGAAGGCGCTAAGCGCGACTTCGCGGTGACGACGACCAAGTTCTCCGGCGACAACGGCGCGGTAAAAAAGCTGCATTGCGCGTGCATCGACGCCAAGATGCAGCCCCTTCCCGGCACCGAATTCGAGATCGCCGCCGACCTCGTGCTGTTGGCGATGGGCTTTCTTCATCCGGTGCACGAAGGCATGCTCAAGAACCTGGATCTCGCGCTTGACAAGCGCGGCAATGTGAGCGCCACGACCGAGGATTATCGCACCTCGATCGACAAAGTCTTTGCCGCGGGCGATATGCGCCGGGGCCAATCGCTCGTCGTCTGGGCGATTCGCGAAGGCCGCCAGGCGGCGCACGCGGTCGACAAGTTCCTGATGGGATCGACGTCGCTGCCGCGGTGAAACGGCCGGTTTATTTCTTCGCATCCTTTTTGGCGTCGGGCGGCTTTTTGCCGTCCTCGCGAGTAGATGCGCCTTTCTTCCCCGGAACGGCAGGCGTCAGCGCCGCTGGCTGCGGAGCAACGACTTCGGGGGTAGCGCTCGCGTCATTGCCGGGACGCGGCCATGAGAAATCGTCGGCACGGCCCGCCGGCGCCGCAAGTGCATCGCCGCGGCTCAACACTTTCGCCGCGACCGGATCTGGCGACGGTTGCGCTGGACGGCCGCTCGCGCCGGCAAGATCGCTGGCCTCGCCGCCGCCGGTCGTCAGCGGCAGCACCGGGCCGACGTCAGGCCGCCCTGTCGGGCCGGGCTTCGCGGGCGCGGTCGCTTCCGGCCCCGGTAACGCCACCGGCACGACGTGGTTCGACATGGCGCGCCGTAATTCGCGATCGACATAACTTGCAAGCTTCACCGCGCCCGCCTTGGTGAAATGAACGCCGTCGCCGGTGCGCAACCGCCGCGTCTGGCCTTCGAAGTCCGGCCCCTGCACAGCGTAGCGTCCCTGCTCGTCGACAAAGCCGTCCCAGAGGTCGACGTATGTGATGCCGGCCTTTTCCGCACGCTGGCGATAAAGCTCGTCGAGGTAACTCATGTCGCCGGTCGATTTGGTGCCGCGGATCGCCGGCAGCCCGACCCATAGAACCGGCACACCCTTGGCTTTGAGCACGGCAATCATCTCGTCGATGCGCTTGCCGTAAAGCTCCGCCCATTGATCGGTGTGAAACTCATACGAGCCACCGGCAACCGGGCGCTGCGCATCGGCGCCGGCGGCGGCATCGCCCTGCGGGGCGGCCTCGGCATCCGACGGGACGGTCGCTTTTTGCTCGGGTGGGTTCGGCATTGCCTGACCGGCGGTCTGACCGGTTGGCGTCGGCGGCTCGCCTTTTTGCTGCGGGCCGGGACGCGGCGGAGGCCGGTCGCGCAGCGACGAGCGGTCATTCAAGCCAAGCATGACGACGATGGCGTTCGGCTTTTCAGTGGCCAGCGCATCCTTGATCGCCTGCGGCCAGTCGAGCGTCTCGTTCTTGGCGTCATAGCGGATGAGACCCGAATAGGCGCGGATTTTGCGCTCGACGCCAATATCCGGTTGATCAGCATATGTCTCATCGAGACCATAGCCGAGCCAATCGGCCATTGAATCGCCGATCACCACGACTGTCGTCGCCGACGGAGTCTCCAGTCTACGTGGCGGCGGCGCCTTGGTGAAATCCACCACCGGCGGCGGCGGGCGAATGAAGCCGCCATTGCCGAAAGGAAAGGAAAAGTAATCCCGCGGCGGTGGCGGCGGCTGTTGCGGCTGGTAGGAGCGCTGCGCCGGCCAGCGGTCACCCCAAAATTGAGCGCTGGCGGGAATGCCAGACGCGAGTAATGCCACGGATCCCACCCCGACCGCGAGCGGGCGCAGGAAGCGTTGCAAAGCGAGCCGCCGCTTGTTCGACAATGCCATGAACCAGACCAGATCTACCTGTCGCATGCGCCCGACCAGCTTAGAGCATCATGACGATAAAAGCGCCCTCCGAGCACAGGCGAAAAAAGTGTCGGTTTGAAGATGGTCGCCACTTGCCGGCCACCTCCACCGTCACGGCTGGCGCAGGCGGTCGAGCACGCCGCTTGAGGCGAAACCGTCGGGGATCTGCCCGACCGAGACCTGGAAATTCCGAATGGCAAGCCGGGTGCGCGGACCGAGCCGGCCGTCGGGGTCGCCGATTTCGAAACCGCGCCGCGCCAGCAATTGCTGCATCTCATAGCGCTCGTCGAGCGACAACACGCGCTCGTCACGCGGCCAGGATTGCACCAGCGGACCGCCGCCCCGCAGCCGGTCGGCGAGATGACCGATAGCGAGCGCGTAAGCCTCCGCCGGATTGTATTTCATGATGACACGGAAATTTTGCAGCATCAGGAATGACGGCCCGCGGGCTCCCGCCGGCACCAGCAGGAAGGCACGGTCGTCGGAGTGGGGAAATGCGCCGCCGCCGGCGCGCCGCACGCCCAAGGCCTCCCATTGCCGCACGGCCATGAGCCGCGAACGATCGGCCATCAGGTAATCGAAATGTTGCGGCAGGACGACTTCGTAGCCCCAGGTCTGGCCAGGCATCCAGCCATCCGTCTTTAGATTATTCGCGGCGGAGGCGACGAGGTCCGGCACGGAATCGACGACGTCGCGGCGTCCATCGCCGTCGAAATCCACGGCATAACGCTTGAACGATGTCGGCATGAATTGCGTCGGGCCGAACGCGCCGGCCCAAGATCCTATCAAATGCCCGGGCGGCACATCACCGTGCTGCAGGATTTCCAGCGCCGATAAAAACTCCTCGCGGAAATAATCGCGGCGGCGGCCGACGCAGGCAAGCGTCGCAGTCGAGCGGATGACTGAGCGATCGCCGCCGAGCGTGCCATAATTCGATTCGACGCCCCAGATCGCCGCGATGATGTGACGGTCGACGCCGTAGCTGCGCTCGACGGCGTCGAAGGTCGACGCGTATTGTGCCAGCAGCTCGCGACCGCGCGCGATACGATCGTCGCTCACCAGAAGGTCGAGATAATCCCAGGTCGACTTGGTGAATTCCGGTTGCGCATCGAGCAAGTCCATAATGTGCAGGTCCGGCGTCAACCCGGCAGTGAAATGTTCGAAATTCGCCCGCGTGACGCCGCGCCGCGCGGCCTCGGGCCACATGGCCTCGACGCAGCCGCCGAATTCGGCGGCCGCGGCTCGAATTGCGTCCGCCGTCATCTGCGGGTTGCCCGAGGCGCCGGGCTGCCCGCTCCATGGTTGACTACTCGATGGCGCCGCGTCGCGGGAGCCGGGAACCGAGCTTGCCGGCGGAGGTTGAAACAAGTGCGTCAGCCAGTTGCCAGGCGGGTCTTGTGCTTGCGCAGCAACGGCAAGGCCGATACCGACCAGACCAGCCGCAACCAGAGCTGCCGCCGTCGAGCGAAGGAAGAGCTTGATGATGGTCATCGCGTTTCGCCTTATGGTCCCAATCACAGGCACCTGCTAATGTATCTCGAATCACTAACGGCGGGTTGTTGCCGTTGCGGGCTTGGCAATTTCCCACCAGCGGCATTCATGGTGCGGCAACACAACGCGGCTTAAACTATTCTTCGGGATTGGATAATTCCCGTGGCATCCGGGTTTGACAATTGGACAAGCGATTAGGCAAGATTTTGGGTAGCCAGACTTTGGACGATAATTTAGGCAACAAAGCGAACCGTCGCCGGCATTCCTTCGCCTCCACGCCCCTCGGCATCGCATGAATCACATCCGCAAAGCCGTGTTCCCCGTCGCCGGTCTCGGCACGCGGTTCTTGCCGGCGACCAAGGCCATGCCAAAGGAAATGCTGCCTGTGGTCGACCGACCGCTGATCCAACACGTCGTCGACGAGGCGCGCGAGGCCGGCATCGAACATTTCATCTTCGTCACCGGCCGCAACAAGGGCGTCATCGAAGATCACTTCGACCGCCAGTTCGAGCTGGAGATGACGCTGCTGGAACGGCAGAAGCACAAGGTGCTCGATTACCTCAATCAGGATCTGCCGGTGCCCGGCTCGACGAGCTTCACCCGGCAGCAGGAGCCGCTGGGCCTCGGCCACGCGGTGTGGTGCGCGCGCGAGCTAATCGGCCATGAGCCGTTCGCGCTGTTGCTGCCCGACGTGCTCGTTCAGCACGACCAGGGCTGTCTGGCGCAGATGATCGAAGCGGCGCAGAGCCTGCCGGAAGCGGCGAATATCGTCGCGGTCGAAGAAGTGCCTCATGATCGCGTCGATCAATACGGCGTTGTCGGCGTCGGCGCCCGCCAAGGCAAAATGTTTTCGATCACCAGCATGGTGGAGAAACCGCCGGCCGACCGCGCGCCGTCAAACCTGATCCTGACCGGCCGTTACATCCTGCAGCCGGAAATTCTGGAAATACTAGGTACACAGGAGCGCGGCACCGGTGGCGAAATCCAGCTGACCGACGCGATGATCCAGCTGGCGCGGAGCCAGCCGTTCTATGGCTTGCAGTTCGAAGGCCGCAGCTTCGACTGTGGCTCGAAAATCGGCTTTCTCGCCGCCAACGTGTCCTACGCACTCGATCGCCCGGATATCGCGCCGGGCTTCCGCGCCGAGATCAAAAAAATTCTCGGCGACTTCAATGGCGGCTAGCGCCCCGTTCGGATTCCGTCGGAACGGCAAGCTCTCAACGACCGAATGGCGCTCATCAAAAAGCCCCGGCCAAAACTTTGACCGGGGCCGTCTTCCCTCAGACGTGTCGATCAGAACCGTTCGCCTAAGCCCGTGCCCCGATCATTGGCCTGCTGATTGACTCAGTATCGAGCCGGCTGGCCGCCTGGCCAAGAGGTGTTGTTGAAGTTCTGCGAGCCCGGCCCGTATGTCGGCTCACCGGCAGGAACAACAACATTGTAAAGGGGCCTTGCAGCAGGTAAGCCAGAGGCCGACGATAAAGCCAAAGCTATCGCGATTGCTGTCGACGCCACGATGATTCTTGTTTGGAGTTTCATGACGCGTTCCTTTCCCGACTTTGATTGCATGAAATTACATCCACGCGGGCGAACGCCTTTGATCCTGATCAAACGAGCTGATACGGAATGCAACACCATGCATGCGCTTACGCATAGAGTCTTTGATGTGAATCAATGACAACGAGGATCGGTATCCTTATCCAGATTTTTGTTTGAAGATTATTGCGAACGCGAATTAGCGTGGCCGGAATCGGTGCATGCGATTTCATTCCGGCGACGGCTGATCGACGGCCTTAGAACGCGATTGGCCACACCGATCCTGCGAGAGTTAATTTCGGCGCCGGTCCAGCGCCGCAGGAAATCCAGACGCCCGCCGTGGCGCCTAGACCGTGATCGGGGCGCAACTGATCAGGGCTTCCTGCCGGTCAAGCCGATGACGGCGGACATCCCGGAATGCGATGCGCCTTCGTGGATTTCCCGCTCTTCCTCCGTGATATCGAGAGAGCGAAAATCGGAAAACGCCGCTTCAAGCATGGCGTGGGTATAGAGATTTTCTAACTGCTTGGGACCCCCAGTGCCGTATTCCAATTGCTTCGGCATGTAACCCTGCACGATGAGGAGACCGCCTGACTTGAGCGCGCGCCGCATGCCGGCCCACTTCAAAGCGCGTTCGGCCGGCGAACTGAACTGAGTGAAAATTTCCACCACCACGTCGAAGACGGCGTCTGGATAGTCCCATTGATGCACGTCGGTCTGCACGAAGTTGACATTGACATGCCGCTCGGCCGCGAGCGCGCGGGCCTTGTTTTGCGCCGACGGTGAGAAGTCGATCGACAACACGTCGAGACCCTGTTGAGCGAGCCAAACCCCATTGCGTCCCTCGCCGTCGGCAACGGCAAGCGCCCGGCCGGACGACGGCAGCAAACTCCTACAGGATCGAAGAAAGTCATTCGGCTCGGTACCGAAGGCGTATTCGGGTGTCGCGTAGCGGGTCTCCCAGCGCTCGTACTCGCTCAAATAGGCCTCCCTGCGTCCTAAAACCAAGCGACGTTAGTTAGCACTTACCGCTGCAGACGCAAGGTAAAGAGGACCGACGTCGAATCGTAGGCCACTCCGCTCAAGGTGGATGTGAGCCAATCATGGCGCAATTCGCCTTTCAGCTGCATCTCGCGGTTCAATTTGTAGGTCAGGCCTGTGGCGGCAAAAAAGCGATTGTCGTCGCGCGCCAGGCCGGCGTATTCGTCACGCCCGTAGCCGACCTGGACGTTGGCGATGAGCCAGGTCCGCAGCGCATGATCTACCTCGATATTGAAATCGCGGCTGAACGCGCCGGAGACGCCCTGCAGGATTGACTCGCTGACCGTTGACGCTGCGGTGAACTTTGCCGTTGTCAGTCCGGTCACCTGCCAGAGCAGCGAGCCGTCGAGCGTGGTGCCGCTGATATTCGGCAAAGTCGGATCGTGGTAGTCGCGCTCCATATAGCCGACCGCCATTTCGCCGGTGAGCGACCCGAACAGGTCGACATCGCCGCCAACTTTGGCGCTTTGCCCGTTGGAGTCGCGGTCTTCGCCAAAGCTGTCGAACTGCAGATCGTGGATGCGGGTGTCTTCGCTGACTTCGACGAACGGCTTGAAACCGGGCGTGACCTCATAGCGGAGGCGCAGGATGCCGGCATATTGATCGAAATTGCGGGCATCGTTGCTGACGCTCTCGCCGTCGGTCAGATCGGAGTTCTGATAGACGGATCGATCGACGGTACCCTTGAGCGAAACATTGAGGCGAGCAAATTGCTCGGCCACGCCGAGCGTACCGCCGACCGTGGTATCGATCGGCAGCTTGGCAAGACCCGCTTGGATGTTCGGGTTACCCGGGTTGTCGGTCGCGACGATGACGCGGTTTTCGAGCAGAATCTGAGTATCGCGCGTAACGTCGAGCCGACCGTCCACTTTCGCGTTGAGATACGGATGGTTCAGTGACGGAGAAAACGTGTCGTTCTCGTAGTCGGTATAGGACCCGACGACGTCGGCAGTGAGCGAATTGCTCGACCAATCGGAGCGCACGTGGAGTTCCGGCGCGACCACGAAATAGACCGAGCCGGGGCCTCCCGTTGACGCGTGCTGCGGATTGCCGTCATAGCCGGTCGACAGTTCGACCGCAGGCAGCATCAGAAACGAGCCGATTTTGATGCCGAGAGCTTGATAGGGATCGCCGCTGGCGATCGGCAGAGTGTGCTGCGGCACGGTGCCGAGCGGCAAGATATTCGGCTGTGGCGTGCCGGGCGGCGGCGTACTGGCGGACCCGACGAAGTCGATCGGCGGCGGAATCGGCAGGACGGCGCCGGCTCGGTTCGCCGCCGACACCGGGTGAACTTCGGCGGGTGGATTTGAGATCGGCAGTTGGTCGGGCGGCGGCGGCAGGATCGCACCGGGCCGCGCCGCCGCTTTTGCCGGATAGACGACCGGCGCCGGCGGCGGCGCCAGGACCGGAGGCCGCGACGATATTTGCGGCGGCAGCGGCGCTACCGGGTCGAATGTCGGTTCGGACTGTGCGATCGAACTGCCGGGGTCCGGCACTTTCGCCGTCCGCTGGCGCTTCGCTCGATTGCTGGAATCGAATCCGGTATCGCCAGCGCCAAAGCCGGTTGGGCTGCCATAAACGGGCGTCGCGCCAATACGCGACGGCGCGGTAAATTTTCCCGGAGGCGGAGCTTGGTCGGGCGGAGGCGTTGTCGAATTTCCCGGCAGCACAAACGTCGGCGGGTTATTGGGGTTACCTTGCAGCGTTGGCGCCAGCAGATCGACGCTCCTGTCCGCACTCGGCGTCTGCGCGTCACTCGGCAGGGGGAAAAGCGCAAGCAGCGCGGCGGGCGCTAGGGCAGCAAGGCCGGTGACGCTCAACGGTCGGCAACGGCGCAGCACCTGCGACCTCCTCACCCCGGAGCCGGCTGTCCGTGTCACCTCGGGAGCCAACCCAGACCTCCGGCAACGCGCCACGCGACGGCCCGCACAGGCCGCCTGCCGGCAGCCTGCTGGTTAACGGAGTTAAAACGGATATGGTTAACGAGAGGTTGATCAGGCTCGTCCGCGCCGGCGTCGGCTAAGCGGGCGGTTTAGGCTCTGCGCTCGTAGCGTCGCCATGCCGGGACGAAAAGGCCGGCAAAGACCGCGAAGGCCACCAGTTCGGCCGGCCAAGGCCAGCGCGCCACCGAAGCGACGACGCCGACGAGGACGGCGGCAAAGCCGAGCCACAGCGCAAACCGGCCGGGGCGCAGTGCTTCGATCGCGAACAGGACAAAAGCAAGCCCGAACCAGGTCCAAGAAACAAGCGAGCCATGCATCATTGAGCCGCTCACACCCAGCCTTTGAGCTCGCGCATCGCAAGCTGCCAGATCATCAGCATGCCGGCTTGGCTGTCGTTGAGGCACGGTATCGCCGCGAAATTCTGCCCGCCGTAACGCTTGAAGACATGCGCGTTCTCGACCGCGATTTCTTCCAGCGTCTCCAGGCAATCGGCGGAAAATCCGGGCATCATCACGGCAATATTTTTCACGCCCTTCTTGGCTAGCGCCTTCATCGTGGCGATCGTGTAAGGCTCGAGCCATTTGGCGCGGCCGAAACGTGACTGGAACGTCATCATCAGCTTGTTCTCGTCGAAACCTAGCTGCCGGCGCAATAGTTCCGTGGTGCGCACGCAGTGGCTTTCATAGGGATCACCCTTGCGCACATAATCCGTCGGCATCCCGTGGTAGGACGCGACGATCACCTCGGGAGTAAACGGCAGCTCCTTGATTTCGGCCTTCAGTGTCGATGCCAATACCTCGATGTAATATGGATCGTCGTAATAAGGCGGCAGGATGCGCAGCGCCGGTTGCCGCCGCTTGCGCTGCATGAAGCGGAACACTTCGTCGCACACCGTCGCCGTCGTCGCCGCCGAATATTGCGGGTAGAGCGGCATGACCAGGATGCGGTCGCAGCCCCAGGTAGCGAGCACTTCGAGCCGCGAGGCGATCGACGGACTGCCGTAACGCATAGCCCAGTCGACGAAGACATGCTTACCGAGCGGCTCGAGAATGCTGCCGAGCTTCTCCGCCTGCGATCGGGTGATGGTTTTGAACGGTGACTCGTCCTTCTCGCGATTCCAGATCTTGCCGTAATCGCGGGCTTTCGCCCGTGAGCGGAACGGCAGAATGATGCCATTGAGGACGAGCTTCCAAACGAGCGAATCTTTTTCGATGACACGCGGGTCGCTCAGGAACTCTTTCAAGTAGCGCCGCACCGCCGTTGCCGTCGGCGCATCGGGCGTGCCGAGATTGACAAGGAGCACGCCGATCCCCGTTGCGGCTGGCTCCGTCGCAGGCTTGGCGTCGGACGGTGGAAAAATCGAAGGCGATAGGGCCGGCGTCGGCGTTTCGGTAGCCGCCACAGCTTCGCGCTGGCGCGTTGCGACGGCAAGCACCGGCGCCTGCGCGGTCGCTTCGCCAGCATTAGGCGGCATGGCGGCAGTATCGCTCATCGTCTCTGGTTACCCCGCTGTACAACCCGCTGCCACACGCAATGCCCGAAACAGATCACTCGGCCGCTTTGAGCATGAGCGGCGCGCCGGCACGGAATTGCTCAAGTAAAGCCGCCTCATCGGCCCTGGCCGCGGCAAGGTGCCGCTCTTTGACGTAGCCGAAGCCGCGAATCTTTTCCGGGATCACGGCAAGACCGACGGCGAGGTGGTGATTCTCGGGCGTGAGCCGTGCCAGCACCTCATCCAGCGTCGCCTGGTAATCCTCGATCAGCTTGCGCTCGGTGCGGCGCTCGCGCGAGCGGCCAAACGGATCGAGCGCTGTGCCACGCAAGAATTTCAATTTCGCCAAAGCCCGAAAGGCCGGTAGGAGCCAGGACCCGAAGCTCATTTTGCGCGGCAGGCCCGTAGCCTTGTCGCGGCGGGCCCAAAGCGGCGGCGCCAGATGAAACTCAAAGCGCAGATTATCGCCGTCGAACTCCGACTTGACTTGCTTCACGAACGAGCCGTCGGAGTAAAGTCGCGCCACCTCATACTCGTCCTTATACGCCATCAACTTGAACAGATAACGCGCCACCGCGTCGGCAAGACCGCACTTGCCGGGAGCGCGGTCGGCTTCGACCGCTTTGACTTTCTGGACGACGGAGCGATAGCGCCGCGCATAGGCGGCGTTCTGATAGGCAGTGAGGAATTTCTCCCGGCGCTCGACCGTCTCCTCGAAGGTTTCGGACAAATGCTCGGCATCGCTGGCCGCCGACGGCGCGGGCTTGGCTACCGCCTCGACGGCATCGCGGTCGATCACGGCGCGGCGACCCCAATGGAAGGCCGCGCTGTTCATGGCGACCGCTTCGCCGTTGAGCGCGATCGCCCGTTCGATGGCGTCGGCGGATAACGGGACCGCGCCGAGCTGATAGGCGTAGCCGACCAGAAACATGTTGGCGCCGATCGACTGGCCAAACAGCGCGCTGGCGATGCGGGTCGCATCGATGAAATGCACCTTGTCGCGGCCGGCGTCGGCGACGATGCCGCGCTTGAGCCGCTCGCTCGGCAGGGAGAAGTCGGCGTTGCGCGTAAATTCGCCGGGCAGGAATTCGTCGGTATTGACGACCATCGTGGTGGCGCCGGGCTTGACTGCAGCGAGCACCTTATGACCCCCGGCGACCACGATATCGCCGCCGAGCACGAGATCGGCACGGCCGGCGGCAACGCGGATTGCATGAATGGCGTCCGGCGTCGAGCCGATGCGGATATGGCTGGACACTGCGCCGCCCTTCTGCGCCAGACCGGCCATGTCGAGCACGCCGATGCCGCGGCCTTCCAGATGCGCCGCCATGCCCAAGATACCACCGACGGTAACGATGCCGGTGCCGCCGACGCCGGTGACGATGATGTTGTAGGTCTGCTCGATCGCCGGCAGTTGCGGCTCGGGCAGCGGCGCGAGATCGCGGTCGGCCGCAGCGCCAGCGCCCTTTTTCAGCTTGGCGCCGTGCACAGTGACGAACGACGGGCAAAAGCCTTTAACGCAGGAAAAGTCCTTATTGCAGCTCGACTGGTCGATCGTGCGCTTGCGGCCCCATTCAGTCTCAAGCGGCTGTACCGAGACGCAATTCGACTTGACGCCGCAATCGCCGCAGCCCTCGCACACGAGCTCATTGATGATGACGCGCTTGTCGGGATCGGGAAAAGTGTGGCGCTTGCGGCGGCGGCGCTTTTCCGCAGCGCAAGTCTGATCGTAGATCAGGATCGTGACGCCGGAAATGTCCGCAAGCTTTCTTTGCACCGCGTCGAGATCATCGCGATGATGAATGGTGAGACCTGACGGCCACGCCGTGTCGCGCGGATATTTGTCCGGCTCGTCGGTTACGACGACGACGCGCTTGGCGCCTTCGGCCGAGACCTGCCGCGCCACCTGCGGTACCGTCAGCCCGCCGTCATTGGGTTGACCGCCGGTCATCGCGACCGCGTCGTTGAAAAGAATCTTATAGGTGATGTTGGTGTTCGACGCGATCGCGGCGCGGATCGCCATATAGCCCGAATGGTTATAGGTGCCGTCGCCCAGATTCTGGAAAACGTGAGGGCGATTGGAGAACGGTGCTTCGCCGATCCAGTTCGCCCCTTCACCCCCCATATGCGTATAACCTAACGTCGAGCGGTCCATCCATTGCGCCATGTAATGACAGCCAATGCCGGCATAGGCGCGCATACCTTCCGGCACCACGGTCGAAGTATTGTGCGGACAGCCCGAGCAGAAATAAGGAATGCGTTGCGCGATGTCCGTCGTCGCCGCGGCGATGCGCTGCAGATCCTTCAGTCGCGCCACCCGCCCGGCGATATCGTCGTTGCGGTGATATTTGAGAAGCCGGTCGCCGATGCAGATCGCAACCTCGTTGGGATCGAGCGCGCCCTTGACGGGGAATAGCCAATTGCCAGTTTCGTCCTTCTTGCCGATGCAAATCGGCTGGTTAGCGGTGCCGTAGAGCTCCTCGCGAACCTGGACTTCAAGCAGCGAACGCTTCTCCTCGACGACAATAATCAGATCGAGGCCGTCGGCGAATTCGGCGAGTTCGCGCCGGCTGAGCGGCCAGGCGCACGCGACCTTGTAGAGCCGGATGCCAAGTTCGTTGCAGCGGATTTCGTCGATGCCGAGTTCGTCAAATGCCTGGCGCACGTCGAGATAGCTTTTGCCGGTGGTGATGATGCCGATCTTCGGATCGCGGCCGCCGGAGGTGATGGTCCGGTTGAGCTTGTTGGCGCGCACGAAGGCCAGCATCGCGTCGCGCTTGAAATCGTGCAGGCGCGCTTCCTGCGCAAGGATCGCATCGTTCAGGCGGATATTGAGGCCGCCTTCCGGCATGCGGAAGTCGTCCGGGATGACGATGTTGATCCGCTCCAGGCTGGCATCGATGGCCGCAGTCGATTCGATGGTCTCGTGCATCGTCTTGAGCGCGGTCCAGGCGCCGGTGAAACGCGACATCGCCCAGCCATAGAGGCCGTAGTCGAGCACTTCCTGCACACCCGCGGGGTTCAGGATCGGGACCATGACGTCGATGAAGTGATATTCGGACTGGTGCGCGGTGGTCGAGGATTCGGCGGTGTGGTCGTCCCCCATCAGCGCCAAGACACCACCGTGCTTGGCGGAGCCCGCGAAATTGGCATGCCGGAACACGTCGCCGGTGCGGTCAACGCCCGGGCCTTTGCCGTACCACATCGAGAATACGCCGTCGTATTTGCCCTCGCCGCGCAGTTCGGCCTGCTGCGAGCCCCAAACCGCTGTGGCGGCGAGATCCTCATTGATGCCGCCTTGGAAGCGGATATCGCTCCGCTCGAGAACGGATCTGGCGCGGAGGAACTGACTGTCGAGCCCGCCGAGCGGGGAACCGCGATAGCCGGTGACGAAGCCTGCGGTATGAAGGCCATTGCGGCGATCAAGTTCCTTTTGCATCAGGCAAAGTCGGACCAAGGCTTGGAAACCGGTCACAAAAACACGCCGCTGGCCGAGGTCGTATTTATCGTCGAGTTTGACGTCGCGCAGCGCCATTACGCAGGCCTCCAAAGGGCCAGTTTGCCCTCACCGACCCGATATTGCCATAGGGCTAGCAATGCAAGGATATATGGGGCGCGCGCCCGGCGCGACAATGCTAGGGTATTGAGCCATCACACATTTTACGCAAGTGCGACGGCCCATCGGGTCGCGACGGGTGCCTTACGCCGCGCGGATACGGGGTTCGAGCTGTCGCAGCAGCGCCGAGATCCCCGGCGCCGGGATTGGCCGGCTGAAGAGATAGCCTTGCACCTGCATGCAGCCCTCGGCCCGCAGGATGTCGAGCTGCTCCTCGGTTTCGACGCCTTCCGCCGTGGTGACCATGCCGAGGTTTGAGCCCAGCCCCAAGACGGCGCGGATGATGGCGACGCAGTCGTCCTTTTTGCCGAGCTCGCGCACGAACGAGCGATCGATCTTGATTTTATCGAACGGAAAGCTGCGCAGGTAGCTCAGCGACGAATAGCCGGTGCCGAAATCGTCCATGCAGATGCGCACGCCGAGGTCGCGGAATTGATGCAGAGCTTCGAGCACCGCGCGGTCGTCTTGCAGCAACACGCTCTCGGTGATCTCCAATTCGAGCCGCGACGGTGCAAGCCCCGATTGGCCGAGCGCCGATACTACGGACAGCGCCAGCGTGGAATTGCGGAATTGCACAGCCGAGAGATTGACCGCGACGGTGTGGTTGGCCGGCCAAGTTGCCGCATCCCGACAGGCCTGTTTGAGCACCCAATCGCCGAGCGGCACGATCAGCCCGATCTCCTCGGCGACCGAAATGAACGCGTCGGGCGCGACCACGCCGCGTTCCGGATGATTCCAGCGAATCAGCGCTTCGAAGCCCGAAACTTCGCCGCTCGCAACGTCGACCAGCGGCTGGTAGTAGAGTTCGAATTGCTCGGCGGTCAGCGCCTTGCGCAGATCGAGCTCAAGCTTGCGGCGCTCCTGCATCTGCGCGTCCATTTCCGACTGGAAGAAGTGATAAGTGCCGCGCCCCTCCGCCTTGGCGCGATACAGCGCCATGTCGGCGTTGCGCAACAGCTGGTCGGGCTCGTTGCCGTCAGCAGGCGCCATCGCAATGCCGATCGAGGTGCCGATGATCACCTGGTGGCCGTGCACATCGAACGGCTCGACCAGCGCATCGATGATGCGGGCGGCAAGCTCGCTGGTCTCGGTCGGGCTCACTTTGCTGTGCACGATCGCGAATTCATCGCCACCGAGCCGGGCCACCGTCGCCGCGCCGGGCACCACGCGCTGTAGCCGTTCGGTGACCGCGCACAACAGCGCATCGCCGACCGAGTGCCCCAGCGAATCGTTGACGCCCTTGAAGCGATCGAGGTCGAGAAACATGACCGCTAGCTCGTCGCCGCCATCGAGCGCCTGAATCATCTTGTCTCGAAACAGCACGCGATTCGGCAGATTGGTCAGCGCGTCGTGCCGCGCCATATGGATGATCTTGGCCTCGGCTTGGCGGCGTTCGGTGATGTCTTCATAGGTCGCCACCCAGCGTCCGTCCGATGTCGGAGTGTAGAGGCACGAGATGACGCGCCCATCGCTGAACTCGTACAAATACGGGCTCATCGCGTTGTGGTCGCGGGCCTCGTGTTGTTCCGCCAGCAACTGATCCACCGTCTTGCCGGGATGATTGTTGACGGTGACGCTGATCTCCAACACTTCCCGATAGGCGATGCCGGGCTTGATCCGATCGCGCGGTAGCCTGAAAATTTCCAAGAAACGCCGGTTGAAGACCTCGAGCCGGTTCTGCGCGTCATAGAGGCACAGACCCTGGGACATATTTTCCAGCGCGGCATCGAGCAACAGGTTGGTTTCGCGCAGCGACCATTCCTGCGTCTTGAGGCGGCTGATATCGCTACACAACACAATGAAGCCGTCATCGCGGGTCGCACTGCGGCTGATGCGCAGCCAGCGGCCGTCCGCCATCAGGGTTTCGCCGGTTGCCTGTAGATCCTTATCGCGGCGGATCAGAAGGCGGGCGGCGTCGGCCGCGCCCCGCAACGCCGGCTCGAGCTGCGACAGTGGGGTGCCGGGCTTGAGCAGGTGCGACGGCACGCCGAGCAAATCGGCGGCTTGGGCGTTGGCCAGAACGATGCCGTCCTTGGCATCGACCACAACGACGCCCTCTTGGGAGCATTCGAGCGCATCGGCAAGCCGGGCCTGCGCCGAGCGCCGTTGCGCGACCTCGCGGTCCATCATCGCCTTGATGTTGTCGCGCATCACCCCCATGGCCGCAAGCAGCGCACCGAGCTCGTCGGCGCTGCCTTTGGGAACGGCGACATCGAGTTTGCCGGCGGCGATGCGCGCCGCAACGTTGGACGCGACCGCGACCGGACCGACAATGCGCCGCGCCAGCGCCCAAGCCACGAGCGCCGACAGAAGCAACGCCAGCGCGGTGCCGGCGATATTGAGTTGCACGTCGCGGGCGACGGTCGCGCGAGCGGACTGCCGATAGAGAAAGCCATCACCGGCCGTGTAATTTACCAGGAGATCAATCTGATCGTCGACCTTGGCGGCGTAGCGATCCAGCGTCTCCCAGTTTACGTCGAGCCTGCTGCCGTCGAGGAGGCGCTCGCAGATATCTTTCCAGGCATTGACCGCGCGGTGCACGTTGTCGGCGGCCCGTGTGGCGCGGACCGACTGCGAGCGCTCGGCTGCGATCTTGATGTCTCCCGACAACGACGTACTGAGTTTGTCGATTTCCGTGTCGAGGGCTGCGCGCATCTCCGGATCGGCGGCGATCCATTGCCGCGCGAAGGCCGCGCGCATTGCCGCGAAATCGGCCGCCGCCGCGCGTGCGTAATTGATCGACATCAGCGATTCGTCGAAGGTCTTGTCGACGAGCACCCCAGCGTTCTTGATGCCCATCGTGGCGTAAGCGCCAAACGCCGCGGTGATGATGCTCATGACCAGGAATGCGACCAGGATTCGGCCCCGGATCGTCATGCACAGCGACGCGGCCCGGGCGACGGTTCGCCGCCAGCGGGATATCAGGTTGAAGATCACGGAAGCGATCCGGCTGCGCAGCATGAAATGCCAGGGGTTCTCACTATAGGGGTTTAGACTTATACCGGCAGCCGTTAAAAGCAGTGCAGCATCCAGTCCAATCTTGACGGGTTCCTTAACGGCCGCTTATGGCTTCGTTAACGACGTCTTAACCGCCGGCGTTCACCCTCGAACAATCCACGCTTTGTTCACGCCGCGGCGGCATCGCCGCCCGTCGATCGCGCAAGGAGGCGGGCATGGACCTTGCAAACGCGCTATGGCGCGTTCGCCAGCCGGTCGCGGTGGCGCTGACCGCTGCCGCATTGATCGGACTCGGTACGCTGGTCGGATTGGCGCTACCGCAATACTCGGTCTCGCAAAAGGGCCGTGAATTCCGGCCCGGCGAAATCTCGATTAAACGCGGCGAGACCATTCAAATCGTCAACGACGACGGCGATTTGCTGCATCACGCTTATATCGATTCCGACAAATTTACCTTCGACTCCGGCGACCAGGAGCCGGGTAGCAAGACCGACATCACCTTCCCGATGACCGGCGACTTCAATGTCCTCTGCGCCATCCATCCGAAGATGCTGCTTATGGTCCACGTCAAATAGCGAATCCGCGCTCAGAGGACCGCGGTGCCGAACAACGCCGCATGTCCCACGTAATATGCCATCAGAAATATGACCAGCGACGCGGCATAGCCGAGTGGCAACAGCCACGAATCGCGTAGCTGCGCCGGCTTGCCGGCGTCGTCGGCGATGACACCGAGCAACGCGACCACGATCAGCGTGTGTCCGATCAAATCGATCTTGCCGAATTCGAATACGGCGCTGACGAACATCGCCGTAAGGATCACCGCACCCAGACGCCGTACTAAGGGCGTCCACACCAACGAAAATGCCAATGCAAATTCCACCGCGCCGGCGGCACGCATGTAGAATTCCGGACTAAAGCCCATCGACATTCCCGGATGCTCGATGAAAAGCGGATACGACCACTCCGGATAAGCCCATTTTTCGACCGACGCCCACATCAGCGTGATGCCGGCGGCGCAGCGCAAGATGTCGATCGGGCGGGCGCCAAACAGATTTTTTTGCAGGCCGACCAGGGCGACATAAACCGCAACGCCGAGAAACACCGGATAATCGGCGAGGTGGAAAATCCCATATTGCGAAATCGCGACCCCATACAACACACAAATGCCGAGCCCCGATAACGGCATCGTGCGGCGCGACAACATTCCAGCGGCGATGCCGAGTTGAATGGCGGCAATCACCGTCGAATCAATCTTAAGTTCCGGCGTGAGTAGAATGCCGCCGACGCCCCAAACGGCGATAAAAAAGAAGCCGCAGGCCGCGCGCATTATTATCTCGAAGTTGTTGCGCACGACCGCGGTAGCGCGATCAAAGGCGCGCAACATCGCAATGCCAACCGGCGTGCCCTCAAGCACGCTGCCGGTCATCAGGGCAAGAATGGAAAGTCCGGTCAAAAATTCGAAGTCGGGACAGAGGACGTTTTCCAGGCCGTCCGGCTGCCCGGCAACGTCAAAGGCGCAGAACCATTTGACGTGCGCACTGGCTGATGCGGAAAGCGCGACGTTAAATAGTAAGCCCAGTGGAATCGCCGCCGCAAAACGCAACTGTCTGCCCAGACCAGTCATTACGCCACCTCACCCCAAAAAGGCACTTCACAAAACAGTCACAGGTCGTCACCCAGCCATCTGGATTAACTAGACATTTACCACAAACATTAGCGCTTTTCTAGAGCCTCGGGGGCAAATTTACTTGTGGTTAACCTTAAATTGAATTGGGCAGCGAGTCGAGGCCACGACAAGCGGCGTCTAAGGCCCCGCTAAGCAATGGCCGCTATCAGTTAGATGGGTTCGGGCGATCGGGTCCCGCGAGAGTTTTCGATGGTCGGCGCAGTTGGATTGTTCAGCGTTATGATAGGCGCCGTCGTCGCCTACGCATCCGATCGCTTTCCAGCGCATGTCGAGTCGCTCGAAACCGGCGCCGGCTTTTTGCTGATTTCGGGCTTAGCGCTGTCGAGCTACGCGCTGCCGGCAATTCTTTAAATCGTCCAGCCTCCATCACGGCCGCGCTTGTCGCGGGTGTCAGCGTCTTTACGGCTCGGGCACAAAGTCGCGGTCGATCGACGGGGTGAGCCCCATGACCAGCGGAAGTACGTCAGCGTGCCAGGGCGGGAAGCGCGAACGGCTTCGGCGTGCCGTTGAGCGTTCGCAGAAAGGCGATGAGATCCGCCTTCTCGCTCTGGAGCAAATTGAGCTGATGAATCTCATCGTCGCGGCTCGGCCGATCGACGCCGCCGCGATTGTAAAGATCTATGACGTCATCGAGTGTCGCAAATGAACCGTCGTGCATATACGGGCCGCGGCGGGCCACATCGCGCAACGTCGGGGTCTTGAAGGCATATTGCAGCTTCACTGAGCTTGGAAACTGCCGGCCGCGCCCGATATCGTCGTCATGCGCGACGCCGATGTCATGGAATGCGGCGTCGGTGAAAGCCCAACCGCTATGACATGCCGCGCAATTGCCTTTGCCGTTGAATAGAGCGAAACCGCGCTTGGCGGCGGCGCCGATCGCGGTTTCATCGCCGCGAATCCAGCGGTCGAACGGCGCTTCGTCGGACACAATCGAACGCTCGAAGGTTGCGAGCGCCTGTTCGATCTTGCGCCGATCGACACCGCCTTTTCCGAATGCCGCGTCGAAGGCTTTCACGTAGCCCGAGATCGCCGCGAGCCGCTCTATCAACGCATCTTCCGGCAGGTTCATGTTATCGGGAGCCGTGATCGGCGAGATTGCAACACCTTCGAGGTCGTGGAAGTGTCCGTCCCAGCCAAGTTTCGGCGTCCAGGCAACGTTGAGGAGCGTCGGCGTCCGCAACCCCGACGCGAGCGGCTTCTGGTTTTCACCGATTGCGCGTGGCTTCCCGTCCGCCCACGACAGGCCGGGATTATGGCAGGTGGAGCAGGATCGAAGCTTCGCGCCGGACAGGATTGGATCGAAAAACAGTGCGCGACCCAGTTCGGATTTGGCCTGCGAATAGGGATCATCCTTCGGATACGGGATTTCCGCCGGCCGGCGGTACTGCTGCCGCAAGCCGTGCAGCCCGATCTCACTGGCGCCGAAAATGGTGCCTTGCGCGCCCAACAGCACTGCCAGAGAGAGCGCCGAAGACAGCGCCAATGCGCCAGCCAGCGCCGCGACTTTCCCAATCGCCCGAGATGATTGCCCCATAAACGAGACTTTATCGCCGCCGGTTGATGAACCGTTAACATCATTCGCCAAGTCGCCTCTGCGCGGTTATGGCGCGGCACATCGGCAACAACGGCGGTGCCGCCCAGACATGCTCCCCAGCCGCGGCGCGGCATGATAGGCTTTGTTATTCCCTGGGGAGGACCGGCTGATGAACACGCATTTGAAGATCGCCGTCGTGGCCGAAGCGGATATTTCTCCCGCGGAATGGCAGGCCCGCATCGACCTCGCCGCGACCTATCGGCTGATCGCGCATTACGGCTGGGACGATGTCATCTACAATCATTCCTCGATGCGCGTGCCCGGCGACGAGCGCAAATTCCTCATCAAACGGCACGAACTCCTTTACACCGAAGTGACGGCGTCCAACCTCGTCAAGGTCAGCATGGACGACGATCTCGACGAAGCCGCGGGCGTCAACCGACCGGGCTTCACCCTGCACGGCGGCGTGCTATCGGCGCGGCCTGACGTCAATTGCGCAGTCCACGTGCATACCGAGACCGGCATGGCGGTCGCGGGAATAAAGCACGGGCTGCGCATGGTGTCGCAAGCCGCCATCCGTTTCTACAACCGCGTCGGCTATCACGATTACGAAGGCATTACAGAAGACTTCGGCGAACGGACACGCATCAACAAGGCGCTCGGCTCGAACCGGGCGCTGATCCTGCGCAATCACGGAGTACTCTCGGTCGGCCAGACCGCACGCGAGGCTTTCGTGCTGATGAAGTCGTTGCTCGAAGCCGCGCATATCCAACTCACCATGGAAGCGACTGGCGGCGCGCTCAATGAGATTCCGGCGGAGATTTGCGAAAAGACCGCGCGGCAATACGAGCATCACGATTCGGGCCGCGGCTCGGCCGACTGGCCTGCCTATCTGCGCCTACTCGACGGGGTCGATACGGGCTGGCGGAGTTAGAGAGGATAAGGCGCAATGTAAGCTCCAAGGCTCACACTTAATCGCCCACACCCCAACTCCAAAAATCCCGACCTTCCTCGCGCAGGAAACGCGCCAACACCATATTGTGCACTTCCGAGGCGCCGTCGACCAGGCGCGCAGCACGGGCGGCGCGGTAGATCCATTCCAAAATCGTGTCCTTGGAATAACCGCGCGCGCCGTTGAGCTGGATGGCGGTATCGCAGGCATTGTGCAGCGTGTCGGCGACGTGCACCTTCGCCATCGAGATTTCCTTGCGCGCGCGATCGCCTTGACCGAGCTTCCAGGCCGCATGCATCGTGAGGAGGCGGCCGATCTGAATCTGCTGCGCGATCTGCCCGAGCTTGATCTGCACGCTTTCGCGGTCGGCAAGCTTGGTGCCAAAGCCTTCACGGCGGTTGACGTATTCCTGCGCGATCTCCATGCAGCGCTTGGCCTGGCCGAGCCAACGCATGCAATGTGTCAGCCGTGCCGGACCGAGCCTGATCTGCGTGGCTTTGAGGCCATCGCCGATACCGAGCAGCATATCCTCGTCGGCAACTTCAAGCCCATCGAATTCTAGCTCGCCGTGTCCGCCGTGCTCCTGCGGTCCCATGATCGCAATGCGGCGGATGACGCGCCAGCCCGGCTGGTCGCGGTGATAGAGGAACGCGGTCAGCCCGTGACGCTTATCGTCGGAGGTGCGCGCGATGACGATGAAATGCTCGGCACCTGAGGCGCCAGTGATGAACCATTTGCGGCCGCTGATCACCCATTTGCCGTTTTTCTTTTCGGCGGTGGTGCGGATCATACCCGGATCGGAGCCCCCGCCGGGCGCCGGCTCGGTCATGGCGAAAGCGGATTTTACGTTGCCTTCGACGATCGGGCGCAACCACTTTTCCTTCTGCGCCGGGGTGCCGGCGCGCGCCAAGAGATTCATATTGCCGTCGTCGGGTGCTGAGCAATTAATCGCCAGCGGTCCGAAAAGCGAGCGCGCCGCTTCCTCATAGATCGCGGCCCAGGCGACGATCGGGAGCCCCATACCGCCAAATTCCTTAGGCGATTGCGGCGCCCATAATCCGGCTTTCCGCGCCTGCTCCTGAATCGGCGCAATCCGCTTGAGCGGAATGTTTTCATATTCGGAGAAATTCTCCGGCTCGGCTTCGAGCGGCAAGACGTGCTCGGCGATGAAGGCGCGCGTGCGCCGGCGTAAATCTTCGATCTCGGGCGGAAGGGTAAAATCCATGCCGGCGCCTCTTATTGCGAAGAACAATGGGGGCGCCTAAACTTTAGCCTATTGCGTGGCCGCGACAAACACGCCGGAAACGCCTCGATGCTCGATTTGACCACAAGCGCCGCAGCGGCTTTTTCGCTCGATGCCGACCAGATCGCGGTGCGCGACATGGCGCGCGCCTTCGCCGATGAGGTTTTCGCGCCGAACGCGATCGCCTGGGACGAGGGAAAGCATTTTCCCGTTGCCGAAATGCGCAAAGCTGCGGCGCTCGGCATGGGCGGGGTTTTCATCGCCGAGGACGTCGGCGGATCGGGGCTGTCGCGGCTCACCGCGAGCGTAATCTTCGAGGCGCTGGCGACCGGCTGTCCGACGGTCGCGGCCTATATGTCGATCCACAACATGACATCGTGGCTGATCGACGCCTTCGGTTCGGACGCGCAGCGCAAATACTGGCTGCCAAAACTGTGCACTATGGAATTGTTGGCAAGCTACTGCCTGACCGAGCCGGGCGCGGGGTCGGATGCCGCCGCGCTGACCACGCGCGCCGTGCCCGATGGCGATCATTACGTTCTCAACGGCCAGAAGCAGTTCATCTCCGGCGCCGGCGCGGGCGGTCTCTATGTGGTGATGGCGCGAACCGGCGGCGAGGGGGCGTCGGGGATCTCGGCCTTTTTGGTGCCCGGCGACAGGCCGGGCCTTTCGTTCGGCGCCAACGAACGCAAAATGGGCTGGAACGCCCAGCCAACGCGCGCCGTCCTGTTTGAGGATGCACGCGTCCCCGCTGGCAACCGGCTCGGTCCGGAAGGCGCTGGTTTTAAGATCGCCATGGCGGGCCTTGACGGCGGCCGGCTCAACATCGCGGCCTGTTCGGTCGGCGGCGCCCAGTCGGCGTTCGAACGCACGCTCGCTTATATGAAAGAGCGCAAGGCGTTCGGCAAACGGCTCGACGAATTTCAGGCGCTGCAATTCCGCCTCGCCGATATGGCGACTGCGCTCGAAGCCTCGCGCGCTTTGCTGTGGCGGGCTGCGGCCGCGTTCGACCGCAAGGACGCAAACGCAACGCAACTCTCGGCCATGGCCAAGCGCTTTGTCACCGATGCTTGCTTCGACGTCGCCAATCAGGCGCTGCAACTGCACGGCGGCTACGGCTATCTTTCGGAATACGGCATCGAGAAGATCGTGCGCGATTTGCGCGTGCACCAGATCCTCGAAGGATCGAACGAGATCATGCGGCTCATCGTGGCGAGAAGCCTCGTCGGACGATGAGCGAAGCGGTCGTGCATGACGGCGACGTTCTGGTTCGCGAGCACGGTGCGCTGCGTCACATCACGCTAAACCGGCCGCAGGCGCTCAATGCGGTCACCCTCGACATGGCCGTTACTATGACCGCGCATTTGCGTGCATGGGCGTCGGATCCCGCGGTCGGCGCGGTGCTGATCGACGGCTCCGGCGAGCGGGCATTCTGCGCCGGCGGCGACATTCGCGCGATCTATGACGCGGCAATATCCGGCGACGCGTTGCCGGCGCGATTCTGGGCGACCGAATACAATCTCAACGTGATGATCGCACGCTATCCCAAGCCGCTGATCGCGGTGATGGACGGCCTGGTGATGGGCGGCGGCGTCGGCCTCTCGGCGCATGCCTCACATCGCATCGTGACCGATCGTTCCGCAGTCGCCATGCCGGAGGTCGGCATCGGTTTCTTTCCCGATGTAGGCGTGTCGTACTTCCTGGCGCGCGCGCCGGGTGAGGTCGGCCTCCACCTGGCGCTGACCGGCGACCGCATCGCTGCCGGCGACGCGATCTATTGCGGCTTGGCCGATGTTCACATTGCCGCGGAACGGCTTGCGGAAATCCCTGCGGCGGTCGCCGATTGCCGCTCCGCCGCCGATGCCACCGCGCGGCTCAGTGCACTGGCAACTCCGCCCGCCGCCAGTGGGCTGGAACCGGCGCGGCCATGGATCGACCGCTGCTATAGTGCGGATCACGTCGAAGACATTTTCGAGAGATTGCGCAATTCCCGCGCCGAAGACGCCGGGACTGCGCTCGAAACGATGCGCAAGGCGTCGCCGACGTCGCTGAAGATCACATTACGAAACCTGCACGCGGCGGCATCGTTTCACCGGGTTGAGGAGTGCTTCAAGCAAGACTACCGTATCGCATTGGCATGCATTGCCGGGCACGATTTCATTGAGGGCATACGTGCGGCGATCGTCGACAAGGACCGCAAGCCGGCTTGGCGTCCGGACAAGCTTGAAGCGGTCTCACCCGATATCGTCGATCGTCACTTTCAATCCGTCGGCGAACTAGAACTGAAATTCGAATAATGGGGAGACGCACATGGCGACCATCGGGTTTATCGGTCTGGGCAACATGGGCGCGCCGATGGCCGCCAATCTCGTCAAATCCGGCGAACACGTCTTGGGGTTCGACGTGGTGCCGGCATCACGCCAGGCTTCTGCCCAGGACGGCGTTCAGATTGTCGCGAACGCCAGAGGGACGGTCGAAAACGCCGACGTAGTGATCAGCATGCTGCCGGCGGGCGAGCATGTACTGTCGGTCTGGAATGATATCGCGCCGCATGCGCGGCAGGGCACGCTCTTTATCGATTGTTCTACCATCGATGTGACGAGTGCGCGAAAGGCGCACGCGCTGGCGGCGGCGCGCGGCATCGCGACCCTCGATGCGCCGGTCTCCGGCGGGGTTGGCGGAGCAAAAGCCGCGACGCTCACCTTCATGGTCGGCGGCAGCCATGAGGCCTTCGCGCGCAGCAAGCCACTCCTTGAGCGCATTGGCAAACGGGTCGTGCATTGCGGGGAGGCCGGCAACGGCCAGGTGGCGAAGATCTGCAACAACATGATCCTCGGCGCCGCGATGATCACGGTTAGCGAAGCCTTCGTGCTCGGCGAAAAGCTCGGCCTGTCGCATCAGGCGCTGTTCGACGTCGCTGCGTCGTCTTCCGGCCAGTGCTGGTCGTTGACGAGCTATTGTCCGGTGCCTGGACCGGTGCCTGCCAGTCCCGCCAACAACGGCTATAAGCCGGGCTTCGCCGCCGCTCTGATGTTGAAGGACCTCAAGCTCGCCCGTGAAGCCGCGGCTTCAGTGAATGCCAAGGCCGCACTCGGCGGACATGCAGCGGACATCTACGAAGAGTTTGCCCAACTGGGCCACAGTGCCGCAGATTTCTCGGCGATCATCAATTATGTTCGCGACCGATCGAAGCGCGGCTGACGCGCAATCACAATGTGGGGGACATGATGAAGGTCGCAGTGCTCGCCTTAATCGGCTTGATCCTGGGCGCGATTCTCGGCGGCGTGATTGGGGTCATCGGGGGCCTGATTTGGACCACGGTATTCCACACCACTTCCTTCGAAGGCTATTCCGGCATGCTGGTGTTTTTCAGCTTCATGCCGATTGGCATGATTTTCGGCGGTTCGATCGGCGCCATCGGCCTTGGATACATAGCTTCGCGCGACGGCGCGAGCGCCGCTTAAGAACGGCCTTGACGGGAACCGGCCCACACCCCGCAAACCTCGACTTGTTCCGCCAGCGGTAATAGGCTGGGTCAGGTTCGTGAGAACACGCGGCAAATGCTATAAATGCGACCGTGCCGGCTCCGGCGTGTCGGCGGCACCGGGCGACACGGTCATTTTGCAAGTCGGTGCCAGACCGAAGCTAACCGCTTGTGCCCTAGCGCTAATCGCGGGGCTCGTGTTTTCGACAATTTCCGCCAATGCCCAAACCTCCTCCGGCTTCGTCGGAACAAACCCGCTATTCCAGGGCCTCTTGGCGCGGCCAAGCGACCTCAACAACACGTTGCAATATGCCGCCAGCGCTTCGGCCGAAAATATCGAGTCCGCGATCAGCGCCTATGAACAGCTTCTGTTCTACAATCCAATGCTGTCGCGTGTGCGGTTTGAGCTCGGCGTGCTATATTACCGGCTTGGCTCCTACGACATGGCGCGCGGCTATTTTCAATCCGCGTTGCTCATGGGGGATACTTCGCCAGAACTGCGTCAGCGCGCCGAAGATCTGCTCGCGATTGCGGATAAGAAGCTCAAGCCCGACCAGTTTTCCGGCTTCGCCCAAACCGGCCTGCGCTATCAGAGCAACGCGAGCGCCGGACCGGGACCGCAAGGTGTGCTGGCATCGGGCCGCACCTTCGACCGCCGGTTCTTCTCCCAGGGCGATTGGAATTGGTTCGGTGCATTCGGCGTGAACTACGTCCACGATTTTGAAAACCAAAACAGCGATACCTTCGAAGCGTCAGCACAGGGTTATGACGCGCAACAATTCAAGCTGCACCAATTCGATATCGGCCTGTTGGAATTTCGCGCTGGTCCGCGGTTTGGAATTCCGTCCGATAGCGCCAACGGGCTATCGATCAAACCCTATCTGATCGCGACCGGCGCCGTATTGGCTGACGCGCCTTACTACGAAGGCATCGGCGGCGGGCTCACCATGCATGCCAATATCGGCAATGTCGCGCTCGATCCTTACGCTGAGATCGTGCAGCAAAGTTTTCACAATTCGACATTTTATCCGCTTGCTGCCGGATTGAGCGGCACGCTGTCGACTTATGCGCTGCAGGTCTCCGGGCCGGTCGCCTCGGGTGTGTTCTGGCAGTCGCGCGTGGCTTTCGGCCATGCTAGCGACAATTTCGGGCCCTACAGCTATGATGTTTATGCAGCCGACGTCTGGCTCCCGTGGAATTTTTCATTTCCCGGCGACGGACGGATCTGGACGCTGACGCCGACCGCAGGCGTGAGTTCCTGGCTCTATAACGCCCCCGATCCGACCATCGATCCGGCGATTACACCGCGCAGCACCGAATGGCGCGTCGGCCTCGGTCTCGATATCCCGGTCTGGAAGCAGATCACGCTCGCTACGCTGCTGCAGTATCGCGCCGACGTCTCCAACGTCGCGGCGTTCTCGATGCGCGACCTGTCGGTCTCGGCCGGACCGACGCTCAAATTCTGAAAACACGCCGTAAGCCGAAAGCACGCCATGAGATATTGGAAAAGAATAGCTGCTTTTTTGATCGGCGCTGCGCTGATAGCCGCGCCGGCCGCAGCACAGCAGGTCGGCACCGCGACGGCGGTCAATCCATTGTCGGAGACGACGCCGCCTGGCGCCACCACCGTAGACCTGACAGTTGGAGCGCGCATCGTGCACAAGGAACGCATCCACACCACACCTACCGGCATGGTGCAGCTTGCCTTCCTCGACAAGAGCACGCTGAGCATTGCGCCCAACACCAGTATCCTGATCGATGAATATGTTTACAAACCGGATTCCAACGCTGGCCATATGCTGGTCTCGCTGACCGAGGGTGCGCTGCGTTTCGTTGGCGGCGAGCTTAGCCATCAGGGCGATGCGTCGATCGTGACACCCGCCGCCGCGATCGGTATTCGCGGCGGAGCGGTCACCGTTGTCCAAGGCAAAAACGGCACGCACGTCATCAACCACTTCGGTATTGTCACGATCCACAATGGCGCCGGAACGACGGTGATCAGACGCCCCGGCTTCGAGGTGACGATCCTGAATTGGAATACGCCCCCGGGCGAACCCGAGCGGGTCGCCGCAGCCGAGATCGCCCATTATCTGGAATTATTGACCAGCAAGAGGGGCCAGAATGGCGGAGTGCCGGGGCTCAAGACCGTCACCATCGGCGCATGCGGAATTCTCGGCTTGCAAAGCAATAATTGTCCCAACACGCCCTGGATTCCGACCGACAACGGCGAGTCCGATGCGTTCCAGCTCATCATTCAGGCGACGCAGCTAGGCACGGGCCAAACTCAACACGCGACCTCGCACCGACCGATTCGTTGAGCATTCGAGGCCGCGACCGCTGCTGCGCCGGTTGTCACATCGTCGTTGGAAAGGCCTGTCACAAATCTAGCCGTGACGTGTCGACACGCGCGCCATGAGACGCGCCAAACGCGTAGGCCAACATGAAATTGCCCCCACGACTGGTCGACGGCTATAGCGCATTCGTCGAGCATCGCCTTCCACTCGAACGCAGCCGCTACCACAAGCTGGCCGAAGCCGGGCAGCAGCCCGAGGTTATGGTGATTTGCTGTTGCGATTCACGGGTCTCGCCGGAAGTGATTTTCGACGCCCATCCCGGCGAGTTGTTTGTCGTGCGCAATGTCGCCAACCTGGTGCCGCCCTATTCGCCGACAGGCTTCACTCACGGCGTCTCTGCCGCTCTCGAATTCGCCGTTCAGAACCTGAAGGTCGGTTATATTATCGTGATGGGACATTCGCATTGCGGCGGCATCCGCGCCTATGTCAAGCACAAGGACCGACCCGATCCGGGAGATTTCATCGACAATTGGATGTCCTTGATTGCGCCGGCCGCAAAATCGCTGGGCGAAACCGTCAGTCTCCCCCGCCCGGATTTCCTTTGCCGGCTCGAACAGGCCTCTGTCGTCGCCACTTTGGACAATCTGACGTCGTTTCCTTGGATTCGCAGTCGCGTCGAGGCGCGGGAGTTGCACTTGTTGGGCGCCTACTTTGATGTCGGCACCGGCGCACTTCACTTTTACGATCCAATCCAGGGCGCGTTCACTCCAATCGGCGCCGATCCGCCAGCGCAGGCATCCGCGGCGGCAGAGTAAGCGCCACAGCAATCAAGCGCCGAACGGCTCGCTGTGCTCCGCATCGCGCGTCGCCGCATGCGATAAAACCGAGCCGCAATGCGGGCACACCGCCGGCACTGGGATCGCCGGCCTTTCCCGCGCTGAACTCACGGGGGAAAGGTTGGCGCCATCTCCGAGCCGCTCGCGATGACTTTGGTGCACCGTAATCGTCTTATCGGTGACCGCGACGGCGATCTTGGGATGTTGCTCGCGGTATAGTTTCAATTGATCGAGAAAGCCGACCGTGATCAATCCTGAGAACAACGCCAACGTCCCGATTCCGACAATCGATACGATGCCGCCCACGATCCGTCCGAGCGCAGTCATCGGCACCATGTCGCCATAGCCCACGGTTGTCAGCGTCTCGATCGCCCACCACATCGCGGCAGGGATAGACGTGAACACGTCGGGCTGCGCTTCGCCCTCGATCATGTACATCAGCGAGCCCGAGATTGTTACCGTTAATAGCAGTACAAACAGTAGCGCCGCGACCGAGCGCGCCTCTTCGCGCAATACGGAAAACAGCAATCCGAAGGTGGTCGAATGCCGAACAAGCTTCAGCATCCGTAATAGGCGAAGAAGGCGCAGCACGCGAAGATCGGCGGCGCCCATAAAACCGATTAGTGCCGGTAGTACCGCGAGCAAATCGACCAACGCAAAGAAGCTGCGGGTATAGCGCAGCCTGCCCCAAAGCGGGTCGTGGTAGCGCTTGTCGCGAAAGTCGACCGATGCCCAGATCCGAAGCACGTATTCAACCGCGAAAATCGCCGTCGCGGCGTGTTCGAAGAGTTCAAATGTGGCTGCAAAATTGCGCCTGATCGGCTCGACGGATTCGAGGATAACGCAGGACACGTTAGCGACAATCAGCAACGCCAAGGCGAAATTGAAAAGTCGTGTGACCGCGTTTCGCGGCTCCTCATCCTCGAAAATGATGGCGAGCTGCCGACGCAAGGCGACGCCGCTGTTCGGGAGCACTTTTTCGACTTTCGATGGCGAAACACGAAAGTTTAGCGGCGGCGTGTGAACGATTTTTGATGATCGCTAGCCGGTCAATGCCCGTCCGGGGCAGGCCCTTCCAAAACTTACAGTTGAGCGATTATAGTGTGCGGCGGCTTGGCGGTATCGGCGGGTCGGCGTTCACAACGGGATACTCGCGCAAACCCTCTGCGTGAGAACGGTGGCGGGTCATGGAAAAGGATACGTTCTACATCGAGGAATATAAATCTCTGCGCGATGAAATCACGACCAAGCTTAAGAGTCGGCTGGATTTCCACAATTGGGGTTTGATCGCACTCGCGGCGCTGTACAGCTATATTCTCTCAAATCCTGAGAAATCGTGGGTCTTCCCCTGGTTGTTTTGGGTGCCCTTCGGCCTCTGTGCTTCGATGATCTGGCACTTGCCGGAGGAACACCGGATGGTCGCCAAGGCCGGCAAATACATCGGGACCGAGCTTGAGTCTTGGATCGACGGCAGAAAAGCTGCGCAGCCCAAAGGGTGGGAGAGCTTCTTGGACGCCACTGCCGGCCAGCAGGAACCGCTGGCGTGAATTGGTCGCCGGTGCCGCTGTGGCGCATGCTTACCGTGCTCACCGGTCTCTTGGCGGCCGGCGTAACGATCGCTTGGGCGGTTGGGTGCCAACCGCCCACGGCCGGAGCCGCGGCCGATCCGAAGCAGGTTAACGGTATTCACGCTCTGGAACGGAAATTCGATGCGCGGCTCGATCGAGAGATCGCCACTCTGGTCGCCAAAATCGATTCACAGCGAGCCGACATCGACAGAAAACTGGAGAATCTGACACAGCTCATCAATTCATCGTCAATGAACATCATCTTGAAGGAGCTGCTATCGATTGAAAGGGAAGGCCGTGCGCCCGGACCGATCACTATTATCAATGGCGGCAAAGGCGGTGAGCCGACGAACGCTTGCACCGCTATGCCGAGCTGCTGCTGCCAGCCACCATCGGCGGGCGCCCCCTCTTGCAGACCGCGGAGCGATCCACCGCAGTCTCCCAAAAAATGCCATTAGCGTCGGTGTCACGCCCCGGCCTAGAAAATCGCGATCCATTTCGACGCGATGAAGATCAGAAGTCCGACGAGGCCGCCAACCAAGGTGCCGTTGATGCGGATGAATTGCAGATCCTTGCCGACCTGCAGTTCCAGCCGCTCGACGAGCGTACTAGAATCCCAATTGCGGACCACGCGCTCGATATAGTTGCCGATCTCGAAGCGGTAAGCGAGCAAGAGGCGCCGGGCGCCGGCGCGAATGCGGCGGTTGAGCTGCGTTTGGCGTTCGGGGTCTTCACGCAGCCACCGGCCAATGCTTCGCAACATCTCGGCAAAGCCGCGAGCGATAGCATCGGCGTGAGCGGGAATGCCCCACTCCAAGCCGCTCTCAAGCTCAGTCCACAGCATTTTGGCCTGCTCGATGAACAGCGGATTGGCCAACAACTGGGCCTTGAAGGCCTCGCCCTTGGCGTAGAATTGCGGGTCGGACCCCAGCTGGCCGATTAACCGCATGACGCCGCCTTGCAGTTCGACACGCCACGGATGGCGCGGATCGCGCATTTCGGTCAACGTCGCCAGGGCCCCGTTCATCACCTTGTCGGCGATCAAGTTGTCAATCCATCGCGGAATCCACCGCGACGACTGCTGCGCGATCTTGCTTGAGAAATAGTTCTTGTTGTCGGCGAGGTAGCCTTGGCCGTACTCGATCCCCTGCGCGATCAGCGCCTGCGCCTCACCCTGGGCCCACACGATCTCAAGCAGCTTCGCCGCCGCCGGTGCGGCCGGGATGGTCGCCAGCGTCTGCTGCGCCAGTCTGCCCGCGGTCGCGCCGATTTGCGAGCCCGGGAGGGAGGACACTATTCTTGGCAAGAGCTGCGCGAGATTATTCGCCAGCCGATCGATGTTATCGGCATTTTCAAGCCACTGTGCAATCGCGCCGATGACGTCGATGCGCGCAAGCCTGTCGTTCATCACCGGCGCGGTCAGGAAATTATTGGTCATGAAGCGGCCCAGTGCGCCGCCTATCCGTTCCTTGTTGCTCGGGATGATGCCGGTGTGCGGAATCGGCAAGCCGAGCGGACGCCGAAACAAGGCAACGACCGCAAACCAATCGGCGCAGGCCCCGACCATCCCGGCTTCGGCGAAGGCGCGCAGATAAGGCAGCCATGGCCAGTCATATTTGGTCATTGTCGTGGCGATAAAGATCAGCGTCATGACGCCGAGCAGCAGCGTTGCAATTGTTCGCATGCGCCGCAGCCCACGCCGCAGCGCCACGGCACGCTCCTCCGGCGCGGATTGGTCGACCGCCTGCGGTGCGTCGGTGGCGTCGCCCGGATGCGCCGCCGTCGCCTCGTTCGCCGACGCGACCGCGCTAGCTTTGGCTACGGTCGGCAAGGGCCCGCCCTCTGCTAGCGCGCTGCCGCACCGGTGCGCGGCGCGGCGCATGTTCGTCGTAAAGCCGGCGCACCGTGCTTGCTCCGTATTCACGTTCCAATCGCCTGATGGCGAAATGGCCGCGGGCAACACGCTGGAAATGGTTCATGAAAAGAAGATTTACCGTGGCGCCGCCGACCGCACCGAGCACTGGTATTGCGCTCGCGGCCGAGCGCTCCGACACCACGACGGAAAACCGCGTCGCGATTTCGGTCACCAGAGTGCCAACCACCGGAGCGGACAGGTTGGCGGCGCCGCGCTCCAGGAGAAGCGCGCCGGCGTCCGCGGTCAACCGGCCAAGCAGCGCGCGCGAAGCGTAGTAGCCGAAATCAGCGCGCCGTCCCCTTCGCGGCGCGCCGAGTGCGAAGACTTCGACGCAGGCCAGCCGCGCTTCGAGCGTCGCGAGGTCTTCACCGTGGTGGCGCGCGATGTCGGCAATCGACCGCAGCATCAAAGTCGTGGTCACCGGCAGTTCGATCGGCAATGCCACAATTCCGAAAAAGCCGGAGACGCCGCCACTGATGCCGGCGAGCACGGAAGCGGTGCGTTGTGCCGGCGGCGCTTTCGATCGCTGCTCGATCGAGTTGATGGCGACGTTGAGGCAATTGAGAATGGCACGCTCGACCACCCTGTTAAGGCGGCTGCTGGCGGCCCGCGGCATGAGCCGCATCACCCGCTCGATCGGCCTGCCGGCATAGTCGGCAAGTTGCGCGGCAAAATCCTGATTTTCTAGGTCGAGAACCGCGCGCCTGAGCGCCTCTCGCTGCGACGGCGACAGCGTCGACGGAGGCGGGGTGCTGGGCTCGGCCGTGGTCATTGATAGCGCAGGATCGGGCGAATTCCGTTCAAAGCGGCCAATATCGCCGAGCCGTTGCTGATCAATGCAGTAATTTCCGGAATAATCAATCCTCCGGGCAGCGCGAGCCCGAGCGCCAATGTATTCAAGCCGGCGACAATGGCATAATTCTGATGGATCAAGCGCACCGCGCCGCGCGAGATTTCAATCGCTTTGACAAGTTTCCACAGCGAATCCTCCATCAGCACGACGTCCGCCGATTCGCGTGCCACCTCGGCGCCATGTTTCATGGCAATGCCGACGTCGGCAAAGCTCAACGCTGGCGAATCGTTGATGCCATCGCCGACCATGGCAACCAAATTACCCTCGCGCTGGAACTGTTGGATGACCTCGGCCTTGTCCGCCGGCAGCATGTCTGCGAATTGCCGGGTCAGCCCCAGCCGGCTGCCCACCGATCGGGCCACCACTGCGTTATCGCCGGTCAGCATGACACTGTTGCGGATTCCAAGTTCGTGCAGCCGCTGGATCACTTCCCGGCTTTCGGGCCGGATCTTGTCGGTAAACGGTACGAGACCGGCAAGCGTTCCATCGACCGCCACGTAAATGCAAGAATAGCCTTGCTCGTCCAGTGCCGCACGGTCGCTCTCCGCTACCCGGACATTGATCTCGCTCTGCCGCATGAACCGTTCATTGCCGACATGCAGGTAGTAGCCGTTGACCTGCCCTTCAACACCCAGCCCGATCCGGTATTTGGTCTCCTCGCAATAGGGAATATTGGCGCCAAGTTCCTGGGCCTTGACGCGTAGCGCGTCGGCGACCGGATGCTGCAGCTTGGTTTCCGCCGCCGCCGCGAGTCCGAGCAAATGCCGGTGAGTGATGTTTTTCTCGTAGCTGATGACATCGATGACAACCGGCGAGCCATGGGTCAGCGTACCGGTCTTGTCGAAGATTACAGTGTCGACCTCCGCGAGCCGCTCCATATGCGCGCCGCTCTTGATGATAATGCCGGCGCGCGCGGCGTGCGTCATCGAGGCAAGCACGGCGGTCGGGGCCGCGACGCGAATGCCGGTGCCGTAGTCGACGATCACCAGCGACAGGAACCGGTTGAAGTCGGCGGAGATAAGCGCTGTGCCGGTCGCCAATGCGAGCGTGGGCAGCACGAGGCGGTCGGCAAGCTTCTCGGCATGGTTCTGCATCCGCGTGTCGCCGATTGGCGCCGACTCCACCAAATGGGCAATCTGGCCGGCGGTTGTGGCGTTGCCGACGCGGATGGCACGGATCGTGAGCTGGCCGTCGCGGATGACGGTTGCGGCGAACACCGGCTCCCCTGTCGTTCGCATTACCGGAAGTCCCTCGCCGGTGATGGTTTTCTGGTCGATCATCGCGTGACCGTCGATGATCTCGCCGTCCACCGGGATCATCTCGCCAGGATATGCGACGACCGCATCGCCAATCGCGAGCTCCGAGGCCGGTATCGACGTTACGACATTGTCGCGGATAACCCAGGCCGTTTTGGTCTGAAATTCCAACAATTCGCTCATCGCTTTGCGCTGGCCCGCCGCGGTGAGATCGCGAATCCAGTCGCCGAGCTTGATCAGCCAAGTTACGATCGCGCCCGCCATGGGATTGCCGTGCATCAACGAAGCCGCGATCGCGAGCGTATCGAGAAAATCCACGTTGAGGCGGCCTTCGCGCCGCCACACGCGCCAGGCCCGCAACGCGATCGGATAGGCGTTCCACAGCATCAAGGGCATGTTGATCGCCCAGACGACGGGGTTGGCGGAGAACGCCATTAGGAGCGAGACGGTCGGCAGCCCCAACGGCGTGCGGCTCCAGAGCGAAGGCGATTGTGCCGGACGAAGCGTGACCGGTGGCCGGACGGTCGCGCCAGCCAGCGTCTTGGCGGGATCGACAAGCTGCTGCAGCTCGCCAAGGCTCATGACTGACAGTCGGCCGAGCGTGGCGCGCAGCACGCCCTCGAAGCTGACATCGTATTCGATGATGAGGCTCGCGCAGGCGTAGTTCAGGCGAGCGCCCTTAACGCCAGACTGCGCTTGCAACCACACCAAGGCGGCCTCTGCGACGAGGCGTTTGCGGCACAGCGACGGCAGGTGCAGGCGGATACGGCCGGAAATAAAATGGCGTATCGAAAATTCCATTGCGCCCGACTCCGATCACTCTAATTCGAGTGTCAACTCACGACCCGGACCGGCGCCAGACCCGGATGGCCGCTTAGATCGGCGGCGTGCGGCTGCCGCTCGTGCATTTCGATAAAATGATTGACGGTGAAAATCGCGAGCGTAACCCACACCGGCGTCGCCGCCGTCGCGCCGACCTCGAATACCGTCAAGCCGATGATACCGACCGCGAACACGATCTTCAAATCGATGGTGTTGTTGGTAGCGAGCTTGATCTCGCGATCGATCATTTTCACGAAATCGACGACGGCACGCGCCGAATGCGAATGGCTGGCGAGGAACTCAGCTTCCGCTTCGATGCTTTTTGTCAGCTTATCGAGCTCGGTGTCGGCGCCATGCGTGCCGCCGTTTGCGGCGCCATGGGCGGCAGCATGGGCGTCGTAATGACCTTGGAACGAGCCATGGAATTCATCATGGCGGTCGGTATCGTAATGCAGGACGACGCTGCCGGTCGTAGGATTGACGATAACCTCCTCGATACCCGGAATGACGGCGAACGTCTCGCTGATCTGCTTCAACAGTTCCGGATTGCCCTTGCCGGCTGGAATCTTCATCCGCACTCGTCCAGGCACTTGATGTTCGATCTTAAGATTCATCTTTGTCATGGCATGCACTCGGCTCGGATAACGACCGCAGACCGACCGGCGACAGACTGACGTCACCTCGGTCGGTTCTTGATCGCAAATGAAAGACAAAACCGGGGGCTCGCTCGCACCCGGTTGATTGCGTCAGACAGAACCAAGCCAGCGGCGCAGTCTCGACCTCAAGCCGCCTCGGCAGTTTTCGATTCCACTGGCTCCGCGCCTTTCTCGGCGTGGACTTCGGCGGCGATGTCATGAAACTGTTCCTGGGCCTCGGCCATCATTTCCCGTGTCTTGTGACCGACCTTGTAGACGCCGCGAACCGTGGATCGAAACAGCGGATTCAAGGCTTCGCCCATTTTGGGGAAGTATTTCGGGGCCCACATCGCGGCAACGCCGAGAACGAGGCCGGGTAACAGCGCGGCCTCGAAGGCGACCGCTCCAAGACCAACCACCACGACGGTTGCGACGGTCGCAACCACTTCGCTGCGGTCATGGTCAGCTTGGTCCAACATTTCGGTCTCAGGTCCCTCGATATGCGTTGCCGGACCATCGAGAACGCCGTTGCCGTCAACCTTGGTCTTTGGCATCAAATTCTCCCACCACCCTGGAATTACGCCCGCTTGGCTGGCGGTCACCAAATTGAACGCCACACTGGAATGGATCGACCGCCGGGCAGCGCGGCTTACGCTACACTGCCGTACCATTGCCAAGTTCAATGCAAGTTTCATGACAATCTGACTACAATCGCCCAAGCAGCCCGCAAGTGACCTTCGGCGGAGTGGCCCACCAATGTCATTTTTCTCGCTAATACATTGATAAAACAAGAAAATCTTATCACAAAGGAACGCCGAAGAGTGTAACATGTCGTACAGCCGTCATGTCGCCACACCAACATTCGTTTTCGGTCCACGATTTCCGGAGTTCATACGATGGATGCCAAAGAAGTCAGCAGCCGTCCTCTCAACGAGCGCCTCCACGACGAAATGAACGATGCGGTCGACGAAGAACTGGAATTGGAAATCGACGACAGCAGGCTCGAAGGCCTCTTGGCGGATGCCGGCGGGAAGCCAGGCGAGGGCCTCGATCGGCAGGTCTATTTTAAGGAATTGCTGCGGCTGCAGAAGGAGCTGATCAAGCTCCAGGACTGGGTAGCGCACCAGCGGCTCAAATTGCTCGTGCTGTTCGAGGGCCGCGACGCGGCCGGCAAGGGCGGCGTAATCAAGCGGGTGACGCAACGGTTGAACCCGCGCAGCTGCAAGGTTGTCGCACTGTCGGCGCCGTCCGAACGTGAGCGCACCCAGTGGTACTTCCAGCGTTATGTGGCGCATCTACCGGCCGCGGGCGAAATCGTGCTGTTCGATCGCAGCTGGTATAACCGCGCCGGCGTCGAGCGGGTGATGGGATTTTGCACCGAGGCCGAATGCCAAGAGTTCTTTCGCACCGTGCCGGAATTCGAGCGCATGCTGGTCCGGTCCGGCATAATTCTCGTGAAATATTGGTTCTCGATCACCGACGAAGAGCAGAACATGCGCTTCCTGATGCGCATCCACGATCCGCTCAAGCAATGGAAGCTCTCACCGATGGATTTGGAGTCACGCCGCCGCTGGGAGATCTACACCAAGGCCAAAGAGGAAATGCTGGAGCGCACCCATATTCCCGAAGCGCGCTGGTGGGTGATCGAGGGGGTGGACAAGAAAAAGGCCCGGCTCAACTGCATTCATCACTTGCTGCAACAGGTGCCGTATCAAGACGTGCATCATGAGCCGATCCTGTTGCCCGAACGCCAGCACCAACCCGACTATGCCCGTCATCCCGTGCCGAAGGAATTATACGTGCCGGCGGTCTATTGATTGAACTTCGATTCGAGCGCGCGGTACAACGCAAGCGTTACCGGCTGCTCCAAATTAAAACGCCGCCCGAGATCAGCAGCAACGCCATGACGATGCGCTGATAGCCGCGGTCGGCAAGCCGCCGGTACAAATACCCGCCGAGCCAAGCGCCGCCGATCGTGCCTGGCAGCGCAATAGCGGCCTGCAACAGCACTTGCCGCGTCAACAAGCCCGACGCCGCGTGCGACACCAAGGCGAACCAAAGAATCGCGATATTGAACCCTTGCACGACAGCGCGCCGTTGCTCCTTGGTCCAACCGCGGATGTCTGTCCAGACAATGGGCAGCACGCCGGAGAGCCCGGCGATGCCGCCGAGAACACCGCCGCCGAAGCCTACGACGCCGTCGGCGGCGCTGCCGCCCCAGCCGCTATTGAACTGGACCTTTCGCGCCAGCACGTAACTCGAATAGGCAACCAGAAAAATTCCGACGCTCATCTTGAACAGCCTCGGATCGATGTGTGGCAACAGGAAAGTCCCGATCGGCACACCGAGCAAACCTGGCAGCATGAAAGTCAGGACGCGCCGCCACAGGATGGTGCGCCAGATCAAGTGCAGCGTCTGCAGCTGCGAGATAGATGAGCAAATGATCGCCAGGGAGGCCGCAACCGTCGGCGGTATGGCATAGAGCCAAAGTCCCATGGCGGTGAGCGCGGTGCCAAAACCGGTGAGACCGTTGACGATGCCGCCGGCCAAGGCGCCGGCAATGACAAAAGCGACCTGATGCAGTCCCACGGCCGCCTCTGTCCTCTACCCGGCTGTCCGCCGCTTGGCGTCTATCACAAAGTCGGCAACAGTTTTGCAGCCGACGCGAGCAAGATACGCAACTGATCGCCGAATGCTTCATCCATCTCGTCCGCGATGCCCGGCAAGCGCTGGCGCACGGCGGCCGACAGGATCGCCATCGCCCGTTCGACGATCTCCTCGAACACCGCGCGCAGATCGAATCTTACGAACCACTTGCCATCAATTCGACCGCCCCGCGCTTCGACGGCGGCCGCGACTTCATTGACCAGCGAGGCCTCGAGGTCGGGCCGATAGCTCATCGCCAGGAGCAGCATCGCAGCCCGGGTGATCGTCTCCGCATAAATGCCGTTGGACGGCTTCGCCATGGTACGGCAGTAGGGGATGATTATGGTTAACGGCCTGTTAAGAAGCCTTTGGACCGACGATCGACGCGGACCGCCGTCACCCCCGCAGCGCCACCGACTGACCGCCGTCGGCGACGATGGTCGCGCCGGTGACGAAACGGCCGGCGTCGGACACCAAGAGAAGCAGAGGCCCGTCGAGATCGCGCGCTTCGCCGAAGCGGCCGACCGGAATTTCGCGCTTGATCGCCGCGCCTTGTTCAGTTTTCAGATAGTCACGATTCATTTCGGTGACGATCCAGCCTGGCGCGATGGCGTTGACCCGGATGCCCTTGAACGCGAGTTCGAACGCCAGCGCCTTGGTCAGCTGGATCACGCCGGCCTTAGCCGTCGCATAGGCGACGACGCCTTTGGCGACACCAAGCCCGAGCACGGAAGAGATATTGACGATGGCGCCGGCCTTGCCCGCCGCGAGCATGCGACGCGCCGCCTCCTGCGCCCAGTAGAACACGGCGTCGAGATCGGTCGCCAGCACCCGTCGCCATTCTTCTTCGGGCAATTCGACCGCGCGGCCGGCATGCGCCACGCCGGCATTGTTGACGAGGATGGTGACGGTACCGAAAGTTTTCTCGGCGCTATCGAACGCCGCCACCGTCGCGGCGCGGTCGGAAACGTCGGCCTCGACGGCGATGGCATGCCCACCGGACTTTTCAATCCTCGCCTGCACGGCAGCAAGTCGGTCGACCCGCCGCGCCACCAAGACGACCGACGCGCCGTTTTCCGCCAAAACTTCGGCAAACCGTACGCCGAGCCCACTCGAGGCGCCGGTCACCAGCGCGACCTTGCCGTGAAGATCGAAGATTTGCGCTGCGGTCATGCGTTCCCCCAATTTTTTCATTAGCATTCATTGCCAAGGCAGCTGCACTTGGAAATCACGAGCCATAAAGCCTGTGCGGCAGCCAGGTCGCAAGCCCCGGCAGGAACCATAGCGCGACCAGCATCGCGAGTTGAATCAACACGAACGGCACGATGCCGAGATAAATGTGCCGAGTCGTGATTTCCTTCGGCGCGACACCGCGAAGATAGAACAAGGTCGCTCCGAGCGGCGGATGCATGTAAGATGTCTGCAGGTTTACGGCCATCATGACGCCAAGCCACACCGGATCGACGCCCGGCATTTGCAGCAAGACCGGCGCCACGATCGGCACCACGACGAATATAATCTCAAAAGCGTCCATCACGAAGCCGAGCACGAACAAAGCGGCCGTCACGGCGAGCGTCGCGCCCGCCGTGCCGCCGGGCAGATTGACCAGCGCTCGCTCGACCAGCGCGTCGCCGCCGAGGCCACGAAACACCAGGCTGAACAGCGTCGCGCCGATCAGGATCAGAAAAATCATGCTGGTGATCTGAGTCGTGCGCACCATCACCGGCATGAGCAGGCCGGTGACGCCGGCATTGCGCGCCGCCAGAAGGATCGCGCCGACGGCGCCGACTGCCGCGGCTTCGGTCGGCGTTGCAACGCCAGCGAGGATCGCGCCGAGCACCGCCAGAATGAGCGCGATCGGCGCGATGAGGACCGCGATCAACCGGCGCGCCAGCGCCAGCCCGCGTGGCGCTGCGGG
>JBEKRD010000013.1:0-61165 GCA_049519075.1 Xanthobacteraceae bacterium | reverse complement strand
GGACATCGCCAAGCGCTCCAAGAAGATCAAGGAATCGGCGGAAGTCGCGCAAGTCGGCTCGATCGCCGCCAACGGCGACAAGTCGGTCGGCAAGATGATCGCCGACGCGATGCAGAAGGTCGGCAACGAAGGGGTCATCACGGTCGAGGAGGCCAAGAGCCTGGAGACCGAACTCGACGTCGTCGAAGGCATGCAGTTCGACCGCGGCTATCTCTCGCCCTACTTCATCACCAACGCCGAGAAGATGGTGGCCGAGCTCGAGGACGCTTTCGTGCTGCTGCACGAGAAGAAGCTGTCCGGGCTGCAGGCGATGCTGCCGGTGCTGGAAGCTGTGGTGCAGTCGGGCAAGCCGCTGCTCATCATTGCCGAGGACATCGAAGGCGAGGCGCTGGCTACGCTGGTGGTCAACAAGCTGCGCGGCGGCCTCAAAGTCGCCGCCGTGAAGGCGCCGGGTTTTGGCGATCGTCGCAAGGCCATGCTGGAAGACATCGCCATCCTCACCGGCGGCCAGCTCATTGCCGAAGACCTCGGCATCAAGCTCGAAAGCGTGACGACGGCGATGCTCGGCCGCGCCAAGAAGATCGTGATCGAGAAGGAAAAGACGACGATCGTCGACGGCACCGGCAAGAAGAAGGACATCGAGGCCCGCGTCAATCAGATCAAGGCGCAGATCGAAGAGACCACCTCGGACTACGACCGCGAGAAGCTGCAAGAGCGGCTCGCCAAGCTCGCCGGAGGGGTCGCTGTGATCCGCGTCGGCGGCGCCACCGAAGTCGAAGTGAAAGAGAAGAAGGACCGCGTTGAGGACGCGCTCAACGCCACCCGCGCCGCGGTCGAGGAGGGCATCGTGCCGGGCGGCGGCGTAGCCCTGCTGCGCGCCAAGAAGGCGGTCGGCAAGCTGTCGAACGACAACCCCGACGTCCAGACCGGCATCAACATCGTGCTCAAGGCCATTGAAGCGCCGCTGCGCCAGATCGCCGAGAACTCCGGTGTCGAGGGCTCGATCGTAGTCAACAAGATCCTCGAGAACAAGTCGGAGACATTCGGCTTCGACGCCCAGAACGAGGAATATGTCGACATGATCGAGAAGGGCATCGTCGATCCGGCCAAGGTGGTGCGCGCGGCGCTGCAAGACGCAGCCTCCATCGCGAGCCTCCTGGTCACGACGGAAGCCATGGTCGCCGAAACGCCGAAGGACGCCCCGGCGATGCCGGCCATGCCGGGCGGTGGCGGCGGCATGGGTGGCATGGGCGGGATGGGCTTCTAAGTCCATCCGCTCCAAGAGACCTCAATGTTGAACGACAAAGGGCGCGGCCACGGCCGCGCCCTTTTTTGTTTTCCATCCTGCCTTCAGAAGCCGATCAAGAGGCTTTCTTGAAGCCCTGATTGACGCTGCCCGCGAGCGGTCCAACAGTTTGGCCGGCGACTTTTTGTCCGAAAGCCGTCAACTCCTTCGACTGCTCGCTCAGCATCTCGAATTGCTTGCGGGCATGCGTCGTCCACAACGCCGCGAGATCTGACGGCTCCTTGACGGTCGCAACCTGCCGCGCGAAATCGAAAACGGCTTCGGCATTGGCCCGCGCTGCGTCGAGCAGCTTGAGATTAAAATCGCGCATGTTTTCGATCGTGGCCGAAAAGCTCTGTTCCATCGCCGCCTTGCCTTTCTCGAAGGTCTCGGTGGCGATCGTCGCGCTCTTATCGGTGAACTTCCTGGTCTGATCGTGTTCGCTGGGGTTGGTCATGGTGTGTCTCCTTTGAGTTGCTTGTGGCTCTTTATGAGTGCGCACGCGGTCGCGGGCGCCGCCAATTCGCGGGAGCCGACGGCGCCCGCAATAGAAACTGCGATCAAATATTAAATTAGGATCGTGCCAGCCGATGGCACCAGCGCTGCCAGTGAGCGAACGGAAACTTCGGCATATCACCGTTTCGTGGGCAGTCCTCGGACAAGCAATTACGTCCTATGCTCAACATGTGTCCACGCGGAGGTTCAAGCACAATGGCGATCCGGACTTTATTTCGCGGGTGAAGCGGTAGTCGTCGCCGTGAACGCCCGGGAATAAACCTAGCCGTGGCGAAACAGGCCCGGCAAGAACCATGCAGGGCCTGCTTATCGTACCGATGCCGGAAGCTCAGTAATCCAGATCGCAATCGTAGTTATAGGGATTGTAATAGGGATAGTCGTGGCCGCAGGAGTCATAGAGGCCGTAACCGCCGCCGTCCCAGTAACCATAGCGCGCGCGCCTGCGGTCATCGAAGTGACCGCGCGTGCCGGCAACGTGCTGACGTGCAATGCCGGCGCCCCCGACCACGCGGCTGCCGGCGAAGGCGCCGCCGATATGGTCCCCCGCAAAACTGCCGCCGATGTGGCCGCCGCCGAAGCCACCGCCGATGTGACCACCACCGAAGCCGCCACCGTGACCTCCGCCGCCCCCGTGGCCGCCGCCACCACCACCGCGCGCTAACGCGTCAGCCGCAACTCCTGCCGTGAGAAGGGCGGCGGTGGCCAACACGATCGTGATTTTACGTAACATTGGAACACTCCTTCCGGACGCAGTCGCATCCATTTCGATTGAACATGACGATTACCTTGGGCTGCACCAAACGGACGGTTCCATTGCGTGCGGCCGTCTGCGATCGGGGCTTAAATGATGACTCGATCCAACGGTGTTTGATCGACTTTGCCGCGCCTGAAGTGAAATTGCGGCAATTGACTTTCGGAGCGCGTAGAGCAGCGGCGCAACGGGGGCGTATCGGACGTCGCTATTCGACGGCTTGCGGCAGCTGATGGCCCCAAAGGCGACGTATAAAAGTCCGGGACGCCTATCGATCTGCACCAATTTGCTTGCAGACGGCATTGGTGGTGGTGCATTTTAAGGCAGGGTGTCGGACCACGGGGGAATGAAATATACAATCCTGGCCCCGACGGGGGCGTAATGCGAAGCGAAAGGAGGAATGCCATGGCCACCTTCACGACCGGAGAGAATGCCCTGACGACTGAAGAGGAAGAGATCCTCACCTTCGAGCTATCCGATGAAGCGTTGGAGATCGCGGGCACGGTAAGTGGCACGATCAACTTTACCTGGGGGGTTTGCACTATGGATCAACCTGGGTGTCCGGCCTGACCACGCACACGAATAGCCCGAAATTTTGCTGCGCGCGGGACCAATTGTTCCGCTGATCTGTGGGCTTCGCCCGTGCGGCAGGTGCTGGCCGGTTTCTGCCGCGCCGGACGTCTGCCGCCGTCACCTTTATGGGGGCAGCAACTGCCGCGTCTTAAAGCCCCGGCTTCCGCGGCAGAATTTGGACACGGCGGCCGCGACGACCATCAAGCCCGATACCCTTGCATTATAGCCGGTTCGAGGAATCGGGCAGAAGCTTGCGGGCGGGCGATTGCCGCGGCAGCGTTCCGGGCTTTTGCATTCGACATCAGAGCTCAAATCAACATCCGATAAGCTTTCTGCATCCTGCGGAGAGGCGCGCGGCTTTACTCGAACTGCCGTTTCAGGCACGCTGTGTGTGCAAACCGCGCTACACACACCACAAGCAAACGCGAAATTGGGGGAAATCATGCTGCACGCCACGCGGCTCGCTGTTGTTACGACCGGATTGCTCTGCTCGGCGTTGCCGGCGATCGGTGACGAAATGCCGGACGGCAAGGGCAAGGAGGCCGTCGTCGCCACTTGCAATATTTGCCACACATTATTGAGCCGTGTCGGCTACGGCTATGCGCCCGAAGGCTGGCGTACCGTCATTGCGATGATGACCAATCAGGGCGCGCCCATCCCGCCGGATCAGAAGGAGGCGATGACCGAATATCTGATCAAGAACTTCCCGCCGAAAGGAAAGCCAAACGGCGTCGAAATTTCAGGACCGGTCGAGATCGCGTTCGAGCAGTGGCAAGCGCCGACGCCGGGATCGCGCCCCCATGATCCCATGGCGGCGAGCGACGGATCGCTGTGGTACTCGGGCCAAATGGCAAACGTGCTCGGCCGCATTGATCCTAAAACCGGGATAATCAAGGAGTATCACCTCAAGACTGCGCATTCGGGCCCGCATGGGCTGGCCGAAGATAACGACGGCAATATCTGGTATACCGGAAACACCGGCGCTTTGATCGGCAAGCTCGATCCCAAGACCGGGGCCGTCACCGAATATCCGATCCCGGACCCCGCGATTCGTGACCCGCATACAATGACGTTTGATCACGGCGGCATTCTCTGGTTCACCGTGCAAAGCGGCAATCGGATCGGCCGCCTCGATCCAAAGACCGGCGAAATCAAACTGCTGACGCCGCCGACGGATGGGGCGCGTCCTTACGGGATGGCGGTCAATTCCAAGGGCATGATCTTCATCGCCGACTTCGGCACCAACAAGATCGCCAGCGTCGATCCGACGACGTCGACGATCAAAGAATACCCGCTGCCGGACGCCGCCGCTCGCCCCCGTCGTATCACGATCACCGGCGACGATATCGTCTGGTACAGCGATTTCGCGCGCGGCTATCTGGGCCGCTTGGACCCGACGACCGGCAAGGTGACCGAATGGCAATCGCCAAGCGGTCCGAAGTCGGAACCCTACGGGATCTCGGCCATCGACGACGTCATCTGGTACAGCGAGTCCAACTCGACGCCGAATATGGTCGTGCGCTTTGATCCCAAGACGGAAAAATTCCAGACTTGGCCGATCCCGGGTGGCGGCAATATCGTGCGCAACACGTCCGTCACCCGCGACCACAAATGGGTCCTCGCCAACAGCTTGATGAACGGCGTGACACTGGTGACGATCAAGAAATAGCCAGTCGAATGCAGAAGCTTAGCCTCGGCTAGCGTCGGCGTGCGGTGTTGCTTCGCGCCTCGCGATGGCGCGTCGTGCCTCTATTGGCGCCATGCCTCCTAACGCTGATCACCGTGGCCTCCCACCTCCCCCTACGGGCAGCGGAGGTTAATTCGTCATCAGCCGGAAGCGCAGCGTGGTGGAGCCCGAAAGCTCGATGACTTCGCCGATGCGCCGCCAGGCGGTGACCTGGGCGAGCGTGGCCAGGAGATCGAGGTCGCTCGCTTGGCGCTCCGGTGCGCACTGCGCCGGCGCCATGTCGCCCGGCACGATGGTGATCGTGGCGTCGCCGACGGTCGCCTGGGCGCGGACGCTTGAGCACCACAGATCGATCGCGGCTGCGCCATTGTCGTCGATTTCGAGCATCGGCACGCGTTTGGAGCCGTGCATCGGCGGCGTGTCGAGCATCAGTTCGCTGCCGAACGGAAATGCTTCGCTGGCGCGTAATGGGGACTGCGTCATCAAGGCAACGAGCACGGCAAGGCAGCAGGCGAAACGCGTGGAGGCCATTGTCACTTCCGACCGATCGGGGGGAGGAGAACGCCAATGGCCAATAGCGAATGGCCAACGAAATGGCTAGAGGGCGGAATGCCGAGCACGAAATGCGAAATGGCGAACAGGGGTTTGTCCCCTCCTCGCCATCCGCTTCTCGCAATTCGCTCTGCGTTATGCTTTCGGCAGATCGGCGATCCCCGGGAAGAACAGATAGCAAGCCACCCCGATCAGCACGAGATAGACCAAGAGCACCAGAGTCCAGCCGAAATTATGCCGGATGACCTCGCCCTCGTTGCGCACGAATTCCGAAGTCGAGACGCCGACACTGGCGGTCTGCGGCGCGATCGGCTTGCCGATTTCGGAGCCGACCGAATTGAGCGTCGGCAACAGCATCACCGGGAAGCCGAGCAATTGCCCGACCAGCGCCTGGAATTTGCCGAACATGGCGTTGGTCGAGGTGTTCGAGCCGGACAACGCCACACCGATGAAGCCAAGAAGCGGCGAGACGACGATGAAGGCGACGCCCATCTTGGAGAATGCGCTCGCCATCGAACCGGCCATGCCCGAGAAGTTGAAGACATAAGCGAGCCCGAAGATGAAGACGCCGACCAGGCAGGCGCCCCACATTTGCGACCAGGTCTTGTGGAACAGTTCGGCAAGTTGTGCACCGCTGACGCGGAACAGCAGCACGATGACGATCCACGAGGCCAGAATGGCGCTGCCGCCGACGAACGGCGTCCAGTTGAAGACCGCGGCGATGGTCGCACCGGCCGACAGCGAAGAGGCGGCGTTGACCTGCAGGTGCAGCCCGATAATGCCGGGCAGCTTCGACCACGGCCCGGTCCAGACGACGACAACCAAAATCAGAATGGCGATCGGCAGCCAGCCTTGGAGCACCTCGCCGACGCTGAGCCCGTGACCTTCGGCCTGGGCTTCCTGCGCCGCCGTCACCGGAACCCCGCCATAGCCGAGCGTGCGCGCCGGCCTCCAGACTTGGAGCAGGAGCATGAGGCAGGCGAAACACACGATCGCGCCGATCACATCGGGCAGATAGGGCCCGAGATAGATCGAGGTCGGCAGTTGGCCGGCGATGTAGCCGAGCGAGCCGACCACGGCGAGCGGCCAGGCTCCCTTCATGCCTTGCCAGCCGCTGACCAGATAAAGCAGAATCCATGGCGGCAAGAGCGCCAGGATGGCGACGATTTTGCCGACCGAACCGGCGAGCGCCAGAAGCGGCATGCCGGTCACCGCCGCGAGCGCGATGATCGGTGCGCCGAGCGCGCCATAGGACACTGGCGCATTATTGGCGATGGCCGCGACCCGGATCGCATCGAGCGCCGGGATCCCGAGCGTTATCAGGATCGGGGCGACGAAGGCCCAGGGGTAGCCGAAGCCGACCAGGCCTTCAAGCAAGGCGCCGAATGCCCAAGCGAACAGAATGGTCTGCACCCGCACGTCGCGGGTTCCCTGTTGGATCAGCCAGCGCCGCAATTTATCGAAGGTGCCGGTCATGACCATCGTGTTGAAGAGCATCACTCCCCAAAATGTGATCCAGTCGACATTCCATACGCCGGTCGCCGAGCCGTAAAGATAAGCCTGCGCGCCTTCGTAAAGCGGCATCTTCCAGACCAAAAGCGCGAGCAGGAAAGTGACGATCGAGCCGATCAGCACGGCAAGCCAGGCGGTCATCCGCAGGCCGGCCAACAGGAACAGCAGCAGAGCGACCGGAACCAGCGCAACCAATAAGGTCAGGAACAGGTTTCCGGTAGGATCGAGAATTTGGGTAAACATGGACGTACTCCCCCAGCCAGCGCCCTTCGGGCTTTTGCGGTCCGTTATTGGTTGTCGAAAGGACGCGCCGCGTGACAATGCCGCGTGCTGCGACATGAAGAAAGCAAAATTTGCCTGCACCCCTGACTGTTGCTGTGAATTGCATGTTGTTGCATCGCACAATGGCTCGTAATCAGGGTCGGGATACCGCTTCGATGCTTGTCGAGTTTGCTCCGTTACTTTGTGTCCACTTTTTCGGAGGTCCTACGTGAAACATCTCGTTTCCACGCTCGCCACGATCTGGCGGCTGGCTGTGCCCTATTTTCGCTCGGAGGATCGCTGGCCGGGGCGGATTCTGCTCGGCGCCGTCGTCGCCATCGAACTGTCGATCGTCGCCATCAACGTCATCCTGAACCAGTGGTACAATCGATTTTACAATACGCTGCAGGACCGCGACTGGAACGCCTTCATCAGCGCCATCCTGTTCTTCTGCGTGATCGCGGCGATCTATACCGTTCTTCAGGTCTATCAGAACTACCTCAATCAGTGGCTACAGATCCGCTGGCGGCGCTGGCTGACGCAGACCTATCTGCGGCAATGGCTCAATACCGCCAATCACTATCGCATGCAGCTTCTCGGCGACACCGCCGACAACCCCGACCAGCGCATCGCCGAAGACCTTCGGATGTTCATCGATTCCGGAACCGGCACCGGGCTTCTTCCCATAGGGCTCGGGCTGTTGAACGCCGTGGTGACGCTTTGCTCGTTTGTGATCATCCTTTGGCAACTGTCGGAGGCGGCACCGCTCACGCTCTTTGGTTTTGCGATCCATGGCTATCTGGTCTGGGCGGCGGCGCTCTACGCGATTGCCGGCACCACATTGACTCAGCTGATCGGCTGGCCGCTCGTTCCGCTCAATTTCCGACAGCAGCGCTTTGAAGCCGACTTCCGCTTCAACTTGGTCCGCACCCGTGAAAATTCGGAGCAGGTCGCGGCCCTGCATGGCGAAGCGGCCGAGCGCGAGCGTCACCTCGATCACTTCGGGCAGATCGTCACCAATTGGATCGCGATCATGCAACGGCAGAAGCGACTGACGTTCTTCACGCAGAGCTATTCGCAGGCCTCGGTGATCTTTCCTTATCTGATGGTCAGTCCGGCTTATTTCTCCGGCGCCATGCAGCTCGGCGGGCTGATGCAGACCGCCTCCGCCTTCAACAGCGTGCAGACCGCGCTGTCCTATTTCGTCTCGGCGTATCAGTCGATCGCACAATATCAGGCGGTGGTGCAGCGCTTGAGCGGCTTTGAGGCCGCCATCGAGGCCGGCCGCGCGGCGGCGCTGACGCAGCCGGCGATCGAGGTTTTGCCGGGCCTGGATTCGGCGATCACGATCGATCGGCTCCATATTCGTCTGCCGAACGCCAAGGCGTTGGTCGATGCCGAGCACATCGTCTTGGCGCCCGGCGAGCGCGTGCTGGTGACGGGCCCGTCGGGCGCCGGAAAATCGACGCTGCTGCGCGCCGTCACCGGGATCTGGCCGTTCGGATCCGGCCTTGTGACGGTGCCGAAAGACGCCAAGGTCATGCTGCTGCCGCAGCGACCCTATTTCCCGGTCGCGACGCTTGCGGCCGCGGTGAGCTATCCGGCGCGGACCGGCAGCTTCGAGCCGGCGCGCATTGCAGATGCGATCAGCGCGGTCGGCCTGCCGGAATGGAGCGAGCGGCTCGATGAAGAGGCGCACTGGAACCGGATGCTGTCGCAGGGCGAGCAGCAGCGCCTCGCCATCGCCCGCGCGCTCCTGCAAGCGCCGGATTATCTGTTCCTCGACGAGGCCACGGCTTCGCTCGACGAACCCGCCGAGGCGACGCTGTACCTGCTGTTGCAGGACCGCCTGAAGGGCACCGCCATCATCTCGATCGGCCACCGTTCGACGCTGAGCGCCTTCCACCGCCGCCGCATCGATGTGGTACGGGGCGACGCGGCCGCGCGGGTCCGCGACGTGCCGCTGGTTTCCGCGGCTGAGTGATGGAGGATGCGGGACGGGGCACGCAAGTTGCTTGGCCCGCGGTCTGGCATAGGCTTTGGCGCGTCGCTATCTCGGTCTAGAGGCGTGCGCAGCAAAGGGAGAACGCAGCATGAAGGCGGTTGTGGACGGCCAAGTGGTGGCCCAAAGCGACGACATCGTCGCGGCCCATGGCTACCAGTACTTCCCGCCGGCGGCCGTGCGGCTGGATTGGCTCGAAAAGGCGGAAAAGACCACCGACGACCGCGCCTGTCCGCATGGTGTGCAGTTCTACGACGTGATCGTCGGCGGCACGCGGCATCCGCGGACGGCGTGGAGTTACGAATCCCCCCGCCCCGAGATGGCCGCCGTCGGCGGCCGCTTCGGATTCTGGCAGGATGTGGAAGTGAGGTAGCCCGATTCCAAGCTTGGCTTGATCCGGGCTAGGGTTCCTTAGGCCGCCTGCTTCTTGCGATTGGCCTCGAGCCGGGCGTCGACCAGCGCCACCTGGGCATCGATCGCCGGATTACTTAGGCCCTTCTGTTTGGCGATGAGCTGCACAAGCTTATCGGCGCGTTCGATGAACGGCGCGCCATTTTGCAGCGCGCGCGCCGCCGAAGCGGGCCGGGTCAATGATTGCGCGGCGGCGGCGTATTTATCGAACGGCACCAGATCGGCGGGGTTGGCGCCGAGCTTCACGCACAGGTCGAATACGAAATTATAGACCGACCGCGAAGTGTCGATGTCGCTCCACACCGCTTCCTGGGCGGTGCGCATGCCGTCCTTGGTGACGCAGCGATAATTGCCGGCAAGCAGCATCGACCACTTGGCGAGCGGCACGAAAATCGAGTCATAGACCTTGAACTTGACCGGCAGCTCGATCTTGCCCTCCGGCGTATCGAAGCGCGCGGCGTCGACGTCCTTCTCGAGTTGGCGCAGGATTGCCGTGCTCTTGTCGTCGTCGAACCTGGCGCATTTGAAATTGGTCGGCAGGGTGACGAGGAGGAAGTTCGCCTTCTCGTCCGGCGGCCGGATTGCCTGCGGGTCCGGGCTGTTGAGCGTTATGGTTTTTGGATCGAAGCTGTCCCAGACGGTGGGGTCGGTATAAGCGGGCCTGAGCGCCTCGTAGTCGAGCCCCGGGATCCGCTTGATATAGGGCAGCGGCGGCATGTTCATGATCGACATGCAGGGCACGCGGGACTTCGCGACCGCATCGAGGAGCTCGCGCACGCCGGGCGAGCGATATTGCGGCTCCTGCATGCACAGGCCGACAAGGTCATATTGCTTGGGATCGACTCCGGTGGCGGGGCCGGCCGTCACCTTGCCGGGCAGCTTGCGAGATTCCAGCAGCACCGGGTCCTTGCGCCCGCGTATCGGCAGGCGAACTTTGAAGCCTTCGGCGTTGATCAGATCGGCTTCGGCAGGCAGGCAGACCAGATGGATCGAATGCCCCCCGAACAGGAGCTTCGACGCGAGCAGCGACCCGTAGGACGCGCCCATCAGCAGGATATTGTAGGTCGCCGGCATAACACACCTCCTCAACAGCTAAGCGGCCGGTTTCGGCCGGCCTCGAATCGGCGGCGCAGCGCCGCCGATGTGATGTCACGCCAATGCTATTGGCCTTACAAAACCGATGCAATGCGGGAGGGCGGCACTGCCGTACCGCTCTCCGCTCGCATGATAACAATCGCGTTAGCTGCCGCTGCCGACGTCGGAACCCTCGGGCGGAGTCCATGCCGGTGCGGGCGCCGGTTCCGGCATCGGGGCGGGCGCGGGTTTCGGCACCGGGGCCTTGCGCTTCGGAGCGGCCTTCTTCACCACCGGCTTCGCGACCTTCTTGGCAACCTTCTTCGCCGGCTTCTTCTTTGCGGCCTTCTTCGGCGCCGCCTTTACGGTCTTCTTCTTTTTGCTCGCCGCAGCCGCCTTCTTCTTTTTCACCGGTTTCTTCTTCGCCTTCGCCTTTGCCTTCTTCGCCATGATCCACCTCCCGATCCTTGCTGATCCAGAATCCGTGCCGCCCCCAGGTGGCAAGACCAATTGGAGACCGGCATTGCGATACGGCATCGGCCGAGCCCCGCTCAATCCGCCGCCGTCGTCAGGTTCATCGCCGCGCGCGGCAGACGCTCCCGCAGTTTCGGCGGACAAGGACCACCCGTCGCCCAATCGATCAACTCGACCGTGTGGACAGCCGGCAGTTCCGTGCCCGCTGCGAATTGCGTGATGCAGCCGATATTGCCAGCTGCAATCACATCAGGTCGCATTCTCTCGATAGTCCCGACTTTACGATCACGCAACTGTCTTGCGATGTTTGGCTGTAGAATATTGTAGGTCCCGGCTGAGCCGCAGCAAAGATGACCTTCTGGAACGTCTCTGACCACGAAGCCGAGTTTGGTGAGTAACTCCTTCGGCTGCCGAATAATCCGCTGACCGTGCTGCAGCGAGCAGGCCGCGTGATAGGCGACGACGAGGCCCGGCGACTCGCGATCGGGTTTGAGCGGCAGACCCGCAAGATATTCGGAAATATCCTTGGTCAGGCTCGCGATCCGCGTCGCGCGTTCGGCGTAGGCCGAATCACCGCGCAGCATGAAACCGTAATCCTTGACCGTCGTGCCGCAACCCGACGCCGTGATCAGGATCGCGTCGAGGCCTTTGATCGCACTCCAGGCGTCGATATTGGCGCGGGCCTGCACCAGCGCCTCGCCCTCGCGACCCATGTGATGGACCAGCGACCCGCAGCAGCCCGCGCCGATCGGCAGCACCACCTCGATCTGATGCCGGTTCAACACCCGGATCGCCGAGGCGTTGATCTCCGGCGCCAGAAGGTCATTGGCGCAGCCGGGCATCAGCGCCACGCGACCCTTACGGGCACCGGCGACCGGGAACGTCTGCGGGTCAAGCTGACGCTGCGGACCGCGCCAGGGCGCCAGGGACAGCATCGCGGCAAGCCGCTTAAACCCGATCGCCTCGAAGACCGGGGCCACAGGCTTGGCAAGCCGCGCCGCTTGGAGCGCCAGCCGGAAACGTCCCGGATAGGGCAACAGCCCAGCGAGCAGCGCGCGCAGGAAGCGATCGTCGAGCGGCCGGCGGTACGTTTGCTGGATATGACCGCGGGCATGGTCGACGAGGTGCATGTAATGGACGCCGGACGGACACGTCGTCATGCAGGACAGACACGACAGGCAGCGGTCGACGTGCAGGGTGACCTCCGCGCTCGCCGGCCGGTCGTGCTCAAGCATCTCCTTGATGAGGTAGATGCGCCCGCGCGGCGAATCGAGCTCGTTGCCGCCGAGCACATAGGTCGGGCAGGTCGCGGTGCAGAAGCCGCAATGCACGCAGGCGCGCAGGATTTTTTCGGCCTCCGCGACATCCGGGTCGGCTAGCTGCGCCAGGGTAAAGGAGGTTTGCATGCTAGACGCCAGCCCACATGCGCCCGGCATTGAGGACGCCCTGCGGATCGAAGCCCTTGCGCACGCGATCCGTCAATGCCGCAAGCGGCGCCGGTTCGGGGGTGAAGACCTCGACCGCGGCGCGCACCGCGGCCGGCGCGCGAATGAGGGTGGCGTGCCCGCCTGCGGCGGCGATCGCCGAACGCACCAGCGGGGCATGGGCGTCATCGGCGGCCGGGAATGCCGCCCAGATGAGACCGCCGGCCCAATCGTAAAGCACTTCGGCGTCGCCTTCAGCAACGAGCCGGCGGCCAACCTCGCCGCTGCGACTAGGCGCGGTCGACAGCCGCCAAATATCGCGGCTGCCCGCGGGTCCCTTTGCCGCAAAGGGCGCCACGTCGCGGATCGCCCGCCACAGCGCATGCGACGGCGCTTCGGCCAGGGTGTCGAGCGAGCCGAACGAGGAGAGAAGCCTTTCCAACACGGTTTTGCGTTGCGCAACCGAGGGCGCGACACCTTCGAGCCGGAAAGCGGTCGCTGCCGACCGCGCGGTCGCGGTCTCGGCGATCCGCGCGGCGACGACAGCCGGCAAGTGGGCCGCCGATGAGACATCGCCGAATGAGCCCATCGCCGCCGCCATGACCTTGGGCGCACTCGCCTCGTCGAGGCCAAAGACGAGGATCGTTTGCTCGGTCTCGGCCCTGGGCAGCGTCTTGATGGTCACGTCGGTCATGGCCGCGAGCGTGCCCCACGAGCCGGCGATGAGCTTGCAGAGGTCGTAGCCGGTGACGTTCTTGACCACCCGGCCACCGGATTTAAAGGTCTCGCCGCGGCCCGACACAGCGGTGAATCCGAGAAAATGGTCGCGCGCGGCACCGGCTTTGATGCGGCGCGGCCCGGACAGATTGGCCGCGATCACGCCGCCGATGCTGGCTGAGCCTACTTCCCCGCCAAGAAGCGGTCCGTAATCCATCGGCTCGAAAGCAAGCTCCTGATTGCTGGCCGCCACCAGCGCCTCGATGTCGACAAGCGGCGTGCCGGCCCTGGCCGAAAGCACCAATTCCTCCGGCTCATAGAGCGTCACGCCGGAAAGCCCCGACAGCTCGAGCGTCGCGTCCCATTGCGCGGCGCGGCCGATGCCACGCTTGCTGCCGCGGCCGACGAGTTCAAGAGTCTTGCCGGCGACGAGTGCATCTCGGATCGCCGCTTCGACTTCGGCGGCATCGCGCGGTTTCATGCTCTCGGAATTTCCCGGCACGCTAGAACCTCGGAATGTCGGGAAACGCCGTCCGTCCCGCGTGGACGTGCATGCGCCCCAATTCGGCGCAACGATGCAGCGTCGGAAACACCTTGCCGGGATTGAGCAGGCTTTTGCCGTCGAAGGCGCATTTGAGGCGCTGTTGGGCATTGAGATCGATCTCGGAAAACATTACCGGCATCAGATCGCGTTTTTCCACCCCGACGCCGTGTTCGCCGGTGAGCACGCCGCCGACCTCGACGCAGAGCCGCAAAATGTCCGCGCCGAACTGCTCGGCGCGTTCGAGCTCGCCCGGTTTGTTGGCGTCATAGAGGATCAGCGGGTGCAGATTGCCGTCGCCGGCGTGAAACACATTGGCGCAGCGCAGGCCGTATTTCACCGAAAGTTCCTGCGTGCGGCGCAATACCAGCGGCAATTTTTTGCGCGGGATGGTGCCGTCCATGCAGTAATAATCGGGCGAGATGCGGCCCGCCGCCGGGAACGCGGCCTTGCGGCCGGCCCAGAACAATAGCCGCTCGTCTTCGGAATTGGAGACCCGAACCGTCGAGGCGCGGCACGCGCGGGCGATGGCCACGACGCGCTCGAGCAGATGATCGACCTCGTCATGCGGCCCGTCGAGCTCGACGATCAACAGCGCTTCGACGTCAAGCGGATAGCCGGCGTGGACGAATTCCTCGGTGGCGTGGATGGCGGGACGGTCCATCATTTCCATGCCGCCCGGGATCATGCCGGCGCCGATGATCCGCGCCACGCATTCGCCGCCGTCTTCGGAGCTGGGAAAGCCGATCAGCGCGGCGCGCGCGGTCTGCGGCTTCTTGAGGATGCGCACCGTGACCTCGGTGATGACGCCGAGCATGCCCTCCGAGCCAGTCACGATACCCAACAGATCGTAGCCCGCGGCATCCAGATGCTTGCCGCCGAGCCGCACGATCTCGCCGGTCATCAGCACAAGTTCGCAGCCGAGCACATTGTTGGTGGTCATGCCGTATTTGAGGCAATGCACGCCGCCGGAATTTTCCGCGACATTGCCGCCGATGGTGCAGGCGATCTGCGATGACGGGTCGGGGGCGTAGTAGAACCCGGCCTGTTCGACCGCCTTCGTCACCGCCAGATTGGTGACGCCGGGCTCGACCACGGCGACGCGATTGTCGAAATCGATCTCGCGGATGCGGTTGAATTTGGCGAGCCCCAAGAGCACGCCGTCGCCGAGCGGCAAGGCGCCGCCCGACAGCGAAGTGCCGGCGCCGCGCGCCACGACCTTGATGCCCTCGCGGTGGCAGAAGCCGAGCACGGCCGAAACCTGCACGGTCGTTTCCGGCAGCACCACCACCATCGGCAATTGGCGATAGGCGGTGAGCCCGTCGCTCTCGTAGGGCCGCATGCCGGTCTCGGACGCGATAACGCCCTCGCCCGGCACGATGCGCTTGAGCGCGGCCACGATCTCAGCACGGCGCTTGAGCACCGCATCGTCGAATAGCGGCATCAAGATCGGCATTGGCGACCCTTCGGCGTTTCCGCGGTTATTATAGCGAAGAAAAATCGCCGGCGGCGCAAAGAATTACGCCGCGGACGGGTCTTGCGCGAATAGAAGTTGACACGCTTCGCAGGGCTCGCTTGAACGGATTTGGGGCGCGTGAGCGGCCGCACGGGGCCTGCCCGGCGGGATAGACGTCAGGACGACGGAAAGGGAGACGCGACGATGAGAAGGTTGATCGTAGCCGGGGCGTTGGCGGTAGCGGCCACCATGGCCCTATCGCAGTCAGAGCAGGCTTTGGCGCAGGATGCGGCGAAAGGCGAGCATTCTTTCGCCAAGTGCTCGCCCTGCCATTCCGTCGGCCCCGATGCGCAGAACAAGCTCGGCCCCGAGCTCAACGGCATCGACGGCCGCCATTCCGGCACCGCGGCGAACTTCAATTATTCCGACGCCAACAAGAATTCCGGCATCGTGTGGACCGAGACGACATTCAAGCAGTACATCGCGGACCCCAAGGCCATGGTCCCCGGCACCAAAATGATCTTCGCCGGCATCAAGAACCCGCAGGAGGTCGACGACCTGTGGGCCTATCTCAAGCAGTTCGATGGCGACGGCAACATCAAGAAGTAGCCGGCTCGCCGACCGCTTGATCTGGCTCAAGAGCGATCGGCACCCAATATGACATAAGGTCCGCACGCGGGATGCGGACACGGGGAGACGCCGTCATGATCAAAGACATTGTCGTCAATCTCAGCGTCACCAAGGCGGGCGGCACGGCCGCCGATTATGCGGTTTCGGTCGCCGGCGCCCTCGACGCGCATATCGCGGGCATCGCTTTCGTCTACGACCCGATCGTTCCGATTTCGGGCACCGGCTATATCCCGGCCGAAGTGATCGAGACGCAGCAGGCCGACAACGAAGCGGCGGCGAAATCGGCCATCGATCGCTTCGCCGAGGCGACCCGGCGCGCCGGGCTCTCGGCCGAGCCGCTGACGATTCCCGCCAGTCTCGCCGGCGCCGGCGACCAGTTCGGCCGCATCGCGCGCCGTTTCGATCTCGCGGTGGTCGGCCAGGCCGAACCGGAGACCTCAACGATCGAAGACATCATCGCCGAGACCACGCTGTTCGAATCCGGCCGGCCGATGATCGTGGTGCCTTACATCCAGAAGGCGCCGCTCAAGCTCGACAATGTGATGGTGTGCTGGGACGGCAGCCGGCAGGCGGCCCGCGCCATCGGCGACGCCATGCCGCTTCTGACCAGAGCCCAACGCGTCGAAATCGTCGTCATCACCAACGAACGCGGCAAGCAGGACGAGATCGAGGGCGCGGATATGGGCCAGCATCTCGCCCGTCACGGACTGAAAGTCGAGGTTCACCGCATCGCCGGCGGCAACATCGACGTCGCCGATGCGCTGTTGTCCCACGCCGCCGACAGCGGCATCGATTTCATGGTCATGGGCGGCTACGGGCATTCGCGGCTGCGCGAATTCGTGCTCGGCGGCGTGACGCACACGATCCTGCGCTCGATGACGGTGCCGGTTCTGATGTCGCATTGAGATCACGGATCGTCGGGCCGGCCCGTAACCTTCAGCCGCATAACCTTCAAGCCCATGGCCTTCACGCTCTATAACGCGCCGCAATCGACCTGCAGCCAGCGCGTGCGTTTCGTGCTCAACGCCAAGAAGCTTTCCTTCACTGAGGTCAAGCTCGACCTCCTTGCCGGCGACCAGCTCAAGCCGGACTATCTGGCGCTCAATCCGAACGGCGTGGTGCCGACGCTGGACCATGACGGCGCGGTGGTGATCGATTCCGCGGTCATTGTCGAATATCTCGACGAGATCGCGCCGACGCCGCAAAACTTCACGCCGCGCGATCCGCTCGAGCGCGCGACAATGCGGGCGCTGATGCGCTTCATCGATGAAGTCCCGGCGGCTTCCGTTCGGGTGCCGACCTATAATCTCGCTTTCCTGCCGCGCTACGCGGCGATGAGCGAGGCGGAATTCGTTGCGCATGCGAACTCAAAGCCGCTACGCAAGGAATTCCTGCTGGCGATGGGCCGCTCCGGCTTTCCGCAGAAGGACATGGACGCGGCGCTCGCCCGACTGCGCCGCAGCTATGAGCGCATGGACACGGAGATCGCGAAAAGCGGCGGGCCGTGGCTCCTCGGCAGCGACATTTCGCTTGCCGATATTGCAGTCATGCCGGCGATCGTGCGCATGGCCGATCTCGGCCGCGAGGCTGATTGGCAAGATTTGCCGCGGGTGCAGCAATGGTACGACGCCATCCGCGTTCATCCCGCCTTCGCGCCGACCTATTATCCGGGTTCGCTGCTCACGGAACAGTTCGCTCATTTGCGCAAGGCTGCGACGACTCAGTGAGCTTAAGGCGAAGCGGCATCAGCCGGCAGCGCGGTCTGCACCACAAGGCCGCGCGCCCTTGCGTCGGCGACGCCGAGCGCGCGCAGCACGAGCAGCGTCAGCGACTGCACCACGTCGCGTTCGCGACCGGTGCAATCGGGCGCCAGCGGGCCGAGCAGGGCCTCGATCAGGAGGCCCAGCAGAGCCACGCCGGCCAGCGCGGCGTCCTGCGCCGGTAAATGACCGCCAGCGATCGCGGCCGCGATCCGCGTCGAAAATTCCGCCGCCAGCGATTTGCGGAACGAAAGCTGGGCCGGGTCGAGGCCGGCATCGATCGGCTCGGCGATTGCCGCGAAGGTCAGCCGACGGTCGCGCAGCGCCCGTGTCGCAAAAGTCATGATCGCGGCCGCAAGCGCCGACAAGGGACCGGGCGCGACGGCCGCAGCGCGATCCAGCGCCGCGAGCTCGCGCTCGGCAATCTCCGCAAACAAGGCCCTGAGCAGATCGGTCTTGGCCGGGAAGTAGCGATAGACGGTTCCGGTGGCGATGCCTGCGCGCCGCGCGACCGGCGCGATCTGTACTGCCGCCACGCCGCCTTCGCTTACCGCCTGGCGCGCCGCCACGATGATGGCGTTATGCCGGGCAGCGAGCCGGCGCACGACATTCTCGGTGCGGCGATAAGGCATCAGCGGTTCGCGGAAAGGGAATCGAAGATCGAACGGGAATAAGTGAACCACGGTTCAGCGTGCGAGGCAACGCATGGTCATTCCGTCGCGGCGAAGGTTTTGATCTTTGGAGCGGCCTCTTCCTCTGGCATAGGGAGTCAAAACACCTCGGGGGAGGAAAAGATGATTGGCAAATTCGGCATCAAGTCCGTCATCGCGGCGGCAGCCGCGGCCGGGCTCAGCCTCGCTATCGCGGCGCCCGCAAGCGCTGCGGATTATCCGGATCGTCCGATCACCATGATCGTGCCGCTGGCGCCCGGCGGATCGACCGACGTGATCGGCCGGATCATGGCGCAAGCCATGGGCGCCAAGCTCGGCCAGACGGTGGTGGTGGAGAACGTGTCGGGCGCAGCCGGCGTCGTCGGCGTCACCCGCGCCGAACGCTCCGAACCGGACGGCTACACCATCCAATGGGGCATGTGGGGCACCAACATGGCCAATGGCGCGATCTATTCGCTCGACTTCGACATGTTGAACGATTTCGAGCCCATCGTGCTGGTCGCCACGCAGCCGTTCTTCATCGACTCGCGGAAATCCCTGCCGGCGAACAATCTGAAGGAATTGATCGCCTGGCTGAAGACGAACGGCGACAAGACCACCGAAGGCAATTCAGGTGTCGGCTCGCCGAGCCATATCGCCGGCATCCTGTTGCAGCAGACGCTGGGCTTGAAATGGCAGATGGTACCCTACCGCAGCGCCGGTCTGTCGATGCAGGACCTCGCCGCCGGCACCGTCGACATCGCGCTCGATGCGCCGGCGGTGGTGATGCCGCAGCTGCAGGGCGGCAACATCAAGACCTATGCGGTTGCCGCCAAACAGCGCCTCGCCATTTTGCCCGATATCCCGACCACCGACGAAGCGGGCCTCCCCGGCTTCTATTTTTCATTCTGGCACGCGATCTGGGCGCCGAAAGGCACGCCAAAACCGATCATCGCCAAGCTTAATGCCGCCGCGGTCGCAGCTTTGGCCGATCCGGAAACGCGCAAGCGCCTCATCGACCTTGGCCAGGAGATTTACCCGCCAGCCGAACAGACGCCGCAGGCGCTTTACGCTTTCCAGAAGGCCGAGATCGAAAAATGGTACCCGATCATCAAAGCCGCCGGCGTCAAGGCGCAGTAAACCGTCACTGATATTTGCCGGGATCCGGAACTGCAACCGGCGCCGCCGCCGGCGTTGAGCCCGGTTGCTGCTCCTGCTGCTCTCGCGCGCGTTTGGCCGCCTCGTGGTGGCCGATGACGCAGCCCGTCGCGGCACCAATCAGACCGTGGTGCACGGCATGGCCGGCGATGCCGCCGACTAACGCGCCTTTGATGCAACCTTTCGCATGGGCAGGCGCGGCCGTGACCGCAAGCATCAGCGCCAAGCCGAGAACGCCGAGCGCAGTGCCAAGAAGTGTTTTCATAGCGATGCGAACTCCGTTGCTTGGTGTTGAACCTGACAATCACTCGCTTTTCGCGGCCAGCGATTTGGCGCGAATCGTGGCGAGCGTCGCGCCCGGCGCGATCGCTTCCGGATCGACCACCAGGCGCACGATCGCAGGCTTGCCGGAGGCTTCCGCCTGGCGGAACGCCGCGGGAAAATCCTCGGTGCGCTCAACCGAAATGCCAAAGCCGCCAAAGGCGCGCGCATAAGCCGGAAAATCCGGGTTGCGCAATTCGGTCGCCGAGACGCGGCCGGGATATTCGCGCTCCTGGTGCATGCGAATGGTGCCGTACATGCCGTTGTCGACGATGACGGTGATGAACGGCAAATTATATTGAACGGCGGTGGCGAATTCCTGGCCGTTCATCAAGAAGTCGCCGTCGCCGGCAAGACAGACGACGGTCTTTTCGGGGTAATGCCGTTTCATTGCGACAGCCGCCGGCACGCCATAGCCCATGGAGCCTGAGGCCGGCGCGACGTGCTGGGCGAAGCGGCGGAAGCGGAAAAACCGGTGCACCCAGGCCGCGAAATTGCCGGCGCCGTTGCACAGGATGGCGTCGGCGGGAAGATTGTCGCGCAGCCACACCATGATCGCGCCGAAATTGACGCCGCCGGGCTGTTCGGTCGGCGTCTCGGTCCACGCCAGGTAATCGGCGTGCGCCGTTTTGGCGTCGTCGGAGGACGGGCGCGGAAACTCGAGCCGCTCAAGCGCCGCCGCAAAGGCTGTCGGCGTCGCATGGATCGCCAGATTTGGCGAATACACCCGCCCGAGTTCTTCCGCGCCGGGATGTATGTGCACCAGCGGAACTTGCGGACGCGGAATGTCGAACAGCGTGTAGCCTTGCGACGGCAATTCGCCGAGCCGGCCGCCGAGGAGGATCACCAAGTCCGACGCTTTGACGCGTTCAACCAGTTTGGGGTTGGGCCCGATGCCAAGGTCACCGGCGTAACAAGGATGCAACTGGTCGAACAGATGGCTGCGGCGGAACGTGGTGGCGACCGGCAGCGCATATTTCTGCGCAAAGCGGGCGACGCTGTCGCAGGCCGCTTGCGACCAGCGGCTGCCGCCAAGGAGCATGATGGGCGCCCGCGCGGCGCCGAGCATTTGCGCAAACGCCGCCATCTCAGTCGCGCCCGGCGAAGTCTCGATCGGGGCAAACGGCGGCGCGTCGGAGACAGCGATCCGCTCGACCAGCATATCCTCCGGGATAGCGATGACGACCGGTCCGGGCCTGCCATTCGCCGCGGTGTGAAAGGCCCGCGACACGATCTCGGGCACCCGCGCCGGATCGTCGATCTCGGTCGCCCATTTGGTCATGGAGCCGAACACGGCGCGATAGTCGAGTTCCTGAAACGCCTCGCGTTCCTTCATGTCGCGCGCGACCTGGCCGACGAACATGACAAGCGGCGTCGAGTCCTGCTGCGCGATGTGGATGCCGGGCGAGGCATTGCTGGCGCCCGGACCGCGGGTGACGAACACCACGCCGGGCCGGCCGGTCGCTTTGCCGACCGCCTCCGCCATCATGCAGGCGCCACCTTCCTGGCGGCAGACGGTGACGGCGAGATCGCTGTCATGAAACGCATCGAGGACGGCGAGATAGCTCTCGCCCGGCACGCAAAAGACGTGGCGTACGCCGTGAATGCGCAGTTGGTCGACCAGAACTTCGGCGGCCGAGCGCAGGTTGTCCTTGGCGCGCATTTTGAACCTCCCGAGCGTCATGTTCGGTCCTGCCCTGTCTCGGCCAGAAATCGACACACGACTGAACTGACATCACCGAATCTTAATCGGGGGCCCCGCATCTGCCAATTGACGGATGCAGGGCCGATACCGAAATTACCTAGCATGGGGTGAGTTGGCCGCGAAGGATGCAACCCATGGCGAACACCGCGCCTGCAATATCATCGACCAGTCACCAACCCGAAGCCTCGCGGCGCGATTTTCTCTATATCGCCACCGCGACCGTAGCAGGCGTCGGCGCCGCGGCGGCTTTGGTGCCGCTCGTTGCGCAGATGAACCCCGACGCCTCGACACTCGCGGCCGGCGGGCCGGTCGATCTCGACGTTAGCAAGATCCCGGAAGGCCAGCAGGTCGTCGTCCGCTGGCGGCAGCGTCCGGTGTTCGTGTTCCACCGGTCAAAGCAAATCCTCGACACCATGCAGTCGAGCCAGATGATTGCGCTCTTGTCCGATCCGAACTCCGAACAGACCCAGCAGCCGCCTTACGCCACCAATTGGCACCGCTCGATCAAGCCGGAATTCGGCATCGTGGTCGGCATCTGCACACATCTCGGCTGCATTCCGTTGTTCTATCCGCAGGCGAACGCCACCGCGCCGGTCACCAATTGGCTTGGCGGCTATTTCTGTCCCTGTCACGGCTCCAAATACGATCCGGCCGGCCGCGTCTATTCCGGCGTGCCGGCGCCCTATAATCTGCCGGTGCCGCCCTATCGTTTCGTCAGTGACACGACGATCCGGGTTGGCGAGAACGATCAAAGCGCGACGGCCTGGGATTTCGGCTCGATCCGGCAGCTTTAAGCGCCCGGCCTAAGGCGCGGCATGAGGTGCAATCGCTCCGCGCCTCGCCCATAATGCCGCATGACCTCCCGACCCAATCCTGCGACGCCAAAATCCTTCGATTACCGACCGTTGGCGATAGCGACCGCAGGCTTTGCCGCCTTTGTGAACCTGTATTCGCCGCAGGCGCTGTTACCGGAACTCGCACGTGAATTTCATGTCGGCGCGGGCTCCATCAGTTCGCTGATGACCGCCAGCACGGCCGCGATTGCGCTGTCGGCGCCGTTTACCGGCGCGCTTGCCGACGTCGTTGGGCGCAAGCGCCTGATCTCAGCCGCCATGTTCGCCATCGTGGTGCCGACCGTCGTCATGACCTTCACGGGCAGCGTGCCCGAGCTTGCCTTCTGGCGCTTCGTGCAGGGGCTGTTGCTGCCGCCGATTTTCACCGTCACGGTCGCCTATATCGGCGATGAATGGCCGCCCGGCGACGTCGCGCGGGTCGCCGGTCTCTATGTCTCCGGCGCCAGCATCGGCGGTTTTTCCGGCCGCTTCATTCCGGGCGTCCTGGCAGACCTGATCGGCTGGCGTTCAGCCATCCAGGTGGTCGCGCTGCTGACGCTGATCACCGCCGTCATCGTTGCCCTGACGCTACCGCGCGAGAAGAATTTCGTGCGCTCGGGCGGTCTCCTGATGTCGTTTGCGCACATGCTCGACCATTTGCAGGATCGCCGGCTGATCGCGACTTATGCCATCGGCTTCGGCGTGCTGTTCAATTTCATCGCCACCTTCACTTATGTCAGTTTCCATCTCGCCGGACCGCCGTATTTTTTCTCAGCCACGCTGCTCGGCATGCTGTTCCTGACTTATCTGGTCTCAAGCCCGCTGTTGCCCTGGACCGGCCGTGCTATCGCGCTGTTCGGACGCCGGCCCTTCGTGCTTGGCACCATTGTGCTGTGGATCCTCGGCGCGCTACTACTGTTGGCGCCGCCGGTGCCTATCATCCTCATCGGGCTGACGCTCTGTGCGGTCTGCGGCATGCTGTGCCAGACTGTCTCGACCGGCTATGTCACCATGACCGCCAAGGAGGGGCGCTCGTCGGCGGTCGGCCTTTACGCCTCGGTGTTCTATATCGGCGGCAGCGCCGGCGCCTTCCTCACCGGTCTTGCCTGGGCCACGGCGGGCTGGACCGGCTGCGTCGTCTTGATCGTTGCAATGCAGGTCGTTATGGCGGTCATCGTCGCGGCCGCCTGGGACTGAGTAAAAAGCCTTATCGGTAACAAAGAGGGGAAAACCTGTGTTGTCAGAGAGCCAATTCGCATTTTTGCGTTCGATCGATACGCCGACGGTGTGCAACCTGATCGAGATCGTGGCGCCCGAGCGCCGCGGCGCGGGCTATACGGTCTCGCACCTGCACTGCCCGTTCCCCGATCTGCCGCCGATGGTCGGCTTCGCCAAGACCGTGACGATGCGCGCCCGCGACGCAGTGAGCGGCCCGAGTTATATGGCCAAGCGCATGGATTATCTCGATTACGTGGCTGGGGAGCCGCGCCCGAGCATCGCCGTGATCGAAGATTTGGACGATCCCGCCGGCTACGGCGCGTTCTGGGGCGAGGTGCAGACCAATGTGCACAAGGCGCTCGGCTGCCTCGGCACCATCACCAACGGCTCGGTGCGCGACATTCCGCAAGTGGCCGAGGGATTTCAGATGCTCGCGGGTTCGATTTCGCCGTCACACGCCTACGTGCACGTCGTCGAATTTGGGCTGCCCGTAACCATCCATGGCATGGCGGTCAAAAGCGGCGACCTGATCCACGCCGACCGTCACGGCGCGGTGATTGTGCCGGTCGACAAGATCGACGCCATGAAGCCGGCGCTCGAAGGTCTCAACAAACAAGAGGCCCGCATCATCGCCGCCGCCCGCGCGCCGGGCGCGAGCGCGGAGAGCATCAAGGCGGCGTTTCGCGGTTGAACGAGCGGCGGCGGAAGCAATGCTGCCCATGTCGGGAGGAAAATCCATGCGTCTGCTCGTGGCCGCCATCGTGCTGCTCGCTGCCGCGGGCGTTGCCAATGCCGCCGAGGTCAACGCCCTGATCACAACCGCCATGGAGGCGGCGATCGGCGAGCTCACGCCGCCCTTCGAGCGCGACACGGGAAACACCCTGCATGTGAGCTATGGCCCGTCAGGCGGCGTCGCCCGCCGCTTCGCCGGCGGCGAGCCTGCCGACGTGATCGTCATCGACAGCGGCAAGCTCGGCGAACTCGTTGCGCAAGGCAAGGTGGTGGCAGGCCTCACCGACGTGGCCCGCACCGGCATCGCCATTTGCGTGCGCAAGGGCGCGCCGAAGCCCGACGTATCGACGCCCGAGGCGCTCAAGCGCGCGCTATTGGCGGCCAAATCGATCGGCCATACCGATCCCGCCGGCGGCGGCATCACCGCCGACCACATCATGAAAATGTTCGACCGGCTCGGCATCGCCGCCGAGGTATCGCCCAAAGTGAAGCTTGCGTCCGGCGGCCCCAATGGCCGCGTCAGCGTGTTGGTATCGAGCGGCGAAGCGGAAATCGGCCTGCAGGAAGTTTCCGAGCTGATGACCAATCCCGACGTCGAGGTGATCGGCATGCTGCCGCCGGAACTGCAACGGATCACGGTCTTTGCCGCCGGCATCACGACGAGTGCGAAGCAGCCCGTCGCGGCCCGCGCGCTGATCGATTACCTCACCACGCCTGCGGCTTTGGCGATCTACAAGACCAAGGGACTGGCGCTGTAATGACGACGGCGCGCCGACGCGCCCTCCCCGGTTGCTTAGGTGCATCGAGGGGCGCAAATACGATCTCGATGTCGGCAAATACTCGCAATGGTGGAGTGGGATGATTCCGCTGGCGTGAGCACTTGCCGCGGGAAGAAAGCATCTTGGGCGTGGACTCATAAACACGGGGCCGAAGTCCGCTGTTGGAGGGGCAAAGCGGACACCCCGGCACGACGGCTTCGCGGCAGCTAATGACCCTAAGCGACAATCAGCCGTCGTACTCCGATCGTTCTGCGTTCCACCAATGTTTGTGTATGAATTTTGGTGCTGTCCTAACTCCGAGCCCTTTGTCGTAATTTGACTCAGCGGTTGTCCTAGTTTTACTTTGACGTGTTTCAATTTTGGATGGTCCCACACCGGAAGGAGGGTTTCATGCGAAAGCTTATTGTGACTTTGGCTGCGATGGCGCTCATGCTGGGAATGACGGCCATGACGGCTAGTGCGCAAACCCAGGGCGCCCACAGCCTGAACGCGCTGCGCAACGCAACCCCGATCGTCAAGGAAATCGGCTGCCGCGGGCCGGCCGACTGGGGCAAATGTCCGCCCGGACGGCACTTTATTTGCGCCTACGGCCGCTGCTGGTGCGGTCCCTGCTAACTGAGGCCGGAAAATTAAATAACTGCGCGAGGCCGCCTCAGTTGGCGGCCTCTTTATTTTGGTGTTCGTCGAACGAGCGATGGTGCGAAGCTGGGCTGGGCGGATAGCTCCCCACATCGTTGTGCGAAGAGCGTTTCAAGAGACAAAAATTCTGTTGACCATTGCAAACAGGTGACAGTCTCCGGCCGTCGGTTGCGTTACACTATCCTCAGGGGGCTGGCTCTTGGGCAGGCTGGAGATAGCAGGTTCCGCCTTTCTCGTCGTCATCACTCTTGGTGCGGCGAGGGCCGGAGATTTGCCGATGCTGGTCAAGGTACCTCCGGCGCCGGTCTCAGTTGCGGCGCCGTGGAGCTGGACCGGTTTCTACATTGGCGGGCACATCGGCGGCGCGCTTGAAACCTCAAAACTCGACGACCCATTCGGGGCGGTTTCGTACGGCGACAACGTAACGACTGCAGGCTTCATCGCCGGCGGCCAGGTCGGCGCCGATTATCAGATTGGTCACGTAGTGATCGGCGGCGAGGCCGACCTAAGCTGGATCACCTCCAGAGGCGACGAAACCTGTTTCGGCCTGGCCGGCGGCAATTTTTTTGCATCCAATTGCAGCGTTGATCCCACGCTGTTTGGCACCGTCACCGGACGATTAGGTTATGCGTTTGACCGCACCCTCGTCTACGCGAAGGGCGGCGCTGCCTGGGAGCACACCAACGTCGATATGGCCGTCAACCTCAACCCGGGGAACCATTTTCTGGCGAGCGCCACCAGCTATGGCGCCTGGGGTTGGACGGTGGGCGGCGGCGTTGAATATGCCTTGACGCCCGCCTGGTCGCTGATGCTCGAATACGATTACCTTGGCTTCGGCACTGCAAACGTTGCAACGCCCTACGTAGCGGGAAATCCCTTGCCCGGAAGTCCCGTCGGGCCGATCGCCGGCCTCTCCAGCAATGTCCAAGAGGTCAGGCTGGGCGTCAACTACAAGCTCGGCGCCGACCCGGCGGCAGCATGGCCAGCGAGTACGTCGCGCCGGCTCCTGATGTCCTTTTCATCGTTGAGCACGCCGACGCCGTGGGCTTTCGGTTGGGAGATCGTGGGCGGCTCGCGCTACATGTTTTCTTCGGGCAGAGAGCAATGGGAGCAAGCGTTCGCGAATGCCCCCACATGGTTCAGTAGCTCTAAGCTCACCTGGAACAACTTGAATAGTAACTCGGCCGAGCTATTCGGGCGTGTTGATACGCCGTGGAACGTTTTTGTGAGCGGCTTTATCGGCGCCGGCGACACCGTCAGAGGCGGCTCGTATGACGAAGACTTTCATGGGCCGGTACCCAGCAATGCCTATAACAACACGTTTTCGACCAATAATGGCGGCATCTATTACGCCGTGGTCGATCTTGGCTACAACGTGTTGCGCAGCGCCGATTACAAGGTCGGACCGTTCGTCGGCTATACCGTTTTCAATCAGTCCATATTCAAATCCGGCTGTCAGCAGGTCGCAAGTCCGACCGGCAATTGCATTGCAGGCGGGTCGTCTCTTCCGCTTCCGAGTTCGCAGCTGATCGGTCTTGAAGATATGACGTGGCAGGCTCTGCGTGTCGGCCTGTCCGGGCAAGTCGCCCTGGCCGATCGCGTGACACTTGCCGCCGATGCGGCCTTCCTGCCCTACGTCGGCTACACTTGGTTGGACGATCACCTTGACAGCGGCGATCAGCACTTAATGTTCGGCCAGGGCATCGGCGTGCAAACGCAGGCTGTGCTGTCCTACAATCTGACCGACCGGCTGAGCATTGGTATCGGTGGACGTTATTGGGCGATGTGGTCGACTTCCGCCGTGCGGCAATACATCCCCCCCACCTCCGATCCAGGGCCCAATCGCAACACCGTCGAACTGGCCGGTGCCTTTGCGCAGGCCGCCTACCGTTTTGCGCCTGGCGACCCTGCCGCCGCAAAATCTGGCCTCTTTGCCTTTATCCCGACCAAGCCCGCCGCCCCTGCCAAGCTGTACGATTGGACCGGCTTCTATGTCGGCATCGAGGGCGGCGGGATCTGGGGACGGAGCCAACAAATCGGCGAAACGGTCGATCGCCATACTTTTGATGCTACGCCCGAGTTCGACGTGGACGGCGGCATGCTCGGCGGCACCGTCGGATACAATTCTCGGTTCGATCGAACATACGTCTTCGGCTTTGAAGGTGACATGTCATGGCTGAACGCCAGCGGGAGCGCCCGTCAGCTCGCACCCTTTGATGTGGCCCAGGTGGCAGCCACAAAGGAAGATTGGCTCGCAACCGCGCGTGCCCGCATCGGCGTTACGCCGGTGGATAGGTTGCTGATCTATGCGACCGGCGGCTTAGCCGTAGCCGACGTAGAGGCCAGCATCGCTCCCGCGACAGTATTTGCCGCATAATCTTATGCACGCCCGGGCTGGACCGCTGGCGGTGGGGTGGAGGCGGTTATCACCGGCAATTGGTCTGCTAAGCTCGAATATCTTTATGTCGGATTGGAGGACCACGCCTATTTCGTACCGACCCCGAACAATCCGGCGATAGCCAATCGGGCTGGCGGGGTACCGCTGAATAACAACATCATTCGCGGCGGCATAAATTACCAAATCGTTTGGCCATAGCTTGGTGAAGGTTACCGAGTGAAGCTACATGACGCTCACACCGGCCCATAACGGACGTCACCACTCGACCGCGCGACGGCTGTTTATGGCTCTCAGCGGACACGCCGGCAAACAGCTTTCGCGGCAGCTTTAGGGAGCAAAGCCGACATTCACCAACCGCCGCCCGATCGCGATTTAACAGTGCACGCCCTTGCCGGCGATCCCCGCCCTCACCGTGGCTCGCCAACAAATCCCTGTCGAAGCTTTGTCAGCCGTTCGAGCGCGGCAGGCGGCAACGGGCCTTTCTGGATCGCGGCGAACGCATCTTCGAATTCTTGCGGCGTTGCCATGCCGACCAGAATAGTGCCGACCGCCGGGTGCGAGATCGCAAAGCGCGTGGCGGCTTCGGTCAGGCTCGCCGCAAATCCCTCCTCGACCAACGGAATCAGGCGCCGCGCGCGCATGACGTCGCCGTCGTAGCTCATCGCCGAACCGATCGGCGTCGGCGGCGGGCTCGCAATCGGATGCCGCTCGGCCGAGCCCGACAGTGCGCCGCCGGCGAGCACGCGGATGCCGATGACGCCGACGCCGGCCGCTTCGGTACGATCGAACAGCCGTCCATAATCCTGCGCCGGATAGTTCGCCGGCAGCGCTGTGGCCGCGGACGGATTGAGCATGTTGTAGACCACTTGGGCGCTGTCGAAGACCCGCGCATCGATCACCTGATGCAGCGCCGCCGTGTCGCCGACGGCCGTGAGTCCTAAGAAACGCGTCTTGCCCGCCTGGCGCAGCGCCTCGAACGCCGGCACCACCTCACCCAGCACCTGGCGGACGCTGAGCGCTTCGCCGCCGCCGCTCTCGGTGATCGCGTTATGCAGATGGAAAATGTCGACATGATCGCGGCGCAGTCGCGACAGGCTGCCGTCGAGCGATTTTGCTATTGCCTCGCCAATGCGGCCGAAATCGGCGGACGGCAGCCGGACCTTGGTGCCAATGACGACGTTGGCGGGTTTGAGCTTTTGCAGGACGCTGCCAAGATTCTTTTCCGACTCGCCATTGCCGTATTGCACCGCAGTGTCGAAGTAATTCACGCCGGCTTCGATCGCGCGCGCAACCGCGCGCTCCTGGTCGAGCGGCTCGCCGCGCACCATCAGCCCGCCGACGGCACCGCAGCCAAAACCGAGCACCGAAAGCCGCATTCCGCTGCGGCCGAAAGCCCGCATCTCCATCGCCGTTCCTCCCCGCGCGCACTCACCGCGCAAGATACGCGAATCCGAGCCGGGCGTAGAGAGCGCCACCAGTCTCAGCGGCTGTCGATGGAGACCTGCTTCACGTTCTGCGCCAACGGCGCGACAAAGCCGCCGGCGCGCACCGCCTCGTCAAGCGCGGTGCGGTCGAGCGCCTGGTCGTGCTTATAAACGTCGTCGCGAAACTCGACGGTGCCGTCGCGCTGCACCCAGCCGGTGAGATAGACCCAGGCCACCGGGATTTTGTGCGGCAGATTGATCACGCGGCTTTGGCCCGCGGCGATGCCGGCGTCGATCGCGGCGCGATCCCAGCCTGGCGGACCGTCCTGCAAGATCCAGGCGGCGAGGTCGCGCACATTGTCGACCCGCGTGCAGCCGTGCGAATCGAAGCGGTAGTCGGCGGCGAACAGGTTCCGCGTATCGGTGTCGTGCATGTACACCGAATAGGGGTTCGGCATGTCGATCTTGAGATAGCCGAGCGCGTTCCAGGCGCCGGCATCCTGGCGCACGGTAAAATTCGGCGAACGGTCGGACGACCAATCGATGCTGCTGGCGGGTATCTCCTCATCGTGCGCCCCAAGGACGCGCATATGCATGCGGGAAAGATAGTTCGGATCCCGGCGCATGCGGTTGACGATCTCCCTCTTGGTGATCGACAACGGCACGGTCCAGGTCGGATTAAGATCGATCGCGGTGATATAGACGGAGAGCGTCGGCGACGGCTTGTCGATCGCGCCGACGATGACGCGGTAGCGGCGCTCGACCCTGTCGCCCGCGACCGCTTCGACGAAGGCGGCCGGAATATTGACCACGACATAGCGCTCGGCAAAAATGAAATCCATGCCGGCGAGCCGCTCCAGCGAGGCTTCGAGCTGGTTGATGCGATCGCCGACCGGGACATTGAGCGCGCGTAAGGTCTGCGCCCCGACACTGCCGCTGGCGTCGAGGCCGTGGCGCGATTGGAAGCGTTTGACCGCTTCGACAACGTCATTGTCGTAGACGTCGCCGGTTTCCCTGGCCGCGGCCATGTCGTCGCTGATGACGAGGTGCCGGCGCAACAGCGCGACCTCCGGACCGCTCACGCCCGGCCCAAGCTTGGCGTCCGCCGGCAGCACCGGCCAGCCGCCGCGGACCTGGATGTCGGAATAGCTGAGCAGCGTTTCCTTAATGCGCTGATAGGTGCCTTCGTCGAACACCGGCTCGGACGACAGCGCCAACGCTGCGGCGGAGCGCATCTCCGGCGTCGAGGCGACCTTCGGCGATGGCTTAGCGACGCCACCAAGCTTGGTCGCGCCCTGTTGCGGCTTCGCGGCAGCCGGCATCTGAGCGCAAGCTTGTCGCAGCGGGAGGGCCGCCACGAGTAACGCCAAGCCGGCAATGAGCAGAGCCCGCATGAACCCGCCTCCCCCCCCGTCAGTCGCGCGGTCAAGGCTTGAGGTTCAACCCTGCGGCTGCGGCTCCAGCGGACCGGTCTCCGGACGCGGCCGATTGCGGCCGGCGCCGGCGGTCGGCACGGCCGAACCGCGCGGCGTCGACGGCTCGATCACTGACTCGCGGACCGGCCGCTTGCCGAGGATCAGATCCTTGATCTCGTCGCCGGTCAGCGTCTCGAATTCGAGCAGGCCCTTGGCCAGTATCTCGAGATCGGCGCGCTTATCGGTGAGGATTTGCTGCGCCTCGTTATAGCCGGCTTCGACCAGACGCCTGATCTCGGCGTCGATTTTCTTGACGGTCTCCTCGGAGATGTTCTGCTGGCGCGACACCGAATAGCCGAGGAACACTTCTTCCTGGTTCTCACCATAGGCAACCGTGCCGAGCGCCTCGGACAGGCCCCAGCGCGTCACCATCATGCGCGCAAGCTTGGTCGCCTGCTCGATGTCGGACGCAGCCCCTGAGGTCACGCGTTCGCGGCCGAACACCAGTTCCTCGGCAACGCGGCCGCCCATCATGATGGCCAGCCGTGACGTCATCTGTTCGAGGCTCATCGAGAGTTTATCGCGTTCCGGCAATTGCATCACCATGCCGAGCGCGCGGCCGCGCGGGATGATAGTCGCCTTGTGCACCGGATCGGTCGCCTTGACGTTGAGCGCGACAATGGCGTGGCCGCCCTCGTGATAGGCGGTGAGGAGCTTCTCTTCTTCGGTCATGACGAGCGATTTGCGCTCCGCGCCCATCATCACTTTGTCCTTGGCGTCCTCGAACTCGACCTGGGTGACCATGCGCTTGTTGCGCCGCGCCGCCATCAAGGCCGCCTCGTTGACGAGATTCATCAGATCGGCGCCGGAGAAACCCGGCGTGCCGCGCGCGATGGTCTTGAGAACGACATCGGGCGCCAGCGGCACTTTGCGCACATGCACTTTCAAAATCTGTTCGCGGCCGACCACGTCGGGATTCGGCACCACGACCTGGCGGTCGAAGCGGCCCGGACGCAGCAAAGCCGGGTCGAGCACATCGGGCCGGTTGGTGGCGGCGATCAAGATGATGCCTTCATTGGCCTCGAAACCGTCCATCTCGACCAGCAATTGGTTCAACGTCTGCTCGCGTTCGTCGTTGCCGCCGCCCAGCCCTGCGCCGCGGTGGCGGCCCACCGCGTCGATCTCGTCGATGAAGATGATGCAGGGCGCGTTCTTCTTGGCCTGCTCGAACATGTCACGGACGCGGCTGGCGCCGACGCCGACGAACATTTCGACGAAGTCGGAGCCGGAAATGGTGAAGAACGGCACATTGGCTTCGCCGGCGATGGCGCGCGCCAGCAGCGTCTTGCCGGTGCCGGGAGGGCCCACCAACAGCACGCCGCGCGGGATGCGGCCGCCGAGCCGCTGGAATTTGGCCGGATCGCGCAAAAATTCGACGATCTCTTGCAGATCGAGCTTGGCTTCATCGACGCCGGCTACGTCTTCGAAGGTGACCCGGCCATGCGCCTCGGTGAGGAGCTTGGCGCGACTCTTGCCGAAGCCGAGCGCCTTGCCGCCTGCCCCCTGCATCTGCCGCGACAGGAAGATCCATACCCCGATCAGCGCCACGAACGGCAGCCAGGAGATCAGGAGCGACACGAACCAGGGCACGTTATCGGATTGCGGCCGTGCGGTAATCGAAACGCCTTTGTTGTAGAGGCGCTGCACCAGCGACGGATCGCTCGGCGCATAGGTCTGGAAGGTACGGCCATCCGAATAGGTGCCGTGGATTTCGGGCCCCTGGATGAGCACGTCACGCACCCGCCCCTGGTCGACGTCGTTGAGCAGCTGCGAGAACGAGATATCCTGCGAGGTCGTGTGCTGGCCCGGATTCTGAAACAGCGTGAAAAGGGCGAGCAGCAGCAGGACAATGATGACCCACAGGGCGAAATTGCGCAGATTGGCGTTCATCTTGCGTCCTTGACCACCCGCACCTCGACCGGAAGCTTGGCGGAGTGTGGCAGCCTATGAGGTGCCGGCAAATCGTGGCGGCTTCACGTCGCTAGTCTTAAGGCAATGTAGGCGCGAGGCCGCCTGCTGCCAAGGGAACCCCGATATACGACCTTGAGCCGTTATACGGCGACTTCGTAAAGCAGCTATTGCGGTGGTTTGCGGCCCCTGCCCGCGGCTAGGCCAATGGCGGGCCGGCGCCGGGGGGGCGCGCGTTCGACGGTGATTCGGTCGCGGCCCAGTGTAATCAGCGCTCCGGCAAGCGTCCGGCGCAGTCGGCTCTGGGCCTGCCGCAGCGCCGCATAAAGGTTTTCGAGCTTGGCCAGTTCGACCGGGCCCTCATCCCCGGCATGGGCGACGGCGCGGCTGAGCAGGCGCAAGCCCACTTCCGCCGGCAGCCGAGCAAATTGCGCCGTCTCGAAGTTGACGGGGCCGTGCTCCGGCCATGGGCCAGGCGCCAGGGCCGCATGCGCCACGTCGATCACGAATTCGATGGTCGATTCGGCGCGCCTCACCCGCGCGGCGAGCCGCGCCAGACCGCGCGCATCCAGACCTTCACGCGCCAGCGCCGGCAGCAATGTGCGTAAGCGCGCACGCGTAAAGCGCGGGTCGCGGTTACTCGGATCCTCGCTATAGGCGACGCCGGCCGCCTTCAGCGTCGCATAGAGCCGTGCTTTGGGAATGCCGAGCAGCGGCCGCACCAGGAAAATCGTACCGGCCCCGCCGCCGGTCGGCAGCGGCAAGGCCGGCGCCATGCCGGCAAGCCCGACGAGCCCGCTGCCTCGCGCAAGCCGGAACAGCACGGTTTCCGCCTGATCGTCGAGCGTATGTGCGGTCAGGATATGCGCGCAGCCGGCAGCGGCTGCCGCTTGTGCGAGCAACCGATAGCGCTCGAACCGCGCCGCTTCCTGCAAGCCGGTTTTCGGCTTCCGGCCGCGCCAGCGCAGCGTGCGATGGGGCACGCCGAGGCGGCGCGCCAGGCTCTTGACGGCCCTCGCCTCGCGGGCGGCATCCGCCCGCAAACCGTGATCGATGGTGACGGCGACAAGCTTCGGTGCGCGCTTTCGCGCTTTCGCCCAGCGCGCCGCGAGGAAAAGCAGCGCCGTCGAATCCGGGCCGCCCGACACCGCAAGGATGAGGCCGCGCAAATCTTCAAGACCACAAAACAACGCGTTCGCTTCCTCGCCGCGAACCGCTTGTTCAGCAGTGGACACGCTTTTGTTCCCGATCGACGTTCTGCTTCACGCTAACCGAGGCATGCGGATATTTCCGTAACACCTCGCCGAGCGACGCGCAGGCCGCTTCCTTTTCGCCCAACGCCGCCAGCGATTGGCCGAGCCGTAATAACGCGTCAGGCGCGCGCGCGGTCGTTTCATATTTGGTGGAGACCGCGAGGAACGATTCGGCGGCGTCGCGATATTGCTGCTGTTGGAACAGACTCTCGCCGAGCCAGTATTGCGCTTCCGGCGTCAGACGGTCGCTCGGATATTTGCGCAGGAAGTCACGGAAGGTGTCGGCGGCCGGCCCATAGTCCTTGTGCAGCACATAACCGTAAGCGAGATCGTATTCGTCCTTGGGCGTGTTGCCGGGCGGCAGCGTCGCCATCATGGCGCCGGTCGCGTTTGGATTGATCGCGGGCGGCGGCGGCAGTTCGCCGGGAGGCCCGCCGGCGCCAGGCGGCGCCGACAGATCGAGCGGCGAGCCGGGTTGGCGCCCGGCCGCGGGCGCGGCATCGGCGATCGGCGGCGGAGGCTCGGTCGCGGCCGTGCTGGTGCCGAGCGGTCGCGGCGCGCCCGGCGCGTTGGGATTGAGCGCCGGATTAAAGGCATCGCCGCGGCGGAGTTGAGGGTCCGCATCGGCACCAGGCGGCGCGGCCGATGCCACAGCCGGCGGCGGCGAATAGGGTGGCGGCGTCGGCGGCGCGAATTGCGCGGTGCCGGCGCGTGGCGGCGCATATTGGCCGGCGGCCGGCGGCGTGGGCGCCGCGGAATACTGCGGCGGCGGCGCATATTGCGCGCCAGGCCGCGGCGGCGCCGCCGCGGTGGCTGCCGCAGGCCCAGCCGCCTGGACCCGCTGCAGTTCCTCTTCGAGCTCGTGATTGCGATATTGCAATTGCTCCACCGTGCCGGTGAGCTCGCGCAGCTGGGCCTCCAGATGGTCGATTCGCATCAGCAGATCGGACTCCGACATCTGGGCGTGGGCGGCACTGGCCCACAATGTGCACGCCAGTGCGAGCAGGGAAGCGGAGCGGATCATCGTTTGCGACGGTTTCGGTGGTTTGACGAGCCTTACCATAGCCGGTCCTGCGTCTAAATTGTGACTTTACGCGATGGCAAAGCCGGGATCATGACGCTCAGCCGCATCTGGCACGGCTACGGCAATCGCTATCCGCGCCAAGGCGCGAGCCGTATCACGGAAACTCATGATGCTGCCGTCCGTCGATACCGGTCGGGGTCAGTATCTGCTTTCCACGAAATGCCGATCCTTCAGTGAAGCGAGATCGTCATATCGGCGTTTGTTGGATCGCTTCGGCAACTCGACTTTTGTCTGTTTGACCTTCTTGTAAGGAATGACTGACAGGATATGAGCAATGCAGTTGAGTCGGGCGCGGCGCTTGTCGTCGGAACGCACCAGATACCACGGCGCGTGCTTGCTGTCGGTGGCGTCGAGCATGAGATCGCGCGCCTTGGAATAGTCGTACCAGCGGCTGTACGATTCCACGTCCATCGGGCTGAGCTTCCATTGCCGCAGCGGATCGCTGATACGATTGAGGAATCGCCGCTCCTGCTCCTCCTGCCCGACTTCAAGCCAGATTTTGATCAGGGTGATGCCGCCGTCGATAATGTATTGCTCGACTTCCGGACAAACTTTCAGGAAGCGCTTGTGCTGTTCCTCGGTGGCAAAACCCATAACATATTCGACGCCGGCGCGGTTGTACCAGCTGCGATCGAAAATGATGATCTCGCCAGCCGCCGGAAATCGCTCGATGTACCGTTGCATGAACAGCTGGGTCTTTTCGCGATCCGACGGCGCCGGCAGCGCAGTGACGCGAAAGACCCGTGGGCTGACCCGCTCGGTCAGCGCCTTGATGGTGCCGCCTTTGCCCGCGGCGTCGCGGCCTTCGAACACGATGATGACGCGCGCGCCGCTTGCTTTCACCCACTCCTGCAAATGACATAGCTGGACCTGAAGCTTGCCCAGCTCCTTTTCATAGGCCTTGCGCTTCATTTTTTCGTCTTGGCCGGGCGCGGCGGTCTTGTGTTTCTTCGCCATCATCAAAGCTCCGGGTTAGACGCCACTCCGCTCGGATGTGGCCTTTTCAGCCGGTCGCGACGCGGGCCTGAGCCGTTCGCGGATCGCCTGAAAGAAGACGTAAAGCGGAGGAATGGCAAATATGCCGATGAACGACGCCAGAATCATGCCACCGAACACCGGGGTGCCGACGTCGCGACGTGCCAATTGCGAGGCGCCGGAGGCGACCACCAGCGGCAACAGTCCCAGGATGAAGGCAAACGACGTCATCATCACCGGCCGGAAACGCAGCCGCGAACCTTCGGTCGCCGCTTCGAGCAGCGGCACGCCCTTTTCGCGCTGCTCCTTGGCAAATTCGACGATCAGAATGCCGTTCTTGGCGGCGAGCCCGATCAACACGACCATGCCGATCTGAGCGTAGAGATCGAGCGTGAGTCCGCCGAGCACGATGGCCGCGAACGATCCCAGAATGCCGACCGACACCGACAACAACACCGGCACCGGAATGGTCCAGCTTTCGTACAGCGCGACCAGAAACAAATAGGCAAACAGCACGGCAAAGCCGAGGATGAGAGTTGTCTTGCCTTCGGCACGTTTTTCCTGGAATGCGGTGTCGGTCCATTCGCCGGTATAGCCCTGCGGCAAGGTCTTCGCGGCGACGGACTCCATCGCGTTCAAGGCTTGACCGGACGAAATGCCCGGCGCCGGCGAGCCCTGCACGGTGACGGCGCGCAGATTGTTGTAGCGGATCAGCGCCGGCGGGCCGACGACGAGGCGGACCTCGGCGAGGCTGCGCAGCGGGATCATCTTGCCGTCATTGCTGCGCACATTGATGCGGTAGATGTCGTCGATGCTGGAGCGGTCAGCGGCCTCGGCCTGCACTTGGACCTGCCACGTGCGACCAAAGAGGTTAAAGTTGTTGACGAAATAGCCGCCGAGCGAAGCTTGCAGCGCCTGGAACACCGAACTCAGCGGCACACCGATGATCTGCGCCTTGTCGCGATCGATGTCGAGATAGATGGAAGGATTGGTCGCCGAGAATGTGCTGAACACCCGATTGAGCAACGGGTTCTGGTTGGCCGCAACCGTGAGCCCGCGGAGCGCCTGCGCCATGGCCTTGGCATCGCCGCCGCGCAAATCCTCCAGCACATAGGCGAAACCGCCCCCGGTGCCGAGGCCGAGGACCGGCGGCGGCGCCAGCGGCACCACCGTGCCGCCCTGGAGATGGCGAAATTTTTCGTTGAGCCGTCCGATCAAGGCGCTGACACTGAGCGACTTGTCTTTGCGCTCCTCGAACGGCTTGAGCGTGACCACCATGAAGCCGGCATTGGCTTGCGAATAGTTGTCGATGAAGTTCAAGCCGATGACCGAGGTGACGTTTTCGACGGCGTGTTCGTCCTTGAGGATCGCCTCGGCGCGCTCGATCACGTCGGTCGTGCGTGCGACCGAGGCGCCGCCAGGCAGTTGCACGACGACGAACAGCGCGCCCTGATCGTCCTCGGGTAGAAATCCGGTAGGAGTGAGCTTGGCTAGCCCGAAGACGCCGGCCATGGCGACCGCCACCATGGCAAAGCCGATGATCGACACGCGCACGATGCGCGCGACCGCGGAACCATAAGCGTCGCGGACGCGATCGATCGAGCGCATCACATAGCCCATGACGCCGCGGCGTGGCCCATGATGCGGCCGCAGCAGCACCCCGCACAGCGCCGGTGACAGCGTGAGCGCATTGATCGCCGATAGGACCATCGACACCGCGACAGTCACCGCGAACTGCCGGAACAATTCGCCGGATATTCCGGGAATGAAGGCCACCGGCACGAATACCGACAGCAGCACCAAAGTGATGGCGATAATGGGCGCGGTGATCTCAGCCATCGCCCGCTTGGTCGCCTCGCCAGGCGACAGCTCCGGGTGCTCCTCCATCACCCGTTCCACATTTTCCACCACCACAATGGCGTCGTCGACCACGATGCCGATCGCCAGCACCACGGCGAGCAACGACACGGTATTGGCCGAATAGCCGACGGCCAACAGCGCGACGAAAGTGCCGATCAGGCTGACCGGCACCGCCAAGGTCGGGATCAGCGTGGCGCGAACGCTGCCGAGGAAAAGAAACACCACGATGACGACCAAGATGAAGGCCTCGATCAGAGTCTTCTGCACCTCGTGGATGGTGTCGGTGACGAATACCGTGGGGTCGTAGGTGATTTTCCAGGCGAGATCCTCGGGAAATCGCTGCTCCGCTTCGGCGATGCGTTCCTTCACCGCCTTCAAGGTGTTGACCGCGTTGGCGCCCGGCGACTGGTAGATCGCGATGGCCGATGCCGGGCCGCCGTTGAGCCGCGTGTCGCGATCGAGATTGGCGGCGCCGAGCTCGAGGCGCGCCACATCGCCGAGGCGCAGCACCGAGCCGTCGGGATTCGTGCGGATCACGATATTGGCGAACTCTGCCACCGTCGTGAGGCGGCCCTTGGTCTGGATATTGAGCTGCAGCTGTTGATCGTCAGAAATCGGGCGAGCGCCGATACGGCCGACCGCGGCCTGGACGTTCTGCGACTGGATCGCGCTGATGACGTCGCCGGTGGTCAGATTAAGTCCGGTCAGCCGATCGGTGCGCACCCAGGCCCGCATGGCGTAATCCTGCGGGCCCCAGATCGTGGCGTCGCCGACGCCGGGTGTACTCTTGATCCGATCGAGCAGATTGATGGTGACGTAATTAGAGAGGAACAGCGGATCGTGGCTGTGCTTGGGCGAATAGATCGCGACAACGCCGAGCAGGGCCGACGACTTCTTCTTTACGGTGACGCCTTGGCGTTGCACGTCCGGCGGCAATTGCGCCAGCGCCACCTGGACGCGGTTATTGACGTTGACGGTGTTGATGTCGGGATTTGTGCCGAGCTCGAACGAAGCGGTAAGCGCGTAGCTGCCGTCGTCGCCGCTCGTGCTCTTCATGTAGATCATCTTGTCGACGCCGACGACTTGCGCCTCGATGACCTGGGCGACGGTCGCTTCCACCACGGCCGAATTGGCGCCGGGATAAAGCGTCGTGACAGAAACTTGCGGCGGCACGATATCGGGATACTGCGCCAGCGGGATGGCATAGAGCGCGAGCAAGCCGGCGATCACCGTGACGACGGCGATGACGATGGCAAGCCGCGGGCGATCGACGAAGACTGCGGACAACATCGGGTTTAAGACCGGTTCAAGCTTGTCGCCGCCGGCGCGGCCTGAACCGGCTGTCCGGGACGAAGGCTTTGCAGCCCTTCAACCACGATCTGCTCACCGCCCTTTAGTCCGTCCTCGACGACGACGTTGGGGCCGCTCTCGCCGCCCGTCTTGATCCGTTTCACGACGGCTTTGCCGTCCTCGACCGCGAAGACGTAAACGCCCTGCTGATCGGCAATCAGCGCCGCCTGCGGCACAACCACCTTGTCCTGCGGCGCGCCGGCTTCGACAGCAACGCTGATCAATTGTCCGTCGATCAAGGCGCCGTCCGGATTCGGCATGGTGGCGCGCGCCAGCACCGTATCGGTGGCACGATCGACCGATACGTCGATGAAATTGACTGTGCCTTCGTGGCCGTAGATCGAGCCGTCAGCGAAACGGATCTTGATCTTGATGTTGGTGAGATCCGTCGGGCGCCCGCTCAATTGCGCCTGCAAAAGCTCGCGCTGGCTCACTGGAAAACTGATGTACATCGGATCCTGGCTGACGATCAGCGTCAGCACGCCGGTATCGGGCCCGACGACGTTGCCGATCGTGACGTTGGTTTTGCTGATTTTTCCGGAAATCGGCGATGTGATGTCCGTGTAGCCGAGATTGATGTTGGCGGTGTCGAGATTGGCTTGGTCGGAGAGGATCGCACCCTGCGCCTGCTGATCGGCCGCCAGAGCTTGATCACGCGCCACCGCCGTGCCGGCATTTTTCTCCAGCAGTTCCTGGGCGCGCTGCAGCTGGATTTGGGTCAGGGTCTTTGCCGCCTTGGTGCGCTCCAGCGCGCCTTGGGCCTGTTCGACGGCAGCTTGAAACAATGCCTTTTCGATGCGGTAGAGAGGCATGCCCTTCTTGACGAGGTCGCCCTCCTTGAACAGGACTTCGTCCAGGTAACCCTTTACCCTGGCGCGAACCTCGACGCGGTCGGTCGCTTCGACCCGCCCAACAAAATCGCGGATGTTCGAAATCGGTTGCCGCTCGGCATAGACCGTGCCGACGGGAATCGCGGCCGAAGGGGCCTGCTGCGCGCGGGCCGGAACGGCGGCCGCAATGGCAAGCAGCAGAGCCGCGGCGCCGAAGGCGCGCGCGTGTGAATACCTCCGCGCCGAACTGCCGCGCCCGCTCATGTGTTTGCACGAACCTTCGTAATTGCCGGATTGCATGACAGGCACCTATGAGGTGGCTGTTGCATCATCCTGCATCGCGCCCGGCCCCGCAATAGCCTTTGGCCGCGAGGGGACAACGCGTAAACTGTCGCGGGCGATAATCACGACAGGAGGCCGGCATCGGTTCGGCTTAACGTGCAGATGGGCTTGAGAATGCGATAGTTTCACCGACCAGGAGCATGACAATGGCTGATACACAGGAAGCACAGGGCGGCGCCTCATTGGAGACGTTGCCAACGGCCAAGGATCTGATGAAGCAGATTGCCTTGCGCGAAGCCGAGAAGGCGTCGGAGACCTTACGCGCTCGGACCGCCGAGGAAGCCGAAAAGGCGGCGTTGATGGAAAAATTCATCAAGCCGTCCGGCGTTTCCGACGAAGAGCGCATGGCTCGCGCGGCGAAGATCATCAACCGTGCCGCCAACAACGGCCTGACCGAGGTTTTCGTCTTCCGTTTTCCCAACGCGCTTTGCACCGATCATGGCCGCGCCATCAATCAGCAGGAAGTCGGCTGGGAGAACACGCTCACCGGACTGCCCAAAGAGTTGTTTGAATTTTGGCGGCAGCACTTGAAGGCGCGCGGCTACAAATTACGATTCCAGATCGTCGACTTTCCCGGCGGCATGCCCGGCGACGTCGGTGTGACTTTGAGCTGGAGCTGATCGCGCAACGGCTCGCGCTCGCCGGAAGCGCGATGGCGCAGTGGCGCCGGTTACGGATAACTTCCGTCACCGTTTGCGCGGCTAGGAGCTCTGATCGAGCACGGTCACGGCACGACGATTCTGCGACCAGCAGGAAATGTCGTTGCACAGCGCCACCGGCCGTTCCTTGCCGTAGGAGATGGTGCGCATGCGCTGCGCCGCGATGCCGCGCGATATCAGATATTCACGCACGGTCTCGGCGCGGCGGGCGCCGAGCGCGATGTTGTATTCGCGCGTGCCGCGCTCGTCGGCATGGCCTTCGACGGTGAAGGCGTAGCGGTTGTAGTTCGTCAGCCACTGCGCCTGCTTGTCGAGCGTCGCGCGCGCCTGATCCGTCAGCTCCGAGGAGTCGGTTTCAAAGAACACGCGGTCGCCGACATTGACGACGAAGTCCTGTTGACTGCCTGGCGCGGCGGAGCCTGCCAAGGCAGCATTTTGATCGGCCTGTTTAGCACAGCCCGCAATCGCGAGCGATGCCATGACGATCGCGGCGAACTTGGCGCCGCGCAAGATGTTCGCCATGTGCATTCCGGTGCCTCCATTAATTACATCGTGACCGGACATGATTGGTCTGTAGCGGGTCTAGCAGCGCCTTCGTTAAGCGAAGGTTCCGTCAACCTTGATGCGGCCTTGCTAAGATGCCTCGAACCCCCGGATTTCCCGGAAAGCTTTTGCAATGGTTAATGAGGCGTCAATACGGCGACGGTATGAAGACAGGCCGCCGATCACGACAAAAGCGGCGACCATGCCGGATCGGAGGCATAGCTCGGGGTGGTAACCCGCTGCTCATTGCGTCCGGAAATGTCGACCGTGAACAATGACGGGCCCGACGTGCCGCCCGGATCGCGGAAGAACATGATCACCCGCCCGTTCGGCGCGAATGTCGGCCCCTCGTTGTGGAAGCCTTCGGTGAGGATGCGCTCGCCCTTGCCGTCAGGTTTCATGACACCGATCGCAAACTTGTCGGCCCCCTGCCGGGTGAAGGCGATGTAGTCGCCGCGCGGCGACCACACCGGCGTCGAATAGCTGCCGTCGCCGAAGCTGATGCGCTGCGCCGCGCCACCGGTCGCGGCCATGACGTAGATCTGTTGGCGCCCGCCACGATCGGACTCAAAGCAGATTTGCGAACCGTCGGGCGAATAAGACGGACTGGTATCGATCGCCTGGGTGTCGGTCAGGCGCGTCGTCGCCTTGGAGCGCAGATCCATGACGAAGATATTGGAATTCGAGCCCTGCTGCAGGCTCATGATGACGCGCTGGCCGTCGGGCGAGAACCGCGGCGAGAAACTCATGCCGGGGAAATTGCCGACGATCTCACGCTGGCCGGTCTCGATGTTGTAGAGATAGACGCGCGGATCGCCCTGGCCGTAGGCCATATAGGTGATCTCCTGCGTCGACGGCGAGAACCGCGGGGTGAGCACGAGATCGTCGCCGCGCGTCAGATAGCGCACATTGGCGCTGTCCTGATCCATGATGGCGAGCCGCTTGATGCGGCGCTCCGCCGGCCCGGTCTCGTCGATGAAAACCACGCGGCTGTCGAAATAGCCCTTCTCCCCGGTGAGCCGCTCGTAGATCGCATCGGAGATGATGTGCGCGATGCGGCGCCAATTGTCCGGGGTGGTGAAATATTGCTGGCCGGCGAGTTGCTGGCCGGCGAGCGCGTCCCACAGCCGGAATTCGGCTTTCAGACGCCCGTCGCTCTGCTGCGTGACGCCGCCGGTAACCAGCGCCTGGGCGTTGATGGAACGCCAGTCGGGAAACCGCGGCACGGCGTCGACGCTGGCGATGGTTTCGATAAAGGCCGCGGGATCGATCGGGGCGAACAGACCGCTCCTTTGCAGATTTGCGGTGATGATCTGGGAAACGCCCGCCGCGGTTTCGCCATCGGCCGGAGCGCCGCCGATGAATTTCGAAATCGCGATCGGCAGCGGCTGGAAGTTGCCCCCGGAGATTTCGACATGGGTCTGCGCCGCGGCAAACCGCGGCAACAGCGTCAAACCGCCGGCGGCGACGCCGAGCGCAAGCGCACGTCGGCGTGTCAGTGCAATATTCCGTCTATGCCAATACATCATGGTCTTTCAATTCGTCTGGTTCAGCCGCCAAGCAGCTGGTGAGGATCGAAGTCGAGTTGAAGGTCTTTCCACTGATCGTAGTGTTCCCGCTTGAGCATGGTGAACGGCTGACACAACATCAGCGCACGCTCAGCGCTCTCGGCCAGCGCCGGTCCCAACGCCGACGCGGAGGCCTCAACCAGAGCCGGTTCTTGCGCGAGCGAACCGTCGACGCGCAGCAGCACCCGCAGCGAAACATGAATTCTGGTATTAGCGTCGATGCCCGGCGGCGGGCTCCAGCATTGGCTGATCCGCGCCCGCAACGCATCGATCTCGCTTTGCGACAATTGCGCGGCGGCAGCTCCGGTCGCGGCGCCGAGCGTGACGTTGTTGTTAAGCGCATCGGCGGCCGCGAGTTGACGCTGCGGCTCGCGCTTGTCCAGCAGTTCGGCGACCTGATTGGCGTCGAATTTAGGCGAATTCTGCGCCGTTTTTTGCGGCGTCGATTCATCCGGCTTCGGCGGGGTCTTGGCCGCGTCCTTCTTCAACAGATCGGCGATCTGATCGGGCTTGTAGTCGGGCGCCTTCGGCTTATCGGGCTTGTCCGCCGGCTTCGGATCGGGCTTTGGTTCCGGCTTCGGTTCCGCTTTGGGCTTGCTGGCGTCGGTTGTCACCGCCGGCTTATCTGCAGCCTTGGGCGCTAATTGATCGACCGCCTTCGGCAAATCCACTTTGTCGGCGAACGGCTTTAAGTCCGGGATTTTCAATTGCGGCGCGTTCTTGACGCCCTGGGTGAGCTGCGTGAAGTCCTTCTCAGAGATGAAGGAAACCGGCAGTGACTCCACCGGCGGAGCGTTCAAGGGATGGGCCGAGATCGCGACGAGCCCCAAGATCAGCGCGCCGACGTGGCCGACACACGATATGGTCATGCCAGGCTTCATTGCCCGCCCTGTTCGACCTCGGTGACCAGCGCGACGCGATGATAGCCGGCCCCCGAAATTCGTCCCATCACGCGCATCATCGTGCCGTAGTCAACCTTCTTGTCGCCCCGCACATAGATGAGATCGTCGGGGCCGCCCTTGCGGGCATCGATGATGGCCTTGAGCTTGGCCACCAGATCGTCAAGCTTGATCTCGTTGTTCTGCAAAAAGACTTGACCGTCGACCTTCACCGAAACGGTCAGCGGTTCGTTATCCTGTTGCAGCGCCTTGGCCTGGCTCTTTGGCAGGTCGATCGGCACGCCGACGGTGAGCAGCGGCGCCGACACCATGAAGATGATCAGAAGCACCAGCATGACGTCGACAAACGGCGTCACGTTGATCTCGCTCATGATCGCCCGCCGGCGCCCGCGCTTTCGTCCGCCGCTCGAAGCCGCGCTGATGATGTTTGCCGCCATCCCCCGCCCTCAGCCGCGCTCGTCGATCTGCCGCGACAGGATCGCCGTGAATTCGTCGGCGAAACCTTCCAGCCGCTGCGCCTGCTTGTTCACCTCGCTGGAGAACTTATTGTAGAAAATCGTCGCCGGGATGGCGGCAACGAGGCCGATTGCGGTCGCGAACAACGCTTCCGCGATGCCCGGCGCCACCACCGCCAGCGAGGTGTTTTGCGAGGCGGCGATCGACTGGAAGCTGGTCATGATACCCGCGACCGTGCCGAACAGCCCGATAAAGGGTCCGGCCGAACCGACCGTGGCCAGCACCAGAAGCCGCCGTTCCATATTCTCGACCTCGCGCGAAATCGCCACGTTCATTACTTTTTCGATGCGCATCTGCAGCCCGGCGAAGGACCGCGCCTGCCCTTCCAGGCTGCGCTTCCATTCCCGCATCGCGGCGACGAACAGCGCACCGGTCGAATGTCCCGGCTGGCCGGCGAGCGCCTTGTAGAGTTCCTCGAGCGACTGGCCGGACCAGAAGGCCGCCTCGAAGTTGTCGCCAGCGCGGCGCAGCCGCGAAAACAGCAGCGTTTTATCGATGGCGATCGCCCAAACCCAGACCGAGCATACCAGCAGCCCGACCATTACCGCCTCGACGATCCAGTGGGCATGCAAGAACAGGTGGAACAGCGAGAGGTTGTCGGACGTCAACCCTGGTGCGACCGACTGCGCGATGTCGGCTGGGGGCATGGGGCATTCCTTTCGGTGGTCCGGCCGCGCGGGCAAAATCGAAGCCCAGGCAAAAACCGAAGCCCGGGATTGAGACTCAAGATCCGGGCCATGACATCTTGGCCACGACCAGGGCGGCGCACTGGCGCCGGGACCATAGGGTCATGACCCAGGCGGGCGCATAGCGCGCGCCGACCAAGACCCGAAATTTCGCGAGGACTCGAGCCGGACCCGTCACCGGCGGCCTGAAATCATTCGCGAAACTTGTCCAAACTAGGGCGCAACACCGGTCGTTCGGCTTAACGAAGCCTGACTGTGCTTAATGGGGCGTTAATGGGCTCTGCCGCGCTCTACCGCAAGTGCGTGGGCCGCCCACCTGGCAAGGTGAACGGCCCATCGTTTTGCAGCGGCATCGTCGGGCGCGGCGAATTACGCCGGCGGCGGCGGCGCCTGCGACCCGGTATCCGCCGGACGGTTATGCCGTTCCGCCATGAACTGGTCGAACTCGGCCCGGTCCTTGGCAAAGCGCAGGCGCTCAAGAAATTCCTTGAATTCGCGCTGTTCGTCTTCGAGGCGGCGCATCGTCTCCTGGCGATAGTCGTCGAAGGCGCGGTTTCCGCTCGATGGCGGCGCGCCCCAGCTGCCGCCACCGAATTTATCCATCTTGTCGCGGACGCGGTCCATTTTCTCCTGCATCCGCTGCATCTTGTTTTCCCACCGGCTCATACCGTGGTTCCAGCAACCCATCGATCCACTCCCGGCATATTGCGCGCGATGCCAACACCCGATCCGTCCACTGGCGATCAGGATGGCAAGAATGATGAGCCCCAATGGCCACCACCAAATGAAGCCCAGGATCATCAGAACGATAGCCATGACGGCACCTCGTTTGTGAATGTAAATAACATTTACATCGGCTTTTTGCGTTGTCAAGAGCCTTTCGGCAGCTAGGCCGTCACGCCCAGACCGCGCAGATAAATCAGGACATTGGCCTCGAGCAGCTCCGCCGCCGACATCGGCAACGTCCGGCGCGCGGCGTCGCCGCGTCCGAACAGTGAAGCGATGCCGTGAGCCATTGCCCAAATGTGGAGGGCGACCATCAGCGCCGGTGGACGCCCCTGGGGCGGCATTTTCGCGCAGAGTTTCTCGGCCGCCCCACGTAACACCGTAAAAGCCCGCTCGGCCGCGTCGCGTAATTCGGGGCTCGCAGCCGGCGAGACACCGGCCTCAAACATGGCCGAATAATAGGCGGGCTCGGCATGCGCAAAAGCGAGATAGGCTTTACCAAATCGGTCGAGCGCGGCGAGCGCATTGGGGCGGCCATCGTCCCAGGCGAGCCTGAGCGCCGCCTCGAAATGCTCGAATCCGCGCAGCGCGACACTGGCCATCAGCTCGTCGCGGTCGCGAAAATGCCGGTAGGGCGCCGCCGGACTGACGCCCGCCCAGCGCGCGGCTTCCGCAAAGGTGAAGCCGGCCGGCCCTTTCTGGGCAATGAGTTCGAGCGCCGCGCGCAGCAGCGCCTCTTTCAGATTGCCGTGGTGATAGCCGCGCGGGCTTTCTTTGTCGTCCTTGGACCAGCTCATGTAAATGGCTTTTACATGGTGCCGACCGTTGACGCCACCACACGCGAGAGGCTTAATTCAGGGACGAGCACCCTTCGGTTGATCGTCCTTATATGACCCTCACGGACACTTTGGCCCCGCCGAAGACGGTTCCGACGCTGGCGCCGGCGACGGAGACCGGCGCGCTCGGGCTCTATCAGCTCAAGCGCCTGTGGTCGCGCGCCCAAGCGGCGCGGCTCGGCCACTTCTCGTCGACCACCATGCATGACCGCCATCTCGACACCCTGGTCATCCATGCGAGCGGGCTCGGGCTCGAACAGACCGCCCATTATCTTGGCAGCGCGGCGCCGACTTTCGAGGAGTTCGAGCGCTGGATCGTTTCGACCACCGGCGGCATCGCGCCGGGGCGGGTGGCGCGGATCAATGCCGCGGTCGCGGGCGACGACCCGCCGGCAGACGTCGCGCGCGAGCTCGCCGCGGTCGAGGCGAGGGAGCCCGTGCTGACCAATTCCGATCTCGCGTTCTTTGATCAGCACGGCTACGTGGTGTTGCACGACGCCGTGCCGGCCGCCACACGCGAGGCGGCGGCGCAGGCGCTGTGGCAGCATCTCGGCGCGCGCCCCGACGATCCGCAGACCTGGTACCGGTCGCACGACCACGGCATCATGGTGCAATATTTTCAGCACCCGGCTTTTGAGGCCGCTCGCCGCTCGCCCCGCATCCACAAGGCTTTCGCCCAGCTCTATGGCACCGCCGATCTCTGGGCGACCACCGATCGCGTCGGCTTCAACGTGCCCGAACGGGAGGGTTTTAAGTTTCCGGGGCCGCACCTGCACTGGGATGTCAGCGTGAAGACGCCAATCCCGTTCGGCACCGGCGGCATTCTCTATCTGACCGACACGCCGCCCGAGCAAGGCGCCTTTACGCTGGTGCCCGGCTTCCAGCGCTGGGGCGAAGCGTGGCTGAACGCGCTGCCGCCGGACGCCGACCCGCGCCGGCAAGACATTTATGCCTTGGGCCCCCGCGCCATCGGCGGCCGCGCCGGCGATCTCGTCATCTGGCATCAGGCGCTGCCGCACGGCGCCAGCCCCAACCGCGGCACGCACCCGCGGCTCGTGCAATACATCAACATGTTTCCGACGCGATACGACGAGCACGAGGAGTGGATCTAACCGCTTCCCTCAACCGCGTCTTGGTCCGCCTTCATGGCAATGCGCAGCGGTTTTGGGATCGGCCGCGCCCGGCCGCCGGAGATAAAGGCGACCCGCACCCGCGCCTCGACCAGAAGCTCTTCGCCGCGCATGACGCGCTGGCGCACCGTGGCCGAGGCGCCTTTCACCTCCTCCGGCTCGGTGAAAACGTCGAGCACGTCGTCCATCCGCGCGGGCTTGAGAAAATCGAGCGTCATCGAGCGCACCACGAAGGCAAAGCCCGGCGCTTCCTGCTCGGTCGCCTCGAACAGCGCGCGATGATCGGCGCCGATCAGCCGCAGATAATTGGTGCGGCCGCGCTCCATGTAGCGCAAATAATTGGCGTGATAGACGATGCCGGTGAAATCGGTGTCCTCGTAATAGACGCGCACCGTGAGCACATGGCGGCCGTCGCGGATTTCGCCGTCGAGGGAAACGCTCGTCACTTTACTCTCTCCACGGCACCCGCCCCGCCATCGCGTCTTCCCAGTTCCTGCCGTCGAATACGTGGGTTTTTATGGCGGCAAGATCAACATTGTCGATACAGCGCACATTGACGTCGATCTTATCGGGGTCCGAGCGCGGCACGTAGAAGGGATGAATGCCGCAGGTGGTGCAAAAGGTGTGCTGCGCGGTGCCGGTATTGAAGCGATAGGTTGTCAGCGCGTCCTTGCCGCGCAGCAGTTCGAAGGCCGCGGGCGGCACGACGAGATGCAGAAAGCCTTTTTTGGCGCAGATCGAGCAATTGCATTCGGTGACGCGCGTGAGGTCCGCAGTGACGCGAAACCGGACGCGTCCGCAATGACAACCGCCTTCGTAGGTTTGAGAAACGGCTTCAGTCATTGTCGGCGTCAGTCGCTCTCGTCGCCGCCAAACAACCCGAACTGCGCCGGATCGCGCGCGGGCTCCGGCAGGCCGAGGTGGCGGAAGGCGTGGCCGGTGATCAGCCGTCCGCGCGGCGTGCGCTGCAACAGCCCGCATTGGATCAGATAAGGCTCGATGATGTCCTCGATGGCGTCGCGCGGCTCCGACAAAGCCGCCGCCAGCGTCTCGACGCCGACCGGGCCGCCGCCGTAGTTGCCGGCGATGGTGGTCAGGTAACGGCGGTCCATGGCATCGAGGCCGGCAGCATCGACTTCGAGCGCGGCGAGCGCCTTGTCGGCGACGGCGCGATCGATCGCGGCTGAGCCGCCGACGGACGCGAAATCGCGCACCCGGCGCAGCAGCCGCCCGGCGATGCGCGGCGTGCCCCGCGCGCGGCGCGCGATCTCGTTTGAGCCATCCGCGGTCAGCCCAACGCCGAGCACCCGCGCGGCGCGACTGACGATCAGTTCAAGCTCGGCCTCGGTATAAAAATTGAGCCGCACCGGAATGCCGAAGCGGTCGCGCAACGGATTGGTGAGAAGGCCGGCGCGCGTGGTGGCACCGACCAGCGTGAATTTGGCAAGCTCGATCTTCACCGAGCGCGCCGCGGGCCCCGCGCCGATGATGAGATCGAGTTGAAAATCCTCCATCGCCGGATAGAGGATTTCCTCGACCGCCGGATTGAGCCGGTGGATTTCGTCGATAAACAGCACGTCGCGCTCTTCGAGATTGGTGAGGAGCGCCGCAAGATCGCCGGCCTTGGCGATCACCGGCCCCGAGGTGGCGCGGAAATTCACGCCGAGTTCGCGCGCCACGATCTGGCCGAGCGTCGTCTTGCCGAGCCCGGGGGGGCCTACGAACAACACATGATCGAGCGCCTCGCGGCGCGCCCGCGCCGCCTCGATAAACACCGCGAGATTGGCGCGCGCCTGCTCCTGGCCGATGAATTCGGCAAGCCGCTGCGGCCGCAAGCTCGCCTCGGCCGCGTCTTCGTCCCGGCGCTCCGGCGTCACCAGCTTCGGTTCGGCGCCGGCGTTCACCGTTCCGGCCCCCGGGTATATTTGTTCGGCAGCAAATCGGCGATCGGCACCACCGCCGGCGATTTGCCGTTGGGCACGATGACGCGCGCGTGGCGGTCATAGTCGAAGATCAGCTCGCGGCAGGCGCCGCAGGGCGACACCACCGCGATGGTCTGGTCCTTGGCCGCGGGCGGAGGATGGCGCACCGCGACGATGGTCTCGATGCCGGCGCCGCCCAGATCGACCACCGCGCGGCCCAGCGCCACTGCTTCGGCGCAGACCGCCATGCGGCCGAGATAAGCGTCGAGATTGACGCCGGTGAAGACTTTTCCGGTGCGGGTGCGCAGTGCCGCGCCGACCTCCTGCCAGTCGTCGCGATAGCGGCTTTTGATCGCCTCAATTGCGGCCGTCACCAGTTCCTGGTCCGCTTTGCTTAACTTTGCGGGTCGTTTTTTTGCAGGCTGTTTCTTGGTCGGTCGTTTCACTTCGCCAATTCCCTCAAGCCCAGCCGGATCAGCGTCTTGGTCTCCGCCCCCTCGCCGGCGCTGCGGGCAGCGGCGGCGATGGCGGCCGCGGCCTGCACCTGCGCATAACCGAGATTGACCAGAGCCGACACCGCATCGCTGATCGGTCGCGGCGCCCGCTTTTCGTCGAGCGCGCCGGATAGCCGCACCAGCGCCGGATCGATGTCGGCATAGGCCGGCGCCTTGTCCTTGAGTTCCGTCACGATGCGCTCGGCGACCTTCGGGCCGACGCCGGGCGTGCGCGCCACCATGGCCTTGTCGCGTGTCGCAATCGCGGAAGCGAGTTCGGACGGTTTGAGCGTGCTGAGCACCGCAAGGGCTACCTTGGTGCCGACGCCCTGCACCGTCTGCAATAACCTGAACCACTCGCGCTCGACATCGTTGAGAAAGCCGAATAGCCGGATCTGATCCTCGCGCACATGGGTTTCGATCGACAGCACCGCGGGCTCGCCGGCCCGCGGCAATTCCTGCAAAGTGCGCGTCGAGCAATGCACCAGATAGCCGACGCCGTTGACGTCGAGGATGACGGAATCCTCGGCGTAGGAATCGATCACGCCCTTGAGCTTGCCGATCATCGTGCCGCTACCTTTGGCGCCGCCACGCCCGGCGCGGCGTGCAGCAGCACGCTCTGGCGGTGATGCGCATGCGTCACAGCGATGGCGAGCGCGTCGGCGGCGTCGTCGGAATTCGGGTCGGCCTTGGGCAACAATACGCCGATCATCATCCGCACTTGCGCCTTGTCGCCATGGCCGGCGCCGACGATGCTTTTCTTCACCAAATTCGGCGCATATTCGGCGACCGGCACGCCGGCCCGCGCCGGCACCACCATGGCAATGCCGCGCGCCTGGCCGAGTTTTAACGTCGCCGTCGCATTCTTGTTCACGAAGGTCGCTTCGACCGCGGCCTCGTCGGGGCGAAACTCGTCGAGGATGCGCATCAGCCCGTCATGAATGGCGAGAAGCCGCAGCGCCAGACCGTCGCGATCGTCGGTCATGACCGAACCGCAGCCGAGAAAGGCCAGCCGGTTGCCGGCAATCTCGATCACGCCCCAGCCAGTGCGGCGGAGCCCCGGATCGATGCCGAGGATGCGAATCGGATGCCTGTCCATGCCACCGTTGATAGCATTTTGGGGCGGCAATGGCCCAATGCTCATGCGGCGCTCGCGAACCCCCTGGTCGCCTGATAAGAAGGCCCATCAAGGACTTAAACCCCCGTACCCCCACGTAATGGCATGACACAAGGTCTCGGCTTTGCCTTTGGCGCCATGGTCTGCTTCGGCGCCGGCGATCTGATCTATAAGCGCGGGGCTTCGGCCGGCATCAAACCCGGCGAATTCCTGATGGCGCAGGCCTGGATTTTCTGTCCGGGCGTCACGCTTTACGCCCTGGCAACCGGCACGCTTGACCTGCATCTTGCGGCGCTGTGGGGGTCGCTCGCAGGCTTCTTCCTGTTCATCGCGCTCATTAATTTCACCCAAAGCCTGCACGGCGGCGCGGTCTCAACCAATGCGCCGATCTTTCGGCTCAACTTTACGCTGGCCGCGGCGTTGGCCATCCTCTTCCTCGGCGAGACACTCACCGTTGCGAAACTCTTGGCGCTCGGTTGCGCGCTCGTCGCGGTGTGGCTATTGCTCGCGGAGGCCGGCGCCGAACGCGGCAAATCGAGCCTCGCTTCGCTCGCCCGCGTCCTGATCGCGACGGCGGCAATGGCGCTGACCAACCTGTTCTACAAAGTCGGACTGCAACACGGCGCGCTGCCCGAGACGATGGTGGCCACACAGGCCTGGGTTTTCAGCACGATGGCGACCGTATTCGGCTTGCTGCGCGACCGGCGGCTGCCGCAAACGCACGGCGTGTGGCGCTACGCGGCGCTCGCCGCGCTCGCTCTGTTCGGCGCCTTCGTGTTGTTGATGCATGGGCTGGTGCTCGGACCGGCAAGCGTCTTGGTGCCGGTGGCGCAAATGAGCTTCGTCATCACCGCGCTATGCGGGGTCGCGCTATTCCACGAGCGCCTGGATCTACGAAAGTGCGCAGGCCTTGCGATCGCCAGTGTGGCGCTGGTGCTATTTGCCGTGAGTTGAGATCGGCATTCCTGCCCACTGACGACGCCCCTTCGCCCACTTTTTGTGGGCGGCGCGCACTGACACCCGGCAACTCCGAAAGTTCTGTTCTGCGCGCCACACCGTGATGCTATCATCAGCGGCCATGGCCCGGAAGAACGGGCCGCCGGTGCAAACAAAACTGTAAACGTAAAAAGGGGGGACCATGACCACCGGCATAGTCGACAAAGAGCGGCTGTTCTTTCCGGCCTTGGCCGGTCTCTACTCGCGCTTTGCACCGGCGAGCTATTCCTTCATGCGTTTTTCCACCGGAGCCGTGCTGGTGCCGCATGGCATCCAGAAGATCATGCTGGGCAGCGCCGTGAACCTAGCGCCATACATCGACAAGCAGATGGGCCTGCCCTATCCGCTGCTGTGGGCCTATTTGGTGGTGTTCGCCGAATCCGCGGTCGCGATCTGCCTCGCGATCGGTCTTTTCACCCGCCTGGCGGCTTTGATCATCTGGATCGAGATGGGAATCATCATCGTCTTTTTCCAATGGCAGTTCGGTTACTTCTGGACCGCCAAGGGTTATGAATACGCCTTGCTATGGTGGCTGCTCTGCCTTGCCATCTTTTTCCGCGGCGGCGGCCGCTATGCGGTCGACCGGCTGATCGGCAAGGAGTTCTAATCGTTATCCCGCCGCGGCTTTTTCCACGCCATCAAACAATCGTGTTTGGCCGCGCGCGGACCTTCCCGTCGTCCAGAAATCGTGAACGAGCGACACCGTGAACACTACGAACGCGATCCGGACGATTGCCGCACTGGCCGTTTCGGCGGGTTTGCTCGCGGCTCCAGCGGCGCGGGCGCAAGATTCTTATCCCAACAAACCGATCCGCCTTTTGGTCGGCTTCGGCGCCGGGGGGCCGACCGATATTCCGGCGCGCTTTATCGCCGACAAGCTCAGCGAGGCGTTCGGGGAGCGGGTGGTCGTCGAAAACAAGCCGGCCGCAGCCGGAATCATGGCGACGCGCGATCTGCTCGCACAGCCGGCCGACGGCTATACGCTCCTTCTCTGCACGCATTTCGATCCGATCAATGTTGCGATGTACCGCAATGTCGGTTTCAAGCTCGGCGACCTCGCGCCGATTTCGCTGATCGCCGAATATTATTACGGGCTCGCTTTATCGAACGCCGTCCCGGCGGATAATTTCGACGGCTTTCTTGCCTACGCCAAAGCCCATCCCGGCGACGTCACCTACGCGACGATCGGCGCCGGCTCGGCGCAGGAAATCATGGCGCGGCAATTACAAAAGCTCGCCGGCATTACGCTCAACCGGATTCCGTTTCGCGGCGGCCCTCAGGTGACGCAGGAACTCGTCGCCGGCCGCGTCGATTTTTATGTCTCGCCGACGCTCGGGCTGGTGCCGCAATATCAAGCCAAGCAGCTGAAGATCCTGGCCGTCACCTCACCCGAGCGATTGAGGAACCTGCCCGAAATACCCACCGTGCGCGAGAACGGCATCGACTTTGTCCGCTTTGGCTGGCTCGGCATCTGCGCCGCGGCCGGCACGCCACAGGCGATCATCAAAACCCTGCATGACCGCATCGTGCCGATCGTCGCCGCACCCAACTATCGGGCCCTGATCGAGAACGGCGGCTCAATCCCGATGTCTTCATCGCCGCAACAGCTCGGCCAGGTCATCAGAAAAACCTCGGACGAAGTCACGGCAAGCATTCTGGAATTCGGCATGCAGCAAGACCAATAAAAAATCGCCGGCCCCACCACACTTAGAAAAGTCCGAGGAATCGAAATGAGTGTTATCGACGAAAGCCGCCGCCGGATCGTCACCACGGGCGTCGGCAGTCTGCCGCGCCGGCATTCGCTCTCCGACCTGTTATTGGCGCGAATGACCAAACAACCTTACGATCCCGCCGCGCTCGCGCGTGAGACGACGGAAGCGGTCGCGGAGGTCGTGCGCAAGCAACTCGCGATCGGGGTCGACATTATCAGCGACGGCGAGCAATCGAAGACGAGCTTTCAGCACTACATCGCCGATCGGCTCACCGGCCTGGAGCCTATCGCGCCCGCGCCGGGAGAACGCCGCACCCGCGAAAACGCGGCATTTCCCGCATTCTACAAAGACGGCGCGCATTCGGGCTCGCAGCAGTCGCGGCTCGCCTGCACCGGCCCGATCCGTTACGTCGGCCACGCGCAATTGGCCGACGATATCGGCAATTTCACCGCCGCGCTCAAAACCGGCGGCGCGCTCGGCACGTTCATCCCGTCGGTATCGCCCTCAAGCTGCGCCGGCATGATGGAAAACAGGTTCTACAATAGCGAAGAAGAACATCTGCTTGCGGTCGCCGAAGCTTTACGTGAGGAATACGAGGGCATCGTCAAGGCCGGCTTCACGGTTCAGATCGACGACCCGCGGCTCGTCATGCACTACATGCTGTCGCTCGGAGAATCGACCGACGACACCCGCAAATGGGCGCGCCACCGCATCGAGATCCTCAATCACGCCTTGCGCAATATCCCGCCGGACCGCATTCGTCATCACACCTGCTACGGCATCAACATCGGTCCGCGCTCAAGCGATCTTGAACTGAAATACGTCGCCGATCTTATCGTCACGATCCGCGCCAACTATTATTCGTTCGAAATGGCGAACCCGCGTCACGAACACGAATGGGAGGTGTGGCAGACGGTGAAGCTTCCCGACGACAAGGTTCTCTTGCCAGGCTGCATCACCCAAGCCTCCGTCGTCGTCGAGCATCCGCAACTCGTGGCGCAACGCATCGCGCGCCTGGCGAAACTCGTCGGCCGCGAACGCGTGATCGCCAGCGCCGATTGCGGCTTCGCGTCCACGCTTTACACCGACAAGCCGCCGGAGATCGAACCTGAAATCGTCTGGGCCAAATTCGAAAGTCTGGTCGAAGGCGCGCGCCTGGCGAGCCAGGCGTTGTGGCCGTGATTGGCTGATCGTTATCGCCAAAAGGCCCTTTTCGGCCGCGCCAACCGTCCGCCTTCGTGTCTATTGAGGGGCATAGCTGCCGCGTCAGGCCGTGACGGGTACCGCAGAGTTTGACCCATCCCGGACATTGAGCCCTTCTCACTGAGCAGCGCACAAAACGACTCCGGGCCCCTTCCAGGGACTTGGTCTGAGCGGATATTATACGTCCTCCTGAGCTTAAGGCGAGGCAATGAGACGGCGCTCCAAACCAGACGGCAAACCGGTCAAAGCGCAGCGCCGTAAGACGCCAAAACGCCGAAAAGCGGCGAAGACCGCATCGCATCGAAATTCCTCTACTGTCGGCCAAAGAGCGAAGATTGCGGTACTCACCCGCGAGCGTGACGAGGCGTTAGAGCGGCTCGCCGCCGCCTCAGAGGTTCTCAAAGTCATCAGCGCATCGCCGGGCGATCTAAGCCCGGTTTTCGACGCCATTCTGCGCAACGCAACCCGCCTCTGCGAGGCCGTTTTTGGCATTTTATGGTTATCCGAGGGAGACGGATTTCGGTTCGTTGCGCACCACGGTGTGCCGCCTCTGCTCGTGGAAAACCGACAGCGAGAACCGTTTGTCCGTCCTGGCCCGGGAACGGGCCTCGGTCGTGTCGCGAGGACAATGCAGCTTGTTCATGTTGCCGATATCACGACCGAGCAGGCCTACGCCGAGCGTGATCCGCTTCGCGTTGCGTATGCCGAGCTTGGAGGCGCTCGGTCTCTCATTGCTTTGCCGATGCTCAAGGAGAATGATCTAATCGGCGCTATTACGATCTTTCGTCAAGAAGTACGGCCGTTTACCGACAAGCAGATTGAGTTGGTCCGGAACTTCGCGGCCCAGGCGGTCATCGCGATTGAAAATGCTCGATTGCTAAGCGAATTGCGCCGAAGCACGACGAACCTCACGCGGTCCCTGGAGGAGTTGCGGACAACTCAGGACCGCCTCGTGCAAACGGAGAAACTCGCCTCGCTCGGCCAACTGACTGCGGGCATCGCCCATGAGATCAAGAACCCGCTAAATTTCGTCAATAATTTTTCGGCGGTCTCAGTCGAGCTTATTGACGAGTTACGTGGGGCGCTTACCGGCGCGCATCTCGACGACAAAATGCGGGCGGAAATCGGCGACATCACGGATATGCTCCAAGGCAATCTCGACAAGGTCATACAGCATGGCAAACGCGCCGACTCGATCGTTAAAAACATGCTGCTGCATTCCCGACAGGGCTCCGGAGAGCGTCGGCCAATGAATATCAACGCCCTGGTCGAGGAGAGCCTAAATCTCGCTTACCACGGGGCGCGGGGCGAGAAGCAAGATTTCAATATCATCGTAGAGACGTCCTTCGACCCCGCTGCCGGCGAGGTTGATTTATTTCCACAGGAGATCACGCGGGTGCTGCTCAACCTGATCTCGAACGGCTTTTACGCTGCGACGAAACGCAAGCTGGAGTCCGACGGCGACGATTTCGAGCCAACGCTCGCGGCCGCAACAAAGAATCTGGGCAATTGTGTTGAGATACGGATCCGCGATAACGGCACAGGCATTCCCCCTGAGGTCAAGGAGAAAATGTTCAACCCGTTCTTTACGACAAAGCCCGCCGGCGAAGGGACGGGGCTCGGGCTCTCCATAAGTCATGACATCGTCGTCAAGCAACATGGCGGTACTGTAGATGTCGATACTCGGCCCGGTGCATTTACCGAATTTCGGATTGTTCTGCCGCGCGCGGCAACATCTATTACCAAATCGGAACGAGATGCGTGAGCATGCTGCCTAAACGCACTGTCTCGGATTCCTGAGCGCGATAAGCTCAATAAAAATTCCAGGGAGGATTCGACATGGCATCCGGGTTCACAGGCGATAGCGCGACCGCTAGACCGTCCGCGCTCACACACACACCATTGAATCGGCAGCAAATCGCCGGCTTCTGGGCCGCGTGGTTTGGCTGGATGCTGGATGGTATGGATTCCGTAATTTACGCGCTGGTTCTGGGACCAGCACTCACCGAGCTGTTGCCGCGTTCGGGCATCGAAGCGACCCCCGCAAATATCGGATACATCGGCTCCGTAACGTTCGGCCTGTTCTTGGTAGGTTGGGGCTTCTCTTTCATCTGGGGACCGATCTCCGACAGATTCGGCCGCACGAAATCTCTCGCGGGCACGGTGCTTGTCTACGCCGTTTTTACAGGTGCCGCGGCATTTGCACCCAACTTCTGGACGCTGGCGCTCTTTCGCTTCCTCGCGGGCATCGGCGTTGGCGGCGAGTGGGCCATGGCGGGCACCTATGTTGCCGAGTCTTGGCCGGAGGACCGCCGCAAGATGGGGGCCGGTTACCTGCAAACCGGATACTATTTTGGTTTCTTCGTCGCGGCGGCCTTAAACTTCACGATTGGTGCTTCGCTCGGCTGGCGCGCCATGTTCCTCTGCGGACTCATCCCCGTCGTCGTGGCCCTCGCGACTATGCTTGGGGTCAAGGAGCCGGAGCGTTGGAAGCACAAACGCCAAGAAGAAATTAGGGCACCGGCGAAGCAGCACAATCCGTTCGCGGTGATTTTCAGCCCCCGCTATTGCCGACGCACGATCGTCATGTCGGCGTTGTTGACCGTCTCGATCATCGGTCTGTGGGCGGCCGCCGTCTACGAGCCGACTGCGATCGTGTTTCTGTCCCGCCAGGCCGGGATGGCGCCACCCATGGCAGCGAAAATGGCATCCTACGGCACCGGCCTCCTTTCTTTCGGCACCATACTGGGTTGCCTCGCCGCGCCATGGTTGGCCGAGCGATTTGGTCGGCGTCCCACACTCGCGGTCTACTACACAGGAATGATGATCACGATTGCGTTGGCATTCGGCTGGGCGTTCTACCTACCGACTGGCTCGGCACTGCCGGCTTTCTTGGCGGTGCTTTTCTTCCTCGGGCTATTCGGCGGCAACTTCGCGATCTTCAGCCTCTGGCTACCGGAGCTGTTTAGCACCGAGGCGCGCGGAACCGCGTTCGCCTTCTGCACGTCGGTCGGCCGATTCATCGGCGCCGGAGTGAATTTCGGCCTCGCTGGCGCCGTGGCCGTCATGGGCACACTAGGAATCCCGGTCGCCCTCACCGCGATCGCGTTCGTCATTGGCCTATTGATCGTTCCATTCGCGACGGAAACCCGCGGCGATACGTTGCCCGAGTAACCGTCGCTTTTCTTCGATGTGGAAGTCCGGCCCCAGCCCGACGTTGCTGTTGATATCGAGATCGCGGCGCAGAATATCGGCTTTCGAGCCCTACGCGCTCATCTTTGAGACCAGCGCATCCGAAATCTCGAAATTGGCGTAGACCTGCTGCACGTCGTCCTGATCGTTGAGGTTCTCGATCAGCTTCAAGACTTTCTCGCCCTGCTCGTCGTCGATTGCGACCGTGTTCTGCGGCCGCCAGACCAGCGAGGCCTTGCGCGGCTCGCCGAATTTCAATTCGAGCGCTTTGGCGACCGCGGCGAAGCGATCCTGCGCGGCATAAATCTCATGGCCGTTGTCGCTCGACACCACATCGTCGGCGCCGGCTTCCAGCGCTGCCTCGAACATCGCCTCGCCGCTGGCGGATTTGGCGTCGTATTCGATGACGCCGACATGGTCGAACATGAACGACACTGAGCCGGTTTCGGCGAGATTGCCGCCGCTCTTGGTGAAGGCGGCGCGCACTTCGCCGGCGGTGCGGTTGCGGTTATCGGTCAAGACCTCGACGATCACGGCGATCCCGCCCGGGCCATAGCCCTCGTAGCGGATCTGCTCGTAATTGTCGCCCTCGCCGCCGGTCGCCTTTTTGATGGCGCGCTCGATATTGTCCTTCGGCATGTTTTCGGCGCGCGCCGCGATGATCGCCGCGCGCAGCCGCGCGTTCATCGTCGGATCGGGCGTGCCCATCTTGGCGGCCACGGTGATTTCGCGCGCCAGCTTGCCGAACAGCTTGGATTTTACCGCATCCTGCCGCCCCTTGCGGTGCATGATATTCTTGAACTGTGAATGCCCGGCCATGCTGTGTCCTAAATCGGTGGGCCCTGCGTTTTCGAACGTCATTGCGAGCGAAGCGAAGCAATCCAGTTCCAGGGGCCCAAAGACTGGATTGCTTCGTCGCGTTGCTCCTCGCAATGACGCCGTATAGGGCGGCCCGCGACGCGTTTCAAGAAGTCGCGGACATGTCGCCCCTCCCCGTTCAGCCGACCCAATACCATTGCGCGAATAGCGCCGCATCGAGCCCGAGCATGGCGGCGAACAGGCCGATGACAGCCAGGCCCAGCCACGGTAAAGCGCGGCACACTAGGGCGAGCATGATGAAGGCCGGAAATGCCAGCACGCCGAACCGCGTCATCGAGGTCAAGCCCGAGGGCCCGCCGCTCAGCGTCAGATAGGGCACCAGCAAGGCACCAAGGCCGAAGACGACCTGCGCACCGGGCAGCCGCCGCGACCCGGCGAGCGTCAACGCCAGCAACAGGATGAAGATCCACTGGTCTAATCCGGCCGGCGAGAAGTCGTCGAACCGCAGGTGCAGAAACGGCTGCAAGGTGAGCGCCGCGAAAAGCCTGCCGCCGAGCGAAGTTTCGCCATGAAACGCCGCCTGCGCATCGGCAAAGGCGAGCGGATGGCCGAATGCTGTGCCGAGATAGATCATGTAGATCACAAGGCCCGCGCTCGCGAGCGCCATGCAGGCGATCGCATAGAGCAGCAAGCGGCCGCGGTCGGTGCGAAAATTAAACCAGAGCTCCCACAACAGCGCCGGCATCAGCGCTATTCCCACCGAGCGGGTGACCAGCGCCAGGCCGGCGGCCACCGAAGCGAGCAGATAACGACGGTCATCGAGAAGCGTAAAACAGCTCAAGATCAACAAGAGCGCCAGCGGCTCGGTATAGCCCGCCGACAGAAACAGCGATCCCGGATAAAAGCTTAACAGCGCGACCGACAGCACCGCGACATCGTCGCCGAAGCGGCGGGCGAGCTTGCACAAGAGCAGCACCGCAATCACGGCCGCGACATTGGCGACGATCAGGAGCGCAAGCGGCGAGCCGATCCCGGTGATGGCGGCGAGCGCCCACGACAGCAAGGGATAGAGCGGATAAAACACCACCGGCTGCAAGGCGTTCGGATCGCCGTTGTAGTGATAGCCGTGCTCGACGATGCCGGCATACCACTCCGAATCCCAGCGCAGCAGATGGTCGTACCAATGCGCGCCGGATTGCCACAGGTCGCTTTTCCAAATGGGAAGATAATTGCCGGCAAACCAGATCGCCAACAGCACCACGAGACGGGAGCACAGATAAAGGGCGAGCGCGAGAACATAGGGCCTGCAATCTCGCCAGCGCGCCGCCCGATCTATTGCCAAAACACTCCCTATTGCCAAAACACCGGCCTCGCTTGTTCCAGCGCACCGCCAAGCCGCACCGCGGCAACCCGCGCCGCAAGACCGCTTGGATCGGTCTCGACCGCAATGGCGCACAGCGTCGCCGGGCCCGATGCCGGCTCAAAGCGCGCCGAGGAAATTTTGCGAACGAAACGTTGCAGCGGTTCTTCCTTGGCCATGCCGATCACCGAATCGAAATCGCCGCACATGCCGACATCGCTGACGAA
>JBEKRD010000012.1:0-66584 GCA_049519075.1 Xanthobacteraceae bacterium | reverse complement strand
TGGACGGCGGCGCAGTTCAAGCAGCAGGTCTGCGACCAGATCCACGGCATCTTCAACTGCAGCAGCGGCGTCTATGTCGATGTCGAGACCTATCCGTCGTTTACCGCGGTCAATCTCGGCGTACCGGTGGCCAACGGCGTCTTCAACGCTTCGAACCTCGGCTACAATCCCGGCGGTCCCGGCGACATCGTGATGTTGCGGCTGTATTACCAATATCCGGTCTTCGTCAATTTGCTCGGCTTTAATCTCGGCAGTTTGAACGGCGGCCTCGATCTGTTCGCCGCGACCGCGGTATTTCGCAACGAACCCTACGCAGCGTCATAAGGGGCGAGCCATGAGTGCGTTCATCAACGACGCGATCGCAATGTCCCGGCTCCGGCGATTTGTCGCCGATCGCCGCGGCGTCTCGGCGGTCGAATTCGCCATGTTGCTGCCGCTGATGATGACGCTGTTTCTCGGCAGCGTCGAAGCGACGCAAGGCATTGCCACGAACCGCAAGGTGACCTTGACCGCGCACTCGCTCGCCGATCTTGCGAGCCAATATACCGACATCACCAATGCCGACATGTCGAACATCCTGGCCGCGGGATCCGCGATTATTGCGCCCTATTCCGCCGCCAACCTGCGCGAGGTGGTGTCGGAACTCTCGATCAATTCCCAAGGCCAGGCAACGGTGGTCTGGAGCAGCACGCTCAATGGCACGGCGCTCACGGCCGGTCAGATCGTCACGATCCCGGCTTCGCTCGCGACCCCGAACAGTTATCTGGTGCTCGCCCAGGTTTCCTACAGCTATAACCCGACTTACGCTTACGTCATGACCGGTACGATGACGCTGCAGGACCAGTCCTATGTGCTGCCGCGGCAATCGACCTCGATTGCGCGCACGGCATCGTGAGGCATTCGAAGCGCGGTCATGTGATCGGCAGCGCCGTCGTCGATTTGATCTTTTCCATAGCGAAGCGCGAGGTGACGTTCTTGAGCGGCACCGCGGCGATCAGACGCTTGTAGAAGGCGTCGTAGCCGGCCATGTCGGCCACCACGACGCGCAGCATGTAATCGACATCGCCGGCCATGCGATAGAATTCCATCACCTCCGGCATGGCGGTGACCGTCTTAGCGAAGCGGTCGAGCCATTCCTGGGAATGGTCGCCGGTTTCGATCGAGACGAAGACCGAGATTTTCAGCCCGATACGGTCCTGATCGACCAGTGCGACGCGGCGCATAATGACGCCGTCGGCCTCAAGCCGCTGAATGCGCTTCCAGCAGGGCGTCGAGGACAGCCCGACGCGGGAGCCGATCTCGGCGACCGACAGTGCGACATCTTCCTGCAATACGGCAAGTATTTTACGGTCTATGGCGTCCATGAGATATATTCTTCCAACGATATGACATGGAACATATCTACATAGAAAAATATTCTAAATCAAGCCGTTGCGGAGTGAAGCGGCTGCCCAGCCAGAAACGCCTCGACTTCCCGGCGGGTCGGGCTACCCGCCGAGCCGCCGTGCCGGGAGCATTTGATACCGGCCGCGGCGGCGCCGAAGCGCATCGCCGCGACCTCATTTTGCCCTTCGGCCAGCGCCAGCGCGAAGCCGCCATGAAAGGCGTCGCCGGCGCCGAGCGTATCCACCGCGGCAATCTTGAACACCGGCAGCCGGCGCAACGTTCCGCCGTCAAGATAGATGATGTCGCCCGGTCCGTTGCTGACCGCGAGAAACGCGTCGGTCTTGCCCGCGATGCGCCTTAAGCCTTCGCCGAGATCGGCCGTGGCGGTGGTCTCGCGCAGGCATTCGGCGGAAAAGATGACATGAGTGCCGACGCGAAACAGCGGATCGTCCTCAAATGTCGGTCGGTCGCCGTCGATGACCACCGGCAGTCCGCGACGCCGCCCGGCTTCGCAGATCGGCTGCACGAAGGCCGGATAGCGGTTATCGGCCAAGACGGCATCGGCTGAGCCGACGATCGCTTCGGCGTCGCGCGGCGGGGTGGCTGCAATTCTGTCGTCGCGATAGGTCACGATGGTGCGGTCGCCCTGCGCATCGATGAAAATCGCCGACAGCGCCGTTGCCAGACCGTCGACGCGCTGACAGGCGCTGCAGTCGACAGCTTCGCGGGCGAGCGCCTTGAGCACGCGGTCGCCGTTGCCGTCTTCGCCGGCGGGTCCGCCCATCGGTCCGGCCAGGAGCGCGCGGCCGCCAAGCCGCGCCACAGCCACCGCCGCATTGGCGGCGCAGCCGCCATTGACGATGAAAAAATCCGTCGCCTGCACCTTGCCGTCGGCTTTGGGAAACTCCTCGACGCGAAACACCTCGTCGAGCACGATGATGCCGGCGCACAGGATGCGTGGTGCTGGGCGCGGGGTTTCAGCCGAGCACATCGTCGCCATACTCGACGAAGCTGCGGATAATATGGTGCGCGATGGCGACCGGCGGCGGCGTGGTCAGGCCTTGCGGATGGCGGCGCTCAAGCATCAGCGCCATTTCGTCGCGCGAAAACCAGCGTGCGTCTTCCAGCTCCTCGCGATCGACATCGAGATGCTCCGACAGGGCCTGCGCGTGGCAGCCGATCATGATCGAGGACGGAAACGGCCACGGCTGCGAGGCGAAATATTTGACCCGGCCGCAGCCGACGCCGGCTTCCTCGAACACTTCGCGGCGCACCGCGTCCTCGATCGATTCGCCGGGCTCGGCAAAGCCGGCGAGGCAGCTCCACATCGTCGGCGCGAAACGCGGCGAACGGCCGAGGACTGCGCGCTCGCCGGAAATCACCAGCATGATGACGACCGGATCGGTGCGTGGAAAATGTTCGGCGCCGCAGGACGGGCAATCGCGCCGCCAGCCGGCCTCGACCGCTTGGGTCGGCGAGCCGCAATTGGCGCAGAAGCGGTGCCGGGCGTGCCAGCCGGCGAGCGCCTTGGCCTCGGCGAGCGGCGGCAGATGCCGCGCATCAACCAGACCCTGCACCGCGATGCTGCGCAGATCGGTGATCTTCAGATCATTGCGGGTCTTGAGCGCATCGATGGTTTGCAGATCGAGGCCAAAGCCGAAGCGCGGCGCGTCGCCGTCGAGCCCGAGGAAAATGCTGTCGCGGACCGGACCAAGCGCGCGCGCCTCGTCCTGCGTGAACAGCGGCTCGTTGCCTTCCCCGAGCGCCTTGAGCACGACCAGTTCGCCGCCGGTGACATAAACGCCGGCGCGCGGATCGGCGCAGTATTTGGCGATTTGCGCCGCATCGCCGCGGCGGGCGGCGACGCGGTCGACCGAACTTGCGGTATAGCCGAGCGGCGGCGGCGGACCGAGGTCGCGGTGGGCGGACACGATGTTCAGACGCGCGCCAAATGAAATCGCATCACTCAGCCGCCTCGCGCCGCGGTTGCGCATAACCTGGCCGCGGATGGACGCTGTCGTATAGCTCCGGCCGCTGCCATTGCGGGCCGAGCACGCCTTGCTTGGCCGCACACTGCGCCGACGAGCCGACCTCGTCGCGCGACGAGCGCAGATAGCGCACCCGATCGAGGCTGACATCGACGGTGCTCATGCCCGCCGCCGTACTCTCGAATAAAATCTCTTCCGGCGACGCCACCATGGCGAGGCCGCGCTGGGTATGATCGAAAAGATTCTGCGTCGTCACCACGATCGCCAGATTCTCGATGGCGCGCGCGAAGATCAGCGTCCGCCAGGTTGCCCACAGCCGGTTCTTGTCGACGCCGGCCGGCATGAAGATCAGTTCGGCGCCGCGCAGCGCCAGCGCGCGGGTGACTTCCGGCATATAGACCTCGCTGCACATTGCGAGACCCACCTTGCCGTGCGCGGTGTCGAACACCGGGAACTCGTCGCCGGCGACATATTGGAATTCCCAGGAGCGGCCGCCGGTATAGATCCACGGCCCGTTCGGATGGGTGCGCCGGTAGCGCGCCGGCGCCCGGCCATCCGGATAGGCCATGACGATGAGATTGTAGGCGGTTGCCGCTTTGGCATCGATCGCCTCTATGGTGCCGAACACCGCGTGCACGCCGTGCTTGGCCGCGGCCTCGGCGAGCGAAGCTGTCGGATCGAAGGTCGCCGGCATGCGCCACGGCCCTGGATAGGTTTCCGGAAAACAGACGAAGTCGGCGCCCTCGCCCGCCGCGCGCTCGATCGCATGCACCGCGTCGGCGACATTGCGTTCGTCCTCGCCGGGACGATGCGAGATCGGCTGCACAACGGCGATGCGGAAGGTCATCGTAAAACTCCTCGGTCGGCGCTTGGTGTCTGTCTTTACGCCAAATTCAAGCCGCGCGGCAGGGCAAGGTCAAGGCGCGGAGCGCTTTCCCGCCCCGTGATAACGGGGAGGGGGGACCGCGCATTTGCGCGGTGGGAGGGGCGTCTGACTCAGAGCTTCATCAGCGTCGCAAGGCAATGGAAACGTCGCCGCCGATACTTCCTTGAAATGCCTCTGGCCCATCGAGTCCCGCGCCCCCTCCACCACCCTTCGGATGGTCCCCCTCCCCCGCTATCGCGGGTGCGGATGAGCGGCACCGTCCTCGCGCCACGCCACCGCGCGCGCGAACTGAAAATCCCGTTACGTTCAGCGCGAAATCCGGGAGGGAAAAGGAAATCCGAGGGGTGGTGCCTCGTCGTCGCTCTTCGCTACGCCCGGTTTCGCCGTTATTTGTAGTGTGGCGTTAGCGGCGATGCCGCGTAACCCACCATTCGCTGCACGGTGGGTATCGCTTCGCTCCACCACAGAGAGTTTCTCATCCCCATGGCTCAGTCTCAGGCCAGGCTTCCTGGGACGTGGTCTGCGTGGGCGTTACCCACCATCGCCTATCCCAGTCCAGTGTTGCACCACACACTCCGGTCATAGCCCGTAGGCCGGATTAGCATAGCGTAATCCGCCATTTTTGCTCCACGAGGCGGCGGATTACGCCTTCGGCTAATCCGCCCTACGAACTTTTTTTGCTGGCCCTCACCGTTCAGTACTTTATCGACGGCCCGCATGCCGCCGGAGTGATCAATTTTGCTCAGACGCCGATTTCGGCGCCCCTAGACTGACCCTCCACTCGTTGAAAGGAGACCCTATGTTGCGGATCACAATCCTGACCGTTGGACTTAGCCTCGCCATCGGCACGGCCGCGCACGCTCAAATATCGTCGATGCAAGGAACCAAGAGCGAGCGCACCGCCTGCCACTCCGACGTGGTCAAGTTTTGCCAAACCCAGCTTCAGGTCAATCCGAATGATTCCGGCGGCATTTTGAACTGCCTGCAAACGAACCGCGCAAAGATCAGCAAAGCCTGCCAGAACGTGCTGACCAGCCACGGCAAATGACGAAACCGGGCGCGATCGATCGGTCGGATACCAAAAATCCTCCATTTTCCGCTTAGCAAACATCGCCGAAATGGGGCGGATTACGCCTTCCGCGTTCGTGCCCCGGGTTTCGGGTGGATAGGCTGACTGATCCGCCCAGCGAGGCTTTCCGCCATCAAATTCGCCGCAGACATGGTGAGCGAGCACAGAGTGGGTAAAGGCGCGCAGCGCCGTGCCCACGCGGTCTTTAGCGCAATCTCAAAGTCAGCCGGCGGGCATGCTTCGCTTTGCCCACCCTGCGCTCGCTATTCCCGCGTCTCATAAAAAATATTTGTTTGATCCATGAATACGAAATCTTTTTTGGTGATCAAGATGATGGTGTATTGGGTCTTCAGCGGCGGCTCTATGGCGGCGACGTCAAAGTATTGATTGCCTTCAATGCGCCAAGTGCCATGAGCGATATCCGGCTCAATCGGCACCATGGTCCATGTGCCGTCGGCGTTGTAGAGATAATCGTGACGGGGCGATCCCCATTGCCCGACGAGAAGACCTGAAAAAGTCTTGCTGTCGGAGTCGCCCGGCGCGGGATGCTGTTTGATTTCGGCATCGATCGCCTGCCATTCGTCGGTCTTGGCGGCGGCGGCTTTTTCGCGCAGGCGAACCAGGCGGGTCAGGTATTTCGACCGGTCCGCTTCGCTCGGATGTGAAATCTTCCCGTAATCGCGCTTGGCCCTGTCCAGCGCTTTGATGAAGCGCGTCTGGCTCGGCTGCTGCGCGCGGGCGGCGACCGGCCATAGGTACACGGCACCGCCGAGAAATGAGATGAAATCGCGCCGTCTCATCGAGGCTCCAGCACGGGCAATTTAGGAGGACCGGGCGCGTGAGACAACCGAGCTCCGCCCATCGGATGGTCCGGCCATGCGCCCGCCTCTGCCTGCTTTATTCGCCGGTCTTTGAACTTGCCGCTTCCTTCCTCCGACCAATACGAGGACGCGAGGCTGCGTCATCGTCAACAGGAGGAGACTCATGCGCAAGCTATTCGGTCTGCTTTCCGCGTCGGCACTGCTGGCGGCGGTGTTTTCGTCGAACGCCCAGGCCTGGGATAATTGCGGTCACGGCGCGCACCGCAATTTTGCGGGCGTTTGCGTGTCGAATTATGGCCGGTCGTCCGGTTGCTCCTACGGCTATCATCTCGGCTGGAACGTCCACGCCTGCGTCCCCAACTGAGCGCGGACGCGCTGCGGCGAAGCGAACATTACAAAGTCGGCTCGAAACGAAAATGGCCGGGCAAAAGCCCGGCCATGATGCTTTGACGTTTTCAGATGTTCGGCAGCAACGTCACTCGTCGTAGAATACCCCGTAGGCGACGTCGACGACCTGCCCGGTGCTGACATCGACCAACAGCAGATCGGGTCCGTAGCGCACCCATTGGGTGCCGGGCGGCGGCGGCTCCAGCCCAAGCGCGGCCCAATCGGGGTAGTAATAATCCGGCGTCAGGAACAGCGGCGGCAGGATGCCGCCGACGGCCCATTGCCGGTACTCCCAGCCGTGCGGATAGATAAACGGATGGACATGGACCCGATTGAAGTCGTGGCCGTGGAAACTGAAATGCGGGCCGCCTGGATGAGCGAAGCCGGGCGGCGGGCCGCCGGGATGGGCAAAGCCTACCGGCGGGCCTCCCGGATGCGGCGGACCGCCGACCGGTCCGTGCGGCGGCACGCCCATCGGCGCGTGCGGAACCGGCTTGAAGGCGGGATGCGCTCCGGGCGGCGGACCCGGATGGGGCGGACCACCGGGATGCGGGGCGGCGGCCGGATGCGGGCCGCCGGGGCCGGGATGATGCGGCTCCTCGGCCGCGGCCAATGTCGGCAGCGCCAGCGCCAATAGCGCGGCGATGGCAAGCGCGCGTAGCATGGGCAATCCTCTTGGTTGGTTTCGGGAAGATTTTGGCTTCGGGAAGATCTGGGGTTCAGAAGATTCGCTCCGAGACTACCAAATCGCCGCGGCAAAGTAACCCGCGCCGCAAGCGGGCATTCCATTGCGCGGACCCGACAATTTTATTGCTGGAATGCCGCGGCAGCGTAAATGCGTCGCTACGGAAAATCCGCGATTTGAAAAAGGCCAGAGGCCGTCCGGTCAGTGGCGCGTGAGCCAGGCGCGCGCGGCGCGTTGCGCGGCGGCGATCTCGTTCGACGACATTTCGCTGGCGATTTCGCAGCGCAAGGTCCGCGCCTCGCTGCTGCCATGCATGCCGGCGAGGTTGAGCCACTTGTGCGCCACGACCATGTCGGTGGGGACGCTTTTGCCGGTGGAATACATGATGCCGAGCTGCAGGAATTTTTCCGGATCGGGACCGTCCTGCAACAAGGCGGCTTCCCGATCGGCTGTCGATTGCATCGACTTTGTCATCGAACGCGACATGGCCCTGCTCCCCTTAAGACCCTTCTCCGTCAGCGATGGTAGGGCAGGCTAGCGGCAAGGCAGCCGGCCGCGAAATTCAGGAATTCCCCGTAAGGAGGAAGCCGCATCGGCCGCCGTCGGCGCCTGAGCGCTTCGCCGGGCCGGGGCCCGCGGATAAGGCCGCCAAGCTTGCTTTCCGGGCCTCTCCGGCCGATATAGAGGCCGGGAGGTTGGCGGTGGACGAGCCACTCGCCAACCGGGTCAGGTCCGGAAGGAAGCAGCCCTAACGAGCGCGGTTCGGGTCGCTCGTCAGCCTCCCACCTTCACAATGACGAATGTTTTGACCATCCGCTCACTGGTGCGATGAACGACGCGACCACACCATCCGCAGCCTACCGCGTTCTGGCACGCAAATACCGGCCGGCGACGTTTGCGGACCTGATCGGCCAGGACGCCATGGTGCGCACCATCTCGAACGCGTTCGAGTCGGGCCGCATCCCGCAAGCCTGGATCCTCACTGGCGTGCGCGGCGTCGGCAAGACGACCACGGCGCGCATTCTGGCGCGCGCGCTCAATTACGAATTGCCGGATGGCTCGATCACCGCGCCGACGGTGAATATGCCGGTGCTCGGCACCCATTGCGAAGCCATCATGGAGAGCCGCCATCTCGACGTCATCGAGATGGATGCCGCCTCCCATAACGGCGTCGACGACGTGCGCCAGATCAACGACGCCATCCGCTACGCGCCGGTGTCGGCGCGCTACAAGGTCTATATCCTCGACGAAGTGCACATGCTGTCGGGCGCCGCCTTCAATGCGCTGCTCAAGACGCTGGAAGAGCCGCCGCCGCACGCCAAATTCATCTTCGCCACCACCGAAATCCGCAAGGTGCCGATCACCGTGTTGTCGCGCTGTCAGCGCTTCGATCTGCGCCGGGTGGATGCGGCTTTGCTGGTGAAGCATCTGCAAGCCATCGCCGCCAAGGAAGCGATCGAGGCGGAGGCCGAAGCGCTCGGCCTGATCGCGCGCGCCGCGGAGGGTTCGGTGCGCGATTCGCTGTCGCTGTTCGATCAGGCGATCGCGCATGCCGGCGGAGCCGGCAACTCAACAAATCCGGCGGCTGCGGTGCGCGCCGAAGACGTGCGCCAGATGCTCGGGCTCGCCGATCGCACCCGGGTCATCGATCTGTTCGAGGCGCTGATGCGGGCCGATATCGCCGCCGCGCTCAAGGAATTGTGCGACCAGTACGATTCCGGCGCCGATCCGGCGATGGTGCTCGGCGACCTTGCTGAGTTCACCCATTTCGTCACCCGGATCAAGATCGTGCCGGCCATGGCCGACGACGTGTCGCTGATGGAAGCCGAGCGCATCCGCGGGCGGGAGTTTGCCACCAAACTGTCGATGCGCATTCTGGCGCGAACCTGGCAGATGCTGCTCAAGGGCATCGGCGAGGTCGAAGCCGCCGGCCGGCCGGTCGACGCCGCCGAGATGGTGCTGGTGCGCATCGCCTATGCCGCCGACTTGCCGACGCCCGACGAAGTGATCCGCTCGCTGCAAGAGAGCCGCGGCGGCGATCCGCGCGGCAATGACACGCGCGGCAATGGCGGCGCGGCGCAAAATTCGGCAGCGCCGGCGTCCAGCGCGGTGGCGCGTTCGGAATTGCGTTCCGAAAGCCGCACGACGCGCGGTCCGCTCACCGCCGCCGCGCCGCGCGACGAGCCTGTTGCGCGGAACGAACCGCTGCCGCGTGGCAACGACAATGAGATGCCGGTCCGCGCCGTCGACACATTCGATGACCTGATCGCGCTTGCCGCGGAAAAGCGCGACCTCGGGCTGAAAAGCGCGCTGGAACGCGACGTGCGGCTGGTGCGCTTCGAGGACGGCACGCTCGAACTGGCGCTGGAGCCGAGCGCGCGGCCCACTTTGGTCGGCGAGCTTGCAAAAAAGCTCGGGGCCTGGACCGGACGGCGCTGGATGGTCGCGGTCTCCGCCGAAGCGGGCATGCCGCCCTTGCGCGTGCAGGCCGACATGCGCAAAGCCGAACTGAAAGACGGCGTGCGCGCCGATCCTCTGGTGCAAGCGGTGCTGGCGCGGTTTCCCGGCGCCGAAATCGTCGACGTCCGCGCGCCCGCAGGCAGCCCGCCCTCCGCTGGTCAAGACTTAGTCGAAGATCCCTCGGAAGCTCCCGCAAACGAAAGCGATGCCGATGCCTGATTTTTTAGGCCTGATGAAACAGGCCACCGAACTGAAATCGAAGATGGAGGCAATGCAGGCCGAGCTCGACCGCATCGAGGTCGAGGGCTCCTCGGGCGGCGGCCTTGTCGTCATAAAGCTTTCGGGCAAAGGCGATCTGCGCGGCGTTACTGTCGACGACGCTTTGCTCATGCCCGATCAGAAGGAAATCCTCGAAGACCTCATCGTCGCGGCGCATGCCGAGGCGAAACGGCGGCTCGAGACCATGCTCGCTGAAAAAATGCAGGCGCTCACCGGCGGCCTGCCGCTGCCGCCGGGGCTGAAGCTGTTTTAATGCCTCCCATCGCCGCCGGACCGGAAATCGAGCGCCTGATCCAGCTATTGGCCCGCCTGCCCGGGCTTGGGCCGCGCTCGGCGCGCCGCGCCGCGCTGTTCCTGATCAAGAAGCGCGAATTGATCATGGCGCCGCTTGCCGCCGCGCTGCAGACCGCGATCGAGAAGATCGAGGTGTGCCGGATCTGCGGCAATATCGACACGCAAAATCCCTGCACGGTCTGCACCGACTTAAAGCGCGACGGCGCGGCGCTGGTGGTCGTCGCCGACGTCGCCGATCTGTGGGCGCTGGAACGCGCGCACGCCATCAACGCGCGCTATCACGTGCTCGGCGGCACGCTGTCGCCGCTCGATGGCATCGGACCCGACGACCTGTCGATTGAAGCGCTGATCAAGCGGGCGAGCGCAGCCGAGGTCTCCGAAGTCATCCTGGCACTCAGCGCCACCGTCGACGGCCAGAGCACCGCCCATTACATCACCGACCTCCTGCACGAAGCCAACGTCAAGGTGACCCGGCTGGCCCATGGCGTGCCGGTCGGCGGCGAACTCGACTATCTCGACGAAGGGACGCTCGCCGCCGCCATCCGCAGCCGGACGCCTTTTTAGGCGGCCCGTTCCGTTGCCTGCAATTTAGCCAGCGAAAGCCTGCAATCCGACCAGCAGAAGCCGCTTTTCCGCAGCGGCAATGAAAATCGCCCGGATTCGGCGTGGAATCTCGGCGCGATCCGGGCTTGCCACGCGTCGACCTGGGCTTTGCCCACTTGGCCCACCGTTTGCATAGTCATGGTCGGCGATCTCGGTCTCACTTACCGTGATAAATTGAGGTTGCTGGAGCCCCGGCATTCCCGGCACCGGGGCTCTATTTTTTTGCGCCAGGCCCTGATCCGATTTGATCGAATCGGGTCAGGGTCTGGACTTTCCATTGGAGCATGATCTTTTCGGAAAACCGGCATCCACTTTTCCGGATCATGCTCTGGACCAATCCTCGTCACCGCCCCGCCCAGGCCCTATAAGGCCCGGCATGAGCGACGACATCCCCTTCAACAAGACCTTCGATTTCGAACCCGACACCGTGAAAGCCGTGGCGCCGGGCGTGCGCGCGGTGGTCGCCAATAATCCGAGCCCGTTCACCTTCAAAGGCACGATGAGCTACATCATCGGCCGCGGCAAAGTGGCGATCCTCGATCCGGGGCCCGACGACGACGCCCATGTCGCGGCCTTGCTCGATGCCGTGCGCAACGAGACCGTCAGCCATATTTTCGTCACCCATACACACCGCGATCATTCGCCCGCGGTGCCCAAGATCAAAGCGGCGACCGGCGCGAAAGTCTACGCCGAAGGTCCGCACCGCCCGGCGCGGCCCATTCATGTCGGCGAGAATACCGCGCGGCTCGATGCCTCAGCCGACATGGATTTCAAGCCCGACGTGGCGCTCAAGGACGGCGAAGTGGTGAGCGGCGACGGCTGGACGCTGGAAGCGATCACGACGCCGGGACATACCGCCAATCACATGGCCTTTGCGTTCAAGGAAGCCGATCTCATCTTCGCCGGCGATCACGTCATGGCCTGGTCGACCACCATCGTGGCGCCGCCCGACGGCGCCATGAGCGACTACATGGCCTCGCTGCGCAAGCTCGCACGCCGGCCGGAGCCGCTTTATCTCTCCGGCCATGGCGCGCCGATACCGGAGGCGCGGCGCTATGTGCAGTTCCTGATCCGGCATCGCCAAGGCCGCGAAGCCTCGATCCTGCACCGCCTCGGCAAGGGCGCAGCCGATATCCCGACTTTGGTGAAGGCCATCTATATCGGGCTCGATCCGCGCCTCACGGGCGCTGCGGCTTTATCGGTGCTGGCGCATCTGGAAGATCTGGTCGCGCGCGGCGTGGTCGCGACCAAAGGCCCGCCGTCGATCGCCGGCCATTATCGCTTGGCGGAACTGCCCTTGCCGGCGGCCTGAGCCGGCGGCGGCGCCGGTTTCTTGACCGGCAGCGCCAGCACGTCGTCGATATCGTCGATCAGATTGCGCACGCGGGTGGCATTGGTGCCGAAATCGTGGCGGCCGTAGCGCGACGCCGAGCGCACGTCGATGCGGGCGCCGTCGCTGGTCGGACGCACCCGCACCACCACATCGTCGCGGAAGCCGAGGATCGGCGTGCGCGCGATCGCCTCGATGACGCCGTCGCGCGCCGAGGCGTTTTGCGGCGCGCGGGTATCGATGATGCGCGGGCCCGCGGCTTGCGGCGGCCGCGCATCGACCACGCGCCAGCGCCGCTTGGTGATGACTTTCATCGCCGCGTCATAGGCCTCCTGCGGCGTCGAATTGGTGTCGTCGGGCTCGATGTCGGAATAGGCGGCGTGCTGCAGTTCGGCGGCGTAGAGACCGGCATAGGTGATCGGATTGGCATCGCGCGGCCGCAATCGCGCGATCGCATCGAACCGCGGCGGATCGATCGGGTCGGTGGAGATGTCGTAGATCGCCGGCAGCCGATAGGCCTTGGTGCCGAGATAGGCCGGATAGGCGATCAAGGCCAGGCCGATGGCAAAGGCCGTGGCGGCGTTGCGGCCGCCGCCCAAACCGTCGCGCCAGATCACGATCCCGGCGCCGAACGCCAGCAGAATGGCGACGCAGGCCAGCACCAACGCGCCGGCCAGCGTGGACAGCGCCGGCACGATATCGAGCGCGCCGGAGCGCACGATGATGACGGCGATCAGCGTCGCTGCGAGCGAAAACAAGCCGATGCGGCGCGCCCAGATGGCGAGCCGCGAGATCGGCTGTTCGGAGAAGCTGCGTCGTCGCATGGTCTTGAAGTTGGCTGGTTTTGGGACGTGTTACTGCGGCAATCCGGCGTCGGCGGCCGGAGGCATAGCATCTTTTGCCGGCAGGCTTGAGCAGATTTGCCTGAGTGCGCTCCACTGCGCGGGATCAAGGAGCGGCACGGCCGGGCGCGGCGCGGCGGCGGCATTGATCGCAGCGATCCGATCCTTGGTCTCCGGATGATCGAGCAGAAGCTTCATGCCATGGTCCTTGTCGCCGACAATGCGGGCCAAAATGGCGGCAAGCGCATGGGCATCGCCGCCCGCGCGCTGCATCAAATTGACGCTATAGGCGTCGGCCGCAGTCTCGACGCGGCGCGAATAGGACGAGCGCAATACGGCGCGCCCGGCAATCACCACGGCCCCGCCGCCGACGAAATCGCCGAGCATCATGCCGAACAGAAACGACAGGCCGGCGGTCTGCAACACTGCACGCGTGCCATCGCGATGCGCGACGTGGCCGATCTCGTGGGCGAGCACGCCCGCCAGTTCGTCGGGCGTCTGCGCCTTTTCGATCAGGCCGTCATAGACGTAGATGTGGCCGCCCGGGAGCGCGATGGCGTTGGCTTCGCTCCGGCGCACGACCTCGACCCGAAGCGGCATCGACAATTGGGCCGTGCCCGCAAGCTTGCCAACGAGTGTGTCGAGAGCGGCGCGGCCGGAGGCTTCGGTGGGGCTAAAGCCGCAGGTGAAGGCCGCACCGAGATGCCGGACGTCGAGCACGCCGTGGATTTCCTTGTCGACGGCTTCGCCGAGCTTGTGCTCGACGGCGAGCGGGACGAACGGAACCAGCCGATTGGCCAAGACCGGCAGGCCGAAAATCGCGGTGAGGATCAGCGACACGCCGGCGGCAATCGTCAAACCCACGATCTTTCGCCGTAAGCGGCGTTCCGCCGCGCCGCCGCGGTCGAGTGTTTCGGCACGGTGCTCAATGGCGACGGCAAGCGCCGGATCGCGGATTTCAAGCCGCGCCAGCAGAGTTTCGCCGCTGCGGCCGAGGCGAAGCATGCCGTCGGGCGCCGACATCCGGCGCAATTCCGGATAGGACCATTCGTCAAGCAACCGGCGCTGCGGCGAAACGATCTGAATGGCCGTCGGCCCAATCTCAACAAACACATCGTTCTTGGTGCTGCAGGTGCCGTCGAAATAAACCGCGCGGCCGGCCGTCACGGCCGGCGTAATCGATCTGATGGTGGGCACGCTGGACCGCGGCATATCGGGTGGCGGCGCGCTCGTCATGGCGTCAGATGCCCCCAACGCCGAGCGCATCGGCAAGTCCTTCGCCGAGCGCGGAACTTGCCGACCCGGTGGCGCGCACCTTGTCGAGCGCCCCCGCACTGGAAAGCTCAGCCGTCTGCGCGCCGAGCCGCCACATCGCGAAACTCACGGCGACCTGATAGATCGTCGAGGCGCCGAGCATGGTCACGACATAAAGCACAAGCGTCGCCGTGGTGCCGAGAAGCTCAGCCGACACCGAACCGTGGTCGGCGCCGATGATCGGGCGGGCGAGCAAGACCGCGACGACACCGGCGATCGCGAGCGCGATGATGTAGAGCACAAGATAAAGAAAAAAGCGCAGATAGATGCCATAGACTTTGCCGATGCCCAGCCGCGAGGTGACGCGGACCGGACCGAAGCGCAAACCGGAAATCCACCAGCGCGTCGTGATCGCCTGGAACAGCGGATAGAGCAACACCAGCGCCAGAGCGCTGCCGCCGAACGCGACGCCGATAATGCCGGCCGCGCGAGCGCCGGCGTTGCCGACGGCGGCGGGCTTGCCGCCGGTGGCCATCGCGCCGTTCAAGGCGTTCCAATCGACCGTGGCCGCAAGCGCAATAAAGCCGAGGACGAGCGGCCCGACCACCAGAAGCCAGATCGGCACGCCGCGCAGGAACAAAGCCCACCCCGAACCTTCGAACCCGCCCGCAAGATCGCCATAGCTGGTGCGATGCATCCTGTAGCGTTCCAGGCTCGCCCGCTGCCACGGGTAAGCAAGCCCCAGCGTGACGAAGACAATGCTCCACCACAACAGCGCATAAAGCGCGTAGCGCCAGGCTGCGCCGTGTTGATCGAAGCGCACGCCGCGAAACACCGTGCGCGTCAGCCGGTACCGACGCGCGCGAAACAGTGCGAATTGGCCGAGCAGGATCAACAACAGGAAGGTCAACAACACGATCAGCTGCTCCGCCGTATCGAGCGCCAGCGCGGCGCCGGCAAGCGCGGTGTAAAGCGGCACCAGAATGGCCAGCGCGAGGAGAAAACCGCCGAGTAGCTCGGTCGCGAGCCCGGTATATTCGAGCGTCTCGCCTGCGATCTCGGTATTGCACCACAGAAAACGCCGCACGTCGGTGGCAAACCAGAATCGGTAGAGGCCGAGTGTGACCAGGAGCAGCAACGCCCCTTTGATGCGCAGCCGCCAATAGGCCGCCCCGCTGCCGAGGAACCGCACCGCGCCTGCGGACGGCGCGGGACTTAAGGCATCAGCCGTCGTCATGACGCATACACCGCTCCAACCCGCCGCCACGCCAATTTTTTTCCCACCCAAGCAGGTGCCCGGCCCAGGCGGTACGCGGCGCAATGACCGACTTGCGACGGTGGGGGTACCCCCCTCGCCTCATTATATTGGCGGGCAGTGTGTTCGTCTTTGCTTAAAGTGAATACGCCACGAGCGCGGCAAGGGCCGAAATTGCCGCGCCGCCGAGACCAAGCGCCCTCACCCGCCGGGGAAGGTCAGCGGCGAGAAGATGAGGTCGAGCGCCTTCCACACCCGGTATTTGTCGGCCGGCAGCATGGTGTAGGGCTGGCATCTTTCCAGCGCCCTGGTCGCGCTATCCATCAGCGCCTGTTCTTCCGGCGATCTGATGGGCCCGTTCGGACGCGGCGGCTGGGCGAGCGTGCCGTCCAGGCTGAGCGAAACGTGCACCGAGATCGCGACCCTGTCATGGGGGCTGATGCCGAGCGGCAGCACCGAGCACGAGCTGACGCGTTCACGGAATTGCAGGGTGAAGTCCTTGTCGGCTCCGGTTCCACCGGCAGCCGGGGCCTCGAAGCCGCTGCCAAGCCGCCCGCCGAGAAGCGCAAGCCGCGCGAAGTTCTCGATGGCCTCCGGCGGGTCCGGCGTTTCCTCGGCGTCCGGCTGAGGTGGCGCCTCTGAGGTCTGCGTCTTCGCCGGATCAGGCTGAGCTACCGGAACTTGCGCGGTCTCGGACTGCGGCAGCGGTGGCAGAGTAGCCTGTGTGCTCGCCCGACCGGCATCGCGCTGCGGGGTCGATCGCTGTTGCGATTGTTGTTGTTGCGGCGGCTGCGGCTTCGGCGGCTGCGGTTGCACGGCAGGGTGCTCGCTGTCGGGCTTGCTTGTCACTGGCGTCCCCGACGTCTGCCGATCGGAATAGGTGCCTTCGGGCCGCGGCGCTTGATCCGGCAGCACGGGGGCAGAGACGCTTTCGGGCTGCGGTGCTTCGGGCTGCGGTGCTTCGGGCTGCGGCGGTTCGGGCGGCGGCACGATGTCGACCACCATGGCATCGGGCGGCTTCGGCGGCGGCTCGGTCGGCTTCGACATCATCGAGCCGAGCGCGACAAGGAGCAGGCCCAGCACCAGGACCCCGACATGGCCGACGAAGGAAATAACGAACCCGGGCCGAATGAACCGCTTCAATCCGATCATAGAGGGCCGTGTCACCAGCGCCGCGCCTTGGCCGTATTATATCGGCTGCCCCGGAAGTTTGGCGTTTTTATTGGCCGCCCGTGGCAACATCCCGCAACGGTTCCCGATGGCACGGTGGCACCCCAAGCGCATCAGTACGTGATGCTGAGGAAGCCGACCGAGATGCCAGCACTGCCGACGATGGCCAGTATCCTGGTGCCGCGATTGAGCAGGCCATCATCGATGGCGCAGCTCATGCCGAGCGGCACCGAGGCCGCAACCGTGTTGCCGTAACGCGCATGAGTGCAGTACCAGCGGTCCTCCGGGACACCCAGTTTTCTCGCCGCAAGTGCTCCGGCCTTGGCGCTTGCCGCATGCGAGACAAAAAGGTCGTGCTCGCGGACCGACAGTACCGGATCGCTCGAGTAAGTGTCCCACAAATACCGGATTGTGCTTTTGAACAGCCGTTCGGAGTCGGAATAGAAGCGGTTCGGCGCGTGGCGAACGTCGTCGAACGAATCCAGGAAGCTTCCGGCATTGGCGAACGGAATCATGCACAGGTCGCAGTGTTCGCCGAACGATCGCATGGTGACGTAGAGATCGCTGTCGGCTTCGCCGCTGACCACGGTCGCGGTCGCCGCTTCGCCGATCGTATAAGCCGCAAGCGAGCGCTCGAGATCGGCCTCGCTGCCGAGGTTCCATGGCGCTAGATCAGCGGTAGCGCATTCGCAATTCACGATCATGCCCAGGCGATAGGTTCCCGACAGGCAAAACGCCCGCGCGATCTGCATCGCGCGAATCCAGCTCGCGCAGGCTTCCATGACGTCGAAGCAGGCGGCGTTGTTGGCGGAAATCTCGCGCTGGACCAGCGACGCCATCGACGGCTCGAGCCAGCCGCGGCTGACGCCGGCATAGATGATGAAGTCGAGATCGGTGGCCTTGACGTTCGCCGCCGCAAGCGCCCGATCAACCGCCGAGCGCAGAATCTGGATCGCGGTCTCATCGGCGCCGAGCGTATTGCGCGTCATGGTTCCGGCGCGGTTGAGAAAATCCCTGATTCTGGCTTCCACGCGCGGCGCCCCGCCGTTCCGCATCGCACCGTTACTTGCCGAGATGACCCGCTGGACAACCTCTTCATTGGTTACGACGCACGACGGAACAGCGTGCCGAACCGACATTATCTTCATGAAATACCACTAATTCCTGCGCTATCCCCGGCAGCGGCGACGCTAGCATGGATTTCGCGATCGCCACAGGGCGCAGCGGGATTGTCACCTGATTGGATTGTCGCGGCATTTCACTTCAGGAATCCGACCGATATCCAGGGCACCGCCGCCACGATGATGGTTCCCACCACCAGCGCCAGCATGAAGCCCCAGATCGGCCGCATGCCCTCGATCGGCTCGACCCGACCGATCGCGCAGGCCGCGTAATAGCCGACCCCGAACGGCGGCGTGAACAGGCCGATCCCCATCGCCAGAATGACGACCATCGCATAATGCACTTCGTTGATGCCGACGGCCCGCGCGATGGGAAACAACAGCGGTCCGAACAACACGATGGCCGGAATGCCCTCGAGCACGGAACCGAGCACGACAAAGGCCGCGATCGACGCCGCCATGAAGGTGAAGGCGCCGCCGGGCAGGCCGGTCATCGCCAATGCGAGCGAGCGCGAAAAGCCCGATTGCGTGAGCCCCCAGGCCATTCCCGTCGCGGTGCCGATAATGAGCAGGATCGCGCCCGACAGGCTCGCGGTCGACACCAGCATCGGCTTGAGCGCCGCCCAATCGAAGCGACGATAAATCACGAGCCCTGCAATCGCCGCATAGGCGATGCCGATTGTTGAAACCTCGGTCGCGGTGGCGACGCCTTCCACCACGGCGGCGCGGACCAGAAACGGCAGCGCCAGCGCCGGCATCGCGATCAGAAAGGCGCGGCCGATCTGCCGCGCCGTTGCGCGATTGACGTCGTTGAGGTCCTCGCGCCGGTAGCGCCATCGCACCACGAAGCACAGGAGGAACCCGAGCACGATCCCGGGCAACAAACCGCCGGTGAAAAGCGCGGCAATCGACACGCCGGTCACCGATCCGATCGTGATCAGAACCAGACTCGGCGGAATGGTTTCGGTCTGGGCCCCGGTCGCGGCCAGAAGGGCTACGAGGTCGCCGGGCCTGGCGCCGCGCGCCTTCATCTCCGGAAACAGCACCGGCGCGACCGCGGCCATGTCGGCTGCCTTCGAGCCAGAGATGCCGGACACCAGATACATGCCGGCGATCAGCACATAGTGCAGGCCGCCGCGGACATGGCCCAACAGGCTCGCCAGAAAAGCCACCATAGCGCGCGCCATCCCGGTCATTTCGATGAGGAGCCCGAGAAAGACGAACAGCGGCACCGCGAGCAGGATGAGATGGCTCATGCCTTCGTCCATGCGGCCGACCAGCACCATCAGCGGCGTATGCGTCGCCAAAGCCAGATAGCCGAACACCGCAAGCCCGAATGCGAAGGCAATCGGCACACCTAGGAACACGGTCGCGGCCACGACGCCGACGAAGAAGATCAGAAGATTGAGATTGCCGAGCTGACGCAAGACCGGTTCGGCAAGCCAGAACAGCGCGATCAAGCCGGCAACGGCGCCGAACGCAACGGCGATCGAGCGTGGCGAGCCGGCCTTCGCCGCCCGCAGCAAGGCGAAGATCGCCATCAGCGCGATCCCGCAGGGCAGTGCCGCGGCCCGCCAGGCATTGGTAAGCTCCAGCGCCGGCGTGGTGATGAACACTTCTTCCCGCGCATATTGATAGGACGGCCAGGCGATCAGAATGAGAAACGCCAGCGCCGCGGCGACAGCCAGCATGTCGAAACTCGCCCGCAGCTTAGCCGGCAGCATGCCGACGATGGCGGTCATGCGCATATGCTCGTCGCGGCGCAACGCAATCACCGCGCCGAGCATGGCCAGCCACAAGAACAAGATCGAGGCGAGCTCGTCCGACCAGACCAAAGGATTGTCGAAGACGTAACGCGAGACAACGCCGGCGAACAGAATGGCGATCTCGGCCGCAACCAGCGCCGCGGCCATGAGCTCCACGAACCACCCCAGCGAGGCTTCGAACACGACGCTCACCGCGCGCGCGGACGCACTCGTTTCATGCGCTGGCCGCAGCGTCCGCTGCTCGGCCACCGCGATCACGTGAGCTTGCCGACCGCCTTCTCCAGGATGGCCCATGCTTCGTCGCCGTATTTGTTCTTCCACTCGGTATAGAAGCCGGCCGTGCGGAGCCGGTCGCGAAACGGCGCCGGATCGGGCCGATTGAAGACGAGGCCCTTGGCCGTGAGATCCTGCCGCAGCGTCGCGTTCAGCTTCTCGACGTCGCCACGCTCTTTCACGCCTGCGGCATTGACGTTCTTGGCGACGATCGCGCGCACGTCGTCGGGCAGACTTTCCCAGGCGCGCCGGTTCGCCAGGAACCAGAACCCGTCCCACATGTGATTGGTCAGCGAACAATATTTCTGCACTTCATAGAGCTTGGCGGTAGCGATGATGGCCAGGGGGTTTTCCTCGCCGTCGACGATCTTGGTCTGCAGCGCCGAATAGACCTCGTTGAAGTTGATCGAGGCCGGCGACGCCTCGAAGGCCTTGAACATCGACGTCCACAATGGTGACGGTGGCACCCGCAGCTTCATGCCGCGGAAATCGTCCGGCACGGCGACCGGCTTGGTCGAGGTCGTGGTCTGCCGAAAGCCGTTGTCCCAGATCTTGTCCATGACGACGAGATTGGCCTTGGCGATTTGCCCGCGGACATAGGCGCCGAGATCGCCGTCCATCGCTTTCCACACGGTGTCGTAGTCCGGGAACGCAAACCCCATGCCGTTGATCGAGGCCGCCGGCACCAGCGTCGATAAAATGAGCCCGGACAGAGTGAAGAACTCGACGCCGCCGGAGCGAACCTGGCTCAGCGTGTCGGTGTCGGAACCGAGCTGGCTCGACGGAAACACCTGCAGGTCGAAACGGCCCTGGGTCTCCTCTTTGATCGCCGCCGCCATCTCCCGGGCGCGCACATTCATCGGATGCGTTTCGGGAAGGTTGTTGGCGTATTTGTATGTCCAAAGCGCTGCCTGGGCGCGGGCGACCAAGGGAGCGCCGACGGCGGAGGCCAGCACTGTCGAGCCGGTCGCGGCAAGCAAACGACGGCGTGACAAACCCGAGGACAAACTCATGGACAACCCTCCCTGTGCGAGCGCGGCTGACACGCTCTTCCCACCCCGTAACCTGGTCCGCTTTCTGCGGACCATGACATTCAATTGTATTGACCACTACTGAAGCGCAAAGCACTGTCAAGCGCGACGCGAAAGTCGCACAGGGACACTGCTGTTCGTCATGCCATTCGTCGTTTACCGCGGGCCGGTTTTCCGTGATCGGGAGGTGCAATTCGCAACGGCGGCCCAACGGATGCTGATGCGCGCCTTGGTCGCGCTACTTGCATGCACGACACCGTCAAGGCCGTTTGTCGCGTCCGCGGCGCGCGCTCAGGATTCCGAGCCGCTGATCCAAAGATTGTCCGCGCTGACCGAGCGCAAAGGCTACAAGAATGCCGCCCTGCGCGATTGGATATGCAATGCTTTTGAATGGTCGACGTCGGATTGCGAAACGCAAATGACCTTTCAAGCGCCCTACGATGAAAGAGACGGCAGCGTGCATGTCTTTGACAGCGTCCGCATTCCGGGCAAGCCATTGCGCATCGTGCTTATCGTTCACGACAAGCACTCGGGCTACGGGTTCTGGACCGACCCCGACGGCACGCTGCGCGGCTGCTTGCGCTCGCAGTTGGCGGATCCGCAATACGGAGAGTGGCAGGGCGCGAAAACCTCTTGTGAGGATGCGACACTCAAGAGCAGTTTCGCCAACGAAATGAACTACTGGCGCATACAACAGACCGCGCTGGAGAAAGCGCCCGATCGCAAGGACTAGAACATTTTCCGGACGCGCGGTGCCCGCCGGAGCGAACGGGCAGCCAGCCTCGTCCGGCGTCTAAAGCTTCGGCTTGCGCGAAATGTGATAGCTCAGAACGCCGGTGAGAAAATCGCCACTTTCGATGCCGGCGAAGCCGACGCCGTCGAGCAGTACCGTCAATTCGCGCGGCGTATAGAAGTGCCGTATGGCGTTGGCGAAGTAGCCGACGCATTTTTTGCTCTCGGCGGAACTGCCAAACAGCATCGCCGTGAACCATACCGAGAACCGCAAGAACGCCAGGTACGGAATTTCGATGATCATGGAGGCCGGGCGCAGCATGTCGTTGTGACAAAAGATGCCGCCGGGCTTGAGCACGCGATGGATTTCCTTAAACGCCTTGATGATCTCAAGATGGCGCGATGCGAATTGCAGCGTGACCGCATCGAACGAATTGTCGGGAAACGGCAGCACATGGGCGTCGCAGACGCCGGCATGGATGGTCAGATTGCGCTCGCGGGCGCGGCGCTGACCCTCCGCCGTCATGTGCACGCTTCTGTCGACGGTGTGAATTTCGAGGGTCGGATCCTTGGTAAAAAGCCGCAGCGGAATATCGTGCGTGCCCGAACAAACGTCGAGCACGCGCGCGCCGCGCGGCAGATGCTTTTGGATCGCGGCCGCAAACTGATTGCTCCATCGCGCGCAGTGCCCGAGCGAAGCGACGGCATTGCCTCTATCGTAATAGGTCGGCACGTCACGAAAGACCGCGGGAATGAGATTCTGCCACGTGTCGCGAAACAAAAGCGAACGGAGATCTTCTCGTTTCAACAGATCTTCTGAGATGCTCATCCGATTTGATCTCCAATTGCTCAGGAAATTCCCGATGCAGGGTTCGGCCACCGCTGCAAAGGCTCGGACAGCGGCTGCGATGATATCACGTTTTTCTCGTGTGCCAGGTCTTTCTGATGTGCCAGGTCTTTCTGATGTGCCAGGTCTTTCTGATGTTCCAGGCCCTTACTCGGGTCCCGGGCCTTTCTCGTGTGCCGAGTCTTTCTCGTATCCCAAGTTCAGCTGGCAATTCGGCGGTCCGGACATCAATCATATTGCTGCAGCGCACTCCATGAGACTGAGGGACAATACCTAGCATCGGCGTCGCTGCCCGACGGCGGCAGGTTCCGAAGGCGACCGGTACGGTATCTGGAGAGAGAGCGAATTGATCTGGCTCAATCCGACCGTGGCTTCATCGCGATTTAGCGTCGGGCCGCGCCGCCTTTCGCCAACCGATCGCTCATACCAAAGGGACATTGAATTTTTCGCGTCGGCTGGCAAAATGCCCCTTGATGCCACCGCGGGACGTTCTGCGAGGGCGAGGTGGACGGAAGTCCGACCATTTCAGGCTCGAGGAACATCGGCGATCGCATCGAGTTGCACGAAAGGGGCGCGACGACAACTATTGAGACCGTCCATGGCTGCGAGGCACTTGAAGCTGCTCGGCCTTATCGTGTTGATTCTGACGGCAAATGCCGCGACGGCGCCGGCGCAGACCGTGAATTCGGGCGCGTCGCTGACGCTGCCCCAGCAAGCGGAAACGCCGGTCTCCCCGGCTACGCCGGGCACCGGGCCCGGGGCATTGACCAATGAGACGACGGGAACAAACCCCCTCACCGGCCTGCCCTGCTCGGGGCAAGGCTCGCTCGCGGTGAGCGGCGCGGGCAGCCTGCCTGACACGGCCAGCGCACCTCCGGGCTCGGACTCAACGACGGACGTCCCGGACAACGAGTTGCCGGCCATCACCAGCGTGTTCGGATCTGGAACCACGCTGGGCGCGTGCTGAAGAAGGCCATGGAGATGAACCGCGCGGCCGCGACACGCGGTCGAACCCCTGGCGGTCTTGCGATGACAGTGTTCAAGGCGTTGCGCCTCTATCCAGGCAGCATGAAGCCGAGCCGGCGAGTGCTGCACACCGCAGCCTTCGTCGCCGGCTTGATTGCCGTTTCGATATTCATCTTTCCCGTTTCACTTTTCAGCCAGACCTCCACTTTCGTTGCGCCGGGCCGCATCGAAGGCGCGGCGCCGGCGCTGGCGATCGGCACGGCGGCCACCGGCACGGTGAGCGAGCTTTTGGTGCGCGACGGCAGCCGCGTTACCGCTGGTCAGATATTGGTCAAGCTTGATTGCCGGCCTATTGAGGCCGACATGCGTTCGCGCGAGGCCGGCCTGGCGGCGGCGCAGGCAGCCTACGACAGGACGCGCAACGGCCCACGGCCCGATGAGATCGCCGTGGGCGAGGCCATCGTCGGCTATTCGCAAGCGCGCGCCGAGGAAGCGCAAAAAGCCCTGGAACGAACCCTGGCGCTGCAAGAGGGCGTCACCGTCACCGCCGCCCGCGTTCTTGAAGTCAAGCGCGACGCTCGGATCACGGCGGCCCAGCTCGAGGAAGCGCGCGCCCGGCTGTCGCTGCTGCGCGCCGGCTCGCGCGAGGAGGACATCCGGCGTAGCGAAGCGTTGCGCAATGCCGCGGCCGCCGAGCGCGATGCGGCCCGCGCCCGGTTGGAGCAGTGCTCGGTGCGCGCGCCGGTCGACGGCGTGGTGCTCGACGTGCTGGTCGGCCAGGGCCAGTTCCTGAGCCTCGCCGTGCCGCAGCCGCTCCTGCACCTCGTCGCCGACGGTCCGTTGCGGGTTCGCGCCGAAGTCGCGCTGCGCGACCTGGTCCATGTTTGCACCGCACAAAGCGCGGTCGTATCCGCGGAGTTTTCCCCCACGGCCGTCCTCCACGCCAAGGTTGCCGCGATAGGTCCCGCGGCCAATCCGCGAAGCCTCGCGGCAGCGACGGCGGATAATCGCGACACCGACGCGATCCCGGTCATCTTGACGATCGAGCACGACGCTCCGGCTTTGCCGATCGGGGCGTCGGTCATGGTCCGCTTTGAACCCTGCCCGTCAAAGACTTGACGCGCAAAGACTTAGCGCTCACGGCGGCGAAGAGCACGGAACGCCGGTTTCGCCTTCGGTCTCAACCCCGCATTCGATTCACGGACCGAACGCGACCGCGTGCATGATGCGGCCCGGCACGAACGTGAACAGTCCCGCGATCACCAGCCCACCGACGAAAATGCCGGTCATTGCGCGGCGGTGGAACTCGACCGCATGACGCCGAGCCGCCAGCACCGCGAGCGGCAGCATGATCAGCACGAAAATCGCCAACAGGTGGATCGGACTCCACGGCCCCCACAGCCGGATTTGATGGATGGAAAAGGCGGTGATGGCGACGACCAGCATCAAGGTCACCCAAATCCAGCCAAGCGTACGGTGCGGCGGCGTGCCTTTCGGCGCCGCCAACTGGACGATGCCGAGCCCGAATGCCGCCATCGCCGCGAAGGCGTGAAGCTGGATAGCGGGGGTCGCTTGCAGCAATGGCGCGAAAGAGATGGCGCCAACCATGCCGGAAGTCATGTCCGCGCCATGATCACAGGCCCAGTAGCTTCTTACTGTTACCGCCGGCCAGCGCCGCGATGGTCGCGGCATCGAAACCTTCGACGCCGGCGATGTGGCCCAGCGGATCGTATTCGGCCATGTCGTAAGGATAATCGGTGCCCAAAAGGACGTGGTCGGCGCCGAACACCCGTACCAGCTCGGCGAGCTGGTGCGGCGTGAACACCACGGTGTCGACGTAGATGCGCTTGAGATAGGTCGTCGGCGGCTGCGGCAAGTCGCCATGGGTGTCCGAGCGCGCGCCCCAAGCGTGATCGATGCGGCCAGGATAAGCGCCGAGATAGCCGCCGCCATGCACGGCCAGGATTTTAAGCTTGGGGTGGCGTTCCAAGACGCCATCGAAGATCAGATAGTGCAGCGCGATCGTCGTCTCCAGCGGATTGCCGATGACATTGTTGAAATAAAACCGCGACAGCCGCGACGCCTCGGTGAAGCCGTTGGGATGGATCATCACCAGCGCGCCGAGCTCTTCGGCCTTCTTCCAGAACGGCGCGAAAGCCGGATCGGACAATTCCTTGCCGGCGATGGTGGTGAGAATCTCGACGCCGGTGAAGCCGAGCTTTTTGACGCAGCGCTCGAGTTCCTTGGCGGCTTCGTCGCCGTCGGTCATCGGCACCGCGCCGAAACCTTTGAGCCGATCGGGCTTCTTGGCGCAGAAGGCGGCGATCCCGTCGTTGACCATCCGCGTGGCGGGCACGGCGATGTCGAGCGGCACCGTGTAATAGCATTGCGGCGGCGGCGGCGCGATCAGCTGCATGTCGATACCCATGGCGTCGAGATCGGCCAAGCGGTGCTCGTGATCGCTGCGCTCGCGGATGTCGGCTTCCTGTTTCTGGGACAGCGCCTTTGTTTCCGCATTAGCGAAATGCGCCAGTGGAATAGTCGCCCAATCGAGATGCGGCTCGACGAATTTGGCCGCTTCCGGCACCGCGACATGGGAATGGATATCGATCGTGACGCTTTGCGGCCGCGTCTCGCGGCCGGGCTTGCCGTGGCGGCGGGCCGCGGTCGGGGCGTATTTATTCCATTGGCTGGGCATTGGGGTTCCTTAAGGGAGTTCCTTGCGAACGGCGTTTCCGGCAGCGGGAAAGCACAGTGAACCGCGATGTGCAATAAGAAAGCGCGTGGCCCGCGCCGCCGAATGTTTAACCCTCAGATCGAAATCTGCCGTCCGATCTCGACCACCTGCTCGCTGGGCAGCTGGAAATAGTCGGTGACGTGCGAGGCGTTGCGCACCATCGCTGCAAATAGAGCTTCCTCCCAGTGCGGCAATTCGGCGCCGCGCTCACGATGCAAGATAATCTCGTGGCCAACGTAATAGGTCACATCTTGCAGGCCGACACCGCAGCCTTTCTGCCGGGCCTCCGTCAACAAATGCGGAATATCGGGCCGCTGCATGAAGCCGAAATGCGCCGTCACGCGCCAGAAATCGTCGCCTTCGGCCACAATCGACATGAGCTCCGGCCAGCGCACTCTGGGCTTCGATTCGGTCACCACCCGCAGCACGATGACGTGCTCGTGCAGCGCCCGGTTTTGGCGCAAATGCCAGACCATCACCGGCGGAACGCCGGTCGCGGCGCGGGTGAGAAAGACCGCTGTGCCCGGCACCCGCGGTACGCCACGCGCCTTGAGATCGGCGAGAAAGTCCGAAACTGGCAGCGGCATCCGCTCGACGTGATGCGCCACGGCGACCGTGCCGCGATGCCAGACCAGCATCAGTCCATAGACGGCCGCGGCAAGAAGCAGCGGCACGTAACCGCCATCGGCGATCTTCAGCGAGTTTGCCGCGAAAAATCCGGCGTCGACGAACACGAACAGACCGGCAACCGCGATGCTTGTCGAAAGCCGCCAGCGCCAGATCTCGCGCATGGCGATGAACAGCAAAAACGAGGTCATCAGCATGGTCAGCGACACCGCGATGCCGTAGGCGGCGGCGAGATTATCGGATTTACGGAACAACAACGTCAGCGCCACGGTGACGATCATCAACAGCCAGTTGACGACGCCGACATAAATCTGGCCGTAGCCGGTCTCCGAGGTCTGCGTGATGCGAATGCGCGGCAGCCAGCCGAGCTGGATCGCCTGCCGCGTCATCGAGAACGCGCCGGTGATGATCGATTGGCTGGCGATGATGGTGGCGACCGTCGCCAGACACACCAGCGGAATGAGCAGCGGCGCCGGGCACAGCCGGTAGAACACGTTGTTGGCGATCGGCTCGCCGGACAGCGCGATCGCGCACTGGCCGGCGTAATTGAGCACGAGGGAGGGAAACACGATCGCCGACCAGGCGAGCCGGATCGGCCGCTTGCCGAAATGGCCCATGTCGGCGTAGAGCGCTTCGGCGCCGGTCACGCAGAGGAAAATTCCGCCGAGCAACAGAAAGCCGCCAAAGCCGTTGTCGGCGAGAAGACGGAAGCCATAATAAGGATTGACGGCGACGAGCACCGCGGGATTGCGGACGATACCCCAGACGCCGAGCACGCCAATCGCGACGAACCAGACCGCCATGATCGGCCCGAAAGCCGAGCCGATGCGCGATGTGCCGAGCGGCTGGGCTGCGAACAAGACCAACAGGATCACGACCGCGACCGGCACCACATAGGGAGAGAATCCCGGCGCCGCGATGTCGAGGCCTTCGAGCGCGGAGAGCACAGAAATCGCCGGCGTGATGGCGCCGTCGCCGTAGATCAGCGCCGCCCCCAGGAGGCCGGCGAACACAATCGCCGGCCGTCGTTGTCGCTGCACACCGAGCAGCGACATCAAGGCCAGAATGCCGCCTTCGCCGTCATTGTCGATGCTCATCGCGACGGTCACGTATTTGACCGATGTGATGAGAAACAAGGTCCAGATCAACAACGACAAGATGCCAAGAATACGCTCCGGGGTGGCGTCGCCGCCGAGGAAAGCAAACGCCGTCTTGAGCGTATAGAGCGGGCTCGTGCCGATATCGCCGAACACGATGCCGAGCGCCGACAGCCCGGTCAATGCGAGCGCCGCATGGCCGGTCTTCGAGCCCGCGGCGTCGGGTGCTTCGGCGGACGATGGCGAGGTCATGCGCCAGCGCGACGGTTGGCGGGCGTCCGAACTGGGTGCATCCGTCTTTCCCTCAGTCGCGCATCATGTGAAGCGAGGATGGAGCGGCCTATGTGACATGGTGGTGACAATCCGCACACGCGCTCTAACGCTGCGGCCCGCTGAGGCTGAGGTCGCGCTCGGCGCGGAAGATATTGCTGTAGAGATTGGCAATCCACTGCCGTCCGCTCGATGTGACATTGAGGTAGCGGATCGCGGTCTGAATATGGGCGGAGACGCTGTTCCAATAAAATTGCGGATAGAGGTCGGTGAGATCGGCCGGTGACGTGTAGCCCAATTGCTTGTTCATCCCGACTTCTTCGAATTCGTAATACAGCGCATTGGCCTTCCGCAGGTAATGCGGATCGCCGAGCTGGCCGATCAGATCGGCGGCGCGCACCAGCATGCCTTCTTCGGTCTCGGGATCGTCGCTCGCGTGGGGCGAGGGAAACCGCGTGAACTCGATGGCGTTGGCGATCCGATCGGCATCAAGCGGCTCGATTTTGGTGATACGATCCATCACGAACAATTTCGACCGGTCGACATGATACGGCAACAGTGCGGCGTCGGACGACCCGCGCGGCAGCTTGGTTTTGCCGCCCTTGGCGTCGATGACGTAGCCGTCGTCGCCGTCGCCCTTGAGAATGCCGCGCACGTAGCCGATGTCGTGCAACAGGCAGGCGACGAGAACATGGGAAAAGTCGCTGGGATAGGTCGGCGTCAGCAGCGCTCGCCCCTTCATGATGTCGTAACCGACCATGGTCACCAGCATGGTGTGCTCGACATTGTGGTAGAGCGCGTCGCTATTGCCGATACATTCGAGCGCAAGCCGGGCAACCGAAGGAATGAGCTCGGTCAGCGCCGCATGGGTGGTGGCAAATCTGCGGCTCAAATGCTCGGCGAGGTAGGACCCCAGAGCCTCCGCCGCCAATTCGGGAACGGTGATCACGTCAGAGCCCTCCACTCCGGCCCGCCATGGTGACGGCCAGCACCGCAATTTGCAATACGGGTCACTTCTGGCCGCCTGCGGCGGAAGGATTGTTCAAAACACCCCCAAATGCTGGCGCAGATCGACACCGTCGTTTTTCAGCGCCGCGGCGGTCGAGACCACCGCGACACGGCCGGAATTGAGAATGACGATATCGTCGGCGATGTCGAAGACGAGCTTCGGGCTCTGTTCGACCAGCACGATCGAGAGACCGCTTTCCTTCAGCTTGCGGATGGTGGCCATGACTTCGGCGACGATCTGCGGCGCCAGTCCCTCCGACGGCTCGTCCATCAACAGAACGCGCGGATTGGCCATCAGCGCACGGCCGATGGCGAGCATCTGTTGTTCGCCGCCCGACAGATAGCCGGCGAGTTGGCCGCGCCGTTCGGCGAGGCGGGGGAACATCGCAAACACCGTCGCCTCGGTCCACGGCGCGTGCCGGCCGGCGAAGCCGGTTTGCGCCGCCACCATCAGGTTCTCGCGGACCGTGAGGCTCTTGAACACGCGGCGGCCTTGCGGCACCAGCGCGACGCCGCGCGCGGCGATCATTTCCGGCGGCAGCCGCGCGACTTGCGTACCAAATACTTCGACGCTGCCGGCGCGCGGCGGAACCAGACCGACGCTGACATTCATGCAGGTCGATTTGCCGGCGCCGTTGCGGCCAAGGAGCCCAAGCAGCCGCCCCGCACCGAGCGCAAACGACACCTTCTGCAGCACATGGCTGTCGCCATAGAAGGCATCGACGTCGCGAAGCTCGAGCGCGCTACTCGCCAAGATAGACCTCCCGCGTGCGCGGATCGTCCACCACTTCGGTCCGGGTGCCCTCGACGATCACCTCGCCAAAATGCAAAAGCGTGATGCGATCGGCGAAATCCAGCGCCACGTCCATATCGTGCTCGATCATCACGATGGTGACGTCGCGCGGAATGGCAAGCAAGAGCTTGCGCACGTCCTGCCGCTCGTCGATCGACAGGCCGGCGAAAGGTTCGTCGAGCAGCAACAGCTTGGGGTTCTGCGCCAGCGCCATAGCGATCTCGACCCGCCGCCGCTCGCCATAAGAGGTCTCCGCCAGCGGCCGGCCAGCGAGGTGATCGAGGCCGACGCGCTTGAGCGCCTCGCGCGCTTGCGCATTCAGGTGCCGCTGGCGGGCGAGCGCGATGAGCGGATTCCAGCGCAGCGGCGACAGACCGAGCAAGGCCAGCGTCACGTTGCGCTCGATGGTATCGCGCGCGAACAGCGTGATGATTTGATAGGTCCGCGCCATGCCGAGATGGGTGCGCTTGCGGCTTGGCGTGCGGGTGATGTCGCGGCCGAACAGCGCGATCGTGCCGTTGTCGGGCGCAAGCTCGCCGGTAATGAGATTGAACAACGTCGTCTTGCCGGCGCCGTTCGGCCCGATAATAAGGCGGCGCTCGCCGGGATCGACTTTGAGATTGACGTTGGTGGTGACGCGCAACCCGCCGAACGATTTGCTCAAATTGTTGACGACGAGAGCGGTCATGACGGCGGCCCCGCGCCGATGACCGCGGGCTTGCGCCGGCTCAGCACGCGCCACGCCGAACGCGAAAGCCGCACCCCGCCGGGCACCAGACCCTCCGGCATGAATACGACGATGGCGACGAAGATGGCGCCGAGCATGAAATTCCAGCGCGTGACATAGGCGCTTACCACGTTCTTGACGATGACGACGAGAGCGGCGCCGATCACCGGCCCGAGCAGCGTTCCGGCGCCGCCCGAGATCACCATCAACAGGCCCTCCGCCGAGGCGGTGAGTGCCAGCGCCTGCGGACTGATGAACTCGTTGTAATAGACGAACAGAATGCCGGCGACCGACGTCAACAACCCGGAGAACATGAAAGCCCAGAACCGGATCATCCAGACGTGGTAACCAAGCGTGTTCATGCGGCGAGGCTGGTCGCGGGTGCCGCACAGCGCCGCGCCAAACGGCGAGCGCACAAAAATAGCGCAGGCCGCCACCGCGACCAGAAAGACCACCAGCGTCGCGTCGTAAAAGCTTCGCGCCGAGGTCAGCGGCAAACCAAACGGCTCAGGCCGCGTCGCCACACTGATGCCGTTGTCGCCGTTGGTGAGGCTGATCCAACGATAGGCTAGCCCCCAGATGATCTCGCCGAGAGCGAGCGAGATCATAATGAAGCTGATGCCGCCCGCCCGCAGCGCCAGCGCAGCGAACCCTGCCGTCGCGATCAGCCCCGCCGCGATCGCGGTCAGAATGGCGACAAGATGGCCGTAACCGGCGGCAAGCAGATAGGCCGTCACATAGGCGGCAACCCCGAACAGACCGGCATGGCCGAGCGACACCAGACCTGCATAACCGACCAGCACGTTCAGTCCGAGCGCAAAGACCGCGTAGAGCAGGACCTGGCTCGCGATGTTGACGTAATAGACTTCCCCGATCGCGAACGGCACCGCGATCAGCGCGACAACCGCGATGGCGATGGCAATGCACCGGCCGGTCACGCAACTCGCCAGAAACCTGCGCGCAGGACTGATCACAGAACCTGGCCTCCGAACAAGCCTTGCGGCCGCAACACCAAGACCAGCACCATCGGCAGGAACAGGATGAAATAAGCGAGTTCGGGCAACAGCGCCTGGCCGAAATTATAGATGAATCCGACGATGATGCTGCCGACGAACGAGCCGAGCAGGCTTCCGGTACCGCCAAGAATGACGACGACAAGCGCAAGCGGCAGCATGTCCTGATCAAGGCCGGGATAGACCGAAAGAATCGGACCGCCGATCATACCGGCAAAACCGGCGAGCCCGGCGCCGAGCGCGAACACGACGGTGAAGAGCTGCGACACCCGGATGCCGACCACCCGCGCCATCTGCGGATCGTCGACGCCGGCGCGGATCATGGCGCCAAGCCGCGTGCGTTCGAGCATGAGCCAAAGCGCCAACGCGAAGACGACGGCGATCACGATGACCGCCAATCGATAGAGCGGGAACACCGCTCCGCCCAGGCGCAAGAAACCGGCAAGCGCCGGCGGCGTCGCCACTGAAATCGGATCGCCGCCCCAGCCCATCAGGCACAAATCCGCCGCCATGAAGGAAACGCCGAGGGTGACCAGCACCTGCGCCAATTGCTGGCCGGCCAGCCGCCGCAGCAGAAGCCGCTCCATCAAGGCGCCGAGCACCGCCACTTCCAGCGCGCCGATAACCGCCGCCAGCCAGAAATTGAGCGTGAAGCCCAGCGCGCCCGAAAGCAGACTGGTGCCGAGATAGGCGCCGACCATGAACATCGAGCCGTGCGTCAGATTGGGGATGCGCATCAGCCCGAAGATCAACGAGAAACCGGCCGACAACAGAAATAAAAGGCCGCCAAACGTCACACTGTTGACGGTAAGCAGCAGCCAGAACGTCATGTCCACTGAACCCGGTTTTTTGCAGCCCGGATTGCGCAACGCACAATCCGGGATTCCTGATCGCCGCTCCCGGGTTTCGCCCCGCTCAACCCAGGCAGTTACAAAATTAGCACTTAGCCAGCGGAGGATAATCGCGCGAATAGACCGGATGGGCGAGGAACTCCTGCTCCGGCCAGGTCCAGAACTGACTGACGTTCTCGTAGGTCTTGATGGTTTTATTCCAGAGCTTGAGGCCGTATTTGGCGCCCTCGGTGCCGAGGCGTCGCACGTAGAATGTGCCGACGATATTGCCGAGGTGATCGAACTTGACCGGCCCGCGCGGCGTGTCGGTCAGGTTGACCGCGCGCAACGCGGCCATGAACTTGTCCTTGTCGCTGGCGTCGCCGCCGACCGCCTTAAGGCCAGCATCGACCACCTGGCAACTGACATACATGATGGCGGCATATTGCCCCGGGATGGTGTCGTAATTCTTCAGCATGCCCTCGACGAATCGGTTGTTGCCGGCAGTGTCGAGATCGACCGTGTAGGGCGTGCAACTGATCAGGCCGATCGCCTCTTCGCCGAAACTTTTGAGCAAGGCGTCGTCGCCGCCGGTTTCACCGGTCACGACCGGATATTTGAGGCCGGCGCCGGCATAGGCCTTCATGAAACGCAACGGGTTCGAGCCGGCAAAGCCTTGGCAGACGCCGTCGCAATCGCTGATCTGGGCAACGTAGGGCGTATAGTCGGGCGTCGCCAGCGGCGGCCACAGTTTGCTGACCACGCAGCCGCCGTCCTGTTGGAAGGCGGACTGAAAGCCCCCCATCTGCTCGTAACCGAACGCGAAGTCCTCGGAGATGGTAACGACGCGCTTGAGCTTCATCTCCGTCGCCGCATAATGTCCCATCGGCTGCATCGCCTGCGAGGAAGCCGCCGCCGCGCGCAAAAAATAAGGATTGGGCCGGCGCTGAGTCATGTCGTCGGCGCCGGCGACGCTGAGCATCGGCGTCTTTTGCTCGCGCATATAGTCGGTGATGGCGAGCAGTTCGAAAGCGGCGAGCGGTCCAAGGACGGCATCCACTTTATCGCGCTCGACGAGTTCCTGGGCCTTGGTCTTGGTGCCGGCCGGATTGCCACCGGTATCGGCGGAGACGAAGTCGATCTTGCGACCGCCCATCGTATAATTCGTCTCCTTGAGGTAGGTCAGTACGCCCTGCTCCATCTGGATACCGCCTTGGGCAAGCGGTCCGGTCTTCACGGTGAGAAGACCAAGCTTGAACGGCGCCGCTTGCGCGATGGCGGGTGTCGGAAAGCGGGTGAGCGCCGCGGCGGCGCCAGCCGCGGTGCCGGCCAACAGCGCGCGCCGGCTCATTTTCGGAAATTTCAGATTCGCGTTACGCGACGTGAGTTTCAAAGACATCAATATTCTCCCTCTGGAGCGCTATTCCTGCGCTGGCCCCGCATGGCCGCCGCGTCCCCGCGCGTCGGCACTCAGGCTCTAGCGTTCACGTTATCATTTCGGATTTGCGGCGCGAAGCCCTTAAGCTTAGGCAGACTCGGCTATTATCGCGTCATTCTCAACATTTTTGCAGCGACGGATAGTCGCGCGAATAGACCGGATGGGCGAGGAATTCCTGCTCCGGCCAGGTCCAGAACTGACTGACATTCTCGTAGGTCTTGATGACCTTGTTCCACAGTTTCAGTCCGTATTTGGCGCCCTCGGTGCCGCAGCGCCTGACGTAGAAAGTGCCAATTACATTACCCAGATGGTCGAACCTGAGCGGTCCGCGCGGCGTGTCGGTCAGATTGACGGCGCGAAGCGCAGCCATGAACTTGTCTTTATCGCCGGTATCGCCGCCGGCGGCTTTCAAGCCGGCTTCGATCACCTGGCAGTTGATATAGAGACCGGCGGCATAGAAGCCGGGAATGACACTGAAGTTCTTCTGCATGCCGTCGATGAAGCGCTGGTTGCGCTCGGTTTCGACATCGAGCGAATAGGCCGAACAAGACACGAGACCGATCGCCTCGTCGCCGAAGCTCTTCAGCAGAGCGTCGTCGCCGCCGGTCCATCCGGTCACCACCGGATATTTAAGCCCGGCGCCGGCATAGGCTTTCATGAAACGCAGCGGGTTCGACCCGGCGAAGCCCTGGCAGACGCCGTCACAATCGCCGATCTGCGCGACATAGGGAGTGTAATCGGGCGTGGCCAAAGGCGGCCACAGCTTGTTGGCGAGGCAGCCGCCGTCTTGCTCGAATGCGGCCTGAAAGCCGCCAATCTCCTCATAGCCGAAGGCAAGATCGTCAGCGGCGGTCACGACCCGTTTCAGCTTCAATTCGGTCGCCGCATAATGACCCAACGGCTGCATCGCCTGCGACGAGGTCGCCGAAGCGCGCAAGAAGTAGGGATTGGGCCGGCGCTGCGACATGTCGTCGGCGGCGGCCAGGCTGAGCAACGGCATCTTCTGGTCGCGGATGTAATCGGTGATGGCCAACAGCTCGAAGGCGGCGAGCGGACCGAGGACCGCATCGACTTTGTCGCGCTCGACCAGTTCCTGGACCTTGGTTTTGGCGCCGGCCGGTGCGCCGCCGGTATCGGCGGTGACCAGTTCGACCTTGCGGCCGGCCATGGTGTAATCGGTCTCCTTCAGAAAAGTCAGCACGCCCTGTTCCATCTGGATGCCGCCTTGGGCGAGCGGACCTGTCTTCACCGTGAGCAGGCCGAGCTTGAACGGCGCCGCTTGAGCAATGGCGGGCGTCGGGAAGCGGCCGAGCGTAGCGACAGCCCCTGCCGCGGTACCGGCGAGAAGCGCACGGCGCGTAACCTTCGGCGACATGCCTATACGAGATGTTCCGTCCTTACGCGACATTCCGTCCTCCCCCTGCCCCGTGCGGTCGCCGTAGCTCTTGCCGTGCCGGCCTGTCCGTCATCGGTCGCGCCTTATACGATCATTTCCTCCGCGACGGAATGACCGGCACCAGCAGGAACGGCCGCGCCGCGCCGCCGAAATGCAGGCCGGTGACGCCGCCGAATATCTGCGACGGCCGGTCGCGCGGGTCGTCGTGCAAAAACGGCCCGCAGCCGGTCAGCTCGTTCTTGAAGTTCGACAGCTTTCCGCCGCTCGGTCCGGGATAGACGTAGTCCTTGCCGCGGACGGTGAGCGCGATGCGGTGGCCCGCCGGCACGACAACCGAGCTCGGCCAGATTTCGACGTCGAGCTCGACCACTTCACCGGGCTTGAGCGGCAGCTTTTCGGTGTGGGCGTGATAGGGCCGATAGGGCTTTGTGAGCTTCTTATCGAGCTTGCGGTGCGACGCGCGCAGCCAGCCCTGGCCGACCGGCGCGTGCGGATCGATGGCGCCCTGAAACACCACTTCCTTAAGATCCGGCGAGAATACCCGCAGCACGGCAAAAATATCGGCATCGCTGGTCGAGGACGAGACAAAGAGCTTTAATGCCGACGGCCCGGTGATCTCGGTCTCGTGTGCAAGCGGCGCGGTGAGGAAAGTGACGCCGTCGCCCATCGCCTCGAACCGGATCGCCGTTTTCTTCTTGGCGTTCTTGACCGGCTTGGTGGTCAGTGCGCCGTCGGACGGATCGAGATAAAAGCGCGTCCATTTGGTGCGCTTGAGCGGCCATTCCTTCTCGGCCCGCTCGACAAAGCCGTCGATATGACGGACCTGAAGCTGCACCGGCGGCTGCTTGTCCCAGCGACCCTTCTTGCCGTGCAAAAAACGATCGAAGAAACGCAGTTGCAGCTCGCGGCCGTAGTCGGTGTAAAAATGTGTCCAATGCTCGATGCCGTGCACTTCGAGCCATTTTTGTTTGGACGCTGCGCGAACGAAGCCCTCGAAATTGCCGCGCGGATGCAGCGGCTGGCCGCCCCAATTGGCCGCCGACAAAAACGGCACCTTGACATTCGCCCAGACCGGCGAACGGGCGCGGTGATAATCGTCGTCGAGCGGATGGGCGACGATGTCGCCGCCGAAATCGCTGCGGTTTTTCGCCAGTTCCGCGTCGGACAAGAACTCCGGGCCGCAGACCAGCTCGCCGTGCACGCGGCTCCTTTTGCCGCGCTCGCCGGCGCCATATTGCACGGTCTTGACCTGCATGTCGTACCAGTTCTCCCAGAACGTGCAGAGGATGCCGCCGTGATGCGTCATGTCGCGATACCAGTCGGCGGCGCCCTCCCAGATGCACATCGCTGCGAGATGCGGCGGCTCGAGCGAGGCCACCTGCCACTGATTGATGCCGTAATAGGAGATGCCGTTGAGCCCGACCTTGCCGTTCGACCACGGCTGTGAGCCTGCCCATTCGATACAGTCGTAGAAATCCTTGGTTTCGCGTGGCGAGAAATGATCGATGAAGCCTGGCGACACGCCGCAACCGCGTGAGTCGACGCGGACGCAAATGTAGTCGTGCGGCACCCATTTCTCCGGATCGACGACTTCCCAGCTCTGGTAGAGATTGCTCGAGCCGGCGGCGACGTCGGGATGCTTGTCCGCCATGCGCTGCCAAGCGCTCGGATAGCCGTCCTGGAAGGCGAGCCCCTTGGCATAGGGGCCGTAGCTCAAGATGATCGGGTAGCGGCCTGCCGCGATCGGACGAAACACATCGGCGCGCAGGATGAGACCGTCATCCATAGTGATCGGCACGTCCCAGTCGATGTGCATGCCGTCGCGCGTCTCGCTGCGCTGTTGGTGCGACTTGCGGCCACCGGCATGCGCCGCGATGCGGGCTTCGCCTTCAAGCGATGACATGGGCTTCCTCCGAGCATTCTATTGAGCCGCCATGGCCGGACTCGTTTTGGCCATTGACGTCTTTTAGGGGTGTTGAGATTAGAGACGTAAATGCCCGGCACAAGGCCGGGCATGAGGAAAAATGACAGGCATGACGAAAAGTCACGTCAGCGCCTTTTCGCGCGCCCCTTGCCCCGCTTCACCCCCGCCATCGCTTCCAGCACGGCGCAGACGGCGGCGGTGTCTTCGGCGCCGTGGCCGCTTTTGAGCGCCTTCTCGTAGATCGCGTTAGAGGCATCGAACATCGGCGTCGGCACTTTGATCTTGCGGGCATAGCCGCCGATGACGTCCATGTCCTTCTGCCAGACCGAGATCTTCATGGTGACGTTTTTATAGTTGTTCTTCACCATCATCGGCGCGCGCAATTCGAACACGCGCGAATTGCCGGCGCCGGTCTTGATCAGGTCGAAAATGAGCTGCGGTGGCAGCCCGGCCTTCATCCCCAGCACCATCGCCTCGGCGCTCGCCACATTGTGGATGGCGACCAGGAGATTGGCGACGTATTTCATGCGGCTGCCGTTGCCGAATTCGCCGACGTCGTGGACCGCGCGGGTGAAGCCCGCGAACAGCGGCTTGAGTTTCTTGATCTCGGCCGAGCCGCCGGAGGCGTAGACCACGAGATCTTTGGTCTTGGCCTGGGCACCGGTGCCGCTCACCGGACAATCGAGCAGCACATGGCCGGCCTTGCGCAGCACCGCTTGCGCTTTCGCCTTGTCCTCGATGGTGAAGGTGGACATTTCGACCACGAGGCGCGACGGAACGCCCGATTTTGCGATCGCGATGGCCGTCTCCGCAAGCGCGGCTGGCTTGGGCAGGCTGGTGATGATGGTCTTTGCCTTCCGCGCCACGGCGGCAGGATCCGTCTCGATCTCCACGCCGAGCTTCGCCAAGGCCCGCCTGCGCGCTGGCGCGAGATCATAGCCGATCACGCGCCAGCCCGCGGCAAGGAGATTTTGCGCGAACGAGCCGCCCATGATGCCGAGACCGATGACGCCAACGACGCCTTTATTTCCCGAAGCCATCCTGCTCCTCATGTCCTTTTTGTGTCGCGGCGCGAGCCTATGACATTCGCGGTCCACCTGCGCAAGCGGCTTTCTCGCCGCCCGCCAATGGCTTATCGTCCGCCGCGGGATGGAATTGCAAGGGAGTGCGTATGCGCATCGGCGTCGCCGGTATCGGCAAAATGGGCGCGGCCATTGCCGCGCGTCTGATCGAAGTCGGCCACGAGGTCGCGGTGTGGAATCGCACTCCGGACAAAGCCAGGGCGGTCACCGGCGCGACCGCGGTAGGAACGCCCGCGCAGCTGGCGCAGTCTTGCGAAACGGTCGTCAGCATCCTCACCGACACGGCGGCCTTGGAGGCGGTCTATAAGGGGCCGCAGGGCCTGCTCAGCGGCGACGTCGCCGGCAAGCTCTTCATCGAAATGAGCACGGTGGTGCCGGCGTCCGAGATCGCGCTCGCCGCGGCGGTGCGCGGCAAGGGCGCGACCTTCGTCGAATGCCCGGTCGGCGGTTCGACCGGCCCGGCGCGGCAGGGCAAACTCATCGGGCTCATGGGTGCCGACCCCGCCGACGCCGACCGCGCCCGGCCGATCCTCGAACAACTGTGCCGGCGGCTCGAACAAGCCGGGCCGGTCGGCTCCGGCGCGGTACTCAAATTTACCGTCAACCTGCCGCTGATGGTGTACTGGCAGGCGCTCGGCGAGGCGCTGGCGCTTTGCCGCGCACTACCGGTGGATCCGGCGCGGCTGATGGATCTGCTGAGCGAAACCTCCGGCGGCCCGAACGTGCTCAAGGTGCGCGGCCCGGGGGTCGCGGCGATGCTCAAGGGCGGCGATGCCGGCCCGGTGACGTTCAATGTCGACGGCGGCATCAAGGACATGCAATCGATGCTCGCCGAAGCGAAATCGCGCGGCATCGAGCTACCGCTCGTCGAGAAGACGCTCGCCTGCTACGAGGAGACCAAAGAGCATCGCTCGGGCTCAGCCGAGGTCTCGACCGTCTCGGTCTATTGGGCCGATCGCAATAAGCACTGAAGCATTTTTCCAACCCATCGGAGCCAACATGTCGATTACACTCGCGCAAGCCTCCACCATCGTCGACGTCGCGCTGAAGAAAGCGCGCGACAGCAATCTCGCGCCGCTCACCGTCGCCGTGCTCGATGCCGGCGGCCATCTCGTCGCGTTCAAGCGCGAGGACAAATCCGGCATCCTGCGTTTCGATATCGCCTTCGGCAAAGCCTGGGGTGCGCTCGGCATGGGCTTCGGCTCGCGCACGCTGGCGAGCCGCGCGGCCAAGACGCCGCAATTCTTCACCATGCTGGCGGCAGCGAGCGGCGGCCAGATGATCACCAATCCGGGCGGCGTGCTGATCCGCGACGCCGCGGGCAATCTCGTCGGCGCCTGCGGCGTTTCCGGCGACACCTCGGACAAGGACGAAATGTGCGCCATCGCAGGCATCGAGGCCGCGGGACTCAAAGCCGATCCGGGCGCGGATTAGGAGGTCGCGGTGAAATTTTTTTCGTTCTGGCGCTCGTTGGCGAGCTATCGCGTGCGCATCGCGCTCAATCTCAAAGGCGTCGTTCCCGATGAGGTAATTGACGTCAATCTCATGAAGGGCGCGCAACGCGACCCGGCCTACCGCGCCATCAACCCGATGATGGCCTTGCCGGCGCTGATCGACGGCGACGCGTCGGTTTTGTTCGAGTCGCTTGCCATCATCGAATATCTCGACGAGACCCATCCGAACCCGCCGCTATTGCCGCGCGACCCGCGCGGCCGCGCACGCGTCCGCGGCCTGGCGCAGATCGTCGCCTGCGATTCGCATCCGCTGATCGTGCCGCGGGTGCGCGAATATCTCGAGCATGAGTTCAAGCTCGACGAAGCGACCCGCACGAAATGGTGCCAGCACTGGCACCGCACCGCGCTGACCGCCCTCGAAATGCATCTGCAGGACAAGGCCACCGGCCGCTATTGCCACGGCGACGCTGTCACGCTCGCCGACATCTGCCTGGCGAGCCAGGCGGCGGGCGCCAAGTTCTTCGCCGTCGACACCGCGCCGTTCCCGAACTTTACCCGGATCGCCAACGCGCTTTCCGAGATCGACGCCTTCGCCCGCGCGCATCCGTTGAAACAGCCGGGGGCGCCGGCGGCGGCGTAACATTGTCCTCTCCCCTTGCGGGGAGGGGTAGGGATAGGGCGGTGAGGCGCCGCGCGCTCACATCCCCTTCGTATTCATCGCCACCGACGACATCGCCCTCACGTCGCGCTTGGCGACCATATCTTTGGTTGCCGCCGCGTAGCTCTTGAAATGATCGGTCGCCCGGTGCGTCTCCAGCGCCGCGGCGTTGTCGTAGACCTCGAAAATGAACACGTGGTTCGGATCCTTTTGCGAGACTGTGATGTTGAACTCGCGGCAGCCCGGTTCTTTCACCGCGGCGGCGCCGTTTGTCTTCAGCAAGGCCAGGAAATTATCGATCTGACCCGGTTGAATATCGAGATCGACCGCGTTGATGTAGAGCGGACCGGTGTCCGCCGCCGCCTCATGTGCACGCATCGGCAGCAACAACCAAGCCATCACTGCGAGCGCGATAGCGGCAGCGGTCGTCGCGATTGATTTCAACGTGATTGATTTGACCATGGCAATTCCTCCCTGTGATCTTTTTTGTCGCGGCACGAACCGGCATCGGCTCGGTAAAACTTTCGTGCCGGCGCAAACGATAGCGAATTTTCTTAAAAGCCGGAAGAGTGGCCCCGCCTACCACCACTCATGGAAATGATGCAGCGGGCCGCGGCCGGAGCCGACGCCGAGCCGGTCTGCCGCGGCGATGGCGGCACTCACATAGGCCTTGGCGTCGCGGACCGCGTCGGCGATCGAAAGCTTCTTGGCGAGACCTGCGGCAATCGCGGAAGCCAGCGTACAGCCGGTGCCGTGGGTATTGGGCGTATCGATCCGCGGCGCGGCAAAGCGCGTGCAGGCGTCAGCTTCGACCAGAAGATCGACGCTTTCCGGGCCTGAGCCGTGCCCGCCTTTGATCAGAACCGCGGCGGGGCCGAGCGCCAGCAGCGTTCGTGCCTGCCGGCGCATTTCGAGTTCGTCGCGCGCGAGCTCCGCGTCGAGAAGGATCGCGGCTTCGGGCAGATTCGGCGTCAGCACGCTTGCCTGCGCGGCAAGCTTGCGCAATGCGCCGACGGCGTCGGCGGCCAGCAATTTTTCGCCCGACGTCGCCGCCATGACCGGATCGAGCACGACATTACGCGCATGATGGCGATCAAGGCCGGCGGCAACGGCGTCAATTGCCGCTGCATTGCCCAGCATGCCGATCTTCACCGCGGCGACGTCGAAGTCGGAAAACACCGCGTCGATCTGGGCTGTGATGAATTCCGCCGGAACCTGGTGAACCGCCAGCACACCTTGAGTGTTCTGTGCAGTGAGCGCCGCGATGACGCTCGCGCCGTAGACGCCGAGCGCGGCAAACGTCTTCAGATCCGCCTGCACGCCGGCGCCGCCGCCCGAATCCGAGCCGGCGATGGTGACGGCGACCGCTGCGCTCATCAGGTGCCTCGCTTCGCCAGCATCGCATCGACGATGCCACGCAACGCGCGCGCCGCGGCGGCCGGATCGGGCGCCAGCGACAGCGCCGAGATCACGGCGATGCCGTCGGCGCCGGCGCCGATCACCGCGGCGGCATTGCCGGCGTCGATGCCGGCAATGCCGCACACCGGAAGGTTTCCCGCGCGAAGCTTTAATACGGCGACGATGCGCGCCAGGCCCGCGGGCCCGATCGGCGCATTCTTCTGCTCCTTGGACAGCGTGACATAGACGCCGCCCGAGCCGACATAGTCGATGAGATCGAGCGGCGCGGCCTCGGCCTCCGCCGCCGATTTGATCGACAGGCCGATCAGCGCATTGGGGCCAAGCAAACGCCGCGCGTCCTGAACAGGCATGTCGTCGGGCCCGAGATGCACGCCGTCGGCCTCGGCGGCAAGCGCCACATCGATACGGTCGTTGACGACGAATGCCACGCCGAATGGCTTGAGCGCCTGCTTGATCGCCCGCGCCCGTTCGACCATGGCGCGGGTTTCACTCTTCTTGTCGCGCAATTGCACAAGCGTCGCCCCGCCCTCGGCGCATAGCCGCGCCAATTCGGCGAGATCGTGCCCGCCGGCGCGCTCGGGATCGACAATGGCATTGAGCCGAAGATCGCCGCGCGGTTTTTCGTTTTGCATCACGATACCTTTATATGCGCGCGCAGCTCGGCGTGATCGAGGCCGTGGAGCACATCGATCATGGCGGCGGCGAAGCTACCCGGTCCGCCGGCGTTGCGCGCCGCGCGTTCGCCGGCGACACCGAATGCCGCAAGCGCGGCGATGGTCGCGAGGTAAGCATCGGCCTCGACGGTCAGCGCGGCGCAGACCAGTGCCGAACCGGCGCAGCCCATGGCGGTGACCAGACCCATCAGCGGATCGCCGTTGGCAATCTTTGCCCGGCGATCACCGTCGGTCACGAGGTCGACCGCACCGGTGAGCGCCATGATCGCCTTGTGGACTCGCGCAAAGCGAGCCGGCGCGTCGCCCGTAGGGTCGTTCGCGAGTACGGCAAACTCGGCTTGGTTGAGACGCACCACCGCCGGCCCGCGGCCGACGAGTTCGCGGGCGAATTGCGCACGCCCGGGCGAGCGCTCGATGAAGACCGGATCGAGCAGCCAACGCAGACCGGTCTCGGCCGCGGTAGCAAGCGCCACATCAATCGCCGCCTTCCTTTCGCTGTCGAAAGTGCCGAGATTGACCAGAAGCGCGTCGGCAGAGACGACGAATGCGCCGATTTCCTGCGGCGCAACGGTCATCGACGGCACCGCGCCGGCCGCCAGCAGGATGTTCGCCGTATAGGCCTGCGCCACCGAATTGGTGATGCAATGCACGCGCGGAGAGCGTACGCGGATGCGCGCAAACACATCGGCGGCGATATCGGCAAGCTCAACCGGCATAGGCATTTTCACGGTCTTTCCGGCAAACTCGCCACAATACAACGTTCTGCCTCGCTTCGCGCGGCCCCGGAATAACGCTATATAGTTCGTCTTATGCTTCGGAGGCGCGCATGGTCCCCTTTTTCGTGCAGATCAAATGCCAGCTCGGCAAGTCCTATCAGGTCGCCAACGAACTTGCCGACGCTGAGATCGCCTCGGAAATTTATTCGACGGCCGGCGATTTCGACCTGTTGGTGAAGTTCTACGTCGATCCGTCGACCGATATCGGCCATTTCATCGCCGAGAAGGTTCACGTCATTCCCGGCATCGCCGACACCCGCACCATTATCACCTTCAAGGCCTTCGGAACTACGTAGACGCGATCGCCGCCGGGACCACTCCGGCGTCGCGCTTGCGCGCCAAGGCGACCTGGTGCTCGCGCCAGATCACGAACAGACCGGCGCCGGCTATGATGGCCGAGCCCACGACGATCATCGGGGTCGGCGTTTCGCCGAACATCGCGTAACCGAGCACCAGCGCCCAGAGCATCGAGGTATAATCGAACGGCGCAACCACCGAGGCGGACGCGTAGCGATAGCTCTCGGTCAAAATGATATGGGCCAAGCCGCCAAGCGTGCCGATCGCAACGAGGGTGGCGAATTCCCCGCCGGTCGGGCTGAGCCAGCCGAACGGCCAAGTCACCAGACCGGCGAGTGCGCAGCTGAGCGAGAAATAGAATACGATCGATGACGTCGTCTCGCTTTCCGTCAGCCGGCGGGTCTGGATCATGGTGCCCGCATTGGTGGCCGAGCCCATAAGCGCATAGATGACGCCGCTGACGCTGGTCGCGCTGGCCATCGCGATGGTCAGTTCCTCGCCGGAAAAGTGCGGCGCGAGCACCACCAGCACGCCGATAAATCCGACGATCACCGCGGACCACCGGTAGATGCGCACACGCTCCCTGAGAATCAAAGCGGCGAGCGCGACGCTGATCAGCGGCGAGGTAAACGAGATGGCGTTGGATTCGACCAGCGGCAGTCGCGCCAGCGCGCCGAAATTACAGAACATTCCGATGATGCTGAGCACGCCGCGGCCGGCTTGCCCGAGCGGCCGTTCGGTGCGCACCACCGCGGCGAGCTCACCGCGCCATGCATAGACCACTAACACCGGCACGATGGCGAAGGCGGAGCGGTAGAACACCACTTCGCCGATCGGATAGCGCGCGCCGAGAGAGCGGACCAGCGCCGACATCAGGGCAAACAGCACTGCCGAGACGAGCTTAAGCGCGATGCCTTTGCCGGTGTTCATGAGGATGGCGCTTACTGTTTCTTCGGAGGACGGGCCGGACCTTGCACCGGCGGCAGCGAGGCGATGTAGGCGGCGATTGCGGCGCGGTCGCCGGCGCCAAGCAAAGACGTACCACGGATCACTTCGGCCATGCCGCCGCCGGCGAAATCGCCGGACGGCGTCATGCCGCCATCGAGGAAACTCGCGATATCCTTTTCCGACCATATCTCATCGCCGTGCCGAAGCCCGACCGGGGTGATGTTCGGCACCCAGCTCTTGCCGTCCGGCGCCGGACCGCCGGCGAAGCGTTCGCTGGCGATGATGCCGCCGAGCCAATTGCGCGGCGAGTGGCATTCGGCGCAGTGGCCCGGTCCATTGACCAGATAAGCGCCGCGGTTCCACTGCGCCGACTGCGACGGGTCGGGCTGATAGGGACCGCCGGTGAGATAGAGGAGCTTCCAAAAGCCGACCAGACGGCGGATGTTGAAGGGAAACGCAAGGTCATGGCCGCGCACCTTACCCGGCACCGGCGGCAGCGTTTTCAGATAGCCGAACAGATCGAGCACGTCGGTGAGCTGCATATGCTGGTAGGACGTGTAAGGAAATGCCGGAAACAGATGATAAGGCGCGGTCGTTCCGGCATTCGACGCCGTGCCCTTCCACAGAGCCGCCACGAAATCGTACTCGCGCCATTGGCCGATGCCGTCGGCCGGGTCCGGCGAGATGTTGGGTACGTAAAAGGTGCCGAACGGCGATTTCAAGGCGAGGCCGCCACCGAGTCGCTTGCGATCGACCTTGTCGGGATTGATGTTGGGCGTCGCGTGGCAGGACGCGCAACCGCCGATGTCGAACATGGTCTTGCCGTTGTCGAGATTCGGCGTGTGAGCCGGCAACGTGACGATCAGGCTCACTGGAATGGTCACAATCCATAACGCAGCCGATCCGAGCGCGCCGACCATAGCCGCGGTGATGGCGAATCTTCGCCACCATGTCTTTCCTCCGAGCATCATTGTACGGCCTCCGCCACGCCTCACTCGCCTCGTGCCGATAGCGAAGAGCAAAGGGCGGCACGCCAGCGCGGACGCCGGCACTGGCCGCGTCCGACCGATCCGGTTCAGCTCTTCTTGAGGCGGTAGGTCTGGTGGCAGCTGCCGCAATCGTTCTTGCCGATATCGGCGATGGCAGCCTTGAAGCTGTCCAGATCCTTCACCGAAGCGTCTGCTGCTTTCGCGTCGTCGCCGAACTTGGCGAACTTGGCTTTAAGGTCGGCCATGTTTTCCCAAACCTTGGGGCTGGCTTTGAAATCGTCATTAGGCGGGAAGTCCTCGCCGGGCTTGGAGCTGTCTGGGAATAGCGCCGGCATTTTTGCCGCCGCGTCCTGGAAACTCGCAAAAATCTTGTGCACAACGGCCAGATCGAACGGCGCTTCGCCCTTGATCATGGCACCGGCGATCTTCGCCTGATCGCCGTTGGTCTTCATAAGCTGCTTGCGCGCGGCGATCGGGTCCTGCTGGGCAACGGCTGAACTGACGACGAACGCAATAGCCGTGACGGCGAACACGGTACGAATCATGTGGCGGTCTCCCCTCGTTGAAGCTGTTGCGACAAACACCGGGTCCATCGCCTTATTCCAGCGCGGCCGACAATAGCGCAACGTTGCCCGACCCGGTCAGGAAATTTGACCCGCTATTGCGCCGGCTGCGGCAAGCTTTGCCGGCCTTTGCCGCGGCGCGCGCCGAGTTCGGCGATCCAACGCGCAATGACATAGAACACCGGCGTGAAAATCAATCCGAACGCCGTGACGCCGATCATGCCGAAGAACACCGCGGTGCCGAGCGCCTGGCGCAATTCGGCGCCGGCGCCGATGGCCCAGACCAGCGGCGTGACGCCGAGGATGAAAGCGAAGGATGTCATCAGGATAGGACGCAGCCGCAGCCGGGTCGCCTCGACGGCCGCCTCGAATCGGCTGCGGCCTTGATCTTCGAGCTGCCGCGCAAACTCGACAATCAGGATTGCGTTCTTCGCGGCCAGCCCGATCAGCACCACGAAGCCAACCTGCGTCAGAATATTGTTGTCCTGGCCGCGGATGATGACGCCAGAAATAGCGGCAACCAGACACATCGGCACGATCATGATGACCGCCAGCGGCAGCGTCAGACTCTCGTATTGCGCCGCCAGCACCAGGAACACGAATACCACCGCCAGCACGAACGCGAACATCGCGGTATTGCCGGCGTTGATCTGCTGGTAGGCGAGCGTCGTCCACTCGGTGGCAAAGCCTTCCGGCAAGGTCTCGGCCGCGAGCCTATCCATGGATGCGATGGCCTGCCCCTGCGAATAGCCGGGCGCGGCCGAGCCGTCGATTTCAGCTGAGGGATAAAGATTGTAGCGCGGGACGCGATAGGGTCCGGAATTACTGTCGACAGTGGTGAACGAGCCGAGCGGCACAGTGTCGCCATTCGAATTGCGCACCCGGATCTTGAGCACGTCGCTGATATGCTGGCGGTCCTGGTCGCGCGCCTGCGCAGTGACGCGGAAGATGCGCCCGAACAGATTGAAGTCGTTGACGTAGGACGAGCCAATATAGATTTGCAGCGCGTTGAACACGTCCTGCACATTGACGCCGAGAAGCTGCGCCTTGGTGCGGTCGATATTGAGATAGACCTGCGGCGTCGATGTCTCGAATAGCGAGAACGCGCCGGCAATGCCGGGCGTCTGCACGGCGCGCAGCACCAAGGCTTCGGTGGCCGCCCGCAGTTTGTCGGCGCCTTGTCCGGCGCGATCCTCGACCATCATGCGAAAGCCGCCGGCGGTACCGATGCCCCGCACCGGCGGTGGCAGCACCGCGATGGTGAAAGCGTCCTCGATCTGCGACAGGCGCCGATTGAGCTCGGCCTGGATGGCCAGGGCCGATTGGTGCGGATCCTTGGCGCGTTTCTGGAAGGAGTCGAGCACCAAGAACAGCGCGCCGGCGTTGGGCGCATTGGTGAAGGTGGCGCCGGAGAAGCCGACGACGTTGACGGCATGCACGATGCCGGGCACGCCGAGCGCGACATCGAACGCACGCTGCTGCACCTCGTCGGTGCGCGACAGCGATGCCCCGGGCGGAAGCTGGACGACGAGGATGATGTAACCGCCGTCGACCTGCGGAATGAAGCCGACCGGCGTCGATCGGAAGGCATTCAGCCCAAGCCCGATGACAAGGAGATAAATCGCCCCCATCAGGACGACGCGCCGCACGGTCCTTGTCGCCAGCCATGAAATAGCGATGCCGACTTTGTCGAAGCCGCGGTTGAAAATGCCGAAGAATTGGTGGATCGGCCGTTCCCACCAGGTGTCGCGGTGATCGGCCGCGTGCGGCTTGAGCAACAGCGCGCACATCGCCGGCGACAGCGTCAACGAGACGATCAGCGAAATGACGGTGGCGCCGGCGATGGTCAGCGCGAACTGGCGATAGAATTGCCCGGATATGCCGGTGATGAACATCGAAGGCACGAACACGGCGCAGAGCACGAGCGCAATGGCGATGAGCGCGGAGCCGACCTCATCCATGCTCCTCTTCGCGGCCTCGCGCGGTCCAAGGCCCGAGGCGATGCTGCGTTCGACGTTTTCGACGACGACGATGGCGTCGTCGACCACGATGCCGATAGCCAGCACCAAGCCGAACAAAGACAGATTGTTGAGCGTATAGCCGAACGCGGCCATGAAGAAAAAGCTGCCGATCAGCGATACCGGGATGGCGACCAGCGGAATGATCGCCGCGCGCCAATTTTGCAGGAACAGGATTACGACCAGCACCACCAGCACGATCGCTTCGAAGATCGTATCGATCACCGCATCGACCGACTGCTGGATGAATTGCGTCGGGTTATAGACGACGGCGTATTTGACGCCGCTCGGAAACCGTTTCGCCAATTGCTCCATCAGGTCGTTGACGCCCTTGGCGGTGGCAAGCGCATTCGACCCTGGCCGCTGAAAAATGGCGAGCGCCACCGCCGGGTCGTGATCGAGATAGGAATTCGACGAATAGTCGAGCGCGGCAAGCTCGATCGTGGCGACGTCTTTGAGCCGCACCACGGCGCCTGGCGTCTGTTTCACGACGATGGCGCCGAATTCGTCCGGATTGTCGAGGCGGCCGAGCGTCTGCACCGCGACCTGGAACGCGCCCGGATGCGCAACCGGCGGCTGGTTGAGCACGCCGGAGGCGACCTGGATGTTTTGTCCCTGCATGGCATTGGTGACGTCGCTCGCGGTCAAGCCGAGCGACTGCAGGCGGTCCGGATCGAGCCAGATGCGCATCGAGTAATCGCGGCTGCCGAACACCGTGATCGAGCCGACGCCGTCGACGCGAGTGAGCGGATCGGTGACTTCGAGCGTGGCGTAATTGGAGATGAACAGCGAGTCGCGCGATTTGTCGGGCGAATAAAGATGCACGACCATCATCAGGTCGGGCGAGGCCTTGGTCACCGTCACGCCGATATTGCGCACGTCCGCCGGCAGCCGCGGCTGCGCAATGGCGACGCGGTTCTGTACCTGCACCTGGGCGATGTCGAGATTGGTGCCGAGGTTGAAGCTGACCTGGATAGAGAAGCGACCGTCCGCCGTCGCGTTCGAGTACATGTAGAGCATGTTCTCGACGCCATTAATCTGCTGCTCCATCGGCGTGACCACGGTCGCGGCGACGACCTCGGCGCTGGCGCCGGGATACTGGCCGGACACGACGATGATCGGCGGCGCGATCTCGGGATATTGCGCGACCGGCAGACGCGAGAACGACACGCCGCCGAGGATCACAAAAACGATCGAGACCACGGCGGCAAAAATCGGCCGGTCGATGAAAAAGTGCGAGATGCGCATCTTACGGCATCAACCGGCTTTGGCCGCGTCGCCCGCCGCCGGCGGCGGCGCAACGGGAGCGCCCTCGACATCCGCTTTCACTTTGATGCCGGGCCGCGCATGCATCAGACCGTTGACGATCACGCGGTCGGTGGCGGCGAGCCCGTCCTTGATGACGCGCAGGCCGCCGTCGAGCTGGCCCGGCGTGACGTATTTCTGCGCCACCATGCCGTCGTCGCCGACGACGAGCACATATTTGCGCGCCTGCTCGGAGCCGAGCGCCGCGTCCGGAACCAGCAGCGCCGCGTAAGGCGGCGAGCCGGGAACGCGGATGCGGCCGAACATGCCGGGAGTGAAGATGCCGTCCGGATTGGCGAACACCGCGCGGCCGCGGATGGTGCCCGAGGATTGGCTGATGACGTTGTCGACGAAATCGATCTTGCCGCTGTGCTGGAAATCGTTCTCGTCGATGAGCTTGAGTGCGACCGGAACGCCGCCGTCGACGCCACCGCCTTTTTTGCCGGCGAAGCGCTGGTAGCGCAGGTAGGACGCCTCGTCGAAGGTGAACTCGAAGCGGATCGGGTCGACCGACACGACGGTGGCGAGCAGCGTGGTGTTGCCGCCGGTGCCGCCGCTCACCAGATTGCCGACGGCGACGCGGCGGTCGCCGATCTTGCCGTCGATCGGCGCGCGCAGCTCGCTATATTCTTTGAGGTCGAGCTCGGCGGAGTGCACCATCGCCTCCTGGGCCGCAACCGCGGCCTCCGCCACGCTTTTGGCCTGGGTGCGCTGGTCGTAGGTCTGCTCGGTGATGGTCTTATTGGTCAACAGCGACTGGCCGCGCTGCAGATCGCCCTCGGCGAAGGAAAGGTTGGCGCGGGCCTGGGCAAGATTGGCGCGCATCTGCTCGAGCGCGATCTCGAACGGCCGGCGGTCGATGGTGAACAAGGGATCGCCCTTATTCACCAGCTGCCCGTCGGTGAAATAAATTTGCGCCAGGTAACCGGATAATCGCGCGCGAATCTCGACTGAATTCACCGCGACAAAGCGGCCGACATATTCGTCCTGATCGACCACCGTGCGCGCGACCGGTGTCGCCACGGTCACGGCGGGCAGCGGCCGAGCCGCGCCCTGCTGCTGACCCTCGCCGCAGCCGGCAATCGTGACCGACAACGTGGCCGCCGCCGACAACAAGACGGCAAGACGCACGGCATGGGTGACTGTCATGATTCTGTCCCTGAACCTGCCGCCATCATAAGCCTCCGCGTCCATCAATCACACCTCGACCGGCGGCTCGTCACCGCGCGGACGTCGCCCTTCCTGAATGCCGGGCGCCTCCCCATATGTCCGCGCACCCCCCAATCCACCAAGATCCGCGCGACTGCGGACTAGCATTTTGTGTTGCCATGACAATCATCCCGTTAGCCGACGCCTTGCGCGACCGCGGGCCGGCTTCTCCGGCGGAAGCCGTCCCCGCCGACGATCAGGCGCTCCTTGATGCCTATTCGCGCGCGGTCATCGACGTCGTCGACACTGTCGGGCCCGCCGTGGTGCGGCTTGCCGTGAGACCCTCTCCCTACCCTTCCCCGCGCGCGGGGGAGGGAAAGGGTGGGGGCGGCGGCACCGGTTCAGGCGTAATCGTTGCACCTGACGGCCTCATCCTCACCAACAGCCATGTCGCCGGTAAAAATGGCGCCGAGGGCGCCTCGCGCATCGAGGTGACGACCGCCGATGGTCAGGAATTGCGCGCGCGGCTCGTCGGCGACGATCCCGATACCGATCTCGCGCTCATTCGCGTCGACGAGCCGGTGACGCTGCCGGCGGCGTCGCTCGGCGACTCAAAGCGCCTCAAACGCGGCCAGCTGGTGATCGCCATCGGCAATCCTCTCGGCTTCGAATCGACGGTGACCACGGGCGTGGTCTCGGCGCTCGGCCGCAGCTTGCGCTCGCGCACCGGTCGGCTGATCGACGACGTGATCCAGACCGATGCCGCGCTTAATCCGGGCAATTCCGGCGGTCCCTTGGTGTCGTCGCGCGGCGAGGTGGTCGGCGTCAACACCGCGGTGATCATGGGCGCGCAAGGCATATGCTTTGCGGTCGCCGCCAATACCGCGAGCTTCGTGCTCGGCGAATTGGTCCGCCACGGCCGGGTGCGCCGCGCCTTCATCGGCATCGCCGCGCAGCAGACCGCGATCCCGCAACGCCGCCGCCGCGCCGCGGGGCTGACACAAGACGGCGCGGTCATGGTCGGCACCGTGGAGCCGGATTCCGCCGGCGCACGCGCCGGACTGAAGCCGGGCGACATTATTGTCGGTCTCGACGGCGAAACCATCGCCGGCGCCGACGATCTGGTGCGGGCGCTGACCGGCGAGAAGATCGGGCGCGAGGTGGCGCTCGACGTGTTGCGCGGGACCGCGCGGCTGACGATTGCGGTGGTGCCGCAGGAGCGGCGGAGGGCGGCGTGACGACGCGGCACGCACAGGCGACGCCGGCCGTTCTTTTCACACCATAGCCTGCGCCAATCGGGCGAGCTCCGTCACGTTGTCGAGGTTCTCAAGATCGGACACCAGCGCGGACAACTGGCTGGACTGTTGTGACCCGATCCTTGCGGTTAAGCGGTCGAACTTAGTGTGGAGTTCCTCTTCACTCATCGGGTCTTCCGGGCTGCCCTTGCGATACGGCACGGTCGTTTCGTAAGTCGCGCCATTTTTACTTTCCACCACGAGGCGACAGGCAACACGATAGCGCCCATTGTCGCCGTCGAACTCCGGCGCATGTTCGACGCGAATGCGCTCGATGAACTGCAAAATGCGCGGATCGCGAATCTTATCATCGCGGAATTGCGCGACGCCCGAGCTGCGCTCCAAAGCCGTCACGGCGATGCCATAGCGCAGGTTCATCTGCGCCGATAACACGCTTTGGATACGATCGCCTTCATATGGCCAGCCGCAATGATGCAACGTGTTATCGCTCACATGAGCGGTTACTTGGGCGATATCGGCCGCCTGCAAGCCGTGCTCGCGCATGATGGCGTCGATAGCGGTCATCGCGGTGATACTGCCGTTCGACGCCGGCGCCGGTTTAAATCCGACACGTAAGATGTGCCAGTGCGAGCCAAGGCCTTCCGTCAGTGGGTCCAGGCTCCAAGCGTCGAGGAAGGCGCTAAAAAACGTGCCATAGTCGCCGTCGAGCACGTTAGGAATGCCGGTGTAGTCGCGTTGCGCGAGTTGGGCGGCGTAGACCCCGCTTTGCGCGGCACGGCCGCAGTGGAACGATTTCGTCATCGCGCCATCCTGCACCGCCATAAGGCCGGACGCCTGCGAGCCGGCAATGCCGAAAGCCTGCTGCGTGTGCCGCGCGCTCAAGCCGAGAATGTGCGCCGCGGTCGCGGCAGCGACAAAGACGCCCGTCGTGCCCTGATTGTGAAAGCCGTTTTTGAACATGCCGCCTTTGGCGGCCAATCCGACCCGGATGCCGACCTCGTAGCCAGCGACCACGGCGGCGAGCAAATCCTGGCCTCTGACCGACGGCAGCGGCTCGGCGACGGCAATTCCCGCCGGCAGAGCCAGCGAGCCGGGATGCAATGTCGACTCCAGATGGATCTCGTCGAGTTGGAAGGCATGGGCGCTGGTGCCATTGACCAAGGCCGCCAGGCCGGGACTGGTCCGCAGCGCGCCGCCGAAGATCGTCGCGCGCCCGGCACAGCTTTCCGCGGCCACCATTTCCGTAAGCTTGTGCAGCGGATCCAGCGAGGCCCCGAAGATACAACAGCCAAGCGTATCGAGAACACACAGCTTGGCCTTCCTGACGACTTCCTCAGGCAGCGCTTCGAACGTCAGCGCTGCGCTAAACTCCGCCAAGCGCCGCGTCGGGCTTGCGCCAACGGCGCCGTGGTTCGAGTGCGTTTTTTGCTGATCGCTCACGCCTCTATCTCCATGCGCATCATGGCTTCATTTCGCAACGTGCAGAGTCGAAAGCGTCGCGGTGAGCTCCCGATAGCGTTGATCGAGGAACCGTTTGGAGCCGGCGCTGTCGGCGAAGTCCGCATTCCAATTATTGCGTTGCAGGGTGGTTCGCCATGTCTCGTCCTCGACCATGGCGGCAAGCTTGTCTTGCCAGAACGCGACCTGCGACTGAGTTAGGGCTTTCGGTCCGACAATGCCGCGCCAATTGCCTTCCACGACGTCGAAACCCTGTTCCTTCCAGGTCGGCACCGTAAACGGCGCCGCTTCCGGCGGCTTTGGCGCCGCGAAGGCGATGGCGCGCAGCTTGCCCGACTCCACGAAGGGTGCGAGCACGGACATCGTTCCGATCGCAACGTCGATATTGCCGCCGAGCAGAGCATTCACAGCTTCGTTGGCACCCTTGAACGGCACGACCGTCAAATGCTTGGCGTCGATGCCGGCGGCCTTGGCGAGCTTGAGGAGCGCCACATGGCTAGAACCGCCGATACCGGGAGCGACGCCGACCGCGGGCGGCACCACAGCGTTCATCGCGGCGACCAGATCGCCGCCGGACTTGATCGGCCCATCCGCCTTCACCGCGAACACTTCGTATTCGGTGAACAGCTGCGCAAGCGGAGTGACGTCGGTGTAAGAAAGTTCACCGACGCGCATGATGTCATTGCTCAATAAGGTCGGACCGCTGATTGCGATGTAATGTGCGTCGCCGGCTTTGCGGCTGACATAGCTCCAAGCGACCGCGCCGCCTGCCCCGGGCTTGGCCTGCACCGTCATCGAAGCGTCGACGAGATGATCGTGCTGCAGGATGTTTTGGATGACCCGGGCCAACAGATCCATGGTGCTGCCCGCCGCCGTCGGCACGATGAGCTCGACATTTTGGGTCGGCACCCATCGGGCGGTCTGCGCCCGCGCCTGACCTGCGACGACAAATGCTGCGAACGCCGCGAGCATCCCAATCGAGCGCAGTCGCGCTGATGCGCGATCAATTTTTTTCATGGGACGAATCTTTTCTCAGTCCGCTCGCCGCAAGAAATTCACGATCGGCGACGACTTCATTGCGGACTTGCTGCTGCATCGCATCGAGCGAAATGTCGACCGGCGATTGCAAGGTCAGGCGCGAAAAATCCTGCCATTCCTTGCTCTGTTTCATTTTCTCGAGCCCGGTCATGAGCCTGTCGACGACCTCGCGCGGCGTGTCGCTTCTGACCATCACGCCGCGCCAGATCGATTCGACGATGTCGTATCCCTGCTCCTTGAAGGTAGGCACGTCCGGAAAGTATTCGCTGCGCTGCGCCGCGCTGATGCCCAGGAGACGAATATCGCCGTGCTGAATTTGCGCGATCGCGGAGCTCGGTGTCATGACGGCGGCGTCGATCACCCCGCTCAGCAGCGCCAGCGCCGCATCCTGACCGCCGCGGAACGGCACCCAGATGGCCTTGAATTGGCCGGCCTGCTGCAACCGGTAGAAGACGTATTGATGGAAGCCGGCCGACGAGAAGCCGCCGACCGACATCTTGTCGGAATGGTCATGGATATAATCCATGAACTGCTTCATCGTCTTGAGCGGACTGTCGGCGCGAACGGCGATGGCGGACGGCTCCGCCTGCAGTGCCGGCAACACGGTAAAGCCGTCCGGCCCATACTCGATCTCGCCGGTCGCCATGGCAAACGACATGCTCGAAGTGGTCGACAGGACGGTATAGCCGTCGGCCGGCTGGTTCATTACCGCGGCCATCGCAACCGCACCTTCCCCGCCCGGCCTGTTCTCGACGATAAACGGCTGTCCAAAGACGGCGCCCAGTTGCCTGCCGACTTGCCGCATCATGACATCGAGCGGCGCGCCGGCACTGCTCCAGCACAACAGCTTCACAATGTGGGCAGGATAGTTCACCGCCGCAGCCGCCCGCCCCGCGACCAGCGCGAGCATGACGACGACCGCAAGGCGCGCCGGCGCAGCAATCGAAGTGTGGCATTTCATCGGACGTTGTCCCGAAGCTTTTGCTGTTTGCGCACAGCCGCTGAGAATCTCGATCGCGGCCCCGCCACGCCGCCCCTCAGGGTCCTTCGTCCTGCGGTGAACGGAAGGTCCGGGCCGGGAATTGTTTTCCCTTGTTGGCACGGACTTCGGCCTCGTTCACATCAAGGCCCAAGCCAGGGCCTTGCGGCAAATCGATATAGCCGTTGATGGGTTTTAGAACATTGGGACACAGCTTCGCGCCGAGTTCCTCGAACGGCAGGAAGTATTCGGTGATGATGAAATTCACCATGCAGGCCGAGGCGTGCACGGTCGAAGACAGCGAAAGCGTCGTCGAATTGTAATTGTGCGGCGAGACCGCGATGGTTTCCACTTCGGCGGCGTCGGCGATATGCATCAGTTCGAGGATGCCGCCGCAATTGGACACGTCCGGATTGATGATGTCGGCGGCGCGCGCCCGGAAGATCGGCCGGAAACCGGCGCGGGTGTAGATCGCCTCGCCGGTGACGACGGGGATCTTGCTGCGGCGCCGAACCTCCGCGAGCGCCTCGATATTGTCGCACTGGCACGGCTCCTCGATCCAATAGGGCTCGAATTCCGCGATCGCATCGGCCAGATCGATGGCGTGCATCGGCGCCAAGCGGCGGTGCAGATCGAGCAAGAGGTCGATATCCGGCCCGACCGCATTGCGCACGGCCCGCAGCACCTTCACCGCGGTGTGGATCTGCTCCTTGGGTACGTAAGTGCGCCACGGTCCGGAGATCGGATCAAATTTGATGGCGGTAAAGCCGCGCTTGATGACGGCTTCGGCGCGCTTGGCGTAGTCATCCGGCTGCGCGACCTTGTAGCTCCAGCCATTTGCATAAACGCGGATGCGCGAGCGCACCGGACCGCCGAGCAGATTATAAACCGGCTGATTGGTCGCCTTGCCCGCGATATCCCAGAGCGCCTGCTCAATACCCGACGTCGCGCAATAGAATTCCAAGGACCCGCGCCGTTGCGCATAGTCGTCGAAGGCAATTTGCAGAAAATGGCGAATCTGGAAGGGATCGCGACCGATCAAGTAGCGCCCCAGTTCCTCGACTTGCGCGCCCACGGCGCGATCACGGTCGTACTGGCTATAGGCCTCGCCCCAGCCGACGATGCCGGCATCGGTCGCGACGCGAACAAAAACAAAATTCTTTCGCCACCCGGAGTGGACCGGAAGACACTCGACCTCGGTGATTTTCATTGGATGCCTGCCTTGGCTTTTTCAGATCGCTTCTTGCCGGCCGTATTGTCTTTCACGACGATCTGGCCGCTTGCCGACATCGCGCGCATGAAGCGGTCGCGCCCGTTTTGAATGTGTCTTTCCAGTTCCGCGCCGGCCGCCTCCCGATCGCCGCGTTCGATTGCCGCAAGCACGGCGCGATGCTCGACATTAGACACCGCAAGGCCGCCGCCGAAGGCGAGACCATGGCGGCGGTAGATCCGCAGTTCCTTGCCCATTTGCTCGTCGAGCGCGGCGAGCCGGGCGTTGCCGGTGGCGCGATAGAGCGCGGTATGGAATTCGATATTGAGCGCGATGTAACGCTCGGCGTCGGCATCGCGCGAGGCGGCATCGAGATCGGCGATCAAGGCGCGTAAGACCCCAAGAACGTCGCGCGTCATCGCCGATGCCGCAAGCTGTCCGGCGAGCCGGCCAAGGCAAGCGCGCACGTCGAAGAGATCGACGATCTCCGTAAGCGACAGCGTCCGCACGATCGGGCCTTGGTGCAAAACGATATCGACGAGGCCCGCCCGCTCCAGGAGCCGGCAAGCCTCCCGAACCGGAGCCCGGCTGACGCCGAAACGCGCCGCAACCGCGTTCTCGTTCAGCCGCGTACCCGGCGGGTATTCGCCAGCGATGATCGAGCGCTCGAGTTCGATCTCGATACGATTTGCGACAGAATTCTCGTTACTATGCGCCATTTGTCGACAAAACTTCTCTAAGTTACTCAGATTGTCGACACTTAGGCCTCCGCCGAGCTGGGAGTCAATCGTATCGGCTCGATGCGGCTGAACATGACAGGCTTGGAGGAGGCTTTAGCCGCGCATCATCGCGGCAATCGCTGCGCCTGCACTGCCGAGCCACGCCGCAATGAGAATGATGCCGCCCGACGGCGCGGCCATCGCAAACAGCCGATGTCCGGCAAACACCCGCAGCACGATGTCGCCGGAGAACAGGGTGGCGCCGAACACCCAGGCAGCCAGCACGACGAGTGCCAAAGGCCGCCACAGCGCGCCTTGCTGCAGCAGCGCCGCGCCGCCCAACACCGCCGTTGCGTGGAACAAGAGCATATAGGCAGCGCTGTCGAGCCCTGCGCCGGGCGCCGCATGCGCGCCGGCAGCGGCGAGAATGACACCGGCTGCGCCCATCAGGCCAGCGAGCGCGATCAAAATCGTTATCATCATGGCTTGCCGTCCTCCACGCCGCCAGGCGGCTAGATGAGCACAGGATGTATGATAGATTGCGCCCAAAGAAACAAACAATGGGAGGACGCAGATGTACAGAGCGCTTGGGGCGGCGATCATTGGCATCACGGTCGGGACCGCCACTGCGTTGGCGCAGTCCGCCGTCGTCGCCCCGCCCGACGTGGTCAAAGAGCTCGCTCCCACCGGCACGCTGCGCGCGGCGATCAACGCCGGCAATGTCGTCTTGGTGCAGAAGGATCCGTCGGGCGGCGACCCGCGCGGTATCACGGTCGATCTGGCGCGCGAGCTTGGCCGGCGGCTTGGCGTGCCGGTCGATCTCGTCGTCTACGATACCGCGGGCAAGGTGACCGATGCGGTCAAGAACGCCGGCTGGGATATCTGCTTTCTTGCCATCGAACCGGCGCGGGCTGCCGTCATCGGCTTCACCGCGCCCTATGTCATCATCGAGGGCACGTACATGGTCAGCGTGGATTCGCCGCTCAAAGCCGTAGCCGACGTCGATCGCGACGGTGTGCGCATCGCCGTCTCCCGTGGCTCGGCCTATGATCTTTATCTGTCGCGCATGCTGCAGCACGCAACTCTCGTACGCTACCCGAGCCCGCCGCTCGCCTTCCAAGGCTTCCTCGCCGACAAACTCGACGCCGCGGCCGGCGTGAAGCAGCAGCTCGTGCAATTCGCCAAATCGAACCCGAACGTGCGGGTAATGGACGGGCGTTTCCAGGAAATCCGGGAAGCGATGGGCGCCCCGCTGGGCCACGACGCCGGCGTGAAGTATTTGCGGAGCTTCGTCGAGGAGATGAAGGCGTCCGGCTTCGCCAAAAAAGCGCTCGAACGTGCCGGCCAGCCTGACGCGCTGGTGGCGCCGGCTGCGGAGAATTAAATTCTACCCTTTTGGGAATGATGAGAGGACGGCATAGAATTTATTTCTATACCGTATGAAGTTTCTGGAAAGATTCAATCGTTTGGTTCCAAAGAACGGAAAGGGTCTGGCTTGGAACGCAGCCGTTGGGAGCCTAAATCATTGAGCGCCAAGTAGAACCCGTTGCGGTCGTCCCCACCGTTAAGCGGGAACGTTGTTCTTCCCGGGAATTGTGAGTCATTCCATGACCGATCTATCCGTTGACGCGCGCCTGCTCAGCAGCGAGCGCGGTGCTGTACCCGCCATCAACACCTCAGTCGTCATCGCGGCGTCCGCGGTGCTCGGCGCCGGCGCTCTCGCGCTCGCCAATGCCAATGCCTATGGCTGGCGGCAGGGCGCGCTGTTTCTGATCGGCGGAGCTCTGGGCATCGTACTCTATCACGCCCTCTTCGGCTTCACCTCGGCGTGGCGCGTCTTCATTGCCGACGGACGCGGCGCCGGATTGCGCGCGCAAATGCTCATGCTTGCGGTCGCCGCGGTGCTGTTCTTTCCGGCGCTCGCCCATGGCAGCCTGTTCGGGCAGCCGGTGCACGGCGAATACGGCGCGGTTGGCGTTTCCGTCCTGGTCGGCGCCTTCATCTTCGGGCTCGGCATGCAGCTTGGCGGCGGCTGTGCCTCCGGCACGCTTTACACAGCCGGTGGTGGCAACAGCCGCATGCTGGTGACGCTATTTTTCTTCATCGTCGGCTCGGCGCTCGGCGCCTGGCATCTGCCGTGGTGGTCGGCGACGCCGAATTTCGGATCGATTTCGCTGATCGCGGCCTGGGGCTGGGCCCCGGCGCTTGCGGTCAGCCTTGCCGCCTTCGCCGCCGTCGCGGTACTGACGGCCGTGGTCGAGCGGCGCACCCATGGCGAATTGCATTCCGGCGCGGTCACCGACCGCCGCGGTTTGCGGCGCTTCCTGCACGGACCATGGCCGCTTCTTGCTGGTGCGGTCGCGCTCGCGCTCGGCAATTTCGCCACGCTTTATCTCGCTGGCCGGCCGTGGGGCATTACCTCGGCGTTTGCGCTGTGGGGCTCGAAGCTCTTTGCGGCATCGGGTATCGACGTTGCGTCCTGGGGCTACTGGCATTCCGCCGAGCGCGCCAAGCAGCTGCGGGAGAGCGTATTCGCCGACATCACCTCGGTGATGGATTTCGGCATCGTCCTCGGCGCGCTGTTGGCGTCGGGGCTGGCCGGTAAATTCAAGCCCGGCTGGAAAGTGCCGCCGCGTTCACTCGTCGCGGCCGTCGTCGGCGGCCTGCTGCTTGGCTACGGTGCGCGGCTTGCCTATGGCTGCAATATCGGCGCCTATTTCAGCGGCATCGCCTCGGCAAGCCTGCACGGCTGGCTGTGGCTAGTCGCGGCCTTTATCGGCAGCATCTTCGGCACTTACCTGCGTCCGCTATTCGGCTTGAGCGTCGAAGGCAGCCTGACTCGCAGCCAAGCCTAACTCGCAAGCAAGCCTGACCGGTCGCACGGACTTAGATCACTCATCGCGCGCCTGCGCCCTTCGGGCGGCGTTTACAGCCTTCGCCGATCGATTATCGTGCAGCGATTGCAGAAGGCAGCCATCCGATGGGTGAGGCGTTCGAGTTCGGGCTCTATTCGTTTGGCGAACTCACGCCCGACCCGCAGACCGGAATTGCCATCAGCGCCCAACAGCGCATGGCGGAGATCCTTGCCGCAGCGCGGCTTGCCGATGCGGCCGGCTTCGACGTATTCGCCATCGGCGAACATCATCGGCTCGACATGTCGATTTCTGCCACGCCGGTCGTGCTGGCGGCGATTGCGGCGGCGACCAAAAATATTCGTCTGGCGAGCGCCGTCACGATTCTGAGCACCGCCGATCCGGTCAAGGTGTTCGAAGACTTTGCCACCGTCGACCTCATCTCAGGCGGACGCGCCGAGCTGATCGTCGGACGCGGCGTTTTCACCGAATCCTTTCCGTTGTTCGGCTTCGATCTCGCCGATTACGACGCGCTGTTCGCGGAGAAGCTCGAACTGTTGATGATGCTCAATTCGGCCGAGCACGTCACCTGGCAGGGTCGCTTTCGCGCTCCGCTCGACGACGCTGCCATTTCTCCACGTCCGGTGCAAAATCGTCTGCCGATTTGGATCGGGACCGGCGGCACGCCAGGCAGCGTCGAAAGGGCCGGCGCGCTCGGACTACCGTTGGCTCTCGCCAATATCAGCGTCCCACCGGCAAAACTCGCGCCGCTCGCCGAAGTCTATCGCGGCGCCGGCATCAAAGCCGGACACGATGCGGCCGAACTCAAGCTCAGCATCGCTACTCATTTGCACGTTGCGGAGGACTCCCAGCATGCGCTCGACACGTTCTATCCGTATTACGCCGGCTATTTCCGCAATCACGCGGCGACGCAATATCGCGCGCGCGAGATCACCCGCGCCGACTATGACGCGCTCGCCTCACCGCAGGGCGCGCTGTTCGTCGGCAGTCCGCAACAGATCGTGGATAAGATCCTTTACGAGCGCGAACTGTTCGGCCACCAGCGCTTCCTGATGCAGATCGACATCGGCGGCTTGCCGTTTGCGGATGTTGCACGGGTGATCGAGCTGTTCGCGGCCAAGGTGGCGCCGGTGATCCGCCGCGCGATCGTTCAGCCGCCGCCTGCCGCGCCGCGCTGAGCTAGTCGACCCCGGCGCGCCCGATCGCGACATAGCGGAAGCCCGAGCGCTTCATATCGTCGGGGCGATAAATATTGCGCAGATCGACGATCACCGGCCGCGTCATGATGCGCTTGAGCCGACCCAGATCGAGCGCGCGAAACTGCTCCCATTCGGTCGCAATCACGACGGCGTCGGCGCCCTCGGCGGCGTCATAGGCGCTGGAGCAATACTGCACGGCGGGCAACAGCGGTTTCGCCTGTTCCATGCCGGCTGGATCGTAGCCGCGCACCGTGGCTCCGAGATCTTGCAGCGCGGTGATCAGCGGGATCGCCGGCGAATCGCGGGTGTCGTCTGTATTCGGCTTAAACGTCAGGCCGAGCACCGCCACGGTCTTGCCGCGCACCGAACCGTCGAGCGCCGCCACCACCTTGCGCGCCATGGCGCGCTTGCGCTGTTCGTTGACGGCCGCCACCGCCTCGACGATGCGCAGCGCCACGCCGTGATCCAGCGCGGTCTTGAGCAGCGCTGTGGTGTCCTTGGGGAAACACGAGCCGCCGAAGCCGGGACCGGCATGCAGGAATTTTCCGCCGATGCGATTATCGAGTCCCATGCCGCGCGCCACCTCTTGCACGTCGGCGCCTGCCGCTTCGCACAGATCGGCGATTTCGTTGATGAAGGTGATCTTGGTGGCGAGGAAGGCGTTGGCGGCGTATTTGATCAATTCGGCGGTGCGCCGGCTGACATAGATGAGCGGCGGCGTATTCAGATAAAGCGGCCGGTAGATTTCGGCAAGCACGTCGCGGGCGCGGGCATCCTCGCTGCCGACCACGATACGATCGGGATGTTTGAAATCCTGGATGGCGGCGCCTTCGCGCAGAAATTCCGGATTGGAGACGACCTGGATCTCCGCGTCCGGCCGTTTTGCGCGAAGAATATTCTCAATCTCGTCACCGGTGCCGACCGGCACCGTCGATTTGGTAACGACAACGGCATTTGCGGCCAGCTGCGGCGCGATCTCGCGCACAGCATCATAGACGAAACTCAGATCGGCGTGGCCATCGCCGCGGCGCGACGGGGTGCCGACCGCAATGAACACCGCTTCGGCGTCGCCGATGCGCGAGGTGTCGCTGGCGAATTCGAGCCGGCCCTGGCGCATATTGGCTTCGACCAGATCGGCAAGGCCCGGCTCGAAGATCGGAATTTCGCCGCGGTTGAGCGCCGCCACTTTGCCGGCATCCTTGTCGATGCAAATCACCTGATGGCCGAAATCAGCAAAGCAGGCGCCGGAAACAAGCCCGACATATCCGGCGCCGATCATGGTCACGCGCATGACGATCCTCGTAACAGCTCAGACCGGATCCGGTCCTGAAGTTCCTGCCAATTCATCAAGAGTAGTCGCCGGCGCAGGCTCCGCGCCCCGGCGCATCAATTTGAGCCAGCGCCGCCCAAACAGCGCGGCCACAAGCCCCCCATAAACCACCCCGCCGAGCAACGCCAATAGCAGAAGTTCTGATTCGCTGCGGAACCTGGACCAGGTCTTTAACAATGCGGTGACGAAGGGATCGGCGAGCACAAGAACCAGCGCAAGCGCAACGGCGGCCGCTGCAAGCTTCAATAGCGCGGCCTTTAGCTCCGCATCCGGCTTGATCAGCTGCGCGCGCTTCGCGAAGACCAGCACGAGAACGAAATTGATCCAGGCCCCGATCGAGGTCGCCAGCGCCAGCCCAACCTGCTCAAGCGGCACCATCAGCGCGATCTTGCAGACGATGTTGACCGCGGTGCCGATCAGCGCCGCCTTGACCGGCGTCGCGGTGTCACCGCGGGCGAGAAACGGCGCCACCACACTGCGGATGAGCACGAAGGGTACGAGCCCGATGGTATAGGCCATGAGCGTCATGGCGGCGGCGTGCGCGTCGACGGCGGTAAAAGCGCCGCGCATAAACAGCGCGCGCATGATCAGGCCAGGCACCACCAGGAAGGCCACCACACAAGGCAGCGCCAACAACAGCGCGAACTCGATGGCGCGGTTTTGCGCCGAGCGAGCCCCGGCCTCGTCGCCGGCGGCGAGGCGATGCGTCATCTCGGGGACCAGCACGGTGCCGACCGCAATGCCGATCACGCCGATCGGCAACTGGTCGATGCGGTCGGCGTAATAGAGCGCCGAGATCGCGCCGGCCGACAAAAAACTCGCGATGATGGTATCGGCGAACATCGCCAGCTGCGTACCGGCCGATCCGACGGTCGCCGGCAGGAGCGCCACGAAGAAGCGCTTGACGTCATCGTCCCAGCGCAGCGCCCGGAATCGGGTCATGACGCCCGCATAGAGCGTATCGCCGCCGACCAGCGCCGCCTGCAACACGCCCGAGATCAGCACGCCCCAGGCCGCAGCATGACCCGCGCTCGGAAACAGATAGGCAAGCGCCAACGTCGCCATCATCGCGAGATTGAGCAGGATGGGCGCCGCCGCCGCCGCCGCGAAGCGATGCAGCGCATTGAGGATGCCGCTCCACAGCGTCACCAGCGTGATGAGGAGGAGATAAGGAAACGTGATCCGCGTCAGTGACACCGCAAGGGTGAATTGCTGCGGCTCGCGCGAGAAGCCGGGCGCCAACAGTTCGATCACTTGCGGGGTGAAGGTCAGCGCCAGCGCCAACAGCACCACCTGAGATGCCAACAACAGCGTGAAGATGCGGTCGCCGAAGCGGGCCGCCGCAATCGCTCCGCCTTGGGTGCGGATGCGCGCATAGGCTGGAATAAACGCCGCGTTGAACGCACCCTCGGCGAAAATAGCGCGGAAATGGTTCGGCAGTCGAAACGCGACGAAAAAAGCGTCGGCGACTGGCCCGGCGCCGATAATGGCCGCCAGCATGATGTCGCGCAGAAAGCCGGTCAGACGCGACAGAAGCGTGTAGCCGCCAACGGTGAGAATCTTTCCGATCATCGGCGTCTAGTTATCACGATTCCGCCCGTCCCCGCGAAACCAGGACCGCGTTTGCGGCGCGCGAATTCTGGATTCCCGCTGGCGCGGGGAAAGAGCGGAAACTGCGTCAGCGCGCGAGCGCGCGCCGCACCGCGGCGATAATACGGTCCTGGACCGGCGCTTCGAGATACGCGTGCATCGGCAGGCTGATCACTTCCTGCGACAGCTGCTCGCTCACCGGCACGCCGCCCTCGGCCACGGGGAAGTCGCGATAGGCCGGCTGGCGATGCAGCGGCTTGGTGTAATAGATCGCGGTCGGAATGCCTTCGGCCTTGAGCGCCGCGGCCAGCGGATCGCGGCGGCCCGGCGCCAAGCGAATGGTGTATTGCGCCCAGACCGAGGTCGATTGGTTGCCCGGGCGCGGCACGATCGCGATGTCGGCGAGCGCCTCCGAATAGCGCATCGCCACACGATTGCGCGCGGCGATTTCGTCCGGAAATATTTTCAGTTTCTCGATCAGCACCGCCGCTTGGATCGTATCGAGCCGGCCCGTGATGCCGATGCGCACCGCCTCGGAGCGGTCGGCTCCTTCGCCATGCAGGCGCAGACTTTTCACATGTGCCGCAAGCGCGTCGTCGTCAGTGAATACCGCGCCCCCGTCGCCATAGCAGCCCAACGGTTTTGCGGGAAAAAAGCTGGTCGTCGTCGCGGTCGCCAGCGCGCCGAGTTTTTTTTCCTTATAGGTCGCGCCAAAGCCCTGTGCCGCATCGTCGAGCACATAAAGTTCGTGGCACGCGGCCACGGCTGCGATCGCGTCGTGATCGGCCGACAGGCCGAACAGGTCGACTGGAATGATCGCGCGCGGCTTGAGACCGAGGCGCTTTGCAGTTGCCACCGCGCGTTCGCAGCTTGCCGGATCGAGATTAAACGTCTCGGGCAGAACATCGGCAATGATCGGCGTGGCGCCGAGCAACGCCACCATTTCTGCCGTCGCATGAAAGGTGAAGGAAGGGCAAATCACCGCATCGCCGGGTCCGATCTGCCACGCCATCAGGACGAGCAGCAGCGCATCAGTGCCGCTCGCGCACCCGATGGCGTGCCGCGCGCCGCAGAAGGCGGCGAGTTCGGCTTCGAGTGCCCGCACCTCGGGCCCTTGGACGAATTGGCAATGCGCGAGCACGCGCGCCACCGCGTCGTCGATGGCGCGGCCGAGGCGGCGGCGCTGCGCCGTAACGTCGATGAAGGGGATTGGCCGTTCGTCCAGGCGAGTGTGTTGATTCATGATCAATCTTGGTTTGCCATTGCCGAAAGCAGTGATCGGCTTTTTGGAGTGTGCTAGCCGACGACGCGACGGGGGCCCTTGCGTGGCGGCGCGACGACCTCGGCCGAGCGCCCTTCAAGGCAGCGGATGGCCACTTCGAGGGCGGCGACGGCTTCTTCCCCGGTCACCGCTGGCGGCTCGCCGCTGCGGATGGCGTTGACGAAGGCGACGAGTTCCGAGCGCAGCGGTTCGGCATAGCCGACCGACAAATGCCGCATCGAATAGCTGCCGTCCGGCTGGAAGCCGAAACATTCGGTGACCTGCAGCGTCAGGAGATCGCCGATGACGTATTTGTCACGGGTGGCGATGTGGACGGTGCGCGCCTTGAACGGCGTCAGCCAATTAGTGTTGATGTGGGCCAGCACGCCCGATGCGGTGCGGAACTGCAGCAGCGCGATGTCTTCGCGCTCGGCGACCGCGCTCGAAGTTTGCGGTTGAATCTGCACGATCTCCGAATCGGTGAACCAGCGGATCAGATCGATGTCGTGCACCGCGAGATCGATGACCACGCCGACGTTCGACATGCGCGGCGGGAACGGTCCGACCCGGGTAATGGCGATCGAGAGAATGTCCTGATCCTTGATCGCCCGCTTGATCGATTGCACCGCGGGATTGAAACGCTCGACATGGCCGACCATCAGCGTGACGCCGGCGCGGCGGGCCGCCGCGACCACGGCGCGGCTCTCTTCGACCGTCGATGCGATCGGCTTCTCGACCAGGATGTGGATGCCGCGCGCGGCACAATCGATGGCGATGTCGCGATGAAGGTGGGTTGGCGCCGCGATGGTCACGGCGTCGACGCCTTGCTGCATCAGCGCCTCGGCATCGGCAAATGAGGCACACCCGAGCGTGCGGGCGACATGATCACAGCGCTTGCGGTCGGGATCGGCGACGCCGATCAGTTTCACCCCCGGTAATTCGGATAACACGCGAGCGTGGTTGCTGCCCATCACCCCCACGCCGATGACGCCAACCCGCAACGTGTCGGTCGCGTCTATTTTTACAGGCTCACG
>JBEKRD010000011.1:0-65387 GCA_049519075.1 Xanthobacteraceae bacterium | reverse complement strand
GTTGCACGACAGTAAAAATCGCCAGCAATTCCGGTGTGCTCCGACCACGCAAGTATATAATTCGACAACGCCTCCTTGAGACCCAGCTCATCGATCGACGGTGGGCGTAATTCCCAGGCCACATGGTGCAAGGCCTTGCCCATTCGCTGCAGTTGGTCTCTCAGCGATCGAATGTGAACACGTCCAGATTCGCCGACCGACGCACTCAATCGCTCCAAGCGCATGAGGATGGCTGCAACACGCTGTCCGGCTTCATCATGCAATTCTTGGGCAAGCCGCAGGCGCTCGACCTCTTGCGCTTGTAGGAGACGACGGCGAAGCTCGTCACGCTCGATCTCAGCCTCTTTCCGGGCGGTGATGTCTTGAACGGTCCCCCGAAGTCGCAACATCCGACCATCATTATCGAACTCCTTCCGGCCACTAGCGCTCACCCATCGAATTTGGTTTGCCTCGATCAGAACGCGAAACTCGATCCTGAAATCATGAGGCTGGGTAGAGTCGCTAGTCTCGTTCTCATCGATGATATGGCGATCATCCGGAAAGACTTGATTCATGAAGTTCGACCTGGTTGGCGTAACCGCGGGAGCAACGCCGATGATCGTCCGTAACTCTTTCGACCATAAGGTTTCACCGCTCGTATGAGAATAATCCCAAGTACCAATCGCAGCCGCTTCTACTGAAAAACGACGGCGCTCCTCGCTGAGATAAAGCCGCTCTTGCTGCCTGTGCCAGGCGCCAACAGCAAATGCGGCGGCAATTACGGCAAGAATCGCGATTCCCGAAGCGCCTATCGCGATGATGACCGTCGTGCGCAAGGCGGCAAAGACTTGATCTTCATTGCGCGTTGCGACAACAATCAACGGATAGCTTTGGAGCTTGTACGCGGCTGCGATGCGACGTTCGCCGTCAACCGGACTGATGGCGCGTGAGACTCCTGATCGAGATCCCGTTAAAGTCTGAAGAACCGAAGCCGGGAAATGTTTTCCTATTTCACCAGCAGTCGGATATCGGGCAAGCAGCGTGCCGTCCTGCCGCATCAGCGATACAGCATATCCATCACCAAGCGACGTCGATAAAAATAGTGTCTCAAAATATTTCAATTTTATCGCCGCATCGACTTCACCCAGAAATTCGCCTTGTCCGGTTGCAGCCGCTCGCGTCAGAACGAGCAACCAGTCCTTCGTGATGCGGCTGTGTTGGAGCGTGATAAAGGACAAATTGGATTTTGACATCGATCTCGCCGCCGGAAAATCCTCTCGGTCCGCAAAATTGAGATCGGGAGCCGGCCATGTGCGCGAAATGTTGAGAAGTTTTCCATCGACGCCGATGAACGCCAATGCGTCGAGTTGTGGCAGCTCGGATGCTTTTTCTTTCAGTAGCGAATAGGTATCGCGGTCGGCTATTGCCTTTTGGTAGCTATCACTGGCGGCGGTCGCAGCAAGACGCATCCTCTCGGCCAAATTACCCAAAACGAGATCAGTAGCTCGAAGCGTCTGCTCGATCGCTTCGGCTAGCGTAAGGCTGTGTTGCAAAAGAGCTGCCTGAGCATCTGCGAGTGTCTGCTGGTGCATTCGCCAGAGGACCAAGATATTTGTCGTTACGATCACGGCAACGAGCAATGCGACCCCTGCAATAAGTGTCATCGAGCGCTGTATCTTGGAGAGTGATTGAAACACGGGTCGTGCCCCCGATTCGCAGTTTTCAAAATAGCAAATTGGCGGAGTTAATTCCGCCACGCCTGCCGAATTCAGGGGCCTGGCGACGGACAAAGGCTTCCAGTCCCCCGCTTATGCCCTTTACGAAACAATGACGCGCAGCCCTTTTCGCAGCGCGGCAATTGATGGTCGCAAAACGCCGGTTTTGGGTCATCAACGGTCGCGCCGGCCACAGCGTCTCGCGGCGCGTCTCCCCCAGAAGCTGCCGCGCCGACCTTCCACCAACGGGGGCTGTTCACAGCCACAGACCTCGATTTTGGGGCGTGATACCCTGCCACTCATTGGAGCGGGCACAATCCGCTTGGGGGCGGGCGAATGACTATCGGCATCGGGCGACGGCAGTTCATATTTGCGCTCGGTGGTGCCACGGTCGTGTGGCCGCTGGCGGCGCGGGCGCAGCAGCCGGCGATGGCGGTAATCGCTGTGTTGCACATTGGAATGCCCTTTGTTTATCCGCTGTCGGGACTGCGCGAAGGGCTGAAAGACGTCGGCTATGTCGAAGGACAGAACCTGACGATCGAGTATCGCTGGGCCAACAATGACGTCGGTCGTCTGCCGAAATTGGCGGCTGACTTGGTACAACATCGGGTCGGCGCCATCGTCACTCTGACGAGCGGCGCGGCGACGCTTGCCGCCAAGAACGCGACTAGCACGATTCCGATCGTATTTGGTTACGGCGGCGATCCCGTCGAGGCCGGATTGGTCGAAAGCATCAACCGGCCGGGCGGCAATGTCACTGGCGTTACCTCGCTGAGTGGCGAACTCGGCGGGAAGCAGCTCGGGTTCTTGCATGAACTGCTGCCCAACGCGCGGCGCTTCGCCGTGCTGCTTAATCCGAAGAATCCGGCCACAGAATCCTTGGCCACAGACGCACAAACCGCAGCATCTGCAACAGGCCGGGACCTTGAGGTGCTCAAGGCGACGACCAGCGGCGAGATCGATGCAGCGTTCGACAGGATCGTGGCGGACAAAGTGCACGGTCTTCTGATCACGACAGATACGTTATTTGCGGATCGGCGAGTACAGTTGATCACGCTCGCGGCTCGTTATGCGGTGCCGACGATCTTTCCGTTCCGCGAGAACGTCGAGGCTGGCGGCCTCATGAGCTACGGACCCAATCTCGCCGAGCGCGATCGCCAGGTCGGCGTCTATGTCGGCCGTATCCTCAGTGGCGAGAAGCCGGCCGATCTGCCAGTTATGCGCGCGACCAAGTTTGAATTTTTGATCAACAAGCAGACCGCCAAGATACTCGGTCTGACGGTCCCGAACACATTGCTGGCGCTCGCCGACGAGGTGATCGAATGACCGTTTCGCAGTGCGGTAATTTTCGGGGTGAAACGCCGCTTTGGGTCATAAGCAGCCGCGGCACTGTCAAATAAAAGTGTCCGCCTGAGCCTCAACAGTGGACATTCGCCGCGTGTCCATGAATCCGCGCCTCACCCCAGCAACACCACCGGCTCCCGCCCGATCAGCCGCGCCAGCGAGCGCAGGCGGTTGACGATGCGTTCGCCGGCAAGCGCCGCGAATTCGCCGGGCAGGCGCAGCGCCAGGCGGTGGCGCTCGATGGCGAGCGGGGTCTCGGGCAGCACCGCGGGCATGGCGGCTGAGATGACATAAGCGAGGCGGAGCGCCGCGCCGTGCACACGGGCGCGGTCGAGCATCCGCGTGGACACCAGTTCGCGCAGCCGCGGCGAGAGTTCGTCGTCCATCACCAGCCCGACGTGGCGGAAGAACACGGTCAGCGCCAGATAGGCGCGGCCGGGATGATCGATGCCGGAAAAGCCGCCATGCGCGATGAGATTGAGCGACTGCTCGCTGCGATAATCGGGATGCGCGCGCCAGCCGATATCGGCGAGAAGGCACGCCGCGTGTCGCAAGCGGCGCTCCTCGACGGTTTCATCGAGGCCCGAGGTCGTCATGAAGCGGTCGGTCCAGGCGATCAGCTCTTCGCCGTGGCGCGGCGAGCGCGAGCGCAACTGGTTGAGATGGCGCGCCGCTTCGATCAGCGCGTCCTTCTCCTTTTCCTTGTTCTTCAACAGCGAATAGAGCAGCCCTTCGCGCACGCCAAGCGCTGAGAACACCACTTGGCGCGGTTTGCCGACCCGCAAAATCTGTTCGAGCACCAGCGCCGCATAGGGCAACAGCGGCCGCCGTGCGTTGTTGACCACCTCGATGTTGGACAGAGTGTCGACGTTGACGCGGTGGACGAGCTTGGCGAATTCGAGCGCTTCGTCGGCGGCGATGGCGTAGCCGTGCATGACGTGGAGTGGATAACCGGTCTGCCACATGTGCAATCGCGCCAGCGAGCGCCAGGTGCCGCCGACGGCGTAAAAGGTCCGATCCTCGCAGGCTTTGAGGATCGCCAGCCCGCCGAGCGACTTGCGCACGATCTTCTCGGCTTTTTTCACCGATTTCGCCGAGATATCCGCCAGCGCCAGGCCGCCGAGCGGGCGGGTCAATCCGTGGCGGGCGCGCATGCCGCGGATATCGACCAGTTCGAGCGAGCCGCCGCCGAGATCGCCGACCACGCCGTCGGCGCGATGGACGCCGGAGATGACGCCGAGCGCGGTCAATTCGGCCTCGCGCGCGCCGGAAAGCACGTCGATATCCGCGCCGATGGTGCTTTCGGCGAGCTTGATGAAGGCGGGGCCGTTCCTGGCGTCGCGGCAGGCGGCTGTTGCGATGGCGAGCGTCCGCTTCACGCCCATGGTCTGGCACAGCGCGCGGAAGCGCTTGAGCGTTGCCAGCGCATGCTGGACCGCGTCCGCGGCGAGGAGGCCTGTCGACTGCACTTCGCGGCCGAGCCCGCACAAAGCTTTTTCGTTGAACAGTTCGGTCGGGCTCCGTGTGAGGCCCTCATAGACGACAAGGCGCACGGAATTCGAGCCGATGTCGATGACCGCGATCGGCGGTCCGTGGTCAAGACGCCCCTGGGCGTGGGAATCCCGGGCGTGGGACTCTTCCGCGTGCATTTTTTTGGCGTGGATTCTGGTTCGGCTCATCGCGTGCAATCAGCAAAAACCGGTCATGGCGTCGTCCGCCAAGGTCCTACGCGATTCGGCGCCGTTTCACATGCACGCCGGACCATCACTCCGGGCGATGCCGCAAGCGCGGGATGGTATCCTTATGCGACTTGCCGCGGCCGGACAGGCTGGGATTGGTCATGAAATAGGTCATGGCGTTGAACGGTTCCTCGCCCTTGGCCGGCACAATGCGCGCGGAGGAGCCGTCGGCTAGTAGCTGCCAGCTCTGCTCGTTGTCCTTCAGGTTAGCGACCATGATCTGATCGAGAACCTGTTCGTGCACGGTCGGATTGAGGATCGGACACAACACCTCGACGCGGCGGTCGAGATTGCGCGGCATCATGTCGGCCGACGAAATATAGACCGCGGCCTTCGGATGCGGCAGGCCGTGGCCTGAACCGAAACAATAAACCCGGCCGTGCTCAAGGAAACGGCCGACGATGGATTTGACGCGGATATTGTCGGAGAGGCCAGGCACGCCGGGCCGCAGACAGCAGATGCCGCGCACCACCAGATCGATCGGCACGCCGGCGCTCGACGCCTTATACAGCGCGTCGATAATGTCGGGATCGACCAGCGAGTTCATCTTCATCCAGATCGCCGCCGGACGCCCGGCCTTCTTATGCGCGATCTCCTCGGCGATATGTTCCTGCACGCGCTCGCGCAGCGACAAGGGCGACACCGCCATGCGTTCGAGCTCGGCGGGCTCCGCATAGCCGGTGACGAAGTTGAAGACGCGGGCGACATCGCGGGCGATGGCGGGATCGCAGGTGAAGAACGACAGGTCGGTGTAGATGCGCGCCGTCACCGGATGATAATTGCCGGTCCCGACATGCACATAGGAGGCGAGCGCGGTGCCTTCGCGACGCAGCACCAGCGACAGCTTGGCATGGGTTTTAAGCTCGATGAAGCCGAACACCACCTGCACGCCGGCGCGTTCGAGGTCGCGCGCCCAGCGGATATTGGCCTCCTCGTCGAAGCGCGCCTTCAATTCGACCAGCGCCGTGACCGTTTTGCCGGCTTCGGCGGCTTCCGCCAGCGCCTTGATGATCGGCGAATCGGCCGAGGTGCGGTAGAGCGTCTGCTTGATCGCGACGACGTCCGGATCGCGGGCCGCCTGCTCCAAAAAATTCACCACCACGTCGAACGACTCGTAAGGGTGATGGATGATGAGATCCTTCTGGCGGATCGCGGCGAAGCAATCGCCGCCATGGTCGCGAACGCGGTCGGGGTAGCGCGGCGCATAGGGCACGAATTCGAGGTCGGGCCGGTCGAGATTGCCGATCTGCCCCATCTCGTTGAGCGCCAGCACGCCGCCGACCCGAAACACGTTGTCGTCCGGCGCGCTCAGCGCGCGCTGCACGAAGCGCCGCAGTTCGACCGGCATGGTCGCCTCGATATCGAGCCTGATGACGCTGCCGCGGCGGCGGCGCTTGAGCGCGGTCTCGAACACGCGCACCAGATCTTCGGCCTCTTCGAGGATTTCGACTTCGGAATCGCGGGTGACGCGAAACGCGCCGAGCCCCTTCACGACATAGCCCGGAAACAGCTTGCCGATGAAAAGGCTGGTGGCGCCTTCGATCGAGATCAAACGCACCTTGCCGCCTTCGACCGCCTGCGGCAGGCGCACGAAGCGTTCGATGCGATTGGGCATGCGGATGAGCGCGTTCATCGCCCTGCCGTCCTTGCTTCGGGCAAGCTGGAGCGCGATCGTGAAGCCGAGATTGGGGATGAACGGGAACGGATGCGCCGGATCGACGGCAAGCGGGGTCAGGAGCGGAAATACTTGCTCCAGGAAATAGCTCTCGAGCCAGGCCTTCTCCACTTTGGTGACCTCGGGACCATCGACCAGGACGATACCGGCGCCGGCAAGGGCCGAGCGAATCTCGCGCCATTGCGCCTGCTGATCTTCGACCAGAACCGACACGGCCTCCGCGATGCGGACCAATTGCTCGGCGGGGGTCAGTCCCTCCGGGCTCCGGCTATTGATCCCTTCGCGCACCTGCGCGCCGAGGCCGGCGACGCGCACCATGAAGAACTCGTCGAGATTGTTGGCCGAGATCGACAGGAATTTCAGCCGCTCAAGGAGCGGATTCCTGTGGTTGGCGGATTCTTCCAAGACCCGGCGGTTGAAGTTCAGCCAGGACAGCTCGCGATTGATGAAGCGGTCCGGACTGGACACCAGCTCGGAGGCGGGGTGGTGCGGGACCGATTCGTGGACCCGCAGCGTCGCCAGCTCCAGCACCGAGCCGGATTCATGTGCACCATCAGTCGCTTGGCCTGTTTCGGCCGCGACAGATCCGTGCGCTTCCAGTGCTGCATTGGCCACTTTTGTCATATTCCGGTACCGAGACTTGTCGACATAAGGCGGCGGCAAGCCGCCTCTCGTCAAGTCCACTCACTCAGCATGGAAACTAATCGATTTCGAGGCGGCGGCCGCAAGCCGGGCGCTTAGGCCAATGACACCATCGTATATTCGACAATGGGCAACTCATACCTACGTTCTCTTTCAGGGATGAAAGGAGAATCATTAATGGCGAAAATCGTTCTGGTTCACGATGGCGCGTGCTGCACCGCGACACCGCGGCAGCGCTGCGCAGGATGCCTCATTCGGCATTAGCGCGCGCCATTTGCGCCGAGATTCGTTTCGCCGGCTATCGAAACCTAAGGAGAAAAAGCACCTAAGGAGAAAAAGCTATGGCTCATCCCACACGCTCCGCACCGCAAGTCGCGATTCCACTGCCCTCCGATGCAGCCGTTGCGCAGGTTATCGGCAAGTCATATGACCCAGAGAGGACGCTGAACGTCATCAAGATGTTTGCTGGAACCGAGGAGATGTTCGACGCGACCATCGGCCTCGTGAAGGCGATATTCGACGCGCAGGGCGTCGACCCGAAGACGCGCGAAATGATCATTCTGCGCGCTGCCATTGTGTTGGACTCGCCATACGAATGGCAGGCCAACACTCAGATGGCTAAGAACGTCGGTCTATCTCCCAAAGAGATAGACGCAGCGGCAAGCCACGGTCCGGTGGTCGGCATCAACCCAGAATACGTTCTCGTCTGCAAGGCGACCGACGAATTGTCCACCAGCGGCACCCTGCGCGATGAGACTTTACGCGAACTTCTCGACCAATATGGCGAGACGATCTCCCGCAAGATCGTGCTGATGATCGCATGGTTCAATTTACTCAGCCGGTTCCTGAACGGCTGCCGGGTCCCGCTCGAAACCACGGATAAGATTGGAACCGGGACCTCGCCACTCGAGAACAGGACGCCATGAGCGAATTTTTCCATATGAGCGAAATCGCCCGTAGTTCGAATAACAGGAAACTATTATGAATCGCCGAACATTGATCGGGGCTTTCGCCGCTGGCGCAGCCCTTCCCTTGCTCAACCAAGTCGCCAGCTCCCAGCCCTCGCCGAAGACGAAGAATGTCGTTTTCGTCCACGGACTGTTCGCCGACGGTTCCTCCTGGTCGAAGGTCATCCCCCGTCTGCAGGAGAAGGGCATCAACTGCACCAGCGTGCAGAATCCTCTGACGTCGCTGCAGGAGGCGTCGGATGCCGCGCGGCGGGCGATCGCATTGCAGCCGGGCCCTACTGTATTCGTCGGCCACTCGTTCTCCGGAATGATCGTGACGGAGGTGGGGGTGGACCCGAAGATCACCGCGTTGGTCTACGTCGCCGCGCGAGCACCTGATGCCGGCGAGGACTATGCGGCGCTGGCGAAGAAATTCCCGACGCCGCCGGCCTCAGCCGGTGTTGTCTTCAACGACGATTGGGGCCAGTTGACCGAGGAAGCATTCCTGCGTGACTTCGCGGGCGACCTGCCGAAAGAAGAAGCACGCGTCCTCTACGCGGTTCAGCAGCCGTTCAAGAAGTCGCTGAACACGGACAAGACGACCAATGCCGCCTGGCGCACCAAGCCCACCTTCTACGCCGTGTCCACCGAAGACCGGACGATCAATCCCGACCTTGAGCGCTTCATGGCCAAGCGGATGGGTGCGAAGACGATCGAGGTTAAGTCGAGCCACCTGTCGCTGATCTCGCACCCCGATGCGATCACGAACCTAATCCTGGAGGCACTCGCCGTCTGAGCGGCCACGGTCGAACTCGATTTGCGGGCGCTGCCGAATAGGGCGACTAACCCGATCCTGTACGTGGCGATCGCACCGTCGCATTTCGAAGAGAGGTTGCCTTGGTGGAGACCGTTCTGACCGCACTGGCTCCGGTCGTCGTGACCTTGCTGCTCGGTTTTGCGGCCGCATGGCACCAAGATTTTGGGGTGAAGGACGCGGCCGTCCTCAATCGCATGGTCTTGTTATATGCCGTGCCGGTCGCGCTTTTTATCGGCACAGTCGGTACTCCGCGCGGCGAACTGGTCCAAGATGTTACGTTCGCTGTTGCGATGTGCGTGGCCATCGTCGGGATGTACACGCTCGTGTTTCTGTTCTTCCGTTTCATGCTCCGCTTCTCACTAAGCGAGAGCGTATTGGCGGCATTGGCCGCGTCTGCGCCAGCCGCGCCATTCATGGGAGAGGCTATCCTCGGCGATCTGCTTGGCAGAGGCAGTGCGATTTCCATCGCAATTGCCTCTCTCGTGATGAACCTCGTCGTGGTGCCGGTTACAATTTTCGGTCTCGAGCTGGGAAAAACACCCGTCGCATCGACGGCGCGTCCGGCGCGCCACTCGGGTTTTTCGGAAAAGCTTCTGGAAACGTTCAAAGAGCCGATGGTATGGGCGCCCTTGCTCGCATTCGCGCTCGTTCTGTGCGACCTCAAAATCCCCCCAATTCTTGGCCACGGACTTTCGCCTTTAAGTCACGCGTCGGCTGGTGTCGCGCTGTTCGCCTCCGGCATCATGCTTGCCGCTTATAAAATCAAGATCGATTGGATCGTCTCATTGTTGGCGTTGTTGAAGAACGTGCTTCAGCCGGCGCTGGTTCTGGGTGGTCTGCTCTGGCTCGGCTACGGCGGCCCCGTCGTCGCTAAGGCGGTGCTGACGACCGCTATCCCAACGATGCCAATCGTGATCGTGCTTGCCGTCCAATACCAAGTGGCGGAAGCCCGAGCCTCTTCTACTCTATTCCTCAGCGTGGTCGGTTCGATCGTCACGATGGGCGTTTTCATCGCCCTGACGCACCAAGTGACTTAGCCAAGTCGAGTCCAACAAAGGAACCCCGCCATGACCCAAGTCGAAGCCCTCGCCAAATATGCCGCCCGCGCTTCGTTCGCCGATCTGTCGGCGCAATCGCGCAAGCAGTTGCCGGTCCACATTCTGGATTCGATCGGCTGTTGCGTCGCCGCCTTGGGGGCCGGCCCGATCGAGGCCTGTCGCGCGCAGGTCGCCGATTTCGGCGGCGATGGGCCGTGCGCGCTGATCGGCGGCAGCAAGGCAAACCCGATCTACGCGGCGTTTTGGCATACCGCGTTGGTGCGCTACGTCGATTTCATGGACAACTTCCTGGCGCCGACCGAGACCTGCCACACGGCCGACAACTTTGGTGTGGCGCTGACAATTACCGACTATGCCGGCGGCAGTGGGCGGGATCTGATGCTCGCCGTCGCGCTGTCGTACACGGTGCAGTCCCGCTTCGTCGATCACGCCAACTTCATGACGCGCGGTTTCGACCACACCACGCAGCTCGCATTCTCGCTCAATGCCGCCGCCGGTCTGATTCTCGGCATGAGCGAGGCGCAGATAGCAAGCGCGATCGCCATGGCGGCGGTCAGCGATGCCTCGTTCGCCGTCGTGCGGGCAAAACCGCTGTCACAATGGAAAGGCCTGGCATCGGCGCAATCGGCGCTTGAGGCGATGAACACTCTATTCCTTGCTCGCCGCGGCGTGCAAGGACCGTTGCAGGTCATTGAGGGCAGCAACGGCATCGACAATCTGCTGCACATGCAAGTGCGCATCGACTGGGACAAGGAAAGATATGAGGGCGTTCTTGAGAGCACGATCAAGAAGTACAACGCCATGATCCACACCCAGTCCGCGGTTCATTGCATGGTCGAACTCGTCAGGCAGAGAAAAGTCGACGCCAGCAAGGTCGTTTCCATCGAGGCCGACGTTACCCGCATGACGTACGACTTTAGCGGCGGCGGTCTCTACGGCATGGACAAAGTCGTCACAACTAAGGAACAGGCGGATCACAATTTGCCGTACCTGCTGGCAGTCGCGATGCTCGACGGCGACGTGATGCCGGCACAGTTCGAGCCGGACCGCATTGCGAGAGCCGATGTCCAACAGCTTCTGAAAAAGGTATCGGTGCGGCCAAACCATGAGTACACGGAGCTATATCCCGCGAAAATGCCGGCCCAAATCACCGTACGGCTGCAGGATGGCTCCGTGATCGAGCACGAGGTGGAGAATTTCCCGGGCATGCCTTCTGATCCGTTTACCTGGGAAGATTCCGTCGAGAAGTTCGACCGGCTTGTGGCCGGCCGCGCCGACGAGAGCGTTAGCCGCGAGATCAAGGATGCCGTGCGTTCGCTCGAAAGCATCCAGGTTAAGGACCTGATGCAACTACTCGGGCGCGTGACAAGCGGCAAGAGAGCGGCACTGAGCAAAAGCGCCGCCTGATGGTTGTGGTTCATCCGAGCGGCGAGCAGGCAAGCTGCCCCGGGCTTGCGGGCGGTCAGCCTGTAGCCGAGGCAGCAGAGCCTCGCGCCAAGCAGAATCCGTCGCGCTTGATCTCATGTACGAGCCCCCGCCCGGCAGCGGACGCCTAACTTCACTGGCAAGACGGGGGAGGGCAAAACGGACGTTGCCCGGAAGATTTTCTGGACCAACCGTGTACCAAGCGCTCTTGTCGGGACCGGGCGTGGATCCTACTGGATGATCACAAACAGGCACTTTGTACCGCCCCCAATGCCCGCCCCCTGTCGTCGGTCGCGGCCGGCAAATGTACGCTAAACTAGATGGATGCTGTGGCCGCTCCGCTCGCGCACAATCACCCGTCGGCCGATCCGACGCCGCGAGTCGCTGTGCACCACAGCAAAATGCCGCCTACCATGTCTCTGATGGGTCTTTTTCGACCGATCCAGCCGGTCTTGCCTGCCGGTCCATGGCCGCTTCGCCCCCGAAAGCGGACTTGAGGCCGGGCCGGAGCGAGTCCAGACCGTTAATGAGTCCACGCCCTAGCCGCCATCGCGGAACAGTTCCGCGGCTAATGTCCGGCTTGGCGGCCGGCCCTGCCGCAGCGCTTCCTTATCCAGAGCGATCACCGCGGCGCGGGCGGCCGCGAAGGAGCGCTCGATATGGGTGGAGAGATAACGCACGACGGCCTCGTCGAGCATGAGCTGACGGTCGGTCGCGAGTTTTACGATCACGCCGCGGAGCATCGCATCGTCGGGCGCCTGCAGCGTGACAACCGGCAAGGCGCGCAGCCGCGAAACGACGTCGGGGATTGTCACCGGCCAGAGCGCCGGCGCGGTGCGCGCGGCAAAGAGCAGAAAAGCCTCCTCCTCGCGGGCCAGATTGATCAGGTGGAACAGCGCCCGCTCGTCTTGGATGGCTGCGGCATCCTCGACAACTAGTGCACCGGTCGCAAGGGCTCCCGGAACATCGGCTTCGCCGAGATTGTGCGCGGAAACCACGCGCGCGCCGGCCGCTGCCGCCCATATCGTCGCCAGATGCGTTTTGCCGGATCCTTCCGGTCCGACCAGCGCGATGGCGCGCGCCGGCCAGTCCGGCCAGGAATCGATCAAAGCGAGCGCATCCGCGTTGCACGGTCCGGACAGAAAGTCTTCCCGCGCATAGCTTTCGGCGTGGCCGAGTGCGAGCGCAAGCTGACGCGGGCGCTGAGACATCGCGTCTAAGGCAGACATGGCGCATGTGGGGACGACAGCGACCGGTCGAAAAAGGACATCGGCATCTAGGCTGCCCCATCGCCGGTGTAGAGCGGGCTTTCCAGATAACGGCGGATCGCAAACCGGATCAACACCCCGGCCGCGGCCGCGAGCGGCACCGCGAGCAAGAGTCCGACGAAGCCGAACAAATAGCCGAAAGCAAACAAGGCGAACATCAGCCAGACCGGATGCAGTCCAACGCTATGGCCGACGAGCTTCGGCGACAGCACGTTGCCCTCCATGAACTGACCGAACAGAACGACGCCGGCGACGATCAGGATGCGGCTCCAGTCCGGAAAAAACTGAGCGACCGCGACGCACAGCGAGACCAAAAGCGCGGTCAGCGATCCGACATAGGGAATGAAGCTGATGAGGCCGCACACCACGCCGATGAGAAAGCCGAAACTCAAGCCGGCGAGCGTCAAGCCGACCGCGTAATAAGACCCCAGGATCAGGCACACGCCGGACTGGCCATGCACATAAGCCGAGATCGAGGCGTCGATCTCGCGCGCCAGCTTGCGCACGGTGTCGCGCTGATGCAGCGGGATCAAACGATCGACGCCCGCCACGATGCGATCCCAATCGCAGCCCAGATAGAACGCGACGACCGGGGTGATGATCATGAGCGAGAAGATCGAAATCAGCGATTGGCCCTTCGACCACAGCGACGCGAGCAATCCCGACAGATAGCCCATCGCCTGACTCATCAGGTCGCTGACGGACTTATCGGCGCCGCTGAGATTGTCGCCGACGATGTGCTTGAGCCATGGATAGTTTTCATCGCTCACGAGATTTTGCAAACGCTGGGCGTAGCCCGGGGCATTGGCGATAAAACCGGAAAGCTGTCTGACGAATGACGGCGTGATGAGCAGGAGGAGAAGCGCGAAGGCGAGCGCAAAGCCGGCGAGAATAAGAAACGAGGCCAACGCCCGGCTCATGCCGCGCTTGGTCAGCCGTCGGTTCAGCGGCTCCAGCATGTAGGCGATCGCCATGCCGAGGACGAACGGCAAGAGGATCGGGCTCAACAGCCACAGCAGGCCGACGAGTACGACAAGGGCGGCGAGCCAAAACACGACGTTGCGCTCGAAATGCATTGCGCACCCAACCTCGTAGACCGCGATCCGTGGCGCTGCGATCAGTGGCCGGCGCCGAACGAGTTCATATGGCGGACCCACCCGGCGAGATAGAAGGCGATCGAGAGCAAGGTCAAGACGGCGACCAGCGCCATGATCAGTTCGGAGGTCAGAACCCAGTTAAAGCCGAACGCCTGTTCCGCCAGCACCAGCGTAGCGAGGACGATCTGGGCGACCGTATTGGCCTTCGAGACCATCAGGGGGCGGATCGGCATCGGCTTGCCGACCAGCCACGACAGTAAAAATGCGCTGATGATCATGATGTCGCGGGAAACCACCAGGATGACAAGGAAGATCGGCAACGCCCCGGCAATGCCGAGGGAGACATAGATCGAGACGATCAGCGCCTTGTCGGCCAGGGGATCAAGATAGGCGCCAAGCTCGCTTGCCATGTGGAAACGCTTGGCGAGAAAGCCGTCGACCGCATCGCTGATGCCGGCCACCAGGAACAGGAGAAACGCAATGCGCATCTCTCCCGACGTGATCGCCCAGACCACGATCGGCACCAATAATATGCGTCCCAAGGTGATGAGATTTGGGATACTCAAACCATGCCCCGGCCTACAGTACGCTCTCGTCGGAACAGCCCGCCTTCCTGCGTACCCACAGTGAATCACACTATATACCGGCGGGCGTAAGCTTGCGCACCCGCCGATTCCGACGTAGGAGGCGCCAGCAATGCCTCCCCAGCCCGGGGCAGGGTCAGCGGCGAATTGGTGGCTTTCGTGGATGAGGCGCGCTACGCGGCCGCCGGCGTCGATATCGATGCCGGCAACCGTATGGTGGAATTGATCAAGCCGCTGGTGCGCGGCACCGCGCGCGCGGGCACAGCCGCGGAAATCGGCGGATTTGGCGGCCTGTTCGATTTGAAGGCCGCGGGTTTTACCGACCCGATCCTGGTTGCCACCACTGATGGCGTGGGCACCAAGGTCAAGATCGCGGTCGAAACCGCCCGCCATGACACGATCGGCATCGACCTCGTTGCCATGTCGGTCAATGATCTGGTGGTCCAGGGCGCTGAGCCGCTGTTCTTCCTCGACTATTTCGCGTGCGGCAAGCTCGATCCGGCGGTGGGGGCCGCGGTGGTCAAGGGCGTCGCCGCCGCCTGCCGTGAATCAGGCTGCGCCTTGATCGGTGGCGAGACCGCCGAAATGCCCGGGGTCTATCAGGGCGGCGATTATGACCTTGCCGGATTTGCCGTAGGCGCCGTCGGCCGCAAGGATGTGCTGCCGCGCGCCGATCTCGAACCCGGCGACGTCGTGGTCGGGCTCGCCTCAAGCGGCGTGCACTCGAACGGATTTTCGCTGGTGCGCCGCGTCGCCCAAAGCGCGGGGCTGAGCTGGGACAAGCCGGCTCCGTTCGAAACTTCGCGCAGCCTTGGTGAGGCGCTCCTCACCCCGACACGGCTTTACGTCCGATCGTGCCTGGCCGCGATCCGCCAAACCAAAGCGGTCAAAGCGCTCGCGCACATCACCGGCGGCGGTTTCGTCGACAACATTCCACGCGTGCTGCCAGCGGGCCTCGCCGTCGCCTTGGATCTCGATCGCGTTCCCGTACTGCCGGTATTCAAATGGCTCGCCGCGGCCGGCAACATTCCGGAAAGTGAAATGCTGCGCACCTTCAATTGCGGCATCGGCATGGTGGTCGTGCTCGAGCGGGACGGCGCCGACGCCGCGATTGCGCAATTTGCCAGCAATGGCGAGACGGTGGTTCGCCTCGGCGAAATCGTCGCGGCCGCGGGCGGCGCATCGGTCGACTTTCGCGGGCGGCTCGACCTGTCCCGGTGAATCCGATGGCGACCCAGCACCCGGCAAAGCAGCGGGTCGCCGTGCTGATCTCCGGCCGTGGCTCGAACATGGCGGCGCTGATCGAGGCGGCGCGCGCGCAGGATTATCCCGCGGCAATCGTGCTGGTGGTGTCGAACCGGCCTGACGCGTTTGGGCTTACCCGCGCGCGCGAGGCGGGCATCGCGACCGCGGTCGTCGATCACAAGATGTTCGGCGAGGATCGCGCGGCGTTCGAACACGCGCTCGACGCCGAGCTTGAGGCGCACCGCATCGATATCGTCTGTCTCGCCGGCTTCATGCGTCTTTTGACGCCGTGGTTCGTGACCCGCTGGAACGGCCGCCTGCTCAACATTCATCCGGCGCTCTTGCCGCAATTCAAGGGACTGCACACCCATCGCCGAGCGCTGGAAGCCGGCGTCAAGCGCCACGGCGCGACCGTGCATTTCGTCGCCGCCGAGATGGATTCAGGGCCAATCATCGCGCAGGATTGGGTTCCGGTTCTGCCCGGCGACACGGAAGAGGCCTTGGCCGCGCGCGTGATCGAGGTCGAGCATCGGATTTATCCGCAGGCGCTGCGCCTGGTGGCCGAGGGCCGGGCAAATGCCTTATTGGCGGGCGGCGAGAACACACCGCAGTAACGAGTCATCGTCTGTCTCCTGCTTCATTCCAGATGTCGGTGAAGACGCAAGCTCCAGTCATTGCACGCCGCGCGATCAGATACCGCGTGCATGTGCTACGGCTGGCGTCACAAGCCAGATTTTGGGGGGAAGTCCGAAGCGGGGGAGTGACAGGCGATTTCGTCGGCAAGACAGCACACCGGCCGGAGCGCCAAAATCCGATTGCCTGAGCAACAAGCCGCAAAAATGCGGCGCCAGCGTGGCTTACGCTTCGCGACCGGCGGCGCGCGATTGCACCTTTGTTGCGTGCCATTGTCGCCATAGTCCGCCGGCACCGATGGCGAGCAAAGCGCCGGCGCCGGCGGCCGCGAATTCCACCTGTTGCGAAATTTTTTCGCCGAAGAACGCCGTCCAATGCGCCAATGCGGGATCGCTCGCAATGGTCTCGCCGGCGATCCAACCCAGCAACGCGGCACCGGCCCAGATCAGGATCGGAATACGATCGAGCAGCACCGTGACGAGCGCCGCGCCAGCCGTGATCAGTGGTATGGAGATCATGAGACCGATCGCGAGCAACAAGAGATTGCCCTGCGCGATCGCCGCAATGGCGATGATATTGTCGAGGCTCATGATGATGTCGGCGAAGGCGATGATCAGGACCGCACGCCACAAATGGCCGATCGCCCTGATTTCATCGCGGCCGGCATCGTCGGGCACGATCAGTTTGGCGGCGATGAACATCAGCGCCGCGCCGCCGGCCAGTTTGAGATAGGGCAGCAGCATCAGCCGCGCTACGACGCCGATAAAGATGATGCGCAGGAACACGGCTACGCCGGCGCCGATGACAATGCCCCACCGCCGCTGCTGGGTCGGCAGGCCGCGGCAGGCCATCGCGATGACGACGGCGTTGTCGCCTGACAGCAGCAGATTGACGAAGATGATCTGCAGCACGGCGAGCCAGAACGCCGCGTATCCCAACTGATCCACACTGGCATGAACCAAATCGCGCCACAGTGCGGGATTGAGATATTCAGCGATCGAAGCCACGAGATTAAGGCCTCAGCCGACGATCTCGTTGCCGGCGAAGAATTGCGCGATTTCCGTTTCCGCGGTCGCGGCGGCGTCAGACCCGTGCACGGAGTTCTCGCCGATCGATTGGGCGTGAACCTTGCGGATCGTGCCCGGCGCGGCTTTGGCCGGGTCGGTGGCGCCCATCAGGTCGCGATAGGCCGCAACCGCGTTGTCGCCTTCCAGGACCTGCACGACAACCGGGCCCGACGTCATGAAGTCGACGAGTTCGCCGAAAAACGGCCGAGCGTGGTGGACCGCATAGAAGGTCTCGGCCTCTTGGCGGCTCATCCGCATGCGTTTCTGCGCCACGATGCGCAGGCCGGCCTGTTCGATCATCGCATTGATGGCGCCCGTCAAGTTGCGGGCGGTGGCATCCGGCTTGATGATCGAAAACGTACGCTCGATCGTCATCAACTCGTCCTTTTTAGATTGCAGACTTTGAGAAGCGCAAAAGCAGCGTTGAGCCGCGCCGGCTTATAGCCTTCGCATCTGATCCCGGCAAGCGCGTAGCGGATCCAGGAACGCGCGGTGAACGTCTGCCCGAGCGGTCCCTCCCGCGCCCGAGGCCGCACTGGCGCGCAATGCCAGGCGGAGTGCGACCTACGATGGGGTCTGATCGTTTTTCTTTGGCGGCTTGGATTTTTTCTTGACCGGCTGCGGCGCCTGCGCCGGCGCTGCCGCCGCCGACTGCGCCACGCTATCCATTTGCATCAGCGCTCCGCGCTCGAAATGGTAGACGCCCGGTCGCGGTCCGCCGGTGAAGGTCAAGACGGCGGTGCGATCGCCGTTCGGATTATTGCCGAGCTGAACCGCGCTGGGAGTTCCGGCGCGGAAAACAACGTCGCACTCACTCATGCCGAGCCCAATGCCGCCACCGAGCAACGACGTCGTATCTGCTGCCGTGCTTGTATTCTGGCTGCCGGGCCCGGCTTGCACTTGCGGCGCCGCCGGCGGCGGACAGGCGCCACGGCTATCGACCAGTTCGTTCGCCGTGATCGGGCGCTCACGCTGTTTGGTCTCCGCCAGTTCGGAAAAGGTGTAGCCGCCGGCATTGCGTCCGGTGATGTCGAGCGGCTTGGTGAACCAGGCTTGACTGGTATCCCAATCGACATTGGCGCAGCCGCAGAGCGCCAAGCCCAGCGCCATGTCGAGCGCCAGCACTGAGATCACGCCGGACCGATTTGATCGAAGCTGCACCTGGGTCCCCAAAGCCTCACCGGACGGTATGGATGCGCCAGTTTGTGTTGCGATCATGGCATGCCGTCGCGCCGTATATTAGCCAATGCCGGCGGCCGGCGCGGGCTTATCTGAGCCCATCGAGCGAACGTGGTAAAGAGAGGAAACCGCCGAAAAGACAAGGGCTTGTCTTGGTTGGCTAAATCAGACGGGCGGTCTAAAGAGTGTGATAGAGATCACCGACCCGCTCCTCGCCCGAGGCGACACTGACAGCTCTGTACAGGGGCCGACGCCCGCAACGTCCCCGCGCCGTGCGTAACCAAGTAAGGAATATTCATGCATTTGCAATTTGTCGGCTGCGGCGATGCCTTCGGTTCCGGCGGACGATTCAATACCTGCTTTCATCTCGTAGGGCGTGAAATCAATGCACTGATCGACTGCGGCGGCAGCTCTCTTGTCGCGATGAACAAGCTTGCAATCGACCGCAACTCCATCGACGTCATCTTCATTTCGCATTTCCACGCCGATCACATTGGCGGGCTGCCGTCATTCCTCTTGGAAGCGAACTACGTGCTCAAACGCCGGCGCGCGCTGACCATTGCCGGCCCGCCGGGACTCAAAGCGCGCTACGCGGAATTGATGGAAGCCGCCTTCCCCGGCACCAAGACGCTGGAACTGGCATTTCCCTTGACGCTCAAGGAACTGGAGATCGGCCGGCGCAACGACTTCGGTCCGATCCGCCTGACGCCGTTCCATGTCGTGCACGACGAGCGCGCCGGCCCCTGCCTGGGTTTCCGCATCGAGGCGGAAGGCAAGGTCATCGGCTTTTCCGGCGACACCGAATGGACCGACACCCTGATCGAGGTCGGGCGCGCCGCCGACCTGTTCATCTGCGAGGCCTATACCAGGGACAAGCCGATCAAGACCCACATGGCGCTGAGCTTGCTGGAGCGCCATCTTGATCAGATTCGTCCCAAGCGATTGGTGCTGACCCACATGAGCAACGACATGCTGGCGCGTCGCGCAGAGATTGCGCATGAGACCGCCGAAGACGGGATGATTGTCGAACTGTAAGGGTGGACTAAGGCGATCAGGCGCCGAGCGCCGCCTCGATGGCCGCCAGCGCCGCCGCCGCATTCGTCCCGTCGGGACCGCCGGCTTGCGCCATGTCCGGACGACCGCCGCCGCCTTTGCCGCCGAGCACCTCGGCGGCCTTACGGACCAGATCGACGGCGTTGAAACGCGCGACGAGATCACTGGTGACGCCGACGACGACGCCGGCTTTTCCGTCGCCTGTAACGCCGACGATCGCGACGATACCGGAGCCGACCTGCTTCTTGCCCTCATCCGCGAGGCTGCGCAGATCCTTCAGGTCGATGCCTTCCACCGCGCGCGCCATCAGCTTCACGTCGCCTATGATGCGGACGCCGTCGGCCGCGTCGCTCTTACCGCCGCCGCCCGACATGCCACCAGACATGGCCAGCTTCTTTTTGACATCGGATAATTCGCGTTCGAGCTTTTTGCGATCTTCGAGCACCGCAGTAGCGCGCGCCGCGACTTCACCCACCGATACCCGTAACTCGCCGGCGATCGCGCGAAGGTCGGTTTTGAACCTGTTGAGTTCGTGCCGCGCGGCGTTGCCGGTGAGCGCCTCGATGCGGCGCACACCGGCCGCGACGCCGCTGTCGCCGACAACCGAGATGATGCCGATGTCGCCGGTGCGCGGCACATGGGTGCCGCCGCACAACTCGACCGACCAGCCCAACGTATTGCCGCTACCCTCTCCCATCACGACGACCCGCACTTCGTCGCCGTATTTCTCGCCGAACAGCGCGCGTGCGCCCGACGCAATGGCGTCATCACGGCTGAGCAGGCGGGTCACCACCGGCGCATTCTGCAGCACGATGTCGTTCGCAATATTTTCGACCCGCTCGAGCTCTTCGCTCGATATCGGTTTTGGATGAGAGAAATCGAAACGCAAACGGTCGGGCGCGACCAGCGAGCCCTTTTGCGCGACGTGGTCGCCGAGCACCTGCCGCAGGGCTTCATGCAACAGATGCGTCGCGGAATGATTTTTCCGGATTGCGCCGCGGCGGGTGTGATCGACTTCGAGCGCAAGCGCGGTGCCCGCCGTCAATGTGCCTTCTTCGACGGCGCCGATATGCACGAAAAGATCGCCGAGGTGCTTTTGCGTGTCGGTCACCTTGAACCGCACGCCATCGCCGATCATGACGCCGGTATCGCCGACTTGGCCGCCGGACTCGCCGTAGAATGGGGTCTGGTTGAGAACGACGGTGCCGCTCTCGCCCTTTTTGAGCGCTCCGACCTCCTTGCCGTCGCGCACCAGCGCGGCGACGACGCCGGCGGCATTTTCGGTCTCGTAGCCGAGAAACTCCGTCGCGCCGGCCTTTTCACGCAGACCGAACCATACCGCTTCGTCGGCGGCCTCCCCGGAACCGGCCCAGGATGCACGCGCCTTCTTGCGCTGCTCGTCCATGGCGTCGGTGAAGGCCGCGATATCGACGCCGATGCCGCGCGGACGCAATGCGTCTTGCGTCAGATCGAGCGGAAAGCCGTAGGTATCGTACAGCGTAAACGCCGTGACGCCGTCGAACATATCGCCTTTCTTGAGCGTCTTTGACGCGTCATCGAGGATGGCGAGACCGCGTTCGAGCGTGCGTCGGAAACTGGTTTCCTCAAGCTTCAGCGTTTCGCTGATCATCGCCTCGGCGCGAAGCAATTCCGGATAGGCCTGGCCCATTTCGCGCGCCAATAGCGGCACGAGTTTCCACATCAGCGGCTCTTTGGCGCCGAGCAGTTCGGCATGGCGCATGCCGCGGCGCATGATGCGGCGCAGCACATAGCCGCGGCCCTCGTTCGACGGAAACACCCCGTCGGCGATCAGGAAGGCCGAGGCACGCAAATGGTCGGCGATGACCCGATGCGAAGCTTTGCGTTCGCCGTCGGGCGAGACGCCGGTGAGATCGGCCACCGCCGCGATCAGGGCTGCGAATAGGTCGATCTTGTAGTTGTCGTGGGTGCCCTGGAGCACCGCGGCCATGCGCTCAAGCCCCATCCCGGTATCGATCGACGGCCGCGGCAGATCGACACGCTTGCCGCCCGGGAGCTGCTCGTACTGCATGAAGACGAGGTTCCAGATCTCGACAAAGCGGTCGCCGTCGGCCTCCGCACTGCCGGGCGGCCCGCCCTGGATGTGGTCGCCGTGATCGTAGAAAATCTCCGAACACGGCCCGCAGGGACCGGTGTCGCCCATCGCCCAGAAATTGTCGCTGCCGGCGATGCGCAGGATTTTGTGATCGGGGAGGCCTGCGATCTTCTTCCACAGCCGGAAGGCCTCGTCGTCGTCGATATAGACGGTCGCCAGCAGGCGATCCGCCGGCACGCCGTATTCCTTGGTGATGAGCTTCCAGGCCAGCTCGATGGCGCGTTCCTTGAAATAGTCGCCGAACGAGAAATTGCCGAGCATCTCGAAAAACGTGTGGTGTCGCGCGGTATAGCCGACATTGTCGAGATCGTTGTGCTTGCCGCCGGCGCGCACGCATTTCTGCGCGGTCACCGCGCGCGAATAAGGCCGCTTTTCCAGGCCCGTGAACACGTTTTTGAACTGCACCATGCCGGCATTGGTGAACATCAGGGTCGGATCGTTGCGCGGCACAAGCGGCGACGACGGCACGACTTCGTGCCCCTCGCGGGCAAAATAAGCGAGGAAGGCCGACCTGATATCGTTGACGCCTGACATGGTGGGGCAACTCTCTAACGAGACGATGCTTTCCTGTCCAGGAAAGCGGGAATTTGGCGGCGGAATTGATGTAGCGCCGGAACCGGATATAAGCGCTCTGGCAATGAGCGAAAACAGTAGCACCCCCCTCCCCGTCACGCTGCAAGACCGACTGCGCCCCGACGGGCCCCATCACCGCTTCGTCATGACCGCGGAGCTTGCGCCGCCGGTGTCCTGCGACGCGCAGGACCTGTTGCGCAAGGCGACGGCGCTCAAGGGCCTGGCCGACGCGGTCAATGTCACCGATGGCGCCGGCGCCCGCGCCCATATGAGCGCGCTCGCAGCGGCCACTCTCCTGATTGGCGCCGGCATCGAGCCGATCCTCCAGATCACCTGCCGCGACAAGAACCGGATTGCGCTGCAGAGCGAGCTGATGGGCGCGGCCGCGCTCGGCATCAAGAACCTCCTCATCCTGACCGGCGACGACCCGAAGGCAGGCGATCAGCCCGACACCAAGCCGGTATTCGACGTCGATTCGAAAACGCTGATCGAGACCGCCCGGCGGCTACGCGACGAAGGCACGCTGCCGACCGGCCGCAAGGTCGGCGGCCACGCCGCTTTCTTCATCGGGGCGGCCGACATGCCGATCGATCCGCCGGCGGGGTTCCAGCCAAGCGGCCTCCTCGCCAAGGCCCAATCCGGCGCGCAATTCGTCCAGACGCAGTTCTGCATGGATGCCGCCATCGTGCGCCGCTATGTCGGGGTGCTCGAACAGGCCGGTCTGACGCGGCAGCTCGCGATCCTGATCGGGATTAACCCGCTGCGCTCGGCCAAATCGGCGGCCTGGATGAAAAGCCACCTCTACGGCACCATCATTCCCGACGCCTTCGTCGAGCGGATGGAGCAAGCCGCCGATCCCGCGCGAGAAGGCGTGCGCATCTGCGTCGAACTGATCAAGGAGCTTTCCACTATTCCGGGCGTCGCCGGCGTCCACATCATGGCGCCAGGCAATGATGCGGCGATACCGGACGTGATCGCAGAGGCACGAACGAAGGCTAAATAGCCCGATAAAGGCGTGACGCCGCGCCGAACGATGGACGTTCGTTAAAGCTTGATACTGCCGTGGATCGTGACATCCAGCCCGACCTTGTCGATCGAGAGCGTCACGCCGGTGGCGCAGGGCTCGTCGATGCGCAGCTTGCCCGCCGCGATAGCTTTACGAACGGCCTTTTCCAGCTCGCGTTGAGCGGTGCCGTTGACATAGGTCAGGAAGCGGCCGACCGCAGCCTTTAGTGCTTCGTCGTTCATGACGACCTTCTTGACGCGTTGCGCATAGACAATAAAGGCCGTGCCGTCTTTTAGATTCGGATTTGGTAAATGCTGCGGGGCCTAAACTATTTTCCGTCGCCACGGCGCCGCAGCCTGCCCGCCGTGCCATGGCCGCATTATCCTTGATGGCAAGATTCTGCGTCCAACAAATCGATTCGTTTTATGAAGGCGGCGTAAGCAATGGCGCCGAAGCATTCCGCTGCGCGGACGGCCAAAACCGCAACCCCGTTGGGATAGGAAGCAAATCGTGGGTGTCTTTTCAAAGTCGGAAAGTGATCGCGATGACAAGGGCCTCAACGTCGACAGAGGCGACATCAAGCCGGGCGCAAAAGCAACTTCCGGCAAAACACTGGCCGAGACAGTCTCCGTCCTCGGCCACGGCATGGTCGTGACGGGAGACATCGTCTGCGAGAATACCGTGCAGATCTTCGGCCGCGTTGACGGCGACATCCACGCCGCGCAACTCGTCGTCAAAGAAGGCGCCCAGGTGGAAGGAAACGTCGTCGCGCAGGAGACCATCATTCTCGGCGTTTGCAAGGGCGTTATCTACGGCAATAGCGTCAAGCTGCAAGGTACCGCCGTGGTCGAGGGCGAGATCTTCAGCAAGTCGCTGACCATCGAAGACCGGGCGCAGTTCGAGGGCGTGTCGCGACGGCTCGATAAGCCGGTCGAGGCGCCATCGAGCGCTCAAGTCTCGATGCCGACGGGGATTCCGCTGGCCCCGGCAATGACCGAAACGGGTCAGGCCGATGCGATGGCCGAGACGATGAACGCTTGAATGGATGGCGCGGACGCGTCCGCGCCCTAGCCTGCCGGCTGCTCGACGGTACGGATATCGATCTCCGATTTCAGCGTGCGGTGCACGGGGCATTTGTCGGCGATCTCCATCAGCCGCGTCCGCTGCTCGGCATTAAGATCGCCTTCGAGCGTGATGACGCACTCGATGCGGTCGAGCTTGCCTTGCTTGGTTTCGCATTCGGCGCAATCGGTTGCGTAAACCCGGCTGTGGCGCAGCCGAACCTGCGTGCGCAAGAGCGGCAGCTTCTTGAGATCGGCATAAAGCCGTAGCGTCATCGAAGTGCAGGCGCCGAGGGCTGCGAGCAACAGATCGTAGGGACCTAGCCCGCTGTCCAGTCCCCCGGCCTTTACCGGCTCGTCCGCCAGCAAACGATGCGCACCGGCAATGATTTCCTGCTGGAATTGGCCGTGGCGGGTTTCGCGAACGACAACGGTGCCGGGTGTCGTGTCGGCGGTCGGCGGGGCATCGACGGACATATCGAGATAACGATCGGCCCAAGAGGAAATAACGCGCGCCACATAGGCGGCGTCGCCGGGCTTACTGAGGAGATGATCGGCGCCCGCAAGCGAAATGAAGCTCTTAGGATGCTTCGCCGTGGTGAAGATATGGCTTGCATTGTCGATGCCGACCGTATCGTCGGTTGGCGAATGGAACACCAGCAGCGCTTTGTGCAAACCGGCGACCAGCGGACTAAGATTCTGTTGGGCGATATCATCGAGCAATGCGCGACGGATTCGGAACGGCCGGCCGGCGAGCGTCACCTCGACCTCGTCCTTTTCGCCGAGTTCGGCGACCTTCTCGCCGAACAGGCCGACGACATGGGCGGGGTCGAACGGCGCGGCGATGGTGACCACTGCGCGTGCCTCCGCGATCCGGTGTGCGGCGGCAAGCGTGGCCGCGCCGCCGAGACTGTGCCCGATCAGGATCGCCGGCGGCCCGATCGTCTGTCTCAGATGATCGGCCGCCGCGACCAGATCGTCGACATTGGAGGAGAACGTCGTGTTGGCGAATTCGCCTTCGCTGGCGCCGAGCCCGGTGAAATCGAACCGCAACACGGCGATGCCGTGCAGCTTCAGCCCCTCCGCGATGTGCCGCGCCGCCCTGTTGCTCTTACCGCAAGTAAAACAATGGGCGAACAGAGCGACGGCGCGGATTTCGCTATCCGGCCGATCGAGGAGGGCTGACAGCTTTTGACCCTGGGCATTGGGAAAATCGAATCTTTCGGCGGGCATCGGCGACTCCTGCTCTTGATCACAGCGGCGCTATCTTGCTGCGATTTATCCCGCCAACTCCCACATCGCCACGTCCAGTCTTTCGGTGGTCGGCGGAAACGCCCACCCACCGAAAATCTCAGCATCAGGCGGCGGCTTCGATATTCACTCGGAACGGCACGGCAGCAATCACGGCGTCAGTGGCCTGTTCCCGAAACACGGTGTCGACCCGCAACTCGTCGATGGTGCGCGGAGGAGGAAATTGGTCGCCGTTCAAGTCCGACCAATCAGTTGCTGCAAATTCTAGAACGTCAGCAGCCTTGGTAATGGCTTCGTCGATTGTATCGCCGGCGGTGAATACGCCGGGGACATCAGGGAAGGAGACGCCATAGCAACTGTCGGCGTCTTTATGAATCAGTGCAATGTAATGCGCCATGGAATCCGCTCCCTCAGTCCTTTTCCCATCCAGCATCCCGATATATAGCGCGGACCGTCCCAAGCGGAAGATCGCGCTTCGGATGCGGAATAATGACCCGCCGCCGCAGAATTCGGTGAATGAACTTATGATGCGACCCGGAGACCGACAAGAGTTCGAAACCCTCCCGTTCCAATCGCCGTACAATATCACGGCTGTCTCTTAGCAAACACCGCCTCCAACCAAAACAACCTACCGCCCCAACTCCCGCATCGCCGCATCAAGCCCCTCGATGGTCAACGGAAACATCCGCCCGCCGAGCACCTGCCGCATCATGCTGATCGAGGCGGTGGTGTCCCATTCGCGTTCGGGCACCGGATTGAGCCAGACGCAAGACGGATAGGTCGCAGCGATCCGCTCCATCCAGACGCGGCCTGACTCTTCGTTGAAATGCTCGACCGAACCGCCCGGCGCCATGATCTCGTAAGGCGACATCGAAGCGTCGCCGACGAAGATCACTTTATAGTCGTGCGGATAAGTGTGCAGCACGTCAAAGGTCGGCGTCGTCTCGCTCCAGCGCCGCGCGTTTTGTTTCCACACTTTCTCGTACAGGCAATTGTGGAAGTAGAGGTGCACGAGGTGCTTGAACTCGGTCCTGGCGGCGGAGAACAATTCTTCCGTTGTCTTGACGTGCCAATCCATCGAGCCGCCGACGTCGAGGAACAACAGCACCTTGATGGTGTTGTGGCGCTCCGGCCGCATCAGAATGTCGAGATAGCCTTTGTGCGCGGTGCCTTTGATAGTGCCGTCGAGATCGAGCTCGTCCGGCGCACCGGTGCGCGCGAATTTGCGCAGGCGCCGCAGCGCGATTTTGATGTTGCGAGTGCCGAGTTCGACGTCGCCTGCCAGATCGCGAAACTCGCGCTTGTCCCACACTTTGACGGCGCGGAAATTGCGGTTGGTGTCCTGGCCGATGCGCACGCCTTCGGGGTTATAGCCGTAAGCGCCAAAGGGTGACGTGCCGGCCGTGCCGATCCATTTTTTGCCGCCTTGATGGCGGCCTTTCTGCTCGGCAAGGCGCTGGCGCAGCGTTTCGAGGAGTTTTTCGAGCCCGCCCATCGCCTCGATCTGTTTTTTCTCTTCGGCGGTGAGATATTTTTCGGTCAGCTTTTTCAGCCACTCGATGGGGATTTCTGCGTTGAGCACGTCGGCGACGAGATCGAGGCCCTTGAAGACGTGGCCGAACACGCGATCGAACTTGTCGAGATTGCGCTCGTCCTTCACCAGCACGGCACGCGACAAATAATAGAAATCCTCGACGCGGCGAGAAGCGACGTCCTTCTCCATGGCTTCCATGAGCGTCAGATACTCGCGCAGCGTCACCGGAACGCCCGCCTGCTTCAGCTCATGAAAGAAGGTCGCGAACATGGCGCTATTCCTGGCGTGCGGCGGCACCCGGCCCCCGCACGCCAAACCTAGTGGCTCATCCGGCCGCAGTCGAGCGCGCTTAGAGCGGCTTGCGCAGCCAAAGCTCGAAGCCAATCGCGTCGAGCCGCAATTCGCCACCGTGAAATTGCGACTCTGATGCGAGCTGCGTAATGGCCTCGCGAGTATAGGCGCGTTTCTTCAGCATGGTGTTGAAGATGAGCTTGATCACGGCTCCGTTGATCAGGCCCTTGCCCCTGACATAGTCGTTGATCTCCCGCGCTGAAAAGTCCTTGCGTAGATCGATGATGAGGGCCGTGCCGCCGGGCTTGAGCGCGCGATACATTTCGTCGAGTGCCGCCAGCGGACGGCTGAAATTCTTGAAAGCCGCCCGGCAAACGATGAAGTCGATACCTTCCGCGGGATACGGCAGATCAGCGGCATCGCCCTGCTCAAAACAGACATCAACGCCGGCCTTCGCCGCGTTCTCACTGGCGATGCGCACAAAGGTGTGGCTGATATCGAGCGCGATCATCCGGCAGCGCGTCAGCCTCGCAAGCTCGATGGCGAGGTAGCCGGGCCCGGGAGCGATTTCGAGCACGCGCGAACCGGCCGCGATCTGCGGCGCAAGTCGGCGCGCGGTGTTCCTGTATTCGTCGATACCCTTGGCAGTCTGCCGCGCGGACCAATTGGCAATGAAACCTTCCATGCCGAGCCCCTTGTAGGCTTTGGACACTGCGGCATCGTTCCTGATTGCTCCGACCATGGTTTTCTCCGTTCTAGGCAGCGTGATTGTTCGCTCGCGTAGGGAACGCGGCTGTTCTCGCGGAGATTCGGCTGGTAGGTTTGATTTGCGTGCCTGAAGCCAGCGCGCTCCGCGCGTTCGGGTTTGGGTTCGAGGCCCCGGCGATGTTCGCGCATCGTCGGGGCTGCCATTTTTCAGGGCATCGGCGCACCTCCATATTCCTGGTACAGTCTGCTGAGCGTTGCCTCGCGATCTTCGTGAAAGCCGCGCCAAAGTTCGAGCGGACCCCAGCCGCTCTCGATGCGCCGGATCAACTCGGCGACGAACGCCAGTTCGGCCTTCATCAAAGCGAGGCGATATTCGGTTTCGACCAAGAACAGCGGCGGGAAGTTCTGCCCGCTCGCGCCTTCAATCTGGTCGGCGAGCCCGACGACGCTCCGCTCAAGGGAATGCAGACGTTGCCGGAGCAGGTCCAACGCCTCCTGCGGGGGCAGTACCGGCAGGAGGCACAGCGCCGCCTCGAACTGCGGATATTCCTTCACCGGCTCGCCGAGCAGATCGCACATCCATGCGTGTAACTCGCCGCTGCCGCCCGGCGTGATCTCATAAATGGTGCGCTCAGGCCGGCGGCCCTCCCGCTCGGTTTCCCTCGCGGCGATCAAGCCGCGTTTCAGCAAAAGCTCGATCACCGTGTAGAGCGAGCCATAGCGAAATTTGATGCTGTCCTCTTTGTGCCGCTGCTTAAGGATCAATCCCATTTCGTAGGGGTGCATCGGCCGCTCGAACAACAAAGCGAGCACGGCGAGCGCCAAAGGGTTCGAGGGGTGGGCCTTCGGCATGGTGCTCCTGCCTATTATCCGTATACGAATATATTGGCACGGCTATACCGGTCAAGTCTATGTAAGATATATCTTGCGTTATAACTTCTTATGAGCTATCTAAAGATATATCTAACTAAGGAGAACCCAAGATGCACAGGCATCACGAACATTCTGAATCGCACGACGGTCGCTGGGCGGCCGGCAGACATCGCCGCCACGGCCGTTTCGGCGGCTTCGGTTTCGGCGGTCGGCACGGCCGGGACGGTGGCGGCATGAACCCCGACGATATGCGCGCGGGGCGCATGCTGGCGCAGGGCGACCTGAGGCTGGTGGCGCTGGCGCTGATCGCGGTGGCACCGCGCCACGGCTATGAAATCATCAAGCTGGTCGAGGAAAAGACCGCGGATTGGTACTCGCCGAGCCCCGGCATCGTCTATCCGACGCTGACCTATCTGGAGGAAGCTGGCTATGTCACCGCCGCGACCGAAGGCTCAAAGAAACTCTATACCATCACCGACGAAGGTCACGCCTACCTCGACACCCAAGGCGATCTGGTCAAGGTCGTGCTCGATCGCTTGAGTGCGCTCGGCGAGCGGATCAATCGCTGGCGCCGCGCCTCACGCGGCGAGCGCGAAGATCGCCGCACCCTGCCCCCGCTGATCGAGGCCACATTCGATCATCTGCGCGAGGCGGTCGCAAAACGGCTCGACAACGATGCCGAGGCGGAATCGCAACTCGTCGAAATCCTCGCCCGCGCGGCGACCGAACTGCAAAAGTCGTAAAATTCCGACGCGGCGTCAGGCCGCGTCGCGCCGCCCTTGATCTTCCACAGCGAAGGCGTCCGGCGTGTGCACGTGCTCAGGCCGGATGCCGACGCCGATTAACAACGCCGGTATGCGCTGCAACAGTGGAATGGCGCCGAGCAATTTGAACACCAGCGGCGGCTTCGGCCGCGCTTGGCTCTGCAAAATGCGGCTGATCAGCCGTCTTTGAATCGTCAGCTGCAGCCATTGCGTGAAGCGCACCGGAAACATGCGCCGGTGTTGGATCGCCTGCAGGTCGTCGATGGTGACCGTGCCGGCTTTGAGCGGCGCCGCCAGCCGGTTGGCGGCGGCAACCGCGTCCTGCACCGCGATATTGATGCCGACACCGCCGATCGGCGACATCGCGTGCGCGCAATCGCCGATACAGATGAGGCCCGGCCGCCACCATTTGTGCAGGCGGTCGACGGTGACGCTCAAAAGCTTGATGTCGTCGAAGCTTTTCAGTTCACCGACACGGTCGGCGAGAAACGGCGACATCCACACCACCTTGTCGCGGAACGCATCGAGGCCTTTGGCCTTGACCTCCGCGATGCCGCCTTTCGGTATGACGTAAGCACATTGCCAGTAGTCGCCGCGGTCGAGCATGACCAGCATGACGCCGGCCTCGACATGACCGAAGCTGTCGCTGTCGTCGCTCGCCTTGCGCGACAGACGAAACCACAGCACATCCATCGGCGCGCCGTAGTCCTCGCCTTTGAGACCGGCTTTCTCCCGCACCGTCGAATGCCGTCCGTCGCAGCCGACCACCAGATCGGCGCGGATCGCGAGCGCGCCGTCGGGCGTATTCGCCCGCACGCCGACGATACGACCGCCCTCCTCGATCAGGTCGGTCGCCGCCGCCCGCAGGCGCAAATCGAAGGTCTTGTAGCGTCTGCCATGGCTGGCCAGGAAATTCAGAAAATCCCATTGCGGCATCAAGGCGACGTATTTGCAGTGTGTCGGCAGATGCGTGAGATCGGCCATGGCAACGCGCTCGCCGCCGATCTGGGCGGAAAGTTTTTGGATTTTCTGGTGCGGTTGCTTCAGAAAATCGTCGAGCAATCCGAGCTCGTAAATCAGCTCAAGCGTCGATGGATGGACGGTGTCGCCGCGGAAGTCGCGCAGGAAATCGGCGTGCTTTTCCAGCACGACCACCTCGACTCCGGCGCGGGCCAGCAGGAACCCCAGCATCATGCCGGCGGGTCCGCCGCCGACAACACAGCATTTCGTGGTGATCGATGCTTCTGCCATCACAAATTCCGCAATTACGAACGCGGCGCGAAGCCGCCTTGCGAGGTTGGCCGGCGCGGTCCAATCTGGCCGGCAATCGTCTAGCCTAAACCCAACCCGTCGTCGCGGGTTCGGGATTTCCCACATAACGCCCCGACGGCGGCAAAAGGTCCTCACATTTCCGCCGCAAGCCGGGTGCTAGAAGGGCGATCGCAGGTCCCCGCCCATCCCCATGCGCCTTTCCATCATTCTCGCCCTCTTCATCGTCCTCGTCCCGCTCGATGCGGGATTCGCCCAACTTGCGGGAACGGGCGACTTTCATATCGCCTGGGAAGCCAAGAGTCGGTTTCGCCTGTTTCGCAACGAGGCCGATTTCCTGCGCCAAGTGGCGGTGAGCCGCGGTGACGGCGTGCTCGCCGCCGAACGCCGGCTTGAGCGCGACACCGACGGCGTCGGCTGGGCCAAGGACGTAGTGGCGAACCTTTGTCTCGACAATTACGGCGCGCTCCAGGAAACCTGCGACCGCGACGGTACGCGCGAAAGCTATCTTGCGCCCCGCGATCACCCCATCGGGGTGACCATCTCCGGTCCGGTGCCGCAGGACACAACCTGCGTCTGGAGCTTCGACGACGGTGACGGTCCACTCAAGCAGAGCAGCGCACCGTGCGATCAGGAAGTAAAATTGCGCGTGCGCTCGGGCCGCACCACCGTCGCCACCGTCGACATCCCGCTCGGCGACGGCACTGCCCAACGCGTGGCGACCGAGATCGCGGTGCGCGACGTACTCATCGCCGGCCTCGGCGATTCCATCGCTGCGGGCGAGGGCAATCCCGACAAGGCGGTCGAACTGGAAGGCGGCTTCTGCTTCAAGCGCTTTCTGACCGGAGGCAGCAGCCAATATTTCCGGCCGAGTCGCGCCGGCTATAGCGACGACCGGTCCTGCGAGAATGGGCCGTCGAGCACGAACGCAAGCATAGACTGGGCGCGCCACGGTGCGCGCTGGATGAGCCCCGCCTGCCATCGATCGCTTTACAGCTATCAGGTGCGTACCGCGCTTGCGCTCGCGATCGAGCAGCCCCACCTCGCCGTCACGCTGGTGCCTCTCGCCTGCACCGGCGCGTCAATCGATGCCGGAATGTTCGGCGGCCAGCGCTCCGACGACTGTCCCTGGGTGGTGGGGATTGAGAGCTGCTCGGGTACCTCGCCCGCGCAATTCGGCGAACTCAAAGACGTCATGGCGGCGGCGCATCGCCAAGATCCGAACCGTAACATCGATTTGATGCTGCTGACCGTCGGCGCCAACGACGTGAATTTCGCCGGCCTCGTCGCCAATGTCATTGTTGAAGCCACCACCGAGCGGCTGTTGCTCCGGCAAGGCGGCTCTATCGTCGACGTCGCCACCGCGCAAAAAGCCCTCGACCAGGATCTTCCAGGTGAGTTCGCGCAATTGCGCACCGCGCTCAAGCCCTATGTCGGCGGCAATCTCGAACGCGTGGTTTTCGTCTCCTACGGCAATCCAGCCATGCAAGCGGCAAACAAGCCCTGCTCCGGCGGCCGTGACGGCCTCGATGTTCATCCGGCCTTCGGCGCCGACAGCGAGCGCCTGCGCGCGACGGCCGATTTCGTCGACAACAAGTTTTTGCCCAAGGTCAAAATGCTGGCGACCTGTGACGGCAACAAGATCTGCCACGACCCGATGACGGAGCGGATGACGTTTGTCGACGGCCATCAGGCGGCGTTCGATGGACATGGTATGTGCGTCCGCGCGGCGACGGACCCCGAATTCGATCGCAACTGCTTTTCGACCAAAGGCGATAGTTTCACCTCCGACCCGAATGCCGCACCGGACGATCCGATGACTTGCGGCGAGCCCCCGGGGAATTATCGGCCTTATGCGCCACGCGCGCGCTGGATCAGGACGGCCAATGACAGCTACTTCACTGCCATGACCTATCCCGAGGGCATGCCCGCGATTTTGAAACCGAGCGACATCCACGACGCGCTATGGGGCGTCGGCAGCGCCGTCTATGGCGGCGCGGTGCATCCCACCGCCGAAGGTTACGCCGCGATGGCGGACGCCGCGTTGCCGGCCGCGCGCGGGATCCTCGGACTATCGGCGCCACCCGCGGTTCAAACCATACCGCTGCCGCCGCCTGGCGCGCCCGCTCCGCTTCCATCGGCCGGGACGACGCCGCCACGCACCCCCTAGATCGCGACCGACACCGTCGAGGCCTAAGTTCGTCGCCCGAGCGTGCTCCGATCAGGCCTGCGGCCGCTCCGGCGTCACGCCGAGCTTCTTCTGCAGGCTCGACGAGGACGTGGTGTACTGAAACACCAACCGCTTTTCCGGGTAGATATAGCGGTGCGCTTTCTGTGCCATCAGCGCGCCTTCGTGGAAACCGGAGAGTATGAGCTTGAGCTTGCCGGGATACCAATTGATGTCGCCGATGGCGAAAATGCCGGGCACGCTGGTTTGAAAGCTCTCGGTGTCGACCGGGATCAGCTCGTTATTCTTGAGTTCGAAACCCCAATTGGCGACCGGGCCGAGCTTCATGGTCAGACCGAAGAACGGCAGCAACGCGTCGCAAGCGATTTCGAAGGTGGAGCCGTCATTGGTCTTGACGATGGCCTTGCTGACCTGACCGTTGTCGCCGGCGAGCGAGGTGACTTGTCCGAGAACGAAATCGATTTTGCCGTCGCCGACGAGCGACATCATTTTGTTGACGCTGTCCGGCGCGGCGCGGAATTCGCTGCGCCGGTGCAACAGCGTGAGATGGCTCGCGATCGGCGCCAGATTGAGCGTCCAATCGAGCGCGCTGTCGCCGCCGCCGACGATGAGAACGCGCTTGTCCCGGAACGCCTCCATTTTGCGCACCGCGTAGTACACCGATGTGCCTTCGTAAGGCTCGATGCCGGGGATCGGCGGGCGCTTGGGCTGGAACGAGCCGCCGCCGGCGGCGATGACGACGACCTTGCTCTCGAACACCTTGCCTTGGTCGGTGGTCACGCGAAACAACGGATCGCCGATTTTCTCCACCCTCTCCACCATCTCGTTGAGATGAAATTGCGGATTGAACGGCTTGATCTGCTGCAACAGCGCGTCAACGAGACCATGCGCGCTGGTAAAGGGAATACCGGGAATATCGTAGATCGGCTTCTCCGGATAAAGCTCGGCGCACTGCCCGCCGATCTTGTCGAGAATGTCGACGAGATGACACTTCATATCAAGCAACCCGAGTTCGAACACCGCGAACAGGCCGATCGGCCCGGCGCCGATAATGACGACGTCAGTCTTGATAGGTTCGGTCATGGCGTATCCGTATTCGTTTTAAGTGCCGATTTTTGATGGGGTGGCGAGTGTCTAGCGTGGCCAATGCGACAGGGGAAGAGGCGAGCTCAAAAATTGCGCGGCCGGAGGTGACGCCGGACCTCGAACTTTGCCGGCTATGCCTGGGACCCTACGCTTGGCGCTCCGGCGTCCGAACGATGAGACCGTCGAAGTCTTCGCGCACTTTGATCTGACACGACAACCGTGAATTCGGCCTGACCTCGAAAGCGAAATCGAGCATGTCCTCTTCCATCGGCGACGGCTCGCCGACCTTTTCGCGCCATGCCTCATCGATATAAACATGGCAGGTCGAACAAGCGCAGGCGCCGCCGCATTCGGCCTCGATCCCGGGCACGGCGTGCTTGATCGCCGTTTCCATCACGGTGGAACCGGCTTCGCCGTCGACGGTCCGTGCTATGCCCGTGGAATCGATGAATGTGATTTTGACCATGGCGGAAGGCGTAACCGAAAACCGTGCGGGCTCAACAGGGCGCCGGCAAAATCCCTCAAGGAGTTGGTGTCCGGCCGGCTCCTTCTATCGGCTCATGGCCGCCGGCGCCAGTCCAAGCGATCCGGGGGTCCGGCCGGTGTCCCGGCCGGCATCAACGGTCCCGCGCAAGCTCGGTCAAAAGACCAACCAGGCGCGCACCGATTGCGGCGCTCGCCTCCAGGCTTGCGGCTTTGAGCTCAGTCACCGCCTCCGCCACATCGTCTTCGCCGCCAACCGGTCCTGCGGCTTGCTCCAATAACTCGGCGGCCCGCGCCACGCGCCACGCCCCGATGCCGCGCGCCGAGCCCTTGAGCGTATGGGCCGCAGCGGCGGCCAGCGCCGGCTCCGCGCCGACAATACGATTGAGCATGATGGTGGTCTGGCGCACGAAGAGTTCGAGCACCTCGCGCTCCAGCCGACGGTCGCCAAGCGTCATGCGCTCAAGATGGCCGGCATCAATGACGGTCGGCCTCCGATCGCTGTCTGCTGCGGCCGCTAAGTTCGCTGCGGTCATGGCGTCCTCCCCCCGTCGGCCCAATGCTTCTCTCTGGGTATGATTGGCATGCGGCACACTGAAAACAGCACAAGTCTCCTGTGCAACCAGTGAACCGAGCGCGTACTTTCGCTTAAGCAGTAAGCAAAGTCTTACCCGACCTGCCGCACCGCCTCCCATTACCGGTCAGGGGCAACCGGGGTGCGTTCGGCCCCATGCCGGCCGCAATGTTGGGCCCACAATGGCGCCTTCGGCGCCCCGGCAGGACCCGAAAACCCTGGGGTGACAGGGTGAATAAGCCGTTAACGATGATTAAAAGGACGTTACCGAACCAGTTTTCTTCGATCTGCCAGACCGATAGGATGGGCTATGGCAGTACGAAGTGAAGGCTTGCATTTGGGCGTGGTTGGGGAGCCCTGCAGCCGGTGAGGAATTAAACGATCACGCGCTCGTGGCGCGGCCTGAGCCTTCTTGGGAGCATTCTTGGGAGCGTTCTCGGCCCGACCTAGTCCAGCGTAACACGCGAGGCGACGACCGAAATGGCCAACTACCCGAAGAAGATGACGGATCCGACTGAGGCGGCGCTGTCGGCGATCCAGGAAGCACTCAATATTCGCGATGACGAGGAGCAGGCGACGGCTCCGCCCGAGGGTATGGCTGATCTCCTGTCCGGCGCGGCCGCCGGCGGTCCGTCAAGCGCGGCCGCGTCAGTCCCAGACAGAGAGCTTTATGAATCCGACGCCATCGGAACGCGCGACCTCGCCGGACCGACCGTTCGGCCGGCAAACGACGACCAGCAGTCGATCGGCCAGATCCTGCACGCACTGCAGCGGCGCCCGGCGCGCTCGTCCTATTTCGTCGCGACCGTGTTTTCCTGCGCCTGGATTGTCGGCTGTCTGTCGTTGTCATGGGCCTATCTGTCGGACCTCAGCGCGGCCCTTGGCCCTGGCCATTCTCCAGCCGCCCTCATGGTCGGTCTTGGCGCCGCGGCGCTGTTGCCCATCATATTCTTCTTTGGCGTGGCCCACATGGCCTGGCGCTCCCAGGAATTGCGCCTGATCGCGCAATCGATGGCGCGGGTGGCGATGCGGCTTGCCGAACCGGAGAGCGTTGCGCGCGATTCCATCGTCACCGTCGGCCAGGCGATCCGCCGCGAAGTCGCGGCCATGGGCGACGGCGTCGAGCGGGCTCTGGCGCGCGCCAGCGAACTGGAATCCCTGGTGCAAAACGAAGTGGCGGCGCTCGAACGCACTTACAGCGACAACGAAATCCGCATGCGTGGTCTGTTGCAGGATCTCGCCAGTCAGCGCGATACGCTGGTCGGACAGGCTGAGCAGGTGCGTTCCGCTCTCAACAACGTCCAAATCGATCTGACCCAGGATCTTTCGACCATCAGCGATCTGGTCGGCCAGCAGGTCAACGACGCGGCTCAGCGCATCACCCAGTCGCTGGCGGAGCGCGGCGAGCAGATCACATTCACGCTCGGCCAGATCGGCGACAACATGATCCAGCAGCTGAGCGAGCGCGGCGGCGACCTGCTCGATCGCCTGGAGACTGCGAGCGACGAGACCTCGCGCGCCATCGCCGCGGCAAGCGACGAGAGTACGCGCGCCCTGACCGAAGCGAGGGAGGAGACCTCGCGCGCGATCGCCACGGCGAGCGACAGTCTGACCTCGAATCTGAACTTCAAGACCAACCATATCGGCGAGGAATTCGCCGCAATCGCCACCGGCCTCGAAGACATGATGACATCGCGCCTCGACCGCGTCGTCGAGAGCTTCTCGGACAAATCGCTCGCCGTCGTCGACCTGATGATCGGACGTTCGCAGGAGCTTACCGACGCTATTGTCGAGACTTCGACCCAGCTGGCCGAAACGATCGCCACCCGCGCCGACGAGGTCAACAGCACGCTGAAGAACTCCGGCGACTCGCTTTTGCTCGACCTCGATCTGCGCGGCGGCGAGGTGGCGGCGCGGCTCCTGGACGCTGGCAACAGCATTGCCGAAGCCCTGATCGAGCGCAGCTCCGCCATCACAGATTCCGTCCGCGACAGCGCCGAGCACGTCTCAGGTGTCATCGCGACGCGCAGCGACGCCGTAAAGGAGATGTTGGCGACGCGCCTGGCCGCTTTCGAGGAGATGTTCAACCACACCGGCGCCGAACTCGGCGAAAAGATCTCGCGCGATTCTTCGACGCTCGGCAATCTGATCACCCGGCACCTCGCCGAATTCGATCGCACCGTGAAGACCTACGGCTCGGAACTTGTCGAGCGGCTCGGCGCGCGCACCCAGGACGTTACCGAGTCCATGCGCAGCTACGTGGATAACTTCGACAATCGCGTGACGTCGAAAGCCAACGAGATCACCACGGGTCTCGATCAGCGTCTCGTGCGTTTCGAGGAAGCGCTCGATAGCCGCGCGAAATCGCTCACCGACAATCTGTCCACTCGCGTCGACGATATCGCAAAGTCGCTCTCCGAAGGCAGCGCTCTAGCCGTCACGTCGCTCGACAAACGCCTGGGCGACATCACGACGTTGATCGATACGCGCGCGGCCAAATTTGCCGACGCGATCGGTGACCGGATCACCAAGATCGACTCCAGCCTCGGCCGAGGCGCGCTCGACGTCGCCAACACGCTCGATACCCGGATCGGCCATTTGGAACAGCTCCTGGTAGGGCGCGCCCAAGCCGTCGTCCAGCAGATGGAGGTGCAGAGCCGCACCGCGGCCGATCTGCTTAACTCGCGGCTCGAAACGCTGTCGGAATCGATCAAGACCAACACGGCGAGCGCCGAGCGAGCGCTGACGCAGCTTGCCGCCAACACGACCGAAGCTCTCGGCAAGAGCGCGGCGGCGTCGACGGCCGCGACCGAGACGCTCAATCGCAGCGCGGCGGAAGCGACGGTGTCGCTCAACCGCAGTGCCGGTGTGCTGAGCAGCACGATCGGCAAGGCCGCCGCTGGCGCCAACGAAACGCTCGGCAAGGCCGCCGCCACCGCCAACGAAACGCTTGGCAGGAGCGTCGCCGCCGCTAATGACGTCATCGCCAAGAGCGCCGCGGCGGCTACCGACGCGGTCGGCAAGACGGCGGCGACCGCCGCCGATCTTTTGAGCAAGAGCACGCTGACCACGACCGAGGCCATCGGCCGCAGCGCCAGCGAGGCCGAGCGCAAACTGGTCGGCATGAGCACCGAAGTTTCGCGGACCGTGGTCGGCAAGGCCAATGAGATCAACAGCGCCATGACCCAGCGCGTCGACGACATGACGCGCTTGCTTGACGAGAAGTCGAACAGCCTGATCACCGCACTGACCAATAAAGGCGACCAGTTCGCCGGCGAAGTCGGCCGCATCACCGACCAAACGGTGAAGACGATCGAATCCAAAGGCTTTGTCTTCACCCAGTCGATGCTGGACAAGAGCGAGGAGATCGCCCGGCAAATTAACGACGCCAGCCTGAACGTCACCGCCGCGCTGACGCGGACGCTTGGCCAGATGCAGGAAGGCACCCAGGGCGTCACCGAAGCCGCCAAGTTGACGATTTCGCGAACGCTCGACGAGCTGCACCGCGCGACCAAGACCGCGATCGAGGACTCCAAACGGACCGCCGCCGCGACCGTCGCCGAGATGATGGAAACGCACACGATGCTGCGTTCCGATTCCACCGCGCTGTTCGAGCGGCTGCGCGAGGCCAATATTTTGCTGCAGGAGGTGCTCAGCGGCGCGCAAGAAAACATGAACTCGATCGAGCACACCATGGCCAGTCGGGTTTCCGAGTTCGTCGCCGCCATGAATGATCTGACCAGCAAGAGCGGCGCCACCACGGCCAAAGTCGAACAGCACCTCGGCACTTTCAACAACGTGACCGCCAAGGTGTTGCACGACCTCGGCGACCTCGCCGACCAGTTCAGCTCGCACGGACGGACGCTTGCCGATGCCGTCGAACTGCTCGAGGCGAGCAACCAGAGAACCGAGATTTCGGTTACCGAGCGGCACGCGACCATGGAGACGCTGGTCGCGACGCTCGACGCCCGGACGGAGGATTTCGGCCAGCGCCTGGCGCGCTTTTCCGGCCTGCTCGAAGAATCGCTCGACACCGCGACGACGCGGGCGCGCGAGATCGCCGGCATCATCGCCGACACCAGCAACGAGAGCGTCCAGACCATCGAGCAGCAATACGAACTCGTCCGCAAAACCTCGGAAGAGGAACGCCTGCGCACCAGCGAGGCGCTCAACGCGGTTTATGAGGAGTCGTCCGCCGAAGCGCAGGCCATGTTCAGCCAGTCCGCCGGACGCTTTACCGAGATCATGCAGGGCATGAAGCAGATGGCTGCGGAAATGCAGCAGGAACTTGAGACGACGCGGGCCGAATTGCGCCGCGGCATCCTCGAACTGCCGCAGGAGACCGCCGAGAGCGCGGCGCAGATGCGGCGCGTCATCGTCGATCAGATCGAGGCCCTCGCCGAACTTAACCGCATCGTCGCCCGCCATGGGCGTTCGCTCGATGCCGTGGAACCGGTGCGGCGCGAAGCCGAACCGCTCTACGCCGCAAGCGGCGGACGCGGTCAAGCGCGCCCGATGCGGGCTACCGCCGAGATCGCGCCGGCGCCGCAGCAAGCGCCACCGCGCGACATCACCGGCGCGCCGGCGCGCCGCAACAGTCCGCCGACGCTCAGCCCGGTTCCGGGCGGCAAGGATGACAGCAATGCGCGGAATGGCGGCTGGCTGTCCGACCTTTTGACCCGCGCCTCGCGTGACGACGCCCCGTCGATTGCGCCAGCGCCATCGCGCGAACCGCCGCGCGAGGAGCGCCCCCGCGACAGCGTCGATTCGATCGACACGCTTTCGGTCGATATCGCGCGGATGATCGACCACGACGCCGCCGCGGAACTCTGGGAGCGCTATAAGCGCGGTGAGCGCGGCGCCTTCACCCGGCGCCTCTACACGCCGCAGGGTCAGAAGGCGTTCGACGAAATCCGCAACAAGTACCGGACTGATCCCGAATTCCGGCAGACCGTCGAACATTATATCCACGAATTCGAGCGCCTGCTCGACGACGTCTCGCGCGGCGACCGTGGTCCGGCCGTGGCACGCAACTATCTCACGTCGGATACCGGCAAGGTCTATACCTTGCTGGCGCACGCTGCGGGACGGTTCGACTAAGCCAAGGCGTATCGGCGAATGCCGACGCGGAAGTAAATGCCGAAGCCCGGTTCTAAGTGAATTAGAACCGGGCTTTGGCGTTCGTCGCCCAAACTTAAAACACTCGCCTCCCGCCAATGCCCTTGCTTGCGACACGATCGCGGCGCTACCGTCAGACCATGGACGCCCCGGTTGCACTGCCCACCGCCGCGGATGTCGATGAGGCCGCTCGCCGACTGGCCGGCGTTGCCCTGCATACCCCGCTCTTGACCTCGGCTGCGCTCGACGCCGTGACAGGTGGACGGATTTTCCTCAAAGCCGAAACTTTGCAATACACCGGCTCGTTCAAATTCCGCGGCGCCTATAACAAACTCGCGGCGATCCCGCTGGAACAGCGGGCCGGCGGCGTGGTGGCATTTTCATCCGGCAATCACGCGCAAGGCGTCGCGGCGGCGGCGCGGCTCCTCGGCATGGCTTGCGTCATCGTGATGCCGCGCGACGCGCCGCGGGCAAAACGCGAGCGTACCGCGGCGTTCGGCGCGGAAGTCGTGCTTTATGACCGTGCGCTCGACGATCGCGAGGCGATTGCCAAAGATATTGCCGCCCGACGCGGCGCCGTTCTGGTGCCGCCTTACGACGATGCGTTGATCATAGCCGGCCAAGGCACGGCCGGCCGCGAGATCGTCGAGGACCTCGACGCGCTTGGCCTCGTTCCGGACATTGTGGTGGTGACCGCTTCCGGCGGCGGCCTGACGGCTGGGATCGCGCTCGCCATCAAAGCCCGGGTGCCGGCGGCCGCGCTCTATACCGCCGAGCCACAGGGCTTTGACGATCATGCGCGGTCGTTTCGCAGCGGTAAGCGCGAGCAGAATGCCGCGCTAACCGGTACCATATGCGATGCACTGATGGCGCGCATGCCGGGCAAACTCACTTTCGCGATCAACCAAACGCTGGTCGGAGCCGGCGTCGCGGTGAGCGACGACGAGGTCACCGCCGCCGTCGCGTTTGCTTTCGCCGAATTGAAGCTCGTCGTCGAACCGGGCGGCGCGGTCGCACTCGCCGCGTTGATGACTGGAAAAATCGACGTCAAAAATAAAATAGCGGTGGCCGTCCTCTCCGGCGGCAATGTCGACCCGGAACTGTTTTCACGACTGGTCGCGTAACGCTGTTTCGTGGATGCGACCGCAGACTACGCACCGGCGCCGGGCAAGAAGCAACGGATCTGAGTTGCGCCATCGCTGTCCTGGTACGGCCAGACGACGGCCGGACCGAAACGATTTGGCTCGGTCACCAAAGCCGCTTCAGGCACGACAACCCATTGTCCTTGAATGCGCACCCGATAACGGCCATTGTCGGTATCCCAATCGACGTTTTGCACACTGACGCCGTCGGCAAAGGAACAGCAAAGGCCCTTGCCGCTCGCAAGCTTATCGAACCATTTGTGCAGTTCGGGATTCTCGCTTGCATAGCGACCGTCGTCACGCGCGGACACACGGTTCGGAACCAAGAGAAGCACGCACAACGCTACAGCCGCCAAAACAAGACCGGTTCGTCTGTGCATAGTGGCCTCCAAATGATTCAACATTTGCGGACCGCGAACGAATGGCCCTGCCGACCCGGAGCACTCAAACCAGCATTGGCTGCACGTCCTTTTCGATCCGCATGGATTGACTCACAAGCAACTTCCGTGCCGGCCTCGATCGGCGTCGTCGGTTTCTGCTGCGACTAACGAAAAGTTAATGTAGACCGCCACGCGTATCACTACCTACGTCGGCGTCTCGCGCTAGCCGAACAACGCGATCAACTCTTCCGCACTGAGGTTGCGCACCGCGGCGAGCGAATCGCCGGGCGATGGACGCGCAATGACTCGCACTCCCGGACTATTTGCGATGCGGTACTGCGGCGATGGAACTTCGGCGACCGCGGACATGACCGCGAAAGATGCTGGCGCCGCAATCGGCACCGTGGCGACCTCGGCGGTGGCATCTTTGACGAGGTCTGCCGGATCGTCCGGCGGCCCCGAATGCAGCCCCGTTTCCGGCAACAATGCATGAGCCGTCCCGGAAGGGTCGGACAATTCGGATTGCACCGGTTCGAGTTCCGGTTCCGGCGCCGAACGATGAAACACAAAATCGGGCGATTCGATGAACCAACGCGTGCCGTTGTCCGCCTGCGGTCCGGAAGGCGCGGGGTCGCCCAACGGCGCAATGTTCGCGGCAGCCCGTTCGGTTTTCGGATCGAGGGCCGATGCGGCACTGGTCAGCGATGTCGCGAGCGTAGCGGCCGCCTCGGAAAGTCTCTTGCTCTGCTGAAGATCCATGGCGAAGAGAGGAGACCGTGCCAAGTCATCGTCCTCGCCGGCGTCGGGGGCGCGGCGTTCTATTTGCTCAATAGGCGCGGACGAGGATTCGGCCGCCGCAACCGCGGGCGTTATGACGGGTGGCGGCTCGCCGGAAGCTTTTTCGGCGAGCGATGATTGAATGAGCTTGTCGACCCGGTCGGCGAGTTCGCGCAGCGACTCGGCCACTTTGCGTCCAGACTTGCCTCTCGTCGAACGATCGGCGCAGGCATCGGAAATCTCGCCCGCGGCGGCGTCAAGGGCATCGCACAAGGCCGCATCGGCCGCGCGCTCGCGCAGCCCGAACGCGACGTCCTGGATACGCTCCAACGCCGCGCCAACTGCCGGCGCCAGCGGCTGCTCTGCGGCGATTGCCGCTCTCGCCTGCTCGATCGTCGCGGCGATGCCGGTCAGATCGCGCCACAATGCGACAGGAGAATGCGGCGCCACGTCGCCACGAACCGCCGCGTCGACCCTCGCGATCGCGGCAAGGACCAAATGCGTTTCGGCGTGCCGGTTACGATTGCCGTATTCGGTCAAGAGCCAGCGGCCGCGCTCGGTTGCGGTGACCGCCGCATAAACGGCATCGTACTCTGATTCCTGTGGCGCGACGGCCGCGATGGCCGGCAACGCCAATGGGTCCATGGACATGGCGATACCTAGACTCACTCAACAGCATAACGGCAAATTTCACGCAATCGGCTTAATCGTGGGTCGCCCCAAGATACCCACAGGTTCAGCGCCGCCATAGTCGTCAGCCCCACAAAACAGGCTTCGCTGGATACGCAACACTACCTACATAGTGCAGCCCGTCCGGACGATCCTTGGCCAGCAGCAGCGGGCCATCGAGGTCGACGACGCTGGCGTGCTGCGCCACCAGCATGGCGGGCGCCATCGCCAGCGAGGTTGCGACCATGCAGCCGACCATGATGCCAAAGCCGCGCTGCTTCGCGATCGCGGCGAGCGCGAGCGCCTCGGTGAGGCCGCCGGTCTTGTCGAGCTTGATATTAATCGCATCGTATTTTCCGGATAGCGCATCAAGCGACGCGCGATCGTGAACGCTTTCGTCGGCACAGACCGGGATCGGCCGTTTGATGCGCGCCAGCGCCGCGTCGTTGCCTTCAGGCAATGGCTGCTCGATCAGCGTGACGCCGGCTTCGGCGCAGGCGGCGAGATTTTGCTCAAGATTGTCCTCGCTCCAGCCCTCGTTGGCGTCGACAATCAGCTCCGCCTTTGGCGCCGCGCCGCGCACGGCAATTAACCGGGCGCCGTCGTCGCCCCCGCCGCCGAGCTTCACTTTGAGCAAGGGCCGCTCCGCGGCGCGTTCCGCCGCCGCCGCCATCGCCGCAGGATGCGCGAGCGAAATTGTATAGGCGGTGGTGAGCGGTTTCGGCGCAGCGATGCCCGCCAATTGGTGCGCGCGGCGGCCCGTTTGTTTGGCGGTCAAATCCCAAATCGCGCAATCGAGCGCGTTGCGGGCTGCGCCGGCGGGAAACGCGGCCTGCAAAGCGCCGCGGTCGAGGCCTTGGCCGAGACCTTGCCACAGCGCCTCAATCGCCGCGACGACGCCTTCCGGCGTTTCTCCGTAGCGGGCATAGGGGACGGCTTCGCCGCGGCCGCGATGGACGCCGTCGCGCAGTTCGACCACCACCACGACGGCTTCGGTCTTGCTGCCGCGACTGATGGTGAAAGCCGCGGCGAGCGGCCAGCGCTCGATTGTGACGGAGAGTTCCATATTGGGAACAAGTATGACCGCAGCTGAGCGCTGCGCTCAAGGCCTAATCGGCGAGCGTCAGACCTCGGAGCCAAGCCATTCACGCCGCGATTTCGGCGTCCTCGTCGACCGCGACAACCGGCTCGTCTTCTTCGTCGGGCAGCGGCGGCAACATCTCGTCCCGATCGGCCCATCTGAGAATCTCGAAACTGCCGTCGTTATGTTCGGCAAGCGCCGTGCAGCTCTCCACCCAGTCGCCGCAATTCATATAACGAATGCCGAAATTGTCGTGCATCACAGCGTGATGAATATGGCCGCAGATGACGCCGTCGACCTGATGGCGCTGGGCCTCTGCGGCGAGCGTCTCCTCGAACGCGCCGATATAATTGACCGCATTCTTGACCTTGTGCTTCGCCCATTGCGACAGCGACCAGTAGGAAAAGCCGAGACGCCGCCGGATGGCGTTGAAATAGCGATTGATCAGGATAGCGAGATCGTAGGCGGTGTCGCCAAGCAATGCGAGCCAGCGTGCATGCTTGACCACCATGTCGAACACGTCGCCATGTACGACCAGATAGCGTCGGCCGTCGGCGGCTTTGTGGATGGCCGTCTCTACCACTTCGATACCGCCGAAATGGGTGCCGTAATAGTCGCGCAAGAATTCGTCGTGATTGCCCGGCAGGTAGATGATGCGCGAGCCCTTACGGCCCTTGCGCAAAAACTTTTGGACCACGTCGTTGTGATCCTGCGGCCAGTACCAGCCGGACTTCAATTGCCAGCCATCGACGATATCGCCGACCAGATAAATGGTGTCGGCATCATTATAACGGAGGAAACTCAGCAGCTGGTCGGCCTGGCAGCCGCGCGCACCGAGATGCACATCGGAGATAAAGAGAGTACGGAACTTCTTTGCGCCGTGCTCGAACGTCACCGACTTTGATCTCACGTCTGATTCGATTCCTGTTCTCTGTCTAAATGTGTTCCATTGCAGGACCATGACAGCAATTATTAACGCGCCGTATCATCGTATGGCATTTGGAGTCACAGCGCTGTCATGGCTAAAAGCTAATCGTCCGCGCGATGACAGCGCTGATTCTCGCCACCGCGGTATTTTGCTTCGCCGTCACCGTCATTCAGGTCGGAAGCATTTTTATCGCAATTTGCCGCTTGCGCCGCAGGTCACCGCGCGCATCCACGTCCAGCTACCCCCCGGTCAGTCTGGTGCGCCCGCTCTGCGGAATAGACAATTACGCGATCGATACGCTGCGCTCGACGTTCGAGCTCGATTACCCGCATTGCGAGATTTTGTTCTGCGTCGCTTCCGCGAAAGACCCCGTTCTGCCTTTGGTCGAGGGCTTGATGGCGGAGCACCCGAAGGCCAACGCCAGGGTACTGGTCGGCGACGAGCGTATCAGCCCAAATCCCAAGCTCAATAATGTGCTCAAGGGTTGGCATGCCGCCGCGCATCAATGGATCATTATTGCCGACAGCAATGTGCTGATGCCGCGCGACTATATTCAGCGGTTGTTCGCAAGCTGGCGCCCGGATACCGGTCTCGTCGCCTCGCCGCCGATCGGCTGCCGCCCGGTGGGACTCTGGGCGGAGCTCGAATGCGCGTTCCTCAATACCTATCAGGCCCGCTGGCAATATCTCGTCGACAGTTTCGGTTACGGATTTGCCCAGGGCAAAACCATGCTGTGGCGGCGCGTCGATCTCGAACGCTCAGGCGGCATCGAGGCCTTGGCCAAGGAGGTTGCCGAAGACGCAGCGGCAACCAAGGTCGTGCGCGATGCCGGGCTTAAAGTCAGATTGATCGATCAACCGCTGGCGCAGCCGCTCGGCCGGCGCAGCCTGGCCGAGGTGTGGAATCGCCAATTGCGCTGGGCACGGCTGCGGCGCGCCAGCTTCTTCATGTATTTCCTGCCGGAAATCCTGTCGGGCGGTGTGCTGCCGATGATTGGCATCGCCGTCCTCGCCCATGCCTTTGGTCTGCCGCTTGCGCTCTCGGTCGGGAGTTTTGGCACGGTCTGGTACGGCTGCGAGATGCTTCTCGCAGCGGCAGCCGGTTGGCATCTGCCTGCGGCTTACCCGCTCTATGGATTGATGCGCGATCTGCTATTGCCTGTTTTGTTCGTCAGCGCGCTCAAGGGTAATGCCTTCGTCTGGCGTGGCAATGAAATGCAGGTCGAGCGCATGCGGCCCCGCCGCATGATGGCACAGATGCAGCCCCGCCGGGTGATGGCGCGCATGCGGCCGCGGGTGCAGGAAGTCGCAGCCGGCAGCCGCAGGCGGCTGCGCTCGCTGCATAAACGCTTTTCCGAGCGGTGAGCGTCTAATCGAGTTCGGCGACTTCCTGCGTGGCGCGGTCGGCGATTGCTTCGATCGCAACGCGATCCGCCGGAAAATCCGCCGCGATCCAGGCTCGTTCCGCAGCGCGCAAGGCCGCGCCCAAGGCCGGGCCCGCATCGATGCCGCGGCGGACGAAGTCCGCGGATTTCAGCGGAAAGGCCGGTGCTGTCCAGCGCTCGGGCAGGCGCGCCAGTTCGCGCCATAGGTCGTCGGCGGCGCTCGCCGAAGAGCGCGACCAAGCCAGCAACACGCGATCGGCAAACGACTGCAACCCGAGATGATAGAGGAGCGCATGGGCCGTTTGACCGCCGCTTGCCGGCGTCACCCGCCACCACAGATCAAGCGCCGAAAGTCGCTCGGCTTCGGCGTTGGAAAGACGAAGCCGCTGCGCCAGCCTTTCCGCATCCTCCTCGACCAAAACGGCGAGTGCGCCGAGGCGGCGTATCGCATCGGCCTTGGCGCCAGACGCCACCTCGACCTTCGTCAAGTTTTCGAAGCTTGCAAGCAGCGGCACGCCGCCGAGGACGGCGCCAAGCAATCCAGCTTCCGCCATGACCGCGAGCGCCGGCGTCGCGTGGGGCGCCGCCAGGAGCTTCAGCAATTCCATGCGCACGCGTTCGCGCGAGAGCATTTCGAGCCCGCCGCGCGCGCCTATACAAGCGTGCAATCCGGCAGCGTCGGGTGCGCCCTCGCCGTACCAAGCGTGAAAGCGAAAGAAGCGGAGAATCCGCAGGTAGTCCTCGGCGATCCTCTGCTGCGGCTCGCCGATGAAGCGCACGCGCCGCGCGGCAATGTCGGCAATCCCGCCGACGTAATCGTACACCTCGCCATTCGCCGCGGCAGAGAGCGCATTAATGGTGAAATCGCGCCGTTCGGCGTCGGCCTTCCAATCGCGGCCGAATATGACTTTCGCCTTGCGGCCATAGGTTTCGACGTCCTGGCGCAACGTCGTGACTTCGAACGGCCGACCGTCGATGACGACGGTGACGGTGCCGTGGTCGATACCGGTCGGAACGGCTTTCCAGCCCGCCGCGTCGACGCGGCGCACGACTTCGTTCGGCACCGCGGTCGTCGCGATGTCGATCTCATCGACCGCGACTCCCAACAACGCATTGCGAACCGCGCCGCCGACCACCCGGGCGTGTTCGCCGTCACGATCGAGCAGCCCGAGAAGTCGCGCGACTTCGCCTTGTTTCAACCAGGCCGCGTTGCCGAGATGCGCGTTCGTCGTCACTGCGTCGTCGCCGGCACGAATTTACCGTCCTCGACATGGGCCGGCACATAAGTCGAGCCCGGCGGCGCGCCTGAAAACTTCGCCAGCACCAAAAAGCTGCCAATGACCAGCACAAGCGACGCGATCAAAAGCCCCATCACATGCGGCACAGGCCATGCCGACAATTGCAGCACGCCGACGCGCGCCGCCACCAAAACCGCGGCATAGAGCACGAACGGGGTGAGAAACAACCCGATCTCGATGAGGATTGGCCTGATCATGCCGCCCAGACCCGCTCGTAGAGGTTTCTCAGGATACCAGCGGTAATGCCCCAAATGTAGCGGTTCTCGAACGGGATCGCATAATATTCGCGCTCAAGCCCGTTCCAATCGCGGGTCTTGCGCTGGTGATTTTCCGGCATCATCAAGAATTCAAGCGGCACTTCGAAAGTCTCGACGACTTCGCGTGGATTGAGCGTGAGCGTGAATTCCGGTTTGACGCGCGCCACTGTCGGCAAAATGCGGAAGCCGGAAAACGTCAGATAAAGATCGAGATAGCCGATCGGCTCAATGAGGCCGGGCGCAAGACCGATTTCCTCCTTGGCTTCGCGTAGCGCCGCGCTGACCGGGCTTTCGTCGTCGGGATCGATCTTGCCGCCGGGAAACGCCACCTGCCCGGCATGGCTGGCGAGCTCCGCGGTGCGCAGCGTCAATAGCACCGTCGGCTCGCTGCGCTCGATCACCGGAACGAGAACCGCCGCGGGTTTGGTCGCTTTGACGCCGGCGCGCACCCACATATCGGGATTGAGATCAAGGTCGCCGCGCGCGCCCTCGATGCTCGGGTCGGTCAGCGCCGGCGGCACCTCGAGCGTGAGCCGGGCGCGGGCTCGGTCGAAGAACCTCGCCGCTGCCGGCCGCGCGCTTGCGCCCAAATCGTTCAAGCAGAAGCCTCGTTCAAGAAAAATCCCCATTCAAGCGGAAGCCTCGTTCAAGAGAAATCCGCGCTCACGTCAATTCCCTTACCTGATCGGCGGGCGCCATGGCAAAGAACGTTCCCATCGATGACACGCCGAACATTGCCGTGCCCTCGATGTCGCGCTCCTCGCCGAGCTCGACCAGATCGAAGAACATCGTACGCGTCACTTTCGCCCACAAGTCGCGGCGGACATGGAGATAGGGCTTCAACCCGCCGGTGCCGGCCTCGGTCACGAAACGCAAAGTGTGCTGCGGCCCGCAGGCGACCCAATCGTCGACATTGGTGCGGAAATTGAGCACTTGCCCGGCGCCGCCCGCCTCGACGTTCAGCTCGACGGCCAAAAACGGCGCGTCGTCAACGCGGATGCCGCACTTCTCGACTGGCGTGACCAGGAAATAGCTCTCGCCCTCGCGCTTGAGCACGGAGGCGAACAGCTTGACCAGCGCTGGGCGGCCGATCGGCGTCTTCAGGTAGAACCAGGTCCCGTCGCTGGCGATGCGCATATCGAGATCGCCGCAGAACGGCGGGTTCCATCGGTCCACCGGCGGCGGCCCCTTACCGGCGCGCCGTAGCGCGCCCGTGATCGAATCGAGGCCGGATCGCCCTTCCTTCGCCATGGTTTGCCTAGACTCTGGGTTCGACTTGAGTTCGGGGGCGCAATGACCCGCGAGTCGAGATTGCCAGTTTGCATCCGTGCAGTGCCAAACCCAATACTGCCAAATCCAGCTCGGGTCAGCGGCGTCGTTGCGGATCGGATTGCCAGCCGCGTTTCCTATGGATGAAGAATCAGCGCAAACTCCGCATCCGAGACAGCTGGCGCACATATTGCATGGTGTGTGCCTAATAGGCGGGCAAGTTCGCTGCCGTAGATTCGTGCATATGACGCGAGTCTGATCCGATGCAAGAAACGACCTACAAATAAGGAGTTAGCCATGGCCGTTGCCGGCGGAGATGGGCTCGAAAAGCTCGAAGACATGATCGTGCGCTCTGCGGAAACGACCGCGGACCACGTACGCGCGGCAAAGGCGGCAATCGGGACCGTTATCTTCGGCCAGGATAAGGTCGTCGAGCAGGCCATTGTCACCATCCTGTCCGGTGGCCACGCGCTCTTGCTCGGCGTGCCGGGTCTCGCCAAAACCAAACTTGTCGACACCCTCGGCACCGTTCTCGGGCTCGATGCGCGCCGGATCCAGTTCACGCCCGACCTGATGCCGTCCGATATTCTCGGCACCGAGGTGTTGGAGGAGAGCCAGACCGGCAAGCGCACCTTCCGCTTCATCTCCGGTCCGGTCTTCGCCCAACTCTTGATGGCCGACGAGATCAATCGCGCCAGCCCGCGCACACAGTCGGCGCTGTTGCAGGCGATGCAGGAACAGCATGTTACCGTCGCCGGCGCACGGCACGATCTGCCGAAGCCGTTCCACGTGCTCGCCACCCAAAACCCGCTGGAGCAGGAAGGCACCTATCCGCTGCCGGAGGCTCAGCTCGATCGGTTCTTGATGGAGATCGATGTCGGCTATCCGGACCGCGAGGCTGAACGGAAGATTCTGTTTGAAACGACGGGCGCCGAGGAGACGCGACCGCAGGCGGCGATGACGGCCGACGATCTCATGGCGGCGCAGCGGCTGGTACGAAGGCTGCCGGTCGGCGAGTCCGTCGTCGAGGCCATTCTCGCGCTGGTGCGCTCGGCGCGTCCGGGACCGGAAGGCGGCGAAGCGGCAAAATTGATCGCCTGGGGACCAAGTCCGCGCGCCAGCCAAGCGCTCATGCTCGCGGTGCGCGCCCGCGCATTGCTCGATGGCCGCCTCGCGCCCTCGATCGACGACGTCCTCGATCTTGCCGAGCCGGTGCTCAAGCACCGCATGGCGTTGACCTTCAGCGCGCGCGCGGAAGGCGAGAGCCTCGAAGCGGTGATCGGACGGCTCAAGGCCCGGATCGGATAACGGATGGCGGTCGAGCCAAAGAGCGCATCTCAGCGCGCAACGCAGCACAGCTATCAGGATGGTCCGGCGGTTACGCGCGCGGTCGGCGCGGGACGGACGCTCGCCGCCGGCATGCCGCGCTTGATGCTGGAAGCGCGGCGGGTTGCGGCAACGGTCATCCACGGCCTGCACGGGCGCCGCCGCGCCGGGCCCGGCGAGAATTTTTGGCAATATCGCCGCTTCGTTTCCGGGGAGCCCGCGGCGCGTGTCGACTGGCGGCGCTCGGCGCGCGACGACCATCTCTATGTGCGCGAGTTGGAATGGGAAGCCGCGCACACGGTGTGGATCTGGCCGGATCGATCGGCGTCGATGCATTTCGCCTCGCCTCTCGTCCGCGACACCAAACTCTATCGGGCGCTGGTCGTCGCGCTGGCACTCGCCGAAGTCCTGGTCGAAGGCGGTGAACGCGTCGGCATTCCCGGCCTGGTGCGGCCGACCGGCAGCCGTAGCGTCATCGATCTGATCGCGCAGGCGATCGTGCATGATCGCAATGAGCGGACCAGCCTGCCGCCGAACTTTGCCCCCTCGCCGCTTGCCGAGGTCGTGCTGTTGTCCGACCTTTGGAGCGAAATCGGCGAAGTGCGCCGCACGCTCACGCAGCTTTCCGGCAGCGGCGCGCACGGCCACGTCGTGCAGATCGTCGATCCCGCCGAGGAAACCTTCCCTTATTGGGGCCGCATCCAGTTCGTCGAACCCGAGGGTGGCGGCCACGTCACCGCCGGCCGCGCCGAAACCTGGCGCGCCGATTATACCGCGCGCATTGCGCGCCACCGCGCCGAAATCCGCGCCGAGACCGACCGGCTCGGCTTTAGTTTTTCGATCCACCGTACCGACCGTCCGGCGAGCGAACTTCTGCTCGCGTTGCACGCCCGCATCGGCGCCGGCACCGCGCATAGCGCGACGCGCTGGCATGGCTCGGCCGCCGCCAGGGTGACGACATGATCGGCGGACTGCCGCTCGGCTTCGCCGAACCTCTCGTTCTGGTCGGTTTGTTGACGCTTCCGGTGCTGTGGTGGCTGTTGCGATTGATCCCGCCGCGCCCGCGGCGCATCGATTTTCCGCCGACGCGATTATTGCTCGAGATTGCGCCCAAGGAAGAAACCCCGGCGCGCACGCCGTGGTGGCTGACGATGTTGCGGCTGGCGCTCGCAGCCCTCGTCATTCTCGCCGCGGCCGGACCGCTGTGGCACCCACCGCTGGCGACGACCAAGACCCGGGCGCCGGTCGCGATCCTGATCGACGACGGCTGGGCGGCCGCTGCCACCTGGGATGCGCGCGTGCGAACAGCCGACGACATCATCGTCCGCGCCGAGGACGATCGCCGCGCCGTGGCGCTCATTCCGCTGTCGGAGGGACCGCGCGATATTTCGTTACAGGCCGCGGGTTCCGCACGCGTGCGCCTGCACCAACTCAAGCCGGCGCCGCACACGCTCGATCGCGCCGAAGCGTTACCTGCGCTGTCGCGCTTTCTGGCCAATGAGCAAGACGCCGAGTTGGTCTGGCTGTCCGACGCAACCGACCTCGGACGCGGGGGCGAATTCGTCAAAAACCTGGCGCAGGCGATCGGCCAGCATCCGATTACGGTCGTTTCCGGCGGCATCGCCGGCGCGCGCGCCTTGACCGGAGCCGATAATGCCGCCGGCGCACTGACCGTCACCGTGTTGCGCGCCGACAAAGGCGCGGCCGACACCGGCACAGTGCGCGCGCTCGATCTCAAGGGTCTGGCGCTTGGCGAAGCGCCTTTCGCGTTCAAGGCTGGCGATCGCGAAACCGAAGCCCGCATCGTTCTGCCGGTCGAGATACGCAACGACATCGCGCGCCTTGAGATTTCCGGCGAGCGATCCGCAGGTGCGGTGCAGCTTCTCGACAAGCGCTGGCGGCGGCGCACGGTCGGCGTGGTGTCCGGCGCCAGTGCCGACGTGGCGCAGCCGCTGCTGTCTTCGAGCTATTACGTCGAGCGTGCGCTCGCGCCGTTCGCCGATGTGCGCCTCACGCAGGGCGAATCGCCCGCAGACGCCGTCTCGCATTTCCTCGACCAAAATCTGCCGATGCTGATCCTGACCGACGTCGGAAATATCGGCGACGCCCATGATCGGCTCGCCCATTGGATCGAAGACGGCGGTGTGCTGGTGCGCTTCGCGGGTCCGCGGCTTGCCGCTTCCGACGACGATCTCGTCCCGGTGAGGTTGCGGCGCGGCGGTCGCATCCTCGGCGGCAGTCTGAGCTGGGACAAGCCGCAACCGCTTGCTGCGTTCTCGCGCGAGAGCCCGTTCAATTCCATGCCGGTGCCCGATGACGTGACCGTCACCCGCCAGGTGCTGGCCGAACCCGACGCGGCGCTGAGCGAGAATACCTGGGCGACACTCGCCGACGGCACGCCGCTCGTCACCGCCGCCCGACGCGGCAAAGGTTTGATCATGCTGTTTCACGTCACCGGCGACACCCGCTGGTCGGATTTGCCGTTATCGGGCGCCTTCGTCGAGATGCTCAAGCGGATCGTGGCACTGGCCGGAACGACGGCTGCAGCCGACATCACCAAGGGACAGATCGCCGACGCGCATGAAATGGTGCCGCCGAGCCATGTGCTCGACGGCTTCGGCAGTTTCATCACGCCGCCGGCGACCGCGCGCCCTATTGCCGAAGATTTTTCCGGCGGCGCCACCGCCGAGCATCCGCCGGGCTTTTACGGCCCCCCGGAAAGTCTGCTGGCCGTCAACACGCTTGCCGCCACTGATCGCCTCGCGCCGCTCGATTTCTCCGCACTCGTCAATGCGAGCCGTGACGTCTACCGCACCAGCGAGCCTCAGGATTTGCGCGGGCCGATCTTCCTTGCAGCGCTTGCGCTCCTTCTGGTCGATACGATTGTCGTCCTGTTCCTCGGCGGCGGCATCCAGCGGCTCGTTCCGCGCCGCTCCCGTGCCGCGACGGCGTCGACGGTCGTCATCGCAACGCTTGCGCTGACGCTCGTTCACGCCCGCGCCCAGAACAGCGTGCCCAACGCGAACGTGCCGCAGTCGGCACTGGAGACCAAGCTCGCTTACGTCGTCACCGGCAACGCCGACGTCGACGCGATCAGCAAGGCCGGCCTTGCCGGCCTCACTTTGTTTCTTGCGCAACGCACAGCGCTCGAACCGGGCGATCCGATCGGCCTCGACATCGGCCGCGATGAGCTCGCGTTCTATCCGCTGATCTATTGGCCGATCGCGCCCGGCGCGCCGCGGCCGTCCGAAGCGGCGCTCAAACGCATCGACACCTATATGAAAGACGGGGGCACCGTGTTGTTCGACACCCGCGACGCCGTCGTGGCGCCGCCGGGCCCGGGCGGCGAAACCCGCAGTCCGGGCATGCTCGAACTGCGTAAAATTTTGACCTCGCTCGACATTCCTGAACTCGAACCGGTGTCGCGCGACCACGTCTTGACCAAGACATTCTATCTGTTGCGTGATTTTCCCGGCCGTTTCGATGCCGGTCAGCTCTGGGTCGAGGCGCTGCCGTCGGGGAATGATGACGAAGAACGCTCGGGCCGGCCGGCGCGCGGCGGCGACGGCGTATCCTCGATCATCATCACATCGAACGATTTCGCCGGCGCCTGGGCGACGCGGTCCGACGGCCAGCCGATGCTGCCGATGGTCGAGGGCGAGCCGCGCCAGCGCGAACTCGCCTTCCGGGCCGGCGTCAACATCGTGATGTACACGCTCACCGGCAACTACAAAGCAGATCAAGTGCACGTGCCGGCGCTGCTTGAGCGGCTGGGGCAATAGGAGAGCCGATTGAACCTCGGTGTCGCGTTTTCTCCGCTGATCGGCGCTCACCTGTTGTGGGCGGCAATTGGCCTGGCGTTCATCCTTGCGCTCTTACTGTTCGCGTCGCGCAGCCGCGGTGCGTTCATTCGCACGCTGGCGCTGGCGCTGATCGTGCTGGCGCTCGCCAATCCGTCGCTCACGCGCGAGGACCGCGACCCGCTCAGTTCGATCGCCGTCGTCGTGGTCGACAAGAGCCCGAGTCAGAATTTTGGCGACCGTACCCAGCAAACCGAAGCCGCGCGCGCAGCGGTCGTCGAGAGGCTGAGCAAGATCCCCGGCCTCGAAGTCCGCGTTGTCGAAGCCGGCCAGGCGGACGGCGAGACCGACGGCACGCGGCTGTTCTCGGCGCTCGGTTCCACGCTCGCCGACGTGCCGTCCGATCGCATCGCCGGCGTTGTCATGATCACCGACGGCCGTGTCCACGACGTGCCTGCCGATGCCAGCGCACTCGGCTTCGCCGCCCCGGTTCACGCCCTAATCACCGGAAACAAGGACGAACGCGATCGCCGCGTCGCACTGATCGCGGCGCCCCGCTTCGGCATCGTCGGCCAGCCGCAGACCGTGACCTATCGGGTCGAAGATCAAGGCGCGAGCGAGAAAACCGCCGAGGTGACGGTGCGCCGCGATGGTGACGTCGTCGACAGCCGTACCGTTCCGGTCGGCGTGCCGCAGTCCATCGCGATTCCGATTCCACACGGTGGCCCGAACATCGTCGAGATCGAGGCTGCGCCGCTCGCAAACGAGCTGACTCAAGTCAACAACCGCGCCGTCGTCTCGATCGACGGCGTGCGCGACAAGCTACGCGTGCTGTTGGTTTCCGGCGAGCCGCATGCCGGCGAGCGGACCTGGCGTAACCTGCTGAAATCGGACGCCTCGGTCGATCTCGTGCATTTCACCATTCTGCGCCCCCCGGAGAAGCAGGACGGCACGCCGATCAATGAATTATCGTTGATCGCCTTTCCGACGCGGGAGCTGTTCCAGCAAAAGATCGACGAATTTCAGCTTATCATTTTCGACCGATACGCACGCCAAGGCGTGCTGCCGATCATCTATTTCGACAATATCACCCGTTACGTCCGCGACGGCGGCGCGGTCTTGGTCGCGGCCGGCCCCGACTACGCAAGCCCGACAAGCATCTGGCGCACCCCGCTCGATGCCATTTTGCCGGCCGAGCCGAGTGGCAATGTCACCGAACAAGCCTTTCGTCCGACGCTGACCGAACAGGGCGAGCGTCATCCGGTGACGCGCGGCCTCGAAGGTTCCGACTCTAGTCCGCCGCATTGGAGCGAATGGTTCCGCGTCGTCGACACCAGAAACGCCAACGGCACGACCGTGATGCAGGGGCCGGACCAGAAGCCGTTACTGGTGCTGTCGCACGAAGGTGAAGGCCGCGTGGCGCTGTTGTTATCCGACCACATCTGGCTGTGGGCGCGCGGCTTCGAAGGCGGCGGACCGCATCTCGACCTGCTGCGCCGGCTGTCGCATTGGCTCATGAAAGAACCCGAACTCGACGAAGAGGCGCTACGGCTCACCGTCAATGGACACGACCTCGTGGTGCGACGCCAGACCATGGCGGACCAGGTCGCCGACGTGACGCTCACCTCGCCGTCGGGCGCGACGCGCGCGCTTAAACTCGACTCGACCAAGCCGGGCGTGTGGCAATCGAGCGTCACTGCCAACGAGCTTGGCCTTTGGCGCGCCACCGACGGCAAGCTCAACGCGCTCGTCAATATCGGACCCGCCAATCCGCGCGAATATGCCGAAGTAACCTCGACGACGGCGGTGCTGGCGTCGCTCGCCAATGCAACCGGCGGCGATGCGCGCCGGCTCGACGACGGCTCGGGCTTCAGCGTACCGCGCATCGTCGCGGTGCGCTCCGGCGATACCTATAAGGGCGACGACTGGATCGGGCTGAAAATGCGCGATGCCAGCGTGGTGCGCGGCATCGGCGTGCTGCCGGTGTTTGCCGGCCTGCTCGGTCTGTTGCTCCTGCTCGGCAGCCTTGCCGGCGCTTGGGCGCGTGAAGGCCGCTGAGCCAGGGCTCGTCGCCGAACGCCGACAAGGTGATAGGGTAAGCTGAACAACGCACGCCGCGAGAGTTCCGTGGCCGTTGCACAATCGTATTATGCGACGACGTCAGGGGGTACCGTGAAATTTCCGCGTCGGCAATTTCTGCACCTGGCAACGGCCGCTGCCGTGCTGCCCATGCTCTCGCGTAGCGCCAGGTCGCAAAGCTACCCGGCGCGGTCGGTGCGCCTCATCGTCGGTTTTCCCGCCGCCAACGCTTCCGACATCATCGCTCGCCTCATCGGTCAGAAATTATCCGAGCAGCTGGAACAATCGTTTATCGTCGAAAACCGTCCGGGCGCCGGCGGCAATATCGCCGCCGAATATGTCGTAAAGGCACAAGCGGACGGCTACACGCTTCTCTCGGTCAGTCCGTCGGCTGCCACCAATGCCACACTCTACGACAACCTCAGCTTCGATTTCATCCGCGATATCGCTCCGGTGGCTGCTGTCGCCCGCGCGCCTTACGTCATGGTAGTCAATCCATCAGTGCCGGCCAAGACGCTTCCGGAGTTCATCGCCTATGCCAAGGCCAATCCGGGCAAGATCAATATGGCATCGACCGGCAACGGCAGCGCGAGCCATGTCTTCGGCGAACTCTTCATGATGATGGCCGGCGTCGCCTTGCTTCACGTCCCCTATCGCGGCAGTTTTCTGCCTGACGTGCTCAGCGGACAGGTGCAGGTAGTATTTGGTCCGATATCGCAGTCGATCGAATACATCCGAACAGGCAAGCTGCGGGCGCTTGCCGTCACCGCCACGGCGCGTCAGGCGACGCTGCCGGAAGTTCCGACCGTCGCCGAGTTCATTCCGGGCTATGAGGCGAGCGGCTGGTACGGGATCGGCGCGCCAAAAGGCACAGCTGTCGAAATCATCGTCAAGCTCAACGCCGCGATCAATGCCGACCTCGCCGATCCCTCAATCAAGAGCCGGCTCGCCGACATGGGCGCGGTCCCGATGGCGATGACACCGGCCGAATTCAGGAAATTCATCGCCGACGAGACGGAAAAGTGGGGCAAGGTCATCCGCGCGGCGAATATCAAGCCGGATTGAAAGCTCCAGGGAAGCTGCCTGAGAATGTCCGCGCCTGATCCGCCGATGCATATCATGGTGAGGCGCGGCGACACCCGCCTCGAAGTTCTGACGCAGGGCGAAGGTCCGCCGATCGTGCTCTTGCCGTCGCTCGGCCGCGGCGCGAGTGATTTCGACGTTATCGCGGCACAGCTCGCCGCTGCGGATTATCGCGTGCTGCGGCCGCAGCCGCGCGGCATCGGCAACAGCACGGGACCGTGGAACGGCGTGAAGCTTGAAGACCTCGCAGCCGATATTGCCGCCGTCATCGCGCATGAGAATAACGGTCCGGCCTTCGTTGTCGGCCACGCCTTCGGCAACCGCGTCGCGCGCACGCTGGCGACCATCCGGCCCGACGTCGTCCGCGGGATCGGTCTTATCGCCGCCAATGTCGGGCGAAATCCGAGCCCGCCGAACGTGCGTGCCGCGATCCGTCTCAGCGCCGACCTTGCGGCGCCGGAGGACGAACGCATCAAGGCGATGCAATTTGTGTTTTTTGCCCCGGGCAGCGACGCTCGCGTGTGGTTGGCAGGCTGGCACCCGGACGTGCTCGCCGCGCAGCGTATCGCCGGCGATCTCACGCCGCGCGAACTGGATTACGCCGCCGGCAATGCGCCGGTGCTCTATATCCAGCCGAGCCACGACCCGCTGGCGCGCGTCGATGAGGCCGAGGAATACAAAAAAGCGCTCGGCGACCGCGTCACCGTCGTGTTGATCCCAAATTCCGCCCATGCCGTGATCGCCGAACAGCCGGCCGCCGTGAGCGAGGCGCTGATCTCTTACGCGCGTCGGCTCTGGGCCTAACTGCCGCCGCGGCGCCTCACTCCGGCCGGATCGCACCCGACACGCCGTCAAACGCGCCATCGGCGAGTTCGGCGACCAGAAGCCGCCCGGGGTCGACCGGGCCGGGCATGACCGCGCGCCCTTGCGGAACGCGCTTGAAACCGCACTTTCCATAGTACGGCTCATCGCCCACCAGGATGACCAGCCGATGCCCCTTGGCGCGGGCCTCTTGCAGCGCGCGTTCGATCAAGGCCTGCCCGACGCCGCGCTCGCGAAAGGCGGGCTCGACCGTCAGGGGACCGAGCAAGAGGGCCTTGGCATCGCCGATGAGGACAGGCGAAAGCCGCACCGAACCGACCAGCAGCGTGCCGATTCTTGCCGTGAAGGACACGTCCAACCCGTGCCGGGCCTGCTCGCGCAAGCGATAGGCGCTTTTGGCGTAGCGGCCGGGACCAAAGGTGCGTTCGTGCAGGCGTTCGATCGCCAGCGCGTCGTCGGGCGTCTCGGGCAGTATGGCGAAGGAAATGTCGTTCATCGTGCCGCCGCCTAGCATCTGGGCCGACTAAGGTCCAGCCAATGACCCCCGAGGCTCGCCTGGCTGCGACGAAGGCGGACACCCTTTTGCCGCTGCGATGCGATGATTACATCGCTTAGCGACAGTGAATTTGGAGCTTGGCAGATATGGCTCTCGGCGTGCTCGAACGCGGCGCGTGGCGGCAGGACGATCCGGCGCGCAACCAGGATGGTCGTTTCGTCCGCCCGCCGACCACCTACCGCAATTTCATCACCACCGACGGCAGCGCCGGCCCGACCGGCGAAGGCGGATTTCCGGCTGAGGCGGGGCGTTATCATCTTTACGTCTCGCTCGCCTGCCCATGGGCGCACCGTACCCTGATCTTCCGCAAGCTCAAGAAGCTCGAGAACGTGATCTCGGTTTCCGTGGTCGAGCCACTGATGGGCGACGCCGGCTGGGTTTTCGGCACCGGGCCGGGCGCGACGCTCGATACCGTCAACGCCAAGTCCACGCTCGCCGAGATCTATCTCATCGCCGACCCGCATTATACCGGTCGTGTCACCGTGCCCGTTTTGTGGGACAAAAAACGCCACACCATCGTCAACAATGAATCCTCCGAAATCATCCGTATGCTCAATTCGGCGTTCGAGGCCTTCACCGACGTGCATACCGACTACTATCCCGCCGAATTGCGCACCGAAATCGATCGGATCAATGCGCTGGTCTATCCGACCATCAACAACGGCGTTTACCGGGCCGGTTTTGCGACCAGCCAGGAGGCCTATGAAGAGGCGGCGCGGGCCGTTTTCGCGACGCTCGATCAACTCGAAGAGCTGCTGGCGCGCCAGCGTTATCTTGTCGGCGGACAGATCACGGAAGCCGATTGGCGGCTGTTCACCACGCTTGTGCGTTTCGATGCCGTCTATTACGGCCACTTCAAATGCAATCTGCGGCGCATCGTCGATTATCCTGAACTGTGGAATTATTTGCGCGATCTCTATCAGGTGCCCGGCGTAGTCGAGACCGTGAGCCTCGATCACATCAAGCGCCACTATTACGGCAGCCATCGCAAGATCAATCCGACCGGCATCGTTCCGATCGGCCCGCTGATCGATTTCACGGCACCGCACGACCGCGGCCGCTTCGGCTGAACGAAGCGGTCCAGGGCGATCACCAGATTTCGGCCGCGGCACGGCCGGTCAGCACTTCGGCGATGCGCTCGCGCGTCGCGCGCGAGGTGTCGATCGGCAGCTCCTTGGGCGCAAAAAAACCGTGCGCCACGATCTCGCTGTTCGGCTGCGGCGGCGCGATCTGACGGAACGCGTGGACGACATAGACCGCCACGTGATCGCGGCGCGACACCCGGCGATTGAAATAGACGGCGTGCAACACCGGCGGCTCGGTCAGTTCGATATTGCCTTCCTCGCGCAATTCGCGCTCGAGCGCGGCGATCAGCGTCTCACCGGTCTCGACCCCGCCGCCGGGCAAATGCCAGCCCGGGAGATAGGAATGCTTGACCAGGAAGACGCGCCCTTCCCCATCGAAGATCAGCGCCCGCACGCCGACGGTAAGCCCGCGCGAGAAGCGCCAATAGACGTGCAGCAGCCGCCGGATCGCCGGCTCGAATGGGCGGCGGATAGCTTCAAGAGCCATTGTGCAGAACCATTTTGAAGACCCGCCTTGCCAACCCCGTTGCAATCCTCGACTGTTGCCACAATTTAAATAGTTCTAAGACCCTTCCATTGCCTGCAGCCACCACGCCGATTGCGCCGCCGAGGGGAAGCCCGTGAAACGCTTTGCCGACCTCAACGAGCAGGAAATCCTTGCGCTCGCCATATCGAACGAAGACGAAGACAACCGCATTTACCGCTCCTTTGCCGACTCGCTCCGCGGTTCCTATCCGGATACTGCGGAAATGTACGACAAAATGGCGCAAGAGGAGATCGGCCATCGTGACATGCTGCTCGACCTCCATCGCAGGAAATTCGGCGACTTTTTGCCGCTGATCCGCCGCCAGGACGTCAAAGGCTTCGTCGCACGGCGACCGATCTGGCTCAACCGCACGCTCAGCCTCGATGCCACCCGCAAGTTCGCCGAAGAGATGGAGTATGAGACCGCGCGCTTCTATCGCCGCGCCGCCGAGACCGCGCGCGATGACGCGGTGCGCGATCTCTTGACGCGGCTTGCAGCGGCCGAGGACAAGCACGAAAAACTCGCGCACGATCTCGGCGAGAAGCTTTCGCCACAGGCGCGCGCCAGCGAAGACCAGACGGCGCGGCGCATGTTCGTGCTGCAATATGTGCAGCCTGGCCTTGCCGGCCTGATGGACGGTTCCGTCTCGACGCTGGCGCCGTTGTTCGCGGCGGCCTTCGCCACGCATAATACCTGGTCGACTTTTCTGGTCGGCTTCGCAGCGGCGATCGGCGCCGGCATTTCGATGGCCTTTGCCGAAGCGATGTCCGACGACGGCTCGCTCACGGGGCGCGGCGCGCCGGTTTTGCGCGGCGCGGTGTGCGGCGCTATGACCGCGCTCGGCGGCCTCGGCCACGCTTTGCCCTATCTTATTCCGCACTTCTATATCGCGACATCGCTCGCCTTCGCCGTGGTCGCGGTCGAGCTGATCGTGATTTCCTGGATCCGCACCCGCTATATGGATACGCCGTTCCTGCAAGCGGCCTTCCAGGTCGTGGTCGGCGGCGTATTGGTATTCGCTGTAGGCATCCTGATCGGAAGTTCGTGATTTGTTATTCCGCGTCTGCGATGCTACGCGCGGATTCTCAAACGTCACGCCCCGATGTTCACGCTCACCCATTTGTCCGATCTGCATATGGCTTCGCAGCCTCGGCTTACCCAGCTTGCGGGCAAGCGCGGGCTCGGCCTGATCAATTGGCACCGCAAGCGCAAAGCCGTTCACCGCCCCGAAGTCCTCGACGCAATCACCCGCGATGTCAAAGCGTCGCGCTTTGACCACATCGCGGTGACCGGCGATCTGGTGAATTTCTCGCTGCCCGATGAATATGCGCGGGCCCGCGCGTGGCTCGGCACGCTCGGCGGCCCCCGCGACGTCACGGTGGTGCCCGGCAATCACGATGTCTATGTCCGCGGCGTCGAGCGCTGTGCCGCCGAATACTGGGGCGATTACATGACCGGCGATGACGGAGTGGCGCGCTTTCCGTTTCTGCGCCTGCGCGGCGACGTGGCGCTGATCGCGCTGTCGAGCGGCGTGCCGACCGGACCGTTCATGGCAACGGGACGACTTGGCACGCGACAGCTCTCCGGTCTCGCCGAATTGCTCGACCAGACCAGCGCACTGTTCCGCATCATTCTGATCCATCATCCGCCCATAAGTCCTTCGGCACGTTATTTACGCCGCCTCGTTGACGGTGCAGCACTGCGTCAGGTTCTCGCCACCAAAGGCGCCGAGCTCTTGCTCCACGGCCACGATCATCGGCGCGCGATCGTCTGGCTCGACGGACCGCAGGGCAAAATCCCGGCCGTCGGCGTGCCGTCCGCCTCGGCGCTGACGCGTCACGGCGAGGAGGATGCCGCCGGCTACAATATTTTCCGTATCGATCGCACGACTGAAAACGGCGTCGCCCAATCGTGGCATTGCGAAATGATCGGCCGGCAACGCAACGCCGACGGAAGCTTCGTCGACACCGCGCGCCAGATCCTGTTCTAAGCAAACTCTGTTCTCAGCAAACTCTTTTCTAAGACCTGGTCGCCATCAGCAAGGCGACGACGAACAGCGTCAACGCCCCGATGACAAAGCCCAGCGTCAGCGCGCCAAGCGCGCGCCGGCGCCGCCGCCGCTGCTGGCGCGCCGCTTCCTTGGGTGCGCCGCGCGCCAGGAGATCGGGATTGTCGGCGAGCGTCCGCTGCCGCTCGATCAGGCGCCGCGCGACATAGGCCGTCACCGCCTGCACGATGTCGGGGATTTCAAGCGATTCCGCGAGCACGTGGCGGCCCATGCGGCTGTCCTGCAGGAAACGATAGCTGCGCTTGTCGCGACCCATGGCGATATGGGCCACCGCGTCGACCCACAGCCGCGGCGTCTCGCCTTGGCTGATGCCGCGATCGAACAAATCGACCTCCGCCGGGATCTCGGCGAACAGCGGATCGAGCGCCTCTTTGAGGAGTTCAAGCCGCGCCAGTTCGGCATCGCGCAGGTCGACGACGACGCTGGTGCGCTCGGCCGCCTCGACGCGCGCCTGGTGCATCGCCGCCTGCAGCGGCGATGGCTGCACGGTCGAAGCCGCCGCGGCGTCCTTTGCCGACGCGTCGGATTTGCGCTTTCTACCGAACATGTCCCGTTCCCTTGCCCGGACAATACACCCCCGGCTGGGTAGCAAAAAGGCGGCCAGTTCCTCGCCGCACGTCCCGCAAAGCCGCCCGAAGGCGCAGTTATGACCGATTCGGCGGCGAAATCGTGCCCTCGTCGGCTAGATCGTCCGCCCGCCGTCGACCTCAACGATATTGCCGGTGACAAATTCGGCATCGGCGGAGGCAAGAAACAGCGCCGCATTAGCGATGTCCTGCGGTTGCGCCAGCCGGCCGAGCGGCACGGTCGCAATGAATTTTTCGCGCTGGCCCTGCGCCGGGCCGAGGAACGACGGCAGAAGCGGCGTCTCGGTCGCCACCGGCGCGATGGCGCAAACTCGGATGCGATCGGGCGCAAGCTCGACGGCCAAGGACTTGGTCAGAATATGCACCGCGCCTTTGGTGGCATTATAGGCCGACAGTCCCGGCCGCGGCCGTAACCCCGCGGTCGAGCCGATATTGATGATGACGCCAGAGCCCTGTTTGCGGAACAGCGGCACCACCGCCTGACAGCCGAGAAACACGCCCTTCACATTGATCGCAAACATCCGATCGTATTCGGCCTCGTCGATCTCCAGCATCGGCTTGTTGACATGCGTCGTGCCGGCATTGTTGACCAAAATATCGAGCGCACCGAACGCCGCCAGCGTCTCCGCGACGGCTGCCGCGATATCGGCCTTCTGCGTGACGTCGCAGCGCAGCGCGACGGCCTTGTTGCCGATGGCGCGCGCGGCCGATTGCGCGGCGGCAAGATCGATATCGGCCAAGGCGACATTGGCGCCTTCCCGTGCATAGGTTTCGGCGATGCATTTACCGATGCCCGATCCGGCCCCGGTCACCAGCGCGGTTTTGCCGTCGAGACGCATGAGGTCAACTCCCTTTTGGCACCACGCCATAACGCTTGGCCCAACCGAGGCCGTCCTCGGTGCGGGTGCGGGGCTTGTATTCGCAGCCGATCCAGCCCGTGTAGCCGAGGCGATCGACGGCTTCGAACACGGCGGGATAATTGATCTCGCCTTCGTCGGGCTCGTGCCGCGACGGCACCGCGGCGATTTGGACGTGGCCGATCACCGGTAGATATTTCTCAAAGCGCCTGATGAGATCGCCGCCGGTGATCTGGTTATGATAAAAATCGAACTGCACGCGCAGGTTCGGCGCGCCGACTTTGCCGACCAGATCGGCGGCATGCTCGACATGGCTGAGAAAATAATTCGGCCGGTCGCGCGGATTGATCGGCTCGATCAACAGCGTGATGTTCGCCGCGGCGGCGGCCGCCGCGGCGCGCGTGAGGTTGGCGATAAAAACCCGATCCGCCGCCGGCCGCTGTTCGGGGGGCACGACGCCCGCCATGCAATGAATCGCGGTGCCGCCAATGGCGACGACATAGTCGAGCGCGCGGCTAAACGCGGCCTCGAAATCGCGTTCGCGGCCGGGCAGCGCGGCGAGGCCGGACTCGGGAGATTGCGGCGTGTTGACGCCGAGTTGGGTGAGACCGAGCCGCGTTAGTTCCGCCTTCACCGCCGACGGCGCCGTGTCATAGGGAAATTGCAGTTCGACCGCGGTAAAGCCCGCCGCCGCCGCCGCGCCGAAGCGCTCCATCAGCGGCCGTTCGGCGAACATATGCCCCAGATTGGCGGCAAAGCGCGGCATGGCGTCTCCTCATGATTTTCCCGGACCGTAGCCAAAATCGCGCAACCGGTAAAATCGGCTGCGCGTGCGCAACGCAACTCCGTTCTCGCGATGCCCCCGCACCCGAGTTTTGCCACAGCAAGCCATTCCCTTATGCCTCCCCCATAAAAGAAGGGAGGCGGAGCGCCGACAGGCGCACCAACCGTGGCCGCATCGACGGATGCGGCGCGGGCTTTGCGCAAGCCCGCTCGCCTCTCGGCGCTCCACCGCGGCACTCGCCGGACCGGA
>JBEKRD010000010.1:0-66860 GCA_049519075.1 Xanthobacteraceae bacterium | reverse complement strand
TCAGGATGGGCGCCGGCTTGGCCGTAGCTGATAATAAGTTTGCCGTCGAAAATCGTTATCTCGCCGAGCGCTCCTGCCACTGCACCTACTCCGACACTAGGTTTTCTGGCCATTACCTCGCTCAGATTCACATTCGCGCTAAAGTCACCCAGTTGAATCAGCCTGCGAAACTCGCCGAAGGTCTCGATGTCGTATGGCTGACTAATCCTGTGCATAGATGATTTATCCATTGTCGGCATTTGCTGGGCGGCCGCCTGTTCGGCGGCAGCCGCAAGGGCGATTGCGACAATCACGGTGTGCAAAGACCACGACGGCGACATGATCGAACTCGTCATCCAGCGACCCTCGCCGCAACTTATAGCCTTGGCCGCTCGGGCCGCCCTATGATCCTAATCATACGCCAATCGCGTTAGCCTGATTATTTTGCCGGTGCGCTTGATCTCTCCATCGGCCGCCATGCGGGCGAGCGTCCGATATAACGTCTCATGCGTTAGCCCGAGCTCAGCGGCGAGTTCCTTGAGCGTTCCGGTCAGCGCCACGGTGCGTTTGCCTGCCTCGACGTTGACGGCAAGAAAATGGCCGACGCGATCGCGCGCCGAACGAATATTGCGGCGTTCGAGTCGGGTGCGTAGCGTCATAATCTGCTGCGCAAGCATTGCGGCAAAGGTCCGCGCGCGCTTGGGGTCACGCGCGAGTTCGGTGAGGAGGATCGCTTTTGGATAGAGCCGGACCACGGTCTCGATCGTCGCGATTGCCTCGCAGTGATAGGTCGATGAAAACAGCGAGGCCTCCGCCAATGTGTCGCCAGCCGAGGCCATTTGCAGGATGGCTTCCCGGCCGCCGCGATCGACGCGCACGAGGCGGACTCTGCCCTTTACGACCTCATACAAACCGCGCGTTTTATCGCCAGCACAGAACAGCGTTTGGCCAGGGCGAAGGCCGCGATCGATGGCGCCCGCTCGAATCGGGGCGGAAAGCCAGTCGGTTGTCGTCACGAGTTCTATCCAGCGCTGTGTCCGGTGGGATGAGCCGAAATAGCCCGCTGTCCCCTGTGACGTTGAGCCAGATCAACGCCGGAATCCCAATTACTGCCATTTTATACAGCAAAGGCAAAATCCATGTGGGATTCAATCATTGAAGGCATTTCCCCGCACGTCGTCGCCGGCAGCATCATGGTCGGCGTGATGGGCGTGATGTTCTTCGTCCATAGGTGGCGCGGCACGCAACACGAGCCACAAGACGCCCTCGAAGTATTGAAGCTCCGCTTCGCGCGCGGCGAAATCAGCCGTGAAGAGTACGAAGAACGGCGGAAAGTTATTGCTGGATAACCAAGTTCACTAGACGTGCTAATCATGCGGCATGAACGATTTTGCCGCCGCCTTCCACACCGCTTTCACACTGATCGGCGGCTTTGACGCCGAGCTCCGCGACATTGTCGCATTGTCGCTTGGCGTCAGTCTAACCGCGAGCGCCTGCGCTTTTGCCATTGGCGCGCCGCTCGGGACGGCACTCGCCATTTATCGCTTTCCGGGCCGTGGCGCGGCGGTCGTTGTCGTCAACGCGCTACTCGGCTTGCCCCCGGTCGTCGTTGGGCTAGTGGTTTACCTGTTGCTGTCGCGATCGGGGCCATTGGGAGCGTTCGGCATTCTGTTCACGCCCACGGCGATGGTGATCGCGCAATGTGCGCTTGCGACTCCGATCGTCATCGCGCTCGTGCACCGGCCAGCAGTCGGCCATTGGCGCGCTTTTGGCGATGCGCTCTTGGTCGACGGCGCCTCGCGCCTGCGCGCCATCTTCACGCTGATGAGCATCGGACGCGACGGCTTGCTGACCGCATTCCTGGCGGCGTTCGGCCGCGCCATCGCCGAAGTCGGCGCCATCATCATCGTCGGCGGCAATATCCGCGGCTACACCCGCACCATGACCACCGCGATCGCGCTGGAAACCAGCAAAGGCGATTTGAGCCTCGCGCTGGCGCTGGGCATGATCCTCATCGTGCTGTCGATAACGGTGAGCGCGGCGGGTCTGTTTTTCGCACGCAGCTTCAGCGAGCGCTAATGCGTGGCTTCGGCGCGCGGCGGAAAAAACACTTCCTCGCCGCCAATGCGATAGGACACGATCGCATCGAGGCCGGGTTTCGACGTGAGCCACTCGTGCCAAATCCTGGCGTCGGAGAATTTCACCTGCGGCCACTTCGCCGGGTTGACCAGAATGCTGCCGTAGGGATTGAACAGGGCCGCGTCGCCCTCGGTGAGAATTTCAAGGCTCTGCCGGTTTTTGAAATTGGCCCAGGTGGCGCGGTCGGTCAGCGTATAGGCATTCATCGCGGCGGCGATGTTGAGCGTCGGCCCCATGCCCTGGCCCAAATCGCGATACCACCCACTGTGCGGATCCGGCTGGATGCCCGCCGATTTCCACAGCCGAAGCTCCATCCGATTGGTGCCGCTATCGTCGCCCCTGGAGGCAAACGGCGCCTGGGCGGCCGCGATTTGCGTCAGCGCCTTGAGCGCGTCTTTCAAGCCGCGGATATGCGCCGGGTCGGCGCCCGGTCCGACAATGACGAAATCGTTGTACATCACGTCGCGGCGATCGATGCCGTAACCGTCGGCGACAAATTTATCCTCGCCGACCCGATCGTGCACCAATAAGACATCCGCATCGCCGCGGGCGCCGATCGCCAGCGCCTGCCCGGTCCCGACCGCGATGACGTGAACGCTCAAGCCGGTCGCGGAGCGGAAAATCGGCAGGACGTAGTCGAAGAAACCGGAATCCTGCGTCGAGGTCGTCGAACTCAGCGTGATGAACCGCTCGTCGGCCCGCGCCGCGCTTAGAAGCGCGACGCCGGACAGCAAAGCGGCAAAGACCGACCGCAGGATCGCACGGCATTCGCTCATAGCGGACCCAATACCGCACTTCGCCGCTATTGTCATGTTGCCGCGTTTGTGGCGGCCAACCGCGTCCGCTCCACAACATTTGGGCCACCGAATTTATCGGCAGCCCAATGTTTGCTAGATAAGCTCCCGGTTACTTCCCGCGCACGGCGTCCTTCAGGCCGCCGACGGCGTTCTCGAATTTGCCTTTGAGCTGGTCAGCTTTGCCTTCGGTTTCCATTTTCTTGTCGCCGGTAACCTTGCCGGTCCATTCCTTGACCTTGCCCGCGGCCTGGTCGGCCGAGCCCTTGATGCGATCCTTGTCAACCATTTGACGCTCCTGGTGTCTGTTCAGAAGGACAACCACGGGGGCGCATCACGGTTCCACCTCGCGGCAAGACCGCTTAAAGCTTCTTGATCCCGGCCTGATCGATGATGTCCTTGAACAGGCCGATTTCCTTGCTGACGCGCGCCCAGGCGGCGTCGGCGCCTTTGGCCCGCACGAAGAAGCCGGCTTGGTAGAACTTGTCTTTGAGTTCCGGCGTGACCAAAACCTTGAGCGTTTCGGTCTCCAGCCATTTGACGTTGGCGGGCGGCGTTTTCGCGGGCGCCATCAGCACCGCATCGACCGCGAACACGAAGTCCTTGTAGCCGGCCTCCGCCATCGTTGGCACGTCCGGCAGGTCAGGCCAGCGTTCTTCGGCGCAGATCGCGAGCCCGCGCAGCGCGCCGGATTTGATGTGCGGCTGCGCCGGCGCCAGCGAGCCGGAGCAGAACTGCACGGTGCCGGCCAGCAGCGCCTCGATGGCGTCGCCGCCGCCTTTGAACACGATGCCTTCCAGATTTGGTAATTTTTCGCGGGATTTCAAAACTTCCAGCTGCAGCTGCGGCGTGGTGCCGATCGGCGAGGTCGAGGCGTTGAATTTTTCCGAGTTGTCGCGGGCGAGCGCCACGAATTCCTTCATGGTCTTGGCCGGCAGATCCGACTTGACTACGAAAATATTGGGCGACCCGCCGACTTCGCAGACCGCCACAAAATCCTTGTAGGGATCGTACGGCACCGAGTTGTAAAGCCCGTAATTGATCGAATAAGCGTTGGTCGCGAGCAGGATCGTGTAACCGTCCGGCTCGGCATGCGCGGCATATTCCATGCCGATATTGCCGCCGGCGCCGCCGCGGTTTTCGACGATGAAGGTCTTGCCGGTCGATTGCTGCAGCGCCGCGGCAACCAGCCGGGCGACGATGTCGGACGGACCGCCCGGTGAATTGGCGACCACGAACTTCACCGGACGCTCCGGATAAGCGGCATAGGCCGAATTCACGCCGACCAACGCCGGCGCGGCGACACCGGCAGCAAACGCGCCCACGCCCTTGATGATGCCGCGCCGTGACGGCGCGCCTCCTGTGGTGAACTTGGCCATGGTCCCCTCCCCTTGTGTTCCCGAGGCGCGTTCTAGCGCAGTTTCATTCCCCGGTCTTGATCCGCGTCCACAGCCGGTTGATCAGCCGCTGCGTCTTCGGCTCGTGAGCGACGATAGTGTAGAAACTCCCCATGGTCGCGGTATCCGGATAGATCGTGCGATCGTCGCGGATCGATTGATCGATGAATTGGCTCGGCACGTCGCCGTTGGGATAGGAAACATAATTGGTGTTCTTGGCCGCGACCTCGGGCTTGAGCAGGTAATTGATCAATTCATGCGCCTCCTCGGGGTTGGGCGCATCGCGCGGGATGGCGAGCGTGTCGAACCATATTTGCGCGCCCTCCTTTGGAATCGAATAGCCGATTTCGACACCACTCTTGGCCCCGCCTTTGAGTCCCCCATTGGCATCGGCGGCGCGCTTTTTTGCCTGCATCACGTCGCCGGAAAAGCCGACGACAAAGCATATCTCGCCGGTGGCGAGCGCATTGAGATATTCCGAGGAATGGAATTTCCGCACATAGGGCCTGATCCGCTGCAACAGTTCGGTGACCTTCTTGAGGTCGCCGGGGTCGCTGCTGTTGGGATCGAGATGCAGATAGTGCAAGCCTGCCGACATGATGTCGTCGGATGAATCGAGCAGATGAACGCCGCAATCCTTGAATTTCGAAAGCTTGTCGGGATCTAACACATAGTCCCACGAATCGATCGTGGCATCGGGACCTAAGATTGCCTTTACCTTCCGCGCGTTATAGCCGATGCCCGTGGTGCCCCACATATAGGTGACGGCATACTGGTTGCCGGGATCGTAGCCGGCGAGCTGTTTGGCGATTTCCGGCCAGACGTACGCCAAATTAGGCAGCTTTGACTTGTCGAGCTTCTGGAAAATGCCGGCCGCGATCTGGCGCGCGAGAAAATAGGCGGTCGGCACGACGACGTCGTAGCCGGATTGGCCGGCCAGGAGTTTTGCCTCCAGCGTATCGTTGGAGTCGAACGTGTCGTAATGCACCGCGATGCCGGTTTCCCTGGTAAAACCGTCGAGCACGGTCGGGTCCTGATAATCCGACCAATTGTAATAATTGACGACGCGCTGTTTCGGCAGCGCCGGCGCCGCGAGCAAAAACAGGGCGCTCGCGAGCGCGACAATGACGGACAGTATAATTCCGGATGATTTCACGTGTCGGTCGGCAGCCCGGCGGCTTTCCATGCCAAAATTCCACCCGCGAGGTGCGAGCCATAGGCAAAGCCCTGCTCCTGGGCCGCGAGCGAGGCGGTCACCGACCGACGACCGGAGCGGCAGGCGAACACCACTTCCCGCCCGGCCGGCTCCGGAATAGCGGCCGGATCGAAGGCCGACAGCGGCACCACGACGGCATCGGGAAAGCGTTCGAGCTCCGTCTCATTGGGCTCGCGGACATCGACCAACAGGATTCGACCCTCTTGCAGTCCGCGCGCGACCTCTTGCGGAGTCAGATCGCGCACCGTTTGGGGTTGCTCCGGCATCGTCGGCCTCCTCAACGTCGGAAAGCTTAAACCTACGTCCTCCCGGCGCGAAGGTGAAGGCCTATGCGTTCAGACCGTCACCTGGGTGCCGACCTCGACCACACGATCGGTCGGAATCTGAAAGTAGTCGGTCGCGTCGTTGGCCGAACGCGCCAGCGTGATGAACAAGCGGTCCTGCCAGCGCGGCATGCCCGAATGCGGCGCCGGTCGCAGCGCGCGGCGCGACAGGAAGAACGAGGTCGACATGATGTCGAACTGCCAGCCGAGCTTGCGCGCGATGGCGAGCGCGCGCGGCACGTTCGGCGACTCCATATAGCCAAAGCGCAGCAGAACCCGCGTGAAGGTCGAGCCGACCGGTTCGATGCGCACCCGCTTGTCGGCCTCCACCCGCGGCGTGTGAACGGTCTCGACGCTCAAAATGACATTTTTTTCGTGCAGCACTTTGTAATGCTTGAGACTGTGCATCAGCGCGGTCGGCGCGCTTTTCGGATCGCTGGTGAGAAATACCGCGGTGCCGGGAACACGCTGCGGCGGCTTCTTTTCCAGGATGCGCACCAGATCATCGAGCGGCGTTTCCAGCTTGCGGGTCTTGTCGAACAGGATTTTGCTGCCGCGCCGCCAGGTATACATCACCAGCATCACCATGCCGCCGAGCGCCAGCGGCACCCAGCCACCCTCGAGCACTTTGAGCATGTTGGCCGAGAGGAAGGTCAGATCGATCAACAGGAACGGCACGATCAGCGCGGCGGCGGCGAGCGCCGACCAGCGCCACAGCCGCCATACGACGATAAACGCCATCGTGCAGGTGACGACCATCGTGCCGGTGACGGCGATGCCGTAAGCCGAGGCGAGCGCGCTCGACGAGCGGAACAGCGCCACCAAGAGCAGCACGCCGACCAGCAATAACGCATTGACGCGCGGCATGTAGATCTGTCCGGAGCGTTGCGCCGAAGTGTGGCGGACTTCGAGTCGCGGCAAAAGCCCGAGCTGGATCGCCTGGCTGGACAGCGAATAGGCGCCGGTAATCACCGCCTGGCTCGCGATCACGGTCGCCGCCGTCGCCAGCACGACCATGGGGATGAGAGCCCAGTCGGGATAGAGCAGGAAGAACGGATTCTCGATCGCCTGCGGCCGGGCAAAGACCAGCGCACCTTGCCCCAGATAATTGACCGCGAGCGAAGGCAGGACCACCGCGAGCCAGGCCACCTGGATCGGACCGCGGCCGAAATGTCCGAGATCGGCATAAAGCGCCTCGGCGCCGGTCACGGCGAGAAAGACCGCGCCGAGCGTGTAAAGGCCGACCATGCCGTGATGGGCGAGGAAATTGACGCCATAGAATGGATTGAGCGCCCAGAGCACGCCGGGGTCGGCGGCGATCCAGCCCAGGCCGGGAATGGCAATCGCCACGAACCAGATCACCATGATCGGACCGAACAGCGCCGCCACGCTCGCCGTGCCGCGCGACTGGACGGCAAACAGCATGACCAGGATCACGACCGTCAGCGGCACGACGTAGGCATGGAAGGCAGGCGTGGCGACGTCGATGCCCTCGATGGCGGACAATACCGACAAGGCCGGGGTAATGACGGCGTCGCCGTAAAACAACGCCGCGCTGACGATCCCGAGCAGCGCGACAACGCCGCCGGCCTTGGTGATGCGGCCGACCGCGCGCGAGGCGAGCGCCATCAGAGTCAGCGTGCCGCCCTCGCCGTTGTTATCGGCACGCAGCAATATCACCACGTATTTGAGCGTCACGATGATGAACAGCGCCCAAAGGATAAGCGACACCACGCCAAGCACGGTGGCGCGATCGGGCACGCCATGTTCGCCGGAGGCAGCCACGATCGCTTCGCGCAAGGCGTAGAGCGGACTGGTGCCGATGTCGCCATAGACGACGCCGATGCTGCCGACTGCGAGGCCCCACAGCCCAGAGTGCGAACGAGCTTCGCCGCTGCCGTCGACCGGCGCGTCGCTCCGGACGGGAGCGCTTACGCTATCTGTCATGAATTTTGAAACAGGACGTCGCCTGCTCCTGCTGCTGCAAGAGATGCAGGGCCGCGCCTATACACCCTTCGCACCGCGGAGTCATGGGGACCACTGGCGTTTATTTGTGCGCCGGTGGCCAAGCGCCTATCCGCGATGCGGACGGCAGCGGTCAAGGCCGGCCCGGTCCGCCTCGGGTTGGAATGATTTAGCTATACTGGATCAGGTATTTAGCGATCGGCTTCGGGCCAGCGCGAGCGCCCGCGCCGTTCCATCAGGGCTTGAGGTCCGGCGGGACGGGCGGCGCCTCCCGCATCAGGGTAACGGTCACGCGCCGATTGGCGGCGATATAGGGGTCGTCCGGGAACAACGGGTCGGTATCGGCCTTGCCGGCCACGGCGTAAATATTGTTCGACGGTAAGCCTTCCTCTTCCAGGATCTGGCGCACCGCATTGGCGCGATCAACCGACAAGTTCCACGGTCCATAATCGGGCTGAGGCGGAGCCTGCGAGGCGGAGGTGTGACCGGTGATCGAGACGCGGTACGGCAGCTCCTTCAGCGCGCCGGCGATTTTCTGGATAATCCGCCGGGTACGTTCATAGGGCTGCTTGGAGCCTTCCGGGAACATCGAGCGGCCGTCCTGGTCGACGATCTCGATATTGAGCCCCTCCTTGGTCTCCTCGATCATAATATGCTTGGACGCCTCGGTGAGTTCGGGCATGTCCTGCAAGGCTTGGCGCAGCGATGCCGCGGCCATCGCGAAGGCCTGATCCTCCTTGAACTTGCCGCCGAATTCGCGCTTGCGGTCGCCCTCATCGGGAGTCGGCGTAGCCGATGCATCGTCGGGCTGAACATGGGCTGCGTTTTTGAGCTTCGGCCTCGTGGGCAGGCCGTCGACCTCGATAATGCCGGAATAGCGGACATTGGTCTGCACGCCGAAGGCATCGCGCATCGAACCGGCGACGATTTGCAGCTTCTGCTGATCCTGGTTTGAAAATGCGACCAGCATGACGAAGAAGCTGACCAGAAGCCCCATCAAGTCGGCGAAGGTGACGAACCAGCCGTGACCGCCGCCGTGTGCTTCTTTACGCCGTGCCATAATTTACGCCCAGATAACCTATGCCGCGATCGTTTTCGCTCCGATGGCTTACGCGCTTAAGCCGGGACCGGCTCCGCTTCCGCCTCGTCACCGCGGTGCTTCTCCGGCAGATAAGCGAGCAGCATCTCGCGCACGAGCGTCGGGCTTTTTGATTCGCGGATCATCAGGATGCCGTCGATGATGAGCGTCCGATTGATTTCCTCATCGGCCAATTTGAGATGCAATTTATCGGCGATTGGCAGACACAAGATGTTCGCCACCACCGCGCCGTACAGCGTCGCCAACAGCGCCGTCGCCATGAACGGACCGAGCTTGGACGGATCGGTCATATTGGCAAACATTTGCACCATGCCGATCAGCGTGCCGATCATACCGAACGCGGGCGCACAGTCGCCGATCGCACGGTAGATTTTCTGGCCCTCATCGAGGTGGCTCAGGAAATTGTCGCGGTCGCGCTCCAGATTGTCGCGAATGAATTCGGTCTCGTAACCGTCGGCGACGAAACGGATGCCTTTGGCGAGGAACGAGTCGTCGACCTCGACCTTTTCGAGCCCGATCGGCCCTTGCTTGCGCGCGATCTCGGCGAGGCCGGCGATCTCATCGACCAGCTCGCGCTGCGAAATCCGGCGCATGCTGAAGACGAATTTTGCGCCGAGCGGCAGACCATGAAAGATCGACGACAGCGGGAAGCGGATCAAGGTTGCGGCGAACGAGCCGCCGAAAATGATGATGATGGCGTGATCGCTCACGAACATGCCGAGGCCGCCGCCCATGAGCATGACGGTCACGACGACCGTCGCTCCGGCGAGCAGGCCTAGGCCCGTTGCAATGTCCATAGACCGCTCCCAACCCGCGACGGCGAGACCTTGGCAATGCCTTATAGGTAAGGCCGCCGCGCTTAAGGGACGGTTACCGTTGGAAATCGGGCTGTTCCGACGCTGCGGGGGGCCGATCGCCCGTCATAATCCAGCGGTAATCCCGCAAGGGGATGACCCAAGCGGGAAAAAGCAGCACAATGGGCCGGTCACGACGGCCGAGCCGCTTTGGCGCCTATCGCCGTCCAATATCCAGGGAGAAAAGCCATGCGCGAGATCGGCCACTTCATCGGCGGCAAAGAGGTGAAGGGCGCGTCGGGGCGTTTCGGCGATGTCTTCGATCCCAATACCGGCGACGTGCAGGCCAAGGTCGCGTTGGCCGCCAAAGCCGAGATCGAGACCGCGATCGCCAATGCGCAAGCCGCGTTCCCGGGCTGGGCGGCGACCAACCCGCAGCGCCGCGCCCGCGTCATGTTCAAATTCCTCGAGCTGATCCAAAACGAATATGACGATTTGGCGCGGCTGCTCTCCGCCGAGCACGGCAAGACCTTCGCCGATTCCAAGGGTGACATCCAGCGCGGCCTTGAAGTGGCGGAATTCGCCTGCGGCATTCCGCATCTGCTCAAGGGCGAATATTCCGAGGGCGCGGGTCCCGGCATCGACCTGTATTCCGTCCGCCAGCCGCTCGGCGTCGTCGCCGGTATCACGCCGTTCAACTTTCCGGCCATGATTCCGCTATGGAAATGCGCTCCCGCCATCGCCTGCGGCAATAGCTTTATCCTCAAGCCGTCCGAGCGCGACCCGTCGGTGCCGATGCGCATCGCCGAGCTGTTCATCAAAGCGGGCTTGCCGCCGGGCGTACTCAACGTCGTCAACGGCGACAAGGAGGCCGTCGACACGCTGCTGACCGATCCGCGCGTCAAGGCCATCGGCTTTGTCGGCTCGTCCTCGATCGCAGAGTATATTTACGCAACCGGAACCGCGCACGGCAAACGCGTGCAATGCTTCGGCGGCGCCAAGAACCATATGATCGTGATGCCGGATGCCGACATGGACCAAGCGGTCGATGCGCTGATCGGCGCCGGCTATGGCTCAGCCGGCGAACGCTGCATGGCGGTGTCGGTCGCAGTGCCGGTCGGCAAGAAGACCGCCGACGCGCTCCTGCAAAAACTCATCCCGCGCGTCGAGAGCCTCAAGATCGGTCCGGCGAGCGACCCGCAGGTCGATTATGGACCGATGGTGACGCGCGAGCTTCTTAACAAGGTCAAGGGCTACATCGAAAGCGGCGTCCAGGAAGGCGCCAAGCTCGTGGTCGACGGCCGCAATTTCAAGCTCCAGGGCTACGAGCACGGCAATTTCATCGGCGGCTGCCTGTTCGACGAGGTCACGCCGAATATGCGCATCTACAAAGAAGAGATCTTCGGACCGGTGCTCTCGGTGGTGCGCGCCAAGGACTATGAAGAGGCCCTGCGGCTGCCGTCCGAGCACGAATACGGCAACGGGGTCGCCATCTTCACCCGCGACGGCGACACCGCGCGCGACTTCACCAGCCGCGTGCAAGTCGGCATGGTCGGTGTCAACTTCGCTATTCCCGTGCCGCTCGCCTATTACACTTTCGGTGGCTGGAAGCGTTCCGGCTTCGGCGATCTCAACCAGCACGGGCCGGACTCGATCCGGTTCTACACCAAGACCAAGACAGTCACCGCGCGCTGGCCGTCTGGGACTAAGGAAGGCGCCGAGTTCGTTATTCCGACGATGAAATAGGCTGGCAACAGCCTGGGCGGGACGATTCTCTCCGGATGATGGGCTTCACGCATATCGGTCGGTGGAGTGTGGCCGCGGTGCAAGCCGCAGGCCTTATGCTCGTGCTCGCGGCGCTTGCCGGCTGCGCCAGCACCGAACGCTTGGGCGGCAGCCAGCCCGAGCCGGCGGTCGCGACACCTCCCCCACCGCCGCCGCCCCCACCGCCGCCGCACCCCCCTCCGATCGACCTCGCCGGGCGCTGGAAGCTCGTCGCCAGCGGCGGGTCCTGCTTCATGACGCTGGGCTCCACGCCCGGCGCCGCCGAAGGGACGGTGGCGCCGGCCGGCGGTTGTCCGGGAAGTTTCTTCACCAGCCGCAAGTGGACCTTCGAGCACGACATGCTGATCATCCGCGACCACAAGGGCGCGGTCCTGGTCGAGCTGTCCTTCGCCGACGGCCGCTTCCAGGGCAAAGATCTCAATGGCGCGACGATTACGCTCGGGCATTAAGGGGAGCTCATGGCCGAATACCAACTCTACTGCTTTGCCCAATCGGGCAACGCCTACCGCGCGGCGCTGATGCTCAATCTGATCGCCGCCGACTGGCAGCCGATCTATGTCGATTTCTTCAAGGGCGGCGAGACGCGAACGCCAAAATACCGCGCCGAGGTCAACGAGATGGGCGAGGTGCCGGTGCTGGTACACGGCGCCAAAAAACTCAGTCAGTCCGGCGTGATCCTCAACTACCTTGCCGAACGCTCGAAAAAATTTCTGCCGGCCAACGAGGATGAGCGGCTCGAAGCGCTGCGTTGGATCATTTTCGATAATCAGAAGGTCAATGGTTTCCTCGGACCCTACCGCTTCTTGAAAAACTTCGCGCGGCCGGCGGGAGATCCCGCCGTTATGGCATTCCTTAAGGCCCGCGCGCTCGGCAATCTGGCGATCCTCGACAAGCGGCTGGCCAAGGCGCCGTTCGTGCTCGGCGATCGGCCCAGCATCGCTGATATTTCGTTTTGCGCGTACCTCTACTACCCAGCCGAGGAGTTCGGCTTCGACATCGCAGCCGAGCACAAGAACATTGCCGGCTGGCTCGACCGCATGAAGGCCTTGCCGGGCTGGGTGCATCCCTATGACTTGATGCCCGGTTATCCGCCGGAGCTTTGAGCACCGTCGCGGCCGCGACCAATGCGGGCCGGATGAATCCTAAAGCGGGAAATCCAGCGCCTTCGGTACCGGCTTCGCCGCGGGCAACGCCGGCGGCGGCGTTGGCGGCGCGGCGGCAACGGTGGGTGGCGCTGGCGCAATGGGTTTCGCAACCGGCGCAACCTGGGCCGGCGTCGCGACGGGCGCCGGTGCCGCAGGAGCGCGGGCGGCAACATGTGGTACCGGCGCGGGCTGGGCCACCGGCTTTACAGCGGCGACGGGCGGCTGCGGCGTTGGCTTTACAGCGGCTGCGGGCGGCTGTGGCGACGGCGCCGCGGGGCTCGCCGCTTTCGGCGGCGTGACCGGGCCGGCGACGCTCGCATCGGGCTTCACCGCATCAGATTTGACTTGCTGAGGACCCTGCGGCTGCTCGGTGACGACCTCCTGTTGCGGCGGCGGCGTCTGCGCCGGCTGCGGCTCCGGCAGACTCTCGTATTTGGCCAAGGCGGCCCGCGCGCTCGCCAGAAGCTTGGCTCCGTCGACTTTTTGCTCCTTCATTTCCTTCAGCCAGATCGCGATCGTAGGCTCGGTCGCCTTGCGCCAATGTGCAACGGCCTCCGGCAAGAGCGTCACGATGGTATCGCCGCGCTCCGCCACCATCTCGGCGACTGCGCCCGCTTGCAGGTCCCACATGGCACCGGCCATGCCGGCGGCGACTTGCCCCGAATTGTTGTCGATGACGGTCTTCAGCTCGCGCGGCAGCCGATCATAAGCGTCCTTGTTCATCGCCAGGACGAAAGTCGTGCTGCTCAACGACACATCGGAGAATTCGGTGTGGGTCTTCAGCAGATCGTTGAGCCGCAGCGGCGGCACCAGATGCCAGGGATCGACGCAGCCTTCGATGACACGCGCGGCGATCGCCGCCGGCAGTTGCGAAAACGGCATCGCCACGGGTGCGGCGCCGAGCGCGCGCATCGCCTCGCCGGCAAACCGCGTCGACACGTGCAGCTTCATATCCTTGACGTCTTCGATCGTGCGCACCGGCCGGTTGGCGTGGACGACTGAGCGATCGCTGCACGAGAACGAAAGCGCATGAACGTCACGGAATTCGTCTTTGAGGTTGACCGCGGCGAATTCGTCGAGTGCCTTCGAGCTGACCAGCGCCCGGCGCGCCGGCACGAATGGCAGTTCGAACATTTCGATCCGGGGAAATCGGCCGGGCGTCAGGCTCGGCGCCGCCCAAACAATATCGACGTCGCCATTGCGCAACTGATCGAACAGCTGCGCCGGCGCACCGCCGAGCTGCATTGATGGAAACACGTCGATGCGAATGCGGCCGCCCGCGTCCGCCTCGACCTTGCGCGCCCAGGGCACGAGGAATTTATCGTGTCCGCTGGCGACCGATGAAAAGAAATGATGCAGCTTGAACGTCACCGGCGCATCGGCGCGCGCCAGGCGCAAGACGGCGGGGGCCGCAATCGCGGCGAGCGTGGAGGCAAGGAAAGTGCGGCGGGCCACGCGCATCAACAACACTTCCTCGCCGCAAGGGTCCGCGATGCGGCTCAATTCAGGCGCGATGGGCGATCGCCGTCGTCGGCCGGCGACACAATGCCGGTCATCCCGGGCGGCGCCGCTGTCGCCGTTTCCGCCCTGCCCTCGTGCGGTCTGCGCTCATGGGCGCGATAGGACAGCCAGCCGAACGGCAGGCTCACCAGATAAGCGAGCGTGCCCGCGGTGAGCAAAACCCACGGATAAGCGATCAGAAGCGCGATCGACAGCACCACGACGACGATCAGCGGACCGACCATTTCCGGCGGCACTCGGGTGCCGACGCGCTTGCCGGAAAACACCGGCAGTCGCGACACCATCAACGAGGCGATCGTCAGCGTGTAGAGTAGCGTCAGCCAAGTCAGGACGCCTGAGCGCGGCAGGCCGAGGAACACCGCATAGATCGGCAGCAGCACCGCGATGGCGCCCATCGGCGCCGGCATGCCGACGAAGAAGTTGGCGGTCCAGGCCGGCCGGTCCGGATCCTCGATCATGACATTGAAGCGGGCGAGCCGCAGGCAAGCGCAGATGGCGAACACCATGGCGGCGATCCAGCCGGCCGATTTCAGCTCGTGCAGATCCCAGAAGTAGAGGATCAGCGCCGGCGCGACGCCGAAATTGACGAAGTCCGACAGGCTGTCGAGCTCGGCGCCGAAGCGCGAAGTGCCTTTGAGCAGACGCGCCAGCCGGCCGTCGATGCCGTCGAGGATCGCTGCGAATACGATCGCGGCAAGCGCCAGCGTATAGCGGTTTTCGAACGCCATGCGGATGCCGGTCAAGCCGGCGCACATGGCCAGGAGCGTAATCAGGTTGGGCGCGAGCGTACGCACCGGGATGCGGCGGAAGCGCCGTCGCCGCGGGTCGCCAAGACCGGGTGTCTGCATAGCCACTTTTTTGCTACCTCGATGGCGCCAATATAGCCGTTTCCGCGGTCACCTGCCATGCGCGCGTTGCTGTCGTTAACGCCTTCTCAGATCGCACGAAACGCCCGTCCCGCCTCGGCAGCCCTGAGGTCGGCGATCACCGTTTCGCCGGCGATGGCCGTCTGGCCCTCCGCGGCCAATACGCGGCTACCTTCCGGCAGATAGACGTCGACCCGCGAGCCGAACCGGATCATGCCGATGCGCTGGCCGGCGCCGACGGTTTGACCCTCGCGCACGAAGGGCACGATCCGCCGCGCCACGAGGCCGGCGATTTGGATCGCCGCGATGCGCTGGCCGGTCGCGGTTGCAATGACGAAGGCGTTGCGCTCGTTGTCCTCGCTCGCTTTGTCGAGATCGGCGGAAAGGAATTTACCGGCCCGATAGACCATGCGTTCGATACGGCCGTCGACCGGACTGCGGTTAACGTGGCAGTCGAACACGCTCATGAAAATGGAAATGCGCGGCAGCGGCCGCGTGCCGAGACCCAGTTCCTGCGGCGGCACGGCATTGGCAAGCTGGCTGACGCGGCCGTCCGCCGGCGCCACCACGATGCCCTCGCGCAGCGGCGTCACCCGCAGCGGATCGCGGAAGAAATAGACGCACCACAATGTCGCCAGCGTCGCGAGCCAGCCGAGCGGCGTCCACAGCCAGAACAGAATGAGGCTCGCCAGCGCGAAGCCGCCGATGAAGGGATAGCCTTCCGGATGGATCGGCGCGAGCTGCTTGCGGATCGAGTCGATGACGGACATCTGATTCTTGGACCTCCAACGCGGCTCCGCTTTTCCCCGCCGACAGCGCAGTGGCCGGAATCAGCCTTGTGCACCCCCCTGTCATAGCAACGCAACGCCTGGGGCGGCCACGCCCCATACGAGCGCATATTGCCTCAGGCTTGTTTTGCGAGTACGCTATTTAAAGTTGTGTATTCTAGATATGCGCGGTTATAGGTCCGGCGCTGCGGCGACGCTTGTTTTCATCTTGAACTGAATTCCCGCCGCTGCGGCTGACCTGTCGAGCGCGCCCGGTTTGGTCGGACATCTACTTATTGGAGGAACCAATGGATGCCGAAGGGAAATTCCAGTTACACATCGAACAGCGAAAGAAAAGTCGCGAGCCGCTGATTCTTCGCCGCGCCGGCACCGCCAGGCGCGTCAGCGCACTATTCAAAGCCATGTCGACGGACGTTTTGCTTCGCGAGCAATTCGTCACGAATCCGGCGCAGGTGCTCAATAAATATATCGATGGTACTGCGTTGCCTGAGGAAAAGGCTTCGGTGACCAACCAGTTGCTCTATTCCGTGTTGGCGAACCAAAAATTGCGGGATTGGCTGAAGGACTATTCGGTTAGTCGCCGCGGGCGGCCGTTGACGCGTCAGCAATTCATGTACGACTTCGGTCGTGCCGTGGTCGAACATGGCGGCGATCATGTCGTGCTCTCTTTGATCAGAAGCTCTATCGAAGAGCAGGGCGTGGTCGGCTTTGGCTCTCCGGAGGCTTTCCTCATCTCCAGCAGCCCAATCATTATGTCGGGCTTCATCGTCCCGACCGACCAGCAGCAAGACCAGACGCAAACCCTGCCGCAGGATCTACGCAGTTCGCAAAACTTCACGCAAAGCTCCGAGAATCAGAGCACCACGAATCCGACGCAGACCACGGATTCCGGTTACAGCAGCGTCGCCGTTGGCAGCAGTACCAGCAGTGACAGCAGCAGCGACACATCCAGCGACTCCAGCAGCGATGCCGCCAGCGACTCCAGCAGCGACACATCCAGCGACTCTAGCAGCGACTCATCCAGCGATTCCACCAGCGATGCCGCAGCCGATGCATCGAGCAGTACATCCAGCGAGGGATATGGCGGAGACGGCGGCGGCAGCGGTGTTTTCGGCAATGCCAGAACGACGGTCGGCGCTCTCATCGCCTATGCGGTCGAACTTGCGCAACTTGGCGCGCTCAATGCCACCGAAGGGGAGGAGGTGCCTTGAACCCCGCGCGCAAGACCTCCGCCGCCGGCAAGAAAATCAAACAGAAGCCGGAGCGGTATTTGTACCGCGGGCATCGGACCCTCTCGATTATGCCAACCTACACGTGTCCGGCGGCCTGCACGGATTGTGGCACGCTGTCGACGCCGCAGGAGCGTACCCGGCTCGACGTCGAATACATCATCGCCGCGATCGATGAGGCGAAGGAACTGGGTTTCTTCAATGTTGTCTTCACCGGCGGTGAAGCGACATTGCGGTGGCACGACCTGCTTCCTTGCATTGGACATGCCAGGAGCCTCGGCTTTCCGGTACGTCTCGTCACCAATGCGCATTGGGCGACGGATCTTGAAATGGCGCGCGAAAAGCTCGCGGAACTCATCGATGCCGGACTTTCCGAGATCAATTACAGCACCGGCGATGAGCATGTCCGCTTCGTGTCGATCGAGCGGGTCGCCTATGCGACCGTAGCGGCATGCGAACGCGCGTTTCGTGTTCATGTGATGGTCGAGATGAAGAAGGACAACACCATCCTCCGCGATTCGCTGCTGCAGCATCCGTTGGTCGCGGCGCTCTCGGACGAGCAGCGGCAGTGGCTGACGGTCGTACCGAGCCCTTGGATGCCGCTCAGTCCCTCGACCGTCCATCGATATCCGGCCGGCTCGACGACGACCCGACGCAATCTCGCAATGCGGCCCGGCTGTGAGAGCGTTCTGCAGACCTATACGGTTCAAGCCGACGGCAATGTCGGCTCCTGTTGCGGTCTCGGTTTGCGCGTGATTCCCGAGCTGAATGTGGAGCGCGTCGAGCAGCCCGGCTTTCTGCGGCGCGCGATAGCCGAATCCGAGGAGGATTTTCTTAAGCTCTGGATCCACTATTTCGGGCCGGAACAAATCGTGGCATGGGCCGCCAAGCACAACCCGAACATCAAATGGGAAGGCCTTTACGCGCATCGCTGCCAAGTCTGCCAGCGATTATATCACGACGACGCCGTCCGCACGGTCATTCGCGAGCACTGGGAGGAGGTGGTCGCAGAAGTCCTGCAAGCCGCTTGGCTCGACGAGGTGCACGTCCCGACCACGATGGGAGAGCTTTGGCGTGAAGGCCGCGCGGCGGAAAACTCCACTGCGGAAAACTCCAGCATCACCCCCCCGGTCGTGGAGGCGGCACCGTCACCGGCGCGGCTGTAAGCGCGACGCATTTGGTTTTGCGCGGGCGGCCCGCCTACTCAGCCGCATCGGCCGCGGGCATCAGACCGGGCTCCGCGTCTGACGGGTCCGGCAACTCCGGCGGATTGCGATTGGGCGCGGCGGCATCCTCCCCGACCTCGGCGAGGATCTCGCGCGCCATTTGCGCTTCGCGTTGGCGGTTCCACATGCTGGCATAGAGGCCGCCTTTGGCGAGCAGCACGCGGTGCGTGCCGCGTTCGACGATCATGCCCTGATTGAGCACCAGAATCTCGTCGGCGTCGACGATGGTCGACAGCCGGTGCGCGATCACGAGCGTGGTCCGATTGCGCGAGACACGGTCGAGCTCGTCCTGGATATCCTTCTCCGTGTGGCTGTCGAGCGCGGAGGTGGCTTCGTCGAGCAACAGAATTGGCGGGCTTTTGAGAATGGTACGGGCGATGGCAACGCGCTGCTTCTCGCCGCCGGAGAGTTTCAGCCCGCGCTCGCCCACCTCGGTCTCGTAGCCCTTGGGTGCCCGGGCGATGAAGCCGTCGATCTGCGCCTGGCGAGCGGCTTCCTCGACTTCGGCGTCGCTTGCGTCCCAGCGCCCATAGCGGATGTTATAGCGGATGGTGTCGTTGAACAGCACGGTGTCCTGCGGCACCATGCCGATCGCGGCACGCAACGAGGTCTGCGTCACGTCGCGGATATCCTGTCCGTCGATCAAGATGCGGCCGCCGCTGACATTATAGAACCGGAACAATAGCCGCGAAATCGTCGACTTGCCGGCGCCGGACGGCCCGACGATGGCGACGGTGTGCCCGGCCGCGACCTCGAAGCTCAAGCCTTTGAGGATTTGCCGCGCCGGCTCATAGGAAAACGAGACATTGTCGAAACGGATGGCGCCCGAGCGCACCTGCAGCGGCGGCGCGTCCGGCTGGTCCTCGATCTCGGGCTTGCGCGACAGGATCGAAAACATGATCTCGATGTCGATCACCGCCTGCTTGATCTCGCGATACACCATGCCCATGAAATTCAACGGCTGATAAAGCTGGATCATCATGGCGTTGATCATGACGAAATCGCCGACCGTATTGGTGTGTTGCTCGATGCCATAGGCGCACAGCACCATGGTGGCGGCGAGCCCGAAGGTGAAGATCACCGCCTGCCCGGCATTGAGCACCGCAAGCGACACATAGGCCTTGACGCTGGCGTCCTCGTAGCGCGCCATCGAGCGGTCGTAGCGCTCGGCCTCGCGGCTCTCGGCGGAGAAATATTTGACGGTCTCGTAATTGAGCAGCGAATCGATCGCTTTGGCGTTGGCGTCGGTGTCGCTCTCGTTCATCTTGCGACGAATGTTGATGCGCCACTCGGTCGCGTAATAGGTGAACGCCATGTAGAACGCGACCGTGATGCCGATGACGACGACGTAACGCCAGTCGAAATGCCACAGCAGCACGGCAACGATCAAACTGAGCTCGACGACGGTCGGCGCCAGCTGCAACAGCACCATGCGCACGATGGTCTCGATGGCGTTGCGGCCGCGTTCGAGCACCCGCGTCAGCCCGCCGGTCTTGCGCTCGAGATGATAGCGCAACGACAGCATATGCATGTGCTCGAAGGTCAGCATCGCCAGCCGGCGCACCGCGTTCATCGCCACCTTGGCGAAAATGCCGTCGCGCCATTGCGTGAGGAGCCCCATGACGATGCGCATGCCGCCGTAAGCGAGCGTCATCACAACGGGTGCTGCGAGCGCCCAGACGAGCCAATTATCCGGCGCAATCGGCGCCGTGCCGCGGCCGGCAAGCGCGTCGGTCGCCCATTTGAAGGTGAAGGGCACTGCGATGGTCGCGAACTTGGCGAGGAAGAGAAGCACGGTTGCGAAAATCACGCGGCCCTTGAGGTCGCGCCGATCGGCCGGCCAGATATAGGGCCACAGGTGCGCGAGCGTCGACAGCAAGGCGCCACCGTCGCCGCTCACCTCACGTTTGACCTTTCCTGCCGGTCGCTGAAAATCTCTCATCGCCGATCTGGCCCGGCGCGGAGAGCGGCGGACGGTGAACGGTTGCCGGCGTCTCTCATTGCAGGCTTTGCCCTCGTCGCATGCTCGCCGTCATATATAGCTTTTCGGGGCGCCGTGCACCGGATTGAGGCGTTCTGCGCAAAACCTCGGCCGGGCCATTTGCCAAAACGCTTGCAGTCGGGCCGAATCGACGCCACATCTAGCGTTCAATGAGAGTGTTTCCATGAGCAAAATCAATGCGGTCTGCGTCTATTGCGGATCGAGCCCGGGCACCGAACCGGATTTCGTCGCGGCGGCGCGCAAGCTCGGCAAGATACTCGCCGAGAACGGCATCCGCTTGATCTATGGCGGCGGCTCGGTCGGCTTGATGGGTGCGCTTGCCGAATCCGTGCTCGAACACGGCGGCACCATTACCGGCATCATCCCCGAATTTCTGACCAAGCGCGAGCGGCCGCGGCAGTTGGCGCAGGAACTTATCGTCACGCGCGACATGCACGAGCGCAAGCGCACGATGTTCGAGCGCGCCGACGCCTTCGTCGCGCTACCGGGCGGGCTCGGCACGCTGGAGGAACTGGTCGAACAGCTCACCTGGGCGCAGCTCGGCCGTCACAAGAAACCGATCCTGATCGCCAATGTCAGCGGTTATTGGGATCCGCTGTTGATCCTGATCGAGCACATGCGGGCGATCAAATTCATGCCGCCGGCGATTCAAGTGAATTTTCTGGTCACCGAACGCGTCGAAGACATTCTGCCGATGTTGCAACAGGCGGCGCGCGGCGGCGCGGCGGAAGAAACCATGCGGGTGCCGGCCGAGCGCCTGTAACAGTCAAGCCGCGGCATCGCGCAAAAACGTCACCGCTTCGATGCGATTGCCGTCGGGATCGCGAATGAAGGCGGCGTAATAATTGGTGTGATATTTCTCGCGCAGTCCGGGCGAGCCATCCGATGTCGCGCCGGCTTTGAGCGCCGCAGCGTGGAAGGCATCGACGGCAGCGCTGTCTGGCGCGCGCAAGCAGATATGCACGCCACTGTCTTCGGCGACGCGATCCATCGCTGCGCGCTTATTGATCCAGAATTCCGGATATTTCTTGCCGAAGCCGATCGCAGCATCCGGCCACTCGCGCAATTTGAGGAGGCCGAGCGGCGCCAGCAGCGCGGCGTAGAACAGCTCGGCATTCTTCAGATCGCGTACTGCGATGGAAATGTGATCAATCATATCATGCGCATTTTCACGCCGGCGCGCCGGATTTCACCAGTTTGTAGACGATGGAATCCATCAGCGCCTGGAACGAGGCGTCGATGATGTTCGGCGAAACGCCGACGGTTGTCCAGCGATCGCCGGTTTCGTCCGTGCTCTCGATCAGAACGCGGGTCACGGCCTGGGTGCCGCCGTTGAGGATGCGCACGCGATAGTCGGTCAGTTCAAGACCGGTGATGAAACTTTGATATTTGCCGAGGTCCTTGCGCAGCGCGAGATCGAGGGCGTTGACCGGACCGATGCCCTCCGCGACTGAAATGACGACTTCCTCGCCGACTTTCAGTTTCACCACGGCCTGGCTCACGGTGACGGGCTCGCCCTTGGCGTTGTTGCGCTTTTCGACGTTGACGTCGAATTTTTCGACGTCGAAATAATGCGGCACCCGGCCTAGGAGCCGCCGGGCCAAAAGCTCGAACGAGGCGTCCGCTGCTTCGTAGGCGTAACCGATGGCTTCGCGCTCCTTCACCTCGTCGAGGAGACGGCCGAGGCGCGGATCGTTCTTGTCGACGGCAAGGCCGATGCGATCGAGCTCGGCGAGAACGTTCGAGCGGCCGCCTTGATCCGAAACCAAAAGCTTCCGCCGATTGCCGACGCGTTCCGGCGCGACGTGCTCGTAGGTCGCCGGCTCCTTGACGATTGCGGAAGCATGGATGCCGGCCTTGGTGGCAAAGGCGCTCTCGCCGACATAGGGCGCGTGGCGGTCGGCGGCGCGATTGAGCAACTCGTCGAGCGTGTGCGACACCCGCGCGAGGCGACCCAGCGCTTCGTCGGACACGCCGATCTCGAATCGGTCGGCGTATTCGGCTTTGAGTTTCAGCGTCGGGATGATGGAGACGAGATTGGCGTTGCCGCAGCGTTCGCCGAGCCCGTTGAGCGTGCCCTGGATCTGGCGCGCTCCCGCGCGCACCGCGGCGAATGAATTGGCTACCGCCTGCTCGGTGTCGTTATGGGCGTGGATGCCGACATGATCGCCGGGAATTTTCGCGCAGACCGCAGCCACGATGCGCTCGACTTCGTGCGGGAGCGTGCCGCCATTGGTGTCGCACAACACCACCCAGCGCGCGCCCTCGTCATAGGCGGCCTTGGCGCAGGCCACGGCAAAAGCGGGCTTCGATTTATAGCCGTCGAAGAAATGCTCGCAATCGAGCAGCACTTCGCGGCCTCTGGCCTTTGCCGCGCGCACGCTGTCGCGGATCGAGGCGAGATTTTCTTCTTCCGTCGTCTCCAGCGCCACCCGCACGTGATAGTCCCAGGACTTTGCAACAAAGCAAATGGCATCGGCCTGCGCATCGAGCAGCGCGACCAGGCCGGGATCGTTCGAAGCTGAGCGGCCGGGCCGCCGCGTCATGCCAAACGCCGTGAGCTGCGCTTTAAGCGGCCGCCGCTCGGCGAAGAAACTGGTGTCGGTCGGATTGGCGCCGGGATAGCCGGCCTCGACATAGTCGACGCCAAGCTCGTCAAGCAGCCGCGCGATGGTGAGTTTATCGGCGAGCGTGAAATCGACGCCGTTCATCTGCGCGCCGTCGCGCAGCGTGGTGTCGAACAAATAGAGTCGCTCGCGTGCCATAATGCGATCTCACCAGAGATAATAGTTCGACGCCAAGGCGACAGCGATCACCACCGCGATCAGCGCAATCACGAGGTGGTGGGTCCGCATGCCGAGAAACGACCAGCCTTGGCTTTGCATTTGCTGATCCCTCAGCCTCGGTAGAGCCGATAGACCGTATAGAGCGAAATGACGACGGCCGCGGCGAGCACTGCGTATTTCAAGATCAGATAATAGAGCCAGTGGCGCGGAAACGGCGTTTCGGGCCGGGTCATGACGTGCTCCCCTTGGCCACCAGCGGCTTGATCATGGTGGTATTGGCGAGCCACTCGCCGGCGACGGTGATGGTGTTGCGGGTGCGCTCCCCATAGCCGCGCTTGGTGAAAAAGCCGCGTGCCGCATCGCTGGCGTCGACCGTCAATTCTTTGGCGCCGCGCGCGGCGGCAAGCTTTTCCAGCGCGTCGCACAGCATGGCAGCGGCGCCCTGTCCCGACGCCGCCGGATGCACATAGAGCATATGGATGCGGGTGTTGCCGGCAAGCGTCGCGAAACCGATCGGCGCACCGCCGAAAGTGGCGACCAGCGTCAATTCGGCGGCAAGTTTTGCCCCGAATGCCTCCTCGTCGTCGGCCGACGACGCCCACGCCTCCTGCTGCGCTGGGCTGTAATCGTCGATGGTCAATTCCTCGATCGCGGCACGGAAAATCTCCGCGAGCAATGGCACGTCCGTGGGCAACATGGGGCGCAGGGCGAGCTTGGGAACCACGCTGGGGTTCATGACGCGACCTTTTTCAACTTCCAGGTTGTCGGCTTATCCTTATGGTCTTCAAGCTCGACGCCCATCTTGGCGAGCTCGTCGCGAATGCGGTCGGCCTCCGTAAAATCTTTGCGTGTCCGCGCCGTCTTACGCGCTTCAATCAGAGCGTCGACCTTGCTGTCATCGATTGCAACCGACGCCGGCCGGAACGCCGTCCATTCGCCCGCCGTCTTCTCCAACAAGCCGGTCAATTGCGCGCTCGCCTTCAGGCATGCCGCGGCCGGCTTGCTGCCCTTGATCGCTTCGCCACGTAATTCATGCAGTGCAGTGAGCGCCTTTGGCGTATTCAAGTCGTCCGTCAGCGCATCGAGTACGTCCGCGCACAACAATCCGCACGTAACATCAGCGGTCAGCGCATACCACTGGTCGAGAATCTTTTCGGCCTCTCGTAATCCAACCGCCGTCCAGTTGATCGGCTGACGATAATGCGTTTGCAACATCGTAAGACGCACCACTTCGCCAGGCCAATCTTTTAGCAGCTTATTAATGGTCACGAAGTTGCCCTCGGACTTCGACATCTTCTCGCCTTCGACCTGCAGGAAGCCGTTGTGCATCCAGTAATTCGCCATCATTGGCGTGTGGAAGGCGCAGCGCGATTGGGCGATTTCGTCCTCGTGATGCGGAAAGACGAGATCGATGCCGCCGCCATGGATGTCGAACATCTCGCCGAGATATTTCCACGCCATCGCCGAGCATTCGATATGCCAGCCCGGCCGACCGGGCGCTTTGATCCCGGCGGGCGAAGGCCATGCCGGCTCGCCAGGATTCGACGGTTTCCACAACACGAAGTCCCGCGGGTCTTTCTTGTAGGCCGCGACTTCGACGCGGGCGCCGGCGATCATCTCGTCGAGCGGACGCTTCGACAATTGGCCGTAGTCTTTCATCGAGGGCACCGAAAACAGCACATTGTCCTCGGCGATATAGGCATTGCCGGACTTGACCAGCCGTTCGATCAGCGTGCGCATTTCGGCGACGTGCTCGGTGGCGCGGGGCTCGACGGTCGGCGGCAGGCAACCCAGCGCCGCGACGTCGTCGTGGAATTGCTGGTCGGTCTTTTCGGTGACTTGGCGGATCGCTTCGTTGAGCGGCAGCGCTGGATATTCCGCGGCCGCGCGCGCGTTGATCTTGTCGTCGACGTCGGTGATGTTGCGCACGTAAGTGACATGGTCGGCGCCGTAAAGGTGGCGCAGCACACGGAACAACACGTCGAACACGATGACCGGCCGCGCATTGCCGATATGGGCGAAGTCATAGACTGTCGGCCCGCAGACATACATCCGCACATTGGCCGGATCGAGCGGCTTGAAGGGGCGCTTCTCGCGCGTCAGCGTATCGTAGAGTTTCAGTTCCATCGCATCGAACCAAATATAGCGACCAAGCCGGGCATCGAATCAAACCGCCGCATCGAATCAAAAACCACGCCAGCGACCTCGTGGCCGGGCGTGTCCTTTAGTCTCGACGATGAGCAAAGACGGCCGCAGCCAGCGTTTTCGCTAGCGAATAATCTCCCGGCAAATGCCGAAGATATGGTCCTGACCCGTCACGGCGCGCACAATGGTCGAGGCGGCACATCGCGTCAAGCGCCATTTACCCGCAAAAACATGGGCAAAACCCCGGACGGTCGGCCGGTATCGCCGTGCTGTCTCAAGGACGTCATTTAACGAAGGCTTAACCCTGCGGTCGCATTGTCGGGCGTGTTGAGGCCACGATATAGGCGATTTTCGCGCCCAGTGGGGGGACCATGCGTTACGTGATCGCGGCCGCCGCCGTCGCTGCAGTTCTTCTTAGTGCCGCCACAGCCCAAGCCGAACAGCGCATGTTCATCATCGCCAATGACGCCGATGGCTACGGCATCGATCGTTGCCTGGCGTCAGGCGCCTCCTGCGGCGAGACGGTAGCGAGCTCCTACTGCCGGGCGCATGAATTCGCCCAAGCGCTGTCCTACCGCAAGGTCGACCGCGACGACATCACCGGCGCTATCCCAACCAGCGGCCCGGCTGCCTGCAAGGGCGGCAAGTGCGACGAGTTCGTCGCCATCGAATGCTCGCGCTGATCTGACGAGACCGCTTCCCGAACGAAGCGCCCGCGAGCGCGCGGTTGCGCCCACTACCGTTGCGTGAGGTCGCGAGTTCGGCCATGTTTGCGCCATGGCGAGTCAACACGCGACCGAAACCGACATTCGGCACCAGGCAGGCGCGGCGGCGGCTGGCGACGCGGCGCCGTTGCGGCTCGAAGAGTTTCTGCCGTACCAGCTCAATGTGGTGTCGAACCTGGTTTCGCAGGCCTTGTCGCGCGTTTACTCGCGGCGCTACCAGATCGGCGTCCCGGAATGGCGAGTCTTGGTGACGCTTGGCCAGTTCGGCGTCATGACCGGAAAAGCCGTCGGCGCCCATACCCACATGCATAAGACCAAGGTGTCGCGCGCGGTGGCGGTGCTGGAAAAGCGCAAGCTTCTATTGCGGCGCGCCAACCGCGCCGATATGCGCGAGTCATTCCTGTCGCTCACCGCCGCCGGCCGGGCGATGTATGAGGAGCTGGCACCGCATGCTCTTGATTTTGCGCGCCGGCTCACGGAGATTCTCACCCCGGACGACAGAGTCGCGTTCAATCGCGCCTTGCTGCAGGTTACCGCGCGATCCGCGCAACTCGCCGCCGAAGCCATCGAGCCCGGCGGCGCCGGGGACAATGCGTGAAGCTTTATTCTTATTTCCGATCCTCGGCAGCTTGCCGCGTCCGTATCGCGCTTAATCTCAAGGGTATTGCCTTCGAGACGCTGCCGATTCATCTGATCAAGGACGGCGGCCACAACAAGCGGCCGGAATTCCGCGCCGTCAATCCGCAGATGCGGGTCCCGGTTCTGGTCACGCCGGCCGGCAATGTGTTGATCCAGTCGATGGCCATCATCGAATATCTCGAAGAGACCCATCCCGAACCGGCATTGTTGCCCAAAGATCCGATCGATCGCGCCAAGGTGCGCGGGCTCGCCGAGTTGATCGCCTGCGACATCCATCCGCTCAACAATACCAGCCCGCTGCGCTATCTGAAGCACGCCATGGGCCAGGAGCAGAGCGCGATCGACGCCTGGTACCACCACTGGGTGATCGAGGGCTTCGAGGCGTTGGAAGCGTTGATCACGCCCGGACCTTATGCGTGCGGCCATCAGGTCACGCTCGCCGACGTTTGCCTGGTGCCGCAGGTCAACAATGCGAGGCGGCTGAAAGTGCCGCTGGACAAATTTCCCAAGATCCTGGGCGTCGACCAAGCCTGTCTCGCGCTTGCCGCCTTCGACCGCGCGCGGCCCGAAAATCAGCCCGATGCGGAGTGAGCCCTTGACCCTCGCCGTTCGCGGGGAGGGGCGCGCCCTCCCCGCGTTTCTCCCGCATAAGAGAGGACGGCGCTTCACACTTTGGTCACCATTGCCGGGCTTATCCGCACGCACGGACGGAACCGGTGTCGGAAAGCCAATCATGAGTCAGAAGCCTCGGGGCAAAGCGCCTGTCCGCTCCGGCCGAAGCAAGCCGCAAACGGTGCGGCAAACCGCGCTTTTGGCGGGCTACGGCATGCTGGCGTGGTCCGCCGCCGCCTTTGCGCAGCAGATGCCCGCGCCGCCAGTCCCTCCCGCGGCGATACCCAGTGAACCCACCTTCAACCCGCCGCCCGCCCCGCCGCAGTCGCGGCCCTATCAGCCGGTGGCAAATCCGGCGACCGCGAGCGAGCCTGCGCCCAATGCGCAGTCGTCAAATCCAATCTGCATTCGCCTGCAAGGCCAGCTTGCCGCCTTCGACCAGGGCACCGGCGACGCGGCCCGCAACGACCAGATCAAGCGCTCCGAAGACGCCATCGCCAAGCAACAGGCCGACCTCGACCGCGCTGTCGCGCAAGCGCACAAAAATGGCTGCGCCGGCCAGGGCTTTTTCGCTCTGTTCTCGGCGCTGTCGCCGCAATGCGGACCGATCACGTCGCAAATCCAGCAGATGCGCGGCAATCTCGACCATATGATGAGCGACCAGGAACAGCTCAAAAGCGGCAGCGACACCCAGCAGGGACAGCGCCGCGCGCTGATCGGACAATTGGCGCAAAATAACTGCGGCGCCCAATACACCGCGGCCGCCAATTCGTCCGGCGGCCCGCAAGGCTTTTTCGACGCGCTGTTCGGCGGCGGCACGGTCCGCGATTCCGGCGACGGCGCCCCGTCCGGCACCTACCACACCGTCTGCGTGCGGACCTGTGACGGCTTTTATTTCCCGATTTCCTATTCGACCTCGGCGAGCCGGTTCGCCGACGACGAGCACGCCTGCCAGCGCCAATGCCCGGCGAGCGAAGTGGCGCTGTACTCCTATCGCAATCCGGGCGAGGACATGGGGCAGGCGGTTTCGATCAGCGGCCAGCCCTATACGGCGCTGCCGAACGCGTTCCGCTATCGCAAGGAATTCACCGCCGCCTGCAGTTGCCGCAAGTCGGGGCAAAGCTGGGCGGATGCGTTGAAGAATGCCGACGATTCATCGACGCTGCAAAGCGACGATATCATCGTGACCGACCAGAACGCGAAAGCGCTGTCGCAAGCCCCCAAGGCGACCGGCAAGCCGCAGGCTGCGGGTGCCACGGGTCAGGCCAAGCCTGCCGCAACCCCCGCCGCGAGCAATGCCAGCTCCGGTTCGAGCAAGGCCGCCGTGCGCACAGTCGGGCCGCCGTTCGTCTCGTCGTCGCAACTGCCGCAGTCCTCGACGCGCTGATTGATTCACGCTCAGAACGGCGAGGCCGCGGCCTTCGCCATGGTCGCGCCCGTGACGGGCGTACGGTCGGGCTCGGGATTGGCCGTGCCGGGATCGTTGAAGCGATTGACGATCGGGTAACGGCGGTCGCGGCCGAAATTCTTCAGCGTGACTTTCACCCCAGGCGCCGCCTGGCGGCGCTTGTATTCGGCCAGGTAAAGCATGCGCTCGATCTTCATCACGGTGTCGCGGTCGAAACCCGCGGCAACGATCGCCGTGGTGGTCTCCTCGCGCTCGACCAGCCGTTCAAGAATCTGATCGAGCACGTCATAGGGCGGCAGCGTGTCCTGATCGGTCTGGTTTTCGCGCAGCTCGGCGCTCGGCGCCCGAGTGAGCACGTTTTGTGGAATGACTTCGCGATCCGGGCCGCGCGCGTCGTCCGGCTTCCAGTGGTTGCGCAGCCGCGCCAGCCGATAGACCTCGGTCTTGTAGAGATCCTTGATCGGATTAAAACCGCCGTTCATATCGCCGTAGAGCGTCGCGTAGCCTACCGACATTTCGGACTTGTTGCCGGTCGTCACCACCATCAGGCCAAACTTGTTGGAGATCGCCATCAGGATGACGCCACGGGCGCGGGCCTGCAGATTCTCCTCGGTGACGTCGCGCGGCGCGCCGGCAAAGACGCCGGTCAGCGCTGCCTCGAGCCCATGCACAGCGCTTTCGATCGGAACGATGTCGTAGCGCAGGCCAAGCGCTTGCGCGATCGTCGCGGCATCATCACGCGATTCCTGCGACGTGTAACGAAACGGCAGCATCACGCAACGCACGCGTTCCGCGCCCAGCGCGTCGACCGCCATCGCCGCGCACAACGCCGAATCGACGCCGCCGGACAGCCCGATGACGACGCCCTTGAAACGGTTCTTGTCGACGTAGTCGCGCAGTCCCATGGTGCAGGCGGCATAATCCGCCTTGTCGGGCTCCTCGACCGGCGCGATCGGACCTTTGGCGCAACGCCAGACGCCGTCGATCCGCGACCACAGCGTCGTCACGATCGCCTCGCGGAACGCCGGCAGTTGAAACGCGATCGAACGATCCGCATTCAGAGCGAACGACGCTCCGTCGAAGATCAACTCGTCCTGGCCGCCGACCTGGTTGACGTAGATCAGCGGCAGGCCGGCTTCAGTGACCCGCGCGACGCCGACATTGAGCCGCACATCGGCCTTGTCGCGCCAATACGGCGAGCCGTTCGGCACGATGAGAATCTCGGTGCCGGTTTCGGCCAGGCATTCCACGACGTTTTCGTAATCGCCCCAATCGGTCCAGGTATCCTCGCAGACCGGCAGGCCGAGGCGGACGCCACGGAAGCTGACCGGGCCGGGCACCGGGCCCGCGGCAAAGACGCGCTTTTCGTCGAACACGCCATAATTCGGCAGATTGACCTTAAAGCGAATAGCCTCGACGCGGCCGCCGGCCAGCAGCGCATAGGCGTTATAGAGCTTGCCGTCCTCGACCCAGGGCACGCCGATGAGGACCGCCGGACCGCCATCGCCAGTCTCCCGCGCCAGGGTTTCGATGGCGGTGCGGCAGGCCGCCTGAAACGCCGGCTTGAGCACCAGGTCTTCGGGCGGATAGCCGGCAATGAAAAGCTCGGAAAACGCGATGAGATCGGCGCGCTCGCGCGCGGCTTGCGCTCGCGCCTGCCGGGCGCGCTCCAGGTTGCCGCCGACATCGCCGACAATCGGGTTGAGCTGGGCTACGGCGATAGCCAGACGGTCGGCGGGGCGCTCATTCATGGCCAAGGTCTAACGCCGGAGCGTCGGCTCCGGCAATGGGGTCAGCCGCGCGCCGCACACAACTCAGAGCGCCGCCACCGCCGGGATCGGCTTGGCTTTGGCGAGCCGCTCCGACTTCAAAAGATCGGCCAGCAGGAACGCCAGATCGAGCGATTGCTCGGCATTGAGCCGCGGATCGCACACCGTGTGGTAGCGATCGTTGAGATCCTCGTCCGAGATGGCGCGGGCGCCGCCGGTGCATTCGGTGACGTTCTGACCCGTCATTTCCAGATGCACGCCGCCGGCGATGGTGCCCTCGGCGGCATGAACTTGAAAAAACGTCCGCACCTCCTTGAGGATCTGATCGAACGGACGGGTCTTGTAGCCGGTCATCGAACTGATTGTGTTGCCATGCATCGGATCGCATGACCACACGACGTTGCGGCCCTCGCGCTTAATGGCGCGGACCAACGGCGGCAACAGATCAGCGACCTTGTCGGCGCCGACGCGGCAGATCAACGTCAGCCGGCCGGGCTCGTTGTCCGGGTCGAGGATGTCCATGAGTTTGAGGAGTTCGTCGGGCTTCTGCGTCGGGCCGGTCTTCAAACCAAGCGGGTTCTTGATGCCGCGGCAATATTCGACATGCGCATGATCGGCTTGCCGGGTGCGATCGCCGATCCACACCATGTGGCCCGACGTGCAGTACCAGTCGCCGGTGGTTGAATCGATCCGGGTGAAAGCCTGCTCGTAGCCGAGCAATAGCGCTTCGTGGCTGGTGAAGAAATCGGTCGTACGCATCTCGGGATGCACTTCGGGATCGATGCCGCAGGCACGCATGAAGTCGAGCGCCTCGGTGAGACGGCCGGCGAGATCCTGATAACGCTTCGACTGCGGTGAGTCCTTGACGAAGGACAGCATCCATTGATGCGCATTCGACAGATTGGCGTAGCCGCCGGTGGCGAAGGCGCGCAAGAGATTGAGCGTCGCCGCGGATTGGCGATAGGCCTCCAGTTGCCGGCGCGGATCGGGCGTGCGCGCTTCGACCGTGAATTCGGTGCCGTTGATAATATCGCCGCGATAGACCGGCAGCTCGACGCCGCCGCGTTTCTCGGTCGGCGAGGTGCGGGGCTTGGCGAATTGTCCGGCAACACGGCCGACCTTCACCACCGGAGACGCCGCGGCGTAAGTCAGCACCACCGCCATCTGCAGGAACAGGCGGAAAAAATCGCGGATATTGTTGGCGCCGTGCTCGGCGAAGCTTTCAGCGCAATCGCCGCCTTGTAGCAGGAACATTTCACCCGCGGCAACCTGCGCCAGCGCCTTTTTGAGATTACGCGCCTCGCCAGCGAAGACCAGCGGCGGATAGCTGGCAAGCTGCGCCTCGACGCCCGCAAGTGCTGCGGCATCGGGATAATCCGGCACCTGCACGATCGGCTTTGAGCGCCAGGAATCCGGGCTCCACTTGGCCGTGTTCGACCGGCTGGACATCACGCTATCTCCAACTTCCGTCGTCCTTCCGAGGGCGGCGGTCTCCTATCAGTTTCGGCGGTCTTATACACGGCGGCCGCAACCCGCGACAGCCCACCTAAGTCCGGCTTTTTCCAGCCTTTTGGGCCCTATTCGGCGGCTTCCCGAGCGTAGCTTGCCGTCTTGTTGCGCATGGTGACCAGTTCCTCGGCGGCCGTCGGATGTAACGCCATCGTGGCGTCGAAGTCCGCCTTGGTGGCCCCCATCTTTACCGCAATGGCGGCGACCTGGGCGATCTCTGCGGCGCCCTCGCCGACCACATGGCAGCCGACCACGCGGTCGGTTAGGCCATCGACCAAAAGCTTCATCAGCACCGTCGTGTCGCGCCCCGACATCGTCGCCTTCATCGGCCTGAACATGGATTTGTAGACATCAGTCCGCGCCAGTTGGGCGCGCGCCTGCGTCTCGGTGAGGCCGACCGTGCCGATCTCGGGGTCCGAGAACACCGCCGTCGGCACATTGGAGTGATCGACCGCGGTGGGCTTGCCGCCGAACACCGTGTCGGCAAACGCATGCCCCTCGCGAATGGCGACCGGGGTCAGATTGATGCGGTTGGTGACGTCGCCGACGGCGTAGATGTTCGGCGCGCTGCTGCGCGAATATTCATCGACTGCGACGCCGCCATTCTTGCCGATCGCAACGCCGGCCGCCTCGAGCCCGAGCGTGGCGACACGGGGCTGGCGGCCGGTCGCGAACATGACGCGATCGGCGGTGATTTTATTGCCGCCGGAGAGACGGACCGAGAAATGCGACCCGACCGGTTCGATCGCCGCGACCTTACATCCAGTGATCACCTTGATGCCGCGCTTTTCCATGTCCATTCGCACGTGCTGGCGTACCTCGTCGTCAAAGCCGCGCAAAATATTCTCGCCGCGATAGACGAGCGTGACGTGCGCACCCAGGCCCGCGAAGATGCCGGCGAATTCGACGGCGATATAGCCGCCGCCCTGGATCACCACGCGGTGCGGAAATTCCGCCAAATGAAACGCTTCGTTGGACGAAATGGCGTGCTCGATGCCGGGGATCGGGTCGCCGTAACTCGGCGTACCACCGGTGGCGATCAGCACATAGGCCGCGCGCACCCGCTCGCCGTCCGCCAATTGCACGGTGTGGGCGTCAAGCAGCACCGCCCGGCTTTTTGCGACCTTGACGCCGGACTTGTCGAGCAGGCCGCCATAGGCCGCTTCGAGCCGCGCGATCTCGCGGTCTTTATTGGCAATCAGGGTGTTCCAGTCGAACGAATAATGCGGCACGGTCCAGCCGAAGCCGGCAGCGTCCTCGAATTCGCCGCGAAAACGCGACGCATAGACCAGAATCTTCTTCGGCACGCAGCCGCGGATCACGCAGGTGCCGCCGAGACGGTACTCCTCCGCGAGCACGACGCGGGCGCCGTGACCGGCGGCAATTCGCGCCGCGCGTACACCGCCCGATCCACCCCCGATGACGAAAAGATCGACGTCGTAATCGGCCATTGTTCTGACCTTGGGACTTAATCGCGTTACATGTCGTGTCCGCGCTTTTTCATCTCGGCGCGCATGCTGTCGATGACTTCCAGCGAAAGCTTGTCCGCCCATTGGCCGGCGCTGACCATGCTCTCGTCGAGCGCCCTCGGTTCCTGGGCGATCATTTTTTGACCGAGCGGCGTTTGGTAGAACGCCAGCAACTGCTTCAATTCGTCCTCGGTGAAATGGCTGGCATAAATGCGTGCGGTCGCGTCGATGACCTCGTCCACTCGAGGCTCATACTGCTTCTGCAGGATTGCCGCGCATTCGTTGAGATCCTTGCCCCACATGAAGTTGGTCTGCATGAACATGGTCCTGGTCTTTTCGACCACGCCGCGCACCATGGGCTGGAACAGGTCCTTGATACCTTTGAGATCGACGATTTTCTTCGCCAGCATGATTGAAGCCGGAGACGGTTGCGCCGGTGCCTGAGCGGCCGCCGGGCGAGCCATGCCGATCGCGGCAAGCGCGAGCAGGATGACCGCGGCGTAACGCATGGAGAAACGAGCGAACATAGGCGCACTCCCTTTCGTGCTTGAGATCAGGGCCGCTCGATGAGGCGAACCCCGGCTGAACCGGCGAGAATAGCAGTCCGCGCGAGACCGATGAACAAGCCGTGTTCCATGACGCCTGGAATCACGGACAGCCGCGCCGCGAGAGCTTGCGGATCGGCGATGCGCTGCAACTGGGCGTCGAGCAGCCAGTGCCCGCCATCCGTGACGAAAGCATGGCCGTTTTGGCCCTTGCGCAACAACGCCGGTCCCGGACAGCCCGAATCCGCAGCGGCCTTTTCGACGGCGCGGCGGGTCGCGGTCACGCCGAACGGCACGATCTCGATCGGCAGCGGAAAGCGGCCAAGCGTCGCGACCCATTTGGAGTCATCGGCGATCACGACCATTTTCGCCGAGACCGAAGCCACCATCTTCTCCCGCAACAGCGCCCCGCCGCCGCCCTTAATCAAGGTCAAATCCGGCGCGATCTCGTCGGCACCGTCGACGGTGAGGTCTAGCTCGGGGGTCTCGTCGAGCGTGGTGAGCGCGATGCCGAGCCGCTCGGCCTGCGCCCGCGTCGCCTCCGAGGTTGGGACGGCAACGACATCGAGACCGGCCCGCACCCGCTCACCCAACAGGTCGACGAAATGCTGAGCGGTCGAACCGGTGCCGAGCCCGACACGCATGCCCGGGCGCACGAAATCGATGGCGCGGGCGGCGGCGGCTCGTTTGTAGGCTTCGGCGCTCATGAGCGGCTGTTTAACCGCGTTCCGGCGGCGATCCTAGGGAAAACCGCCGCTTGCACCGCGGTCGCCGGCCGTTTAGGCGAGAGGCCATGTTGACCATCGTTTTCGATCTCGACGGCACTTTGATCGACACCGCGCCTGATCTCATCGCCACCCTCAACTTTATTCTGGCCGGCGAAGGTCTGCCGGCCGTCGCCTATGACGACGCCCGCCGCATGATCGGCGGCGGCGCCCGCGGCATGATCCAGCGCGCGCTCGAAGCCGAATGCCGCACACCCACGAAGGCCGACGTCGACCGCATGTTCGGCGCTTTCATCGAATATTATGCCGCGCATATTGCCGACCGCTCGCGGCCGTTCCCGGAGCTCGAGGCAGCACTCACGCGGCTTGCCGGCGAAGGCCGCCGCCTTGCAGTCTGCACCAACAAACTGGAATGGCTCTCAGTGCGACTATTGAACGCGCTGCAACTCACCCGGCATTTTGCAGCGATTTGCGGCCAGGACACGTTCGGCGTGCAAAAGCCCGATCCGGAGGTGCTAAGGCGCACGATCGCGCGCGCCGGCGGCGAGCCGGCCCGCGCCATCATGGTCGGGGATTCCGGGACCGATATCCGCACCGCTCGTGCGGCGACTGTCCCGGTCATCGCTGTCGATTTCGGTTACAGTGAAGTGCCGATCGAGACCCTGCAGCCCGACCGGATTATCGGCTCCTTTGCAGATTTGCCGGCGGCCATACGCGAGATCGAGATCAAGAGCCCGTAGCCGGCCTGTGTTCAAAAGGTCACAGCCCGCGTCCAACCCCGCCACCCCGACTTTACCCGGGGATTCGAGCGGCTTAGGCTCGAACGGGTATGGAGCGGGTCATGTCGCGTGCTCGGCTCATCGTCGCCGCCTCGGCCGTAGGCATAGCGCTAGCAGGGTGTTCGAGCTCGTCGAGCCCCGATTTCTTAAAATCAGCCACGCCAGCGCAAGCCGTCCAATTCGATTCCGTGCCGCAGGGCGCGAATGTACAGGCAGGGCAAGGTCAAACCTGTCGAACGCCCTGCTCGCTAACGCTCCCTTTGGCGAGCCAATCAGTGTCGCTTTCCATGGATGGCTACATAACCCAGACGATCCAGCTCAACGTCCACGAGCCGGAACATTCCATAATCTTCAGGACCTCGCCGGAGTTGTCGCCAAACCCTGTAATTTTGGCACTCCAGGCGGTGCCGCCCCCGCCGCCCCCTGAGAAGCCAAAACCGCGTAAGATCATCGCAAGACCCAAGCCGGTGGCACCCAAACCGGCGTCGATGGCGGCGCCGGCCCCGCAAGACAGCGCCTTCCCGGCGCCGCCGGCCATGCGACCGGCATCGTCGCCTTTCCCGCCGATGCCAACGCGGTGATGGGGCGGGCGGCCAATCGACCCTGCCCGCCGGGTCACGGCGGTCTCCCGCGGATCGGCGGATTTGGCAAAACATTCTGGACGATCAGGGCTTTATCCGGCACAGTCAGCGCCTATCTTAATAATGATGGACCGCGTGGAAACCTTGGAACTCGATGATTTCACCGGCGTCCCTGGGCGCGCGGAACTGGTCGACCCGTTCGGCCGCACCATCAGCTATCTGCGCGTTTCGGTCACCGACCGCTGCGATTTCCGCTGTGTCTATTGCATGGCGGAGAACATGGCGTTCTTGCCGAAGGTCGAGGTGCTGTCGCTGGAAGAACTCGACCGGCTGTGCTCGGCCTTTGTTGCGCGCGGGGTGCGAAAACTTCGCCTCACCGGTGGCGAGCCTTTGGTGCGTCGGGACATCATGACGCTGGTCGGCTCGCTGTCGCGGCACCTGCGCTCGGGTCACCTCGACGAACTCACATTGACCACCAACGGCTCGCAGCTCGCCAAATACGCCGCCGATCTCAAGACCGCGGGCGTCAAACGCATCAACGTCTCGCTCGATACGCTCGACGCCGACAAATTCCGCGCTATCACGCGGTGGGGTTCCTTGGATCGCGTACTCGAAGGGATCGACGCGGCGCAGGCGGCGGGCCTGAAGATCAAGATCAACACGGTCGCGCTGCGCGGCGTCAACGACGACGAATTTCCGGCCCTGATCGAGTGGGCGCATGGTCGCGACATGGATCTCACCGTGATCGAAGTCATGCCGCTCGGCGAGATCGGCGAAGGCCGTCTCGACCAGTATCTGCCGCTATCGCTCGTTCGCGGCAAGCTCGCCGAGCGCTTCCGCCTCGACGAGATCGATTATCGCACCGGCGGCCCGGCCCGTTATGTACGTGTCGCCGAGACCGGCGGCCGGCTCGGTTTCATCACGCCGCTGACGCACAATTTCTGCGAATCCTGCAACCGCGTGCGCGTCACCTGCACCGGCATGCTCTATATGTGCCTGGGACAGGAAGACTCTGCCGATCTGCGCAAGCCGCTGCGCGCATCGGAGGGCAACGACCTTTTATATGCCGCCATCGACGAAGCGATCGGGCGAAAGCCCAAGGGTCACGATTTCATCATCGATCGCCGCCACAAGCGGCCGGCACTCGCGCGCCATATGAGCGTGACCGGCGGCTAACGCGGGTGACTGCGGTGCCCCGCGCAAATGCGGACTGAGAACTCAGCGAACCATTTTTAGAACGCTTACCGCGGCCGCAAATTCGGCGAAGCGGAACGCGCGGCGTTCGAGCGCCATCTCGTCCCTGCCCCATTGCTCCATATTCCAGTCCTCATCGACATGCGCCGCCTGCCACGCCGCTTCGCTTGATAATTGGCCGCACAACACTGCAAGAGCGATCAACGCCGATCCCGTGAGTGTGGTGACGACGTAAGTTGCGCCGAGCAGCCAAGGATCGGAGGGGATCGCCGCAGCGGCCGCCGCAAGCGCGGTCGCGGGCTGGGCGACATGAATAATGCCCTCGCCGGTTTTGAAATCCGCGCCGAGGCCCTCGCGCGCCCAATCGAGGATCGGGTCCCAATGCCGCGTCTGGCGGTCGCGCAATTGCTGCGGTGCGTCGGCGCGATAGAACAAAAGATCAGAGCCGAGATATTTTTCGATTTCGGCAGCAACCGGCCCCGGCGCATCGGCGACACCGTCGATGATCGCGTTGGCAAGACGCGTCAGCGGCATCCTCGCCGGATCGATCAGTTCACCCTGCGCCTGCCATTCCGCGGCGATCGCCTCGGCAAGCGCCGCGGTCGGCGCCGCCAAGATACGCCGCGCCGGCGTGTGAATCGGCTTGTCATCGAGGCAAATACCATAAGCCTCAGACCTGCTCGTAATTTTGGCATGCTCGTAAAAACGGCGGCGCAGCGCCGGCCGCGCCCCGCGGCGCGCCGCCGTCATCGGATCCTCGGCCTTAATGGTCTCGAATAGATCGCGCATGGACATAATTTAACCCATATATTCAAAGAGTTATAGTAAGTTTAGTCAGTCTGCCAGCCCCGACATCGGGCCGCTCCCGAATGCTGCGCTGTGGTCCCGTTCTTGCTAAGGAATATCGGTGACAAATCCTTGTTATAACAAAGAGAAGCGGTAGAAATCGGTACCCCTGTCGACTAGTATCCCGGCCGGATTCGGTTACCAGCCGACCTGGGGAAGGAATTCACGTAGCGGCGTTGCGTACCGCAAAAAAACCAAGCGGATGCTGCGTGCACGAGGAAAGAATGAAATTTACCGATATCGCGGTCCCGGACTATTTCCACAAAGTCGTCGATTGTCAGTGGGCCTGTCCGGCGCATACGCCGGTTCCTGAGTATATCCGATTGATCGCGGCGGGCCGCTACAGCGACGCCTACATGATCAATTGGGAATCCAATGTCTTCCCGGGAATCTTGGGACGCACTTGCGACCGGCCGTGTGAGCCGGCTTGCCGTCGCGGCCGCGTCGAAAAAGAACCGGTCGCGATCTGCCGATTGAAACGCGTCGCCGCCGACTTCAAGGACGACATCCGCGACCGGCTGCCAAAGCCGCCGGAACAGAAAAACGGCAAGCGCGTCGCGCTCGTTGGCGGCGGTCCAGCATCGCTGTCGGTGGCGCGCGACCTCGCGCCGCTGGGCTATGAGTGCGTCGTGTTCGACCAGGATCCCAAATCCGGCGGCATGATGCGCACGCAGATTCCGAAATTCCGCTTGCCGGAGACCGTCATCGACGAGGAGTGCGATTACATCCTCAATCTCGGCATCGACTTCGTCGGCGGCAAACGCATCGATAGCTTGAAATCGCTGCTCGCCGAAGATTTCGACGCCATCTTTGTCGGTTGTGGCGCACCGCGCGGCCGCGACCTCGATATTCCCGGCCGCAAGGAAGCGAGCAAACACATCCATATCGGCATCGACTGGCTGTCGAGCGTGTCGTTCGGCCATATCGATCGCATCGGCAAGCGTGTCATCGTGCTTGGCGGCGGCAACACCGCGATGGATTGCTGCCGCTCCTCACGCCGGCTCGGCGGCGAAGATGTGAAAGTTGTCGTGCGCTCCGGCTTCGAGGAGATGAAGGCGTCCCCCTGGGAGAAGGAGGACGCCATGCACGAGGACATTCCGATCCTCAATTACCTGGTGCCGAAGGAATTCACTCACGACAACGGCAAGCTCACCGGGATCACCTTCGAGAAGGTCAAGGCGGTGCGCGACGCCAAGGGCCGCCGCGATCTGGTGCCGACCGGCGAGCCGGATCAGCATATCCCGTGCGACGACGTTCTGGTCGCGGTCGGTCAGGAGAATGCGTTCCCTTGGATCGAGCGCGACTGCGGCATCGAATTCGACAAATGGAATATGCCCAAGGTCGATCCGAAGACATTTGTCTCGACCAATCCGAAGGTGTTCTTCGGCGGCGACGCCGCGTTCGGCCCGAAGAACATCATCTGGGCGGTGGCGCACGGCCATGAGGCCGCCATTTCGATCGATCGCTTCTGCCGCGGCGAGGACGTCAATGTGCGCCCCGCTCCGAAGATGGCGATCACCAGCCAGAAGATGGGCATCCACGAGTGGAGCTACGACAACGAGATCACGCTCGACAAGCGCTACCGGGTGCCGCATCGCGAGAAAGTCGTGGCGCTGCGCGACATCAAGGCCGAGGTCGAACTCGGCTATGATCTGGAGCTCGCGCTCAAAGAGTCCGAGCGTTGCCTCAACTGCGATGTGCAGACCGTGTTCACCGGCCAGCTCTGCATCGAATGCGACGCCTGCGTCGATATCTGCCCGATGGACTGCATCACCTTTACCCAGAACGGCGAAGAAGCCGAACTGCGGCAGCGGCTGCAGGCGCCGGCGAAGAATCTGAGCCAGGACCTCTACGTCGCCAACAACCTCAAGACCGGCCGGGTCATGGTGAAAGACGAGGACGTCTGCCTGCATTGCGGGCTGTGCGCCGAGCGCTGTCCCACTGGCGCCTGGGACATGCAGAAATATCTCATCGATATGACTCACGCGGAACACGCATGCCAATCCAAAGCGTAAACGACTTCGTCGTCCGGTTCGCCAACGTCAACGGCTCGGGTTCGGCGAGCGCCAACGAATTGTTCGCCCGCGCGGTCCTGCGCATGGGCGTGCCCGTGAGCCCGCGCAATATCTTTCCGTCCAATATTCAGGGCCTGCCGACTTGGTACGAGGTGCGCATCACCGAAGCTGGCCATCTCGGCGCCCGCGGCGGCGTCGATCTGATGGTCGCGATGAATCCGCAGACCTGGGACAAGGACGTCGCGTCGATCGAGCCCGGCGGCTACCTGTTCTACGATTCGACCAAGCCGATGCCGTCTTCGAAATTCCGCGCCGACATCACCGTGCTCGGCGTGCCGCTGACCGCGATTACCAACTCGACTTACACCGATCCGCGTCAGCGCCAATTGTTCAAAAACATCATCTATCTCGGCGCGCTATCGGCGCTGCTCGACATGGACCCGAAGGCGATCGAGGCGCTGATCAGCGAGCAATATAAGAGCAAGGAAAAGCTCTTGTCGTCGAACGTGCACGCGCTGCACCTCGGCCGCGACTGGGCGCTGCAGAACCTGAAATGCCCGATTGGGCTTCGAGTGCAGAAGTCCGACAAAGTCGGCGACCGCATCTTCATCGAAGGCAATTCGGCAGCCGCGCTTGGCGCCGTCTATGGCGGCGCCACCGTTTGCGCCTGGTATCCGATCACGCCGTCATCGTCCCTGGCCGACGCCTTCACCAGTCATTGCAAAAAGCTGCGCCACGATCCAGCGACCGGCAAGGCGAAATACGCCATCGTGCAGGGCGAGGACGAACTCGCCTCGATCGGCATTGTCATCGGCGCATCGTGGAACGGCGCCCGTGCTTTCACCGCCACCTCAGGCCCCGGCATTTCGCTGATGCAGGAGTTCATCGGCCTGTCCTATTTCGCCGAAATCCCGGCGGTGATCATGAACGTGCAGCGCGCGGGCCCGTCGACCGGCATGCCGACACGCACCCAGCAATGCGACCTGATCTCTTGCGCCTATGCCTCGCATGGCGACACCAAGCACGTCCTGTTGTTCCCGGAGGACCCACACGAGGCGTTCGACTTCGCGGCGCAGGCGTTCGACCTCGCCGAACGGCTGCAAACCACGATCTTCGTCATGCTCGACCTCGACATCGGCATGAATCACCGGCTGTGCCGGCCGCTGCATTGGGACGACAACAAGCAATATGACCGCGGCAAGGTGATGACGGCGGCGGCGCTCGATGCGGGCAAGGATTTCGGCCGCTATCTCGATGTCGACGGCGACGGCATCGCCTACCGCACTTACCCCGGCACCCACCCGACCAAAGGCTCGTTCTTCACCCGCGGCACCTCGCGCGACCGCTATGCGCGCTACACCGAGGAAGGCCCGGCCTATGCCGACAACATGCAACGCCTGCTGCGCAAATTCGAGACCGCCAAGGATCTGGTGCCGCGGCCGCTGCAGGCCAACGCGCAGAAGCCGACCAAATACGGCGTGATCTATTTCGGCTCGACCGCGCCGGCGATGGATGAGGCGATCGGGATGCTCGATGCCGGCGGCCATCAGCTTGACCGGCTGCGCATTCGCGCCTTTCCGTTCCATTCCAGCGTCACAAGCTTCGTCGCCGATCATGACTTCATCTACGTGGTCGAACAGAACCGCGACGGCCAGCTTCGCTCCCTGATTGTCAATGAGATCGGCATCGATCCGGTGCGCCTGGTGCCGATCCTGCACTATGACGGCACGCCGATCACGGCGCGCTTCATCGCCAAAGCCATCGGCGACCACCAAGATCAGCTTAAAGTCACCCCGCTGCGGAAAGTGGTATCATGACCCAGGTCGACTCATGACTTACGTCGTCAAACCGAAATTCCACCATCCGGAGCTGCCGAAAAACGCGCTGGGCTACACCCACCGCGATTATGAGGGCAAGGTTTCGACGCTGTGCGCGGGCTGCGGCCACGATTCGATCACCGCCTCGATCATCGAAGCCTGCTTCGAATTGTCGATCGAGCCGCATCGCGTGGCGAAGATTTCCGGCATCGGCTGCTCGTCGAAGACGCCGGACTACTTCCTCGGCAATTCGCACGGTTTTAATTCGGTGCATGGCCGTATGCCGTCGGTGCTCACCGGCGCCAACCTCGCCAACCGCGAGCTGATCTATCTCGGCGTGTCCGGCGACGGCGATTCCGCCTCGATCGGGCTCGGCCAGTTCGCCCATTGCATGCGCCGCGGCGTCAATATGGTGTATATCGTCGAGAACAACGGCGTCTACGGCCTGACCAAAGGCCAGTTCTCGGCCACCGCCGACCGCGGCTCGAAGTCCAAGCGCGGCATCACCAATACCGACAGCGCCATTGACATGGTGGGGCTGGCCTTGCAGCTCGGCGCGAGCTTCGTCGCGCGCTCGTTCTCGGGCGACAAGAAGCAGCTCGTCCCCATCATCAAGGCGGCGATCGAGCACCAGGGCGCCGCCTTCATCGACGTGATTTCGCCCTGCATCGCATTCAACAACCATGCGGGCTCCACCAAGAGCTTCGATTACGTGCGCGAGCACAACGACGCGGTCAATTACCTCGATGTCATGACCGGCCGCGCGCCGATCCATATCGATCACGCTCCGGGCACCGTCGAACTGGTTGAGCAGCATGACGGCACGACGATTGCGCTGCGCAAGCTCGATGCCGAATACGAAGTGCACGACCGGCTCGCCGCGGCGAACTTCATACAGCACCACGCCGCCAAGGGGCAGATCGTCACCGGGCTGCTCTACGTCGAGAGCGAGCCCGACGATCTGCACGGCAGCCTCAATACGGTGGCGGCGCCGCTCAATTCGCTCGGCGAAAAAGAGCTCTGCCCCGGATCCGCGACGCTCGACAAGATCAACGCCAGCCTGCGCTGAACGGCGCTTCGCAACCGCCCGATCCGGGCGGAGACGGCGTTACCGGCTTGAACCTGGCCGTCATGACGCCGCTTTTTCCGCCTCGCGCTTGGCCTGTTCATCGTACCAAGGCGCGTAGAGCACGCGGTGTGTCTCCAGGTAACTCTTGAGGCTCGAGAGGACGAGCGGCCAGCCATTGCTGATGCCGGCAAATACCTTGCTGTCGGGTGCGAAGTCGTCGTGCGTCACCGTGAGCTTGACCTGATCCCTCTGCTGCTCAAGGTCCATCACCACGCGCGAGGGTCTTTCAGTGCCATTGTACGGCTCGTGCTGAGACTGGAAAGTGTAGGACAGACGCCGCGGCGGGTCGTGCTCCAGCACCTCGCCGCTGACGATCAGCTTACCGTCGCGGTGAAGTGTAACCGGTGAGCCGACTTTCCAGTCGGAGGTGACGGCATTGCCGAACCAGAATTTCGCGGTGGCGTCACTATCGGTCAGCGCCTTGAAGACCTTCTCCGGCGTCGAAGCGATATAGGTCACGTAGACAAAAACAGGCTTACTCATCGCAGTTCTCCTGACTCGGTTTCCAATGCCTTTTTCATGTCGCTTAACGCTTGCAGGCGGGAGCGTTCGAATTTTCCAATCCAGCGTTCGCCGATCTCGTGGATCGGAACCGGATTGAGGTAGTGAAGTTTCTCCCTGCCCCGCCGCACGGTGGCGACAAGGTTCGCGTCTTCCAAAATCGCCAGATGCTTGCTCACCGCCTGTCGCGTCATGTCGAGACGCGAGCAGAGTTCGTTGAGCGTCTGACCGTTCTCGGCACGCAGCCGGTCGAGTAGATCGCGCCGGCTGGCATCGGCCAGTGCCTTAAAGACTGCATCCATAATGACAATATGCAACCTTTTAGTTGCCTGTCAAGCCAAATAAAAAGCCGGTGGGATTCTCCCCCGGGCGTCACTCCGGTGCATCTTCGATCGGATCGTAGCGCTTGGAGTCGAGCCCGAGCAGATTCCACGACTGCTGCATGTGCGGCGGCAGCGGCGCGGTAGCGTCGATCGTGCCGCCGCGCGGATGCGGCACCACGATGCGGCGGGCGACGAGGTGCAGCCGATTCTGCATCCCGCCGGGCAGCTCCCAATTTTCCAGCGAAAAATATTTCGGGTCGCCGACGATCGGATGATCGATATGGGCCATATGCGCGCGCAATTGATGGGTGCGGCCGGTCACCGGCTTGAGTGAAACCCATGACAACAGCGGCCCCGATGTTTCCACCACCGCATAATAGGTCACGGCATGGCTTGCGCCCTTGTCGCCGTGGTGCGCGATGCGCATGACCGACTCGTCTTCGCGTTCCTCCTTGGCAAGGAATGTCGAGATGCGGCCCTGCGGCACCTTGGGCACCCCGGCAACCAAGGCCCAGTAGGTCTTTCGCGCCGAACGCGAACGAAACGTCTTCGCCAAGGCTGCCGCGGCGAAGCGCGTCTTGGCGACCAACAGGCAGCCGGCGGTGTCCTTGTCGAGCCGGTGCACCAGCCGCGGCCGCTGGCCGTGCTTGTCGCGCAGCACTTCGAGCAGGCCGTCGAGATGCCGCGTCGTGCCGGAGCCGCCCTGCACCGCAAGCCCGTACGGCTTGTTGAGCACCAGCACGTCGTCATCTTCATGGAGTGTGATCGATTTGAGAAATTCGCGGGTTTCGTCATCGGCCGCGTCACCCGGCGCGCGCGGCTTCGGATGCTCAAGTCGCAGCGGCGGAATGCGGACGCTTTGCCCGGCTTCGAGGCGGTTCTTCGGCTCGGTACGCTTGCCGTTGACGCGCAGCTCGCCTTTACGGATGACGCGCTGGATGTGCGAGAAGCTCAAGCCCGGAAACTTCGCCTCCAGAAAGCGGTCGACCCGCATGCCGGCTTCGTCGGCCGTGACGGCGACGTTTTGGACGGTGGTCGGCATCGGAGCCGGCGCGGCCTCCTGTTCGCGGGCCACTTGGGGCGGTCTCGAAGCTACCGCCGCGGGATGGCGCTCGATACGCCGATCGGTATTGGGCTTACCCGATTTCGTCGTCTTGGATTTCCAACTCGGCCGCGGCCGGTTTGATTGCCGTTGCCCTTCGGCGCCTTTGCTTTGCGACGGGGCCTCGGGCCGACGCGCCGCAAACTTGCGATGCCCATGCCGCGGGCCGGCGATTTGCTTGCCGCCGCCCGGCTGCCGTGGTGCGCGCTTGCCCCTCACGTTCCGCTCCGCTCTTTACGCAGCTTCGCCCAGTAGTCCAGGCGCTTCCTGATCTCGCGTTCGAAACCGCGCTCCGGCGGATCGTAAAATTGCCGCCGGCCGAGCGCTTCCGGGAAATAGTCCTGGCCCGAGAACGCCTCCTCGGCGTCGTGGTCGTATTCATAACCCGAACCGTAGCCTTCGGTCTTCATCAGCTTGGTCGGCGCATTGAGAATGTGCTTGGGCGGCAACAAGGAGCCTGCTTCTTTCGCCGTGCGCATCGCTTCGCCGAAGGCGACATAGGCTGCGTTCGATTTCGGCGCGGTGGCGACATAGATCACGGCTTGGGCGATGGCGAGATCGCCTTCCGGGGAGCCAAGAAAATCATAGGCGTCCTTGGCAGCATTAGCGATCACCAGTGCCTGCGGATCGGCAAGCCCGATATCCTCGATCGCCATGCGCACCACGCGGCGCGCCAGATAAAGCGGATCCTCGCCGGCGTCGAGCATGCGGCACAGATAATAGAGCGCCGCATCCGCGTCGGAGCCGCGTACCGATTTATGCAGCGCGCTGATCAGATTGTAATGGCCGTCCTGCTTCTTGTCGTAGATCGGCGCGCGGCGCTGCACCACCTCCTGCAAAGCCGCGGCGTCAAACGTTTCGCCCGGGCGTGCGGCGCGCCACACTTCTTCGGCGAGCGTCAGCGCGGCGCGGCCGTCGCCGTCAGCCATGCGCGCGAGCGAAGCGCGCGCGTCCTCGTCGAGCGGCAGAGCCTTGCCCTCGATCGCCTCGGCGCGGGCGATGAGCTTCTCGACCGCCCCAGCGTCAAGCGATTTGAAGACCAGAACGCGGGCCCGCGACAACAGCGGCGCGATCAATTCGAACGACGGATTTTCCGTGGACGCGCCGACGAGCACGATGGTGCCGTCTTCCATGACCGGCAGGAATCCGTCCTGCTGCGCCCGGTTGAAGCGGTGAATCTCGTCGACGAACAACAGCGTGCCCTGCCCGGTTTCGCGGCGCAGCCGCGCCGCATCGAACACTTTCTTCAAATCCGCGACACCGGAAAAGATCGCCGAGATCTGCTCGAAATAAAGCTCGGTGGTATGCGCCAAGAGCCGCGCCACGGTCGTTTTACCGGTACCGGGCGGACCCCAGAAAATCAGCGATCCGAGCGAGCGCGTCTCCAGCATCCGGGTGAGCGCGCCATCGGGGCCGAGCAGATGATCCTGGCCCACGACGTCGGCAAGCTTGTCGGGCCGTAATTTGTCGGCCAGCGGCCGCGGCGCATCGCGATCGAGGCCGCCGGCCGCGAACAGGTTTGGTGCCGGCCTGCTGAGCGAACTGGTTTTGGGCCGTGAGCTCATCCGGAGAACATTACCGATATCTGCTGGCCGCCGCGCATGATTGTGACGCGCCACTGCCGGCCGCCGCTACTGGCGATGCGCTCGAGATCGGCGGGCTTTCCGATCTTCTGATTATTGACCGCCAAGACGATGTCGCCCTTCTGGAACCCGATCGATTGCGCGGTCGAACCCTCGGCCACCTCGGTAATGACGACGCCTTCGGTCTGCGGATCGAGCCGCATTTCGTCCGCCAGAGCCGGCGACAGATTGGCGACCTTAGCGCCGAGGAATGGCGAGTGGGCACGGATCGCAACCTCCTCGATCGGGATATCGGGGAGGCTTTCGAGCGCGACCAGGGCAGTGATCTCCTTACCCTGCCGGATCAGGCCGACTTGGGCGACACCGCCGAGGGGCTTTGTGGCAAACCGGTAATCGAACGCGTGCGGGTCTTCGACCGCGGCGCCGTCGACGGTGACGATCAGATCGCCGGTCTTGATGCCGGCACGCGCGGCGGGGCCGGCGGGGCTCAAGCTTGACACCAGCGCGCCGGTCGGCCGCGCCAGGCTCAGGCTTTCGGCGATTTCCGGCGTGACTTCCTGGAGCTTGGCGCCAAGCCATGGCCGCTTCACCGCGGCGCTGCCGCGTTGCGCGGAAGCAACAACGACGCGAACCATGTTCGCCGGGATGGCAAAGCCAATGCCCTGCGAGCCGCCGGAGCGCGAATAGATCGCCGAATTGATGCCGACCAGCCGCCCGTTGATATCCACCAGCGCGCCGCCGGAATTGCCCGGGTTGATGGCGGCGTCGGTCTGGATGAAGAACTGGTAGTCCGAGATGCCGACCTGGGTGCGCGCCACCGCCGAGACGATGCCGTGGGTCACGGTCTGGCCGACGCCGAACGGATCGCCGATCGCCAGCACAACGTCGCCGACCTGCAGCGCGTCGGAATCGGCAAATTCCAGCGTCGGGAAGCGCTCCTTGGCGCCCTTGACGCGCAGCACCGCGAGATCGCTGCGCTGATCCTTCAGCACGATCTCGGCGTCGAATTCGCGCTTGTCCGACAGCGCAACCTTCACTTGGTCGGCGCCCTCGATCACATGATAATTGGTGACGACAAGCCCCGCCGGATCGACCAGCACACCGGAGCCGAGCGAGCGCTCGACCTGCTCGCGCGGCATGCCGCCGCCGAAAAACTGCCGGAAGAACGGATCGGCCAGAAAGGGATTGTTGTTCTCGACGACGTGCTGGGCATAGACGTTGACCACCGCCGGCGCCACGCGCCTGACCACCGGCGCGAACGAGAGTTGCAGCTGGCTCGCGGCGCCGGGAACCTGGCGTTCCTGGGCGCCCGCGGGCTGCAGCAGCGCGACAAGCAGGAGAACGGCAGCGGCCGGGATGGCCGAAATATGCGAACGCGGCATGGAAAACCCCAATTCAACGCGGCCACATATAGGCAGATTGCCGAGGCTTTAGAAGGGCGCCGGTCACCGCCCTCGCGAGGCGGGTGGGATGAACGAACGCTCTTTTTGGCCCCGCTGTTACTCTTTCGGCGGCAGGGTGCGCACCCAAGCGATCACCGCATCGAGGTCGGCGTCGGTCATATGGGCGTAGTAGCCGTAGCCCATCGGGGGTTTAAGCTTGTTGCCGTCCTTGTCGACGCCCTGGGTGATCGCGCGCTTGATCTCGGCGTCGGTCCAGCCGCCGATGCCCTTGGTCTTGCTCGACGTAATGTTGCGCGACACCGAAACGCCCCACGGCCCGGGAAACTCAAAACCGCCACGGCCGAGATCGGCGGCAAAATCGTGGTGGCCCTTCACCATCGGCGTGTGGCATTCCATGCAATGGCCGACGGTCGCCAGATAAAAGCCGCGCTTGAGCGTGTCGTCGAGCATCGCCGGCGTGTAGGCGTTCTCGCTGCCGGGGAGAACCTGCGGCGGCGGCGCCGCCATGCGATAGATCGGATCGGCAACCTTGTTGCTCACCGGCTTGATCGTGCGCAGGTAGGCGACGATCGCATCCATGTCGGCCTCGGTGACGATGCCGTAGAAGCCGGTCGGCATGATCGCTGCGATGGCGACGCCGGTCGGCCGCAGTCCGGTGCGCAGCAGTTTCTTGATGTCGGCGTCGCTCCAATTGCCGATACCGGTTTCCTTGTCCTGCGTGATATTGGAGGCCGTTACCTTGAACGGCGGCTCGTCCCACGACAGCCCTCCGGAAAAATCCTTGCCGGCAACGACATCCGGCGGTCCCTTCGGCGAGTGGCAATTGCCGCAGGTCATGATGGTGTTGACGAGATAGCTGCCACGCTCGAGCGGCGTCTCCGCACGCGCCGCGCCGGTGATCAGCAAAACCGTGACGAAAATTGTTGCAAGCCGCGCCATGATTCCCCCTGGCATTTCCATTCCGCACCATATGGTAAGGGAATGCCGCACGGCAAATGTAACTTGCACGCTGCGCCAAACAGGGCAGCGTCACAAAGATGCAACAAAAATTGGAAAGAGCCCCGCAGCCACCGGGCGGGCGTGTTGAACCTTACGCCGCCGCCGGCGCTGTCTCTTCGCTGCGCGCCTGGACCGGTCCGGAATCCAGACCCTTGGCATCGACGTCGCGGTCGACGAATTCGATCACCGCGACCGGCGCAGAATCGCCGTAACGGAAGCCGGCCTTCATCACCCGCAGGTAGCCGCCGTTACGATCCTTGTAGCGCGGGCCGATGACGTCGAAGAGCTTCTTGACCGTAGCGAGGTCGCGCATCTGCGCGATCGCCTGGCGGCGCGCATGCAAGCCGCCGCGCTTGCCGAGCGTGACGAGCTTCTCGACCACCGGGCGCAGATCCTTGGCCTTGGGCAGCGTCGTCGTGATCTGCTCGTGCTTGATCAGGGATATCGCGAGATTCGCCAGCATCGAGCGGCGATGATCCGAGCGCCGGTTGAATTTGCGGTGAGCTTTGCCGTGATTCATGACGCCGTTCCTGCCGTTTACTCATTGGTCATGCCCGGCCTGATGCCGGGCCATGACGCGTCTCAGTAATGATCCTCGAAGCGCTTGGCCAGTTCCTCGATATTTTCCGGCGGCCAGCCCGGCACTTCCATGCCGAGATGCAGGCCCATCTGCACCAGCACTTCCTTGATCTCGTTGAGCGACTTCCTGCCGAAATTCGGCGTGCGCAGCATCTCGGCCTCGGTCTTCTGAACGAGATCGCCGATATAGACGATGTTGTCGTTCTTCAGACAGTTGGCCGAACGCACCGAGAGCTCGAGCTCGTCGACCTTCTTGAGGAAGGCCGGGTTGAAGGCGAGATCGGGAATGGTCTCGTGCGTGGTCTCGCGCTTCGGCTCTTCGAAGTTCACGAACACATTGAGCTGATCCTGCAGGATGCGCGCGGCATAAGCGAGCGCATCCTCGGGGCTCAGCGCGCCGTTGGTCTCGATGGTCAGCGTCAGCTTGTCGTAATCGAGGATCTGACCTTCGCGCGTGTTCTCGACCTTGTAGGAGACCTTGCGCACCGGGGAATACAGGCTGTCGACCGGAATGAGGCCGATCGGCGCGTCTTCCGGGCGGTTGCGCTCGGACGGTACATAGCCCTTGCCGGTGTTGACGGTGAATTCCATGCGGATTTCAGCGCCCTCGTCGAGCGTGCACAGCACCAGATCGGGGTTGAGCACGACGACGTCGCCGACAGTCTGAATGTCGCTGGCGGTGACCGCGCCGGGGCCTTGCTTCTTGACCACCATGCGCTTGGGACCGTCGCCCTGCATCCTGATGGCGATGTCCTTGATGTTGAGCACGATGTCGGTGACGTCCTCGCGGACGCCAGCAATCGACGAAAATTCATGCAGCACACCGTCGATATGCACCGACTGCACGGCGGCGCCCTGCAGCGACGACAGCAAAATCCGCCGCAGTGCATTGCCGAGAGTCACGCCGAAGCCGCGTTCGAGCGGTTCAGCAACAACCGTCGCCGAGCGTCGTGTATCGGCACCGGGGCTGACCTGCAGCTTGTTGGGCCTGATCAGTTCCTGCCAATTCTTCTGGATCGTCACGTTATCACCCATCGCGTTGAGCGGCACGACCTTGTCGCGCGCCCCACTCCGCTCCGTGGGGCCAAGATCGAGCGGCGGCAGATGTTCCACTTGTTCCATCAGCCGGATGTCCTATACGCGCCGGCGCTTGCGCGGCCGGCAACCATTGTGAGGGATCGGGGTCACGTCGCGAATCGACGTGATGGTGAAACCTGCGGCTTGCAACGCACGCAGCGCCGACTCACGACCGGAACCCGGGCCAGCGACCTCGACCTCCAGCGTGCGCATGCCGTGCTCTTGCGCCTTCTTGGCGGCGTCCTCGGCCGCGACTTGCGCCGCGTAAGGCGTCGACTTGCGCGAGCCCTTAAATCCCATGGTGCCCGACGACGACCAGGCGATGGCATTGCCTTGCACGTCGGTAATGGTAATCATCGTATTGTTGAACGACGCGTTCACATGCGCGACGCCCGAGGCGATGTTCTTGCGCTCGCGTCGGCGGACGCGCGTGGCTTCCTTACCCATTCTGAACCCTTTCGCGGATCGGAGCCGGCGGCTCCGCGGCCGTCACGTAATTCTGTTTCACGCGCTATTTCTTCTTACCGGCAATTGCCTTGGCCGGACCTTTGCGGGTCCGGGCATTGGTATGGGTGCGCTGGCCACGCACCGGCAGGCCGCGGCGGTGGCGCAGACCCCGGTAGCAGCCGAGATCCATCAGCCGCTTGATGTTCATGGAGACTTCGCGCCGCAGGTCGCCTTCAACCATATAGTCGCGATCGATGACTTCGCGCAGCTGCAGCACTTCCTGGTCGGTCAGTTGCGACACCCGGCGCGATTCGGGGATCGACACTTTGCCGAGGATTTCGTGGGCCTTGGCGCCGCCGATGCCATAGATGTATTGCAGCGCGATCACGATGCGCTTGTTGGTCGGTAGATTGACACCAGCGATACGAGCCACGTCAGTTACTCCTTGCGGCAGCCTGCCCACGGCGCCCGAATGGGGTTGGCGATGGGACCAGGCCGCTCTCGATCGGTTCCAATGTCACCTGAGAAGGCCACAAACGTAAAAAACCAGCGCCTGCCTGCCGTTGGGGCTCGGCAATCGCTGCTCAATCTCCGCCTGGATATTCTGGGCTTATTAATGGATTCACAGCGCTTTCGTCAACCTCGGCGAGCGGTTTCTTGTGCAGATTCGATCATGAGCGGTGGGCTTTCGTCGCTTTGCCTTTACGCGTCGTGGATTTACCTGTTCTCGGCCGTTTGCGGGCAGTCGACGCCCGCTTCGGCGACACTTTTGCGGACTTTTTTCCTATCGCCTTGCGTTTGGTCTTGCTTTTTGCATGCCCGACCTGCCGGGATTTCAGGCGCTTGGCTCTGGGCTTTTTTTTTTGCCCTCGTTTGAGCGCGGCGCCGACGGCAGGACCCTGTCGATTGCCGTGGTGACGTCGTCAATGGGCGCCATGCCATCGACCGTGCGCAACACGCCCTGGTCGCGGTAATAGGCGATCAGCGGCTCGGTCTGCTGGCGATAGGCCTTGAGCCGGGTGCGCAGCACTTCGGGGCTGTCGTCGTCACGTAACGGCTCGCCGCGCGCCTTGGTTTCTGCAATGCGGGTTTCGATCCGCCGCACCAGCGCATCCTCGTCGACGCGCAATTCGACCACTGAATCCAGCGCGATCCCGTGGTCCGCCAGCAAACGATCAAGCGCCACCGCCTGCGGCACGGTACGCGGGAAGCCATCGAGAATAAAACCCTTGCGCGCATCGGGCTGCTCTATGCGCTGACCGACGATGCCGACGACCACCTCGTCGGGCACCAAGCCGCCGGAGGCCATGATCTCTTTCGCCTGCAGGCCGATCGGCGTGCCGGCCTTGACCGCCGCGCGCAACATGTCGCCCGTGGACAGTTGCACGATGCCGTATTTGGCGACGAGACGCAGGGCCTGCGTTCCCTTGCCAGCCCCCGGCGGGCCGAGCAGGATCAATCTCATCGCCGGCGCCCCCTCAGTTTCGATCGCTTGATCAAGCCTTCGTACTGGTGAGCCAGGAGGTAGCCCTGGACCTGCGCGACCGTGTCCATGGTCACACTGACCACAATCAAGAGCGACGTACCGCCGAAATAAAACGGCACCGCCGCGTAGGAAATCAGGATCTCAGGAAACAGACAAACCACCGCGAGATAGCCCGCCCCGATCACCGTGATGCGCGACAAGACGTAATCGATGTATTCGGCCGTTCGTTCGCCCGGCCGGATACCGGGAATGAAGCCGCCGTGCTTCTTCAGATTGTCCGCGGTCTCGGTCGGATTGAAGACGATCGCCGTATAGAAGAACGCGAAGAAAACAATCAGCCCGACGTAAAGCAGAAGGAACAGCGGCCGCCCATGCGCGAGCTGTGTGGTGATCGCGGTCAGCCAGCCCGGCCCCTGGCCGGCCGTGAAGTTGGCGATGGTCGTCGGCAACAGCAACAGCGACGAGGCGAAGATCGGCGGAATGACGCCTGAGGTATTGAGCTTGAGCGGCAAATGGGAGGATTGGCCCTCGAACATCCGGTTGCCGACCTGGCGCTTGGGATATTGGATCAGGAGCCGGCGCTGCGCGCGCTCCATGAACACGATGAACGTGATCACCGCGACCACCATCACGATGACGATCAGAATGAGTCCGGTCGAGAGCGCGCCCTGGCGGCCGAGTTCGAGCGTGCCGGCGATGGCCGACGGCAATTGCGCGACGATGCCCGACATGATGATCAGCGAGGTACCGTTGCCGATGCCGCGCTGGGTGATCTGCTCGCCGAGCCACATCAGGAACATGGTTCCGCCGGTGAGCGTGATCACCGTCGAAATGCGGAAGAACAGCCCGGGATCGCTGACCACGTTGCTGGCGCCTTCGAGGCCTACGGAAATGCCGTAGGCCTGAAACGCCGCCAGCACCACCGTCAGATAACGGGTGTACTGGTTGATCATCTTGCGGCCCGACTCGCCCTCCTTCTTGAGTTGCTCAAGCGTGGGCGACACCGTCGTCATCAGCTGAATGATGATCGAGGCCGATATGTACGGCATGATGTTGAGCGCAAAGATCGCCATGCGGTGGATGCCGCCGCCGGCGAACATATTGAACATGCCCAAAATGCCGCCAGCTTGGGACTGGAAGATCTGGTCCCAGGCGTTCGGATCGATGCCGGGCAGCGGAATATAAGTGCCGAGCCGATAGATCAAGAGCGCGCCGAGCGTGAACCAGATGCGCTTCTTCAGCTCTTCGGCTTTGGCCAGCGCCGAGAAGTTGAGATTGGCTGCCAGTTGTTCCGCTGCAGAAACCATCCGCGCCGCTCCGAACTTTCTTACCCGTCAGGGCCGGGCTTGTCCCGGCCATCCACGTCTCATCGACGGCTACACGTCCACTCGACAGCTATAAGTCGTGGCTGCCCGGCACAAGGCCGGGCATGACGACCGTCAGGCCGCCTCTTCGCTCGTCACCTTGGGGGCGAGGATTTCGACCGTGCCGCCGGCCTTCTCGACCGCGGCGACCGCCGATTTCGACGCGCCATGGACCGCGATGGCAATCTTCGCCTTGATTTCGCCCGAGCCGAGCAGACGTACGCCGTCCTTGGCCCGGCGCAACAGCCCCGCTTTGATCAGCGCCGCGGCGTCGATCTTGGAACCGGCGTCGAGCAAGCCGGCCTCGATCGCCGCCTGGATCGGCCCCAGATTCACTTCATTGAGCTTGAGCGCGAACATCGTGTTCTTGAAGCCGCGCTTGGGCAGCCGGCGATGCAACGGCATCTGACCGCCCTCGAAACCCTTGATGCGCACGCCCGAGCGCGCGGTCTGGCCCTTGCCGCCGCGGCCGCCGGTCTTGCCGGTGCCGGAGCCGATGCCGCGGCCGATGCGCTTGCGCGTCTTACGGGCGCCGGGACGGCCGGAGAGGTCACTGAGTTTCATCGGCTATTTCTCCACCACTTCGACAAGATGGGCGACCTTGGCGATCATGCCGCGGGTCGACGGCGTATCGACGAGCTCGGCGGTGCGGCCGATCTTGTTGAGCTTGAGACCGATCAAGGTTTCCCGCTGCGTGTGAACCCGACGCGTCGCGCTGCCGATCTGCCGGACCTTGACGGTTTTGCCTGATTTCTTGTCGACAATGTTTTTTGTGGCATTCATGGCGTGCTCCTGGCGTACTTGCGGACTCAATCGGCCGATTGGTCGGCGTCGACATCGCGGCGGCGCGACTGCAGCGTCGAGACCTTGATGTTGCGGCGCGCGGCGACCGAGCGCGGCGAATCCTGATGCTTGAGCGCGTCGAAGGTGGCGCGCACGACGTTATAGGGGTTCGACGTGCCGATCGACTTCGCCACCACGTCCTGCATACCGAGCGTCTCGAACACCGCGCGCATCGGACCGCCGGCAATGATGCCGGTGCCGGGAGGCGCGGCGCGCAGATAGACCTTGCCAGCGCCATGGCGGCCGGCGACGTCATGATGCAGCGTGCGGCCTTCGCGCAGCGGCACCCGGGTGAGCCCGCGCTTGGCGGCTTCGGTCGCCTTGCGGATCGCCTCCGGCACTTCGCGCGCCTTGCCGTGGCCGAAACCGACCCGGCCCTTTTGATCGCCGACGACGACGAGGGCGGCAAAGCCGAAGCGACGTCCGCCCTTGACCACTTTGGCGACGCGATTGATGTGCACGAGCTTGTCGACGAACTCGCTGTCGCGCTCCTCGTTTCTCCGCTCGCGGGATTCACGTGCCATATCTATGCGCCTCGTTGTCGATGAAACTGCGTTGCCGTTGTCAGAAATTCAGTCCGCCCTCGCGAGCGGCCTCCGCGAGCGCCTTGACCCGGCCGTGATAGAGATAGCTGCCGCGATCGAACACTACGTCCTTGATGCCTTTTTCCTTCGCGCGCTCCGCGATCAGCTTGCCGACCGCTTTTGCCGCATCGACGCTGGCACCGGTTTTCAGGCTTTCGCGCGTCGTCTTCTCGATCGAAGACGCCGCCACCACGGTGACGCCCTGGTCGTCGTCGATCACCTGGGCGTAGATGTGCTTGGAGGAGCGGTAAACAGAAAGCCGCTTGCGCTCGCCCGCCGCCTGGCGCAATGCGCCGCGCACGCGCCCCTTCCGCCGCAAAATCCTATCGCTGAGCTTGGTCATGACGCGGCTCCGTTACTTCTTCTTGCCTTCCTTGCGGAAGATGCGTTCGCCGGCATATTTGATGCCCTTGCCCTTGTAGGGCTCCGGCGGCCGATATTCGCGGATCTCGGCGGCGACCTGGCCGACTTTCTGGCGGTCGGAGCCGGAAATCACGATCTCGACCGGACGCGGCGTGACGATCGTGATGCCTTCCGGTATCGGATAGATGATGTCGTGGCTGTAACCGAGGGCGATCTGCAGGTTCTTGCCCTGCACCGCGGCCCGGTAGCCGACGCCGTTGATTTCGAGCCGCTGCTCGAAACCCTTGGTGACGCCGGCGATCAGATTGGCGATCAGCGTGCGCGAGGTGCCCCATTGCGAGCGCGCGCGCTTGGTTTCGGCGCGCGGATCGACCTTGATCTGGCCGCCCTCGAGCGTGGCCGCGACGTCGTCGTGCAGCACGACCTGCAAGGCGCCCTTGGGGCCCTTGACCTTCACGGTCTGGCCCTCGATCGCGGCGGTGATGCCGGCCGGCACCACGATTGCTTTTTTGCCGATACGCGACATCAGAACACCGTGCAGAGGATTTCGCCGCCGACATTGGCGTCGCGGGCGTCGTGATCGGCCATGACGCCTTTCGGCGTCGAAACGATGGTCACGCCGAGACCGTTATTGATGCGCGGCATGTTCTTGACCGAGGTATAGACGCGGCGGCCGGGCTTCGACACCCGCTCGATCTCGCGGATGACCGGCGCGCCGTCGAAATATTTAAGCTCGATCTCCAGCTCCGCGCGGCCGTCCTTCTCGACCACGGCATAGCCGCGGATATAGCCTTCGGTCTTGAGCACTTCGAGCAGGCTTTCGCGCAACCGCGAGTTCGGCGAGGTGACCTTCGATTTGTTGCGCATCTGCGCGTTGCGGATGCGGGTGAGCAGATCGCCGATCGGATCGTTCATGGGCATCGTGCGATCCTCCTTACCAGCTCGACTTCACCAGGCCCGGGATCAGCCCCTTGGAGCCGAGGTCACGGAGCGCGATGCGCGACAATTTGTGCTTGCGGTAATAGCCGCGCGGCCGGCCCGTCAATTCGCAGCGGTTGCGGATGCGGGTGGCGGACGAATTGCGCGGCAGTTCGGCAAGCTTGAGCGTGGCGGCAAAGCGCTCTTCCACCGGCTTCGACTTGTCGCGCGCGATCTCCTTCAGCCGCGCGCGGCGGCCGGCAAAGGACTTCGTCATCTTGCGACGCCGGTTGTTCTTCTCGATCGAACTCTTCTTCGCCATCTAGTGCTCCTCGCGTTTCCGCGTTTGAGGTCGTTTCCTCACTGCCGGAACGGAAAGTTGAATGCCGTCAATAAAGCGCGCGCTTCGTCGTCGTTGCGTGCGGTGGTGCAGACCGTGATGTCCATGCCCCACACGTCGGTCGCCTTGTCGTAGTCGATCTCCGGGAACACGATGTGTTCCTTGATGCCGAGCGTATAATTGCCGCGACCGTCGAAGCTCTTCGGGTTCAAACCGCGGAAGTCGCGAACTCGCGGCAGCGCGATATTGATCAGCCGGTCGAGAAACTCGTACATGCGCGCCTTGCGCAGCGTCACCTTGCAGCCGATCGCCTGACCGGCGCGCAATTTATAGGTGGCGATCGACATGCGCGCCTTGGTGACCACCGGCTTCTGGCCGGAGATCAAGGCCAGATCGGCGGCGGCGCCGTCGACCTTCTTCTTGTCGGCAACGCCTTCGCCGACGCCCATATTGATGACGACCTTGTCGAGCGTCGGGGTCTGGAACCGGTTCTTGTAGCCGAATTGCTCGGCGAGCTTTAAGCGGATCGTCTCGTCGAACTGCACCCGAAGCCGCGCCGGCACGCGCGGCCCGGCCTCGCGCGGCGCGGCCGGCTTGCCGGCCTTGCCGTCGGCCGCAGCCTTGTCGGCGCGCGCTTGCTTCGCGGCCTTGCGGACGTCCTTCTCGGCCTTAATCGTCTGCTCGGCGCTCGGCGGCCGCGTCGACGACTTCTCGGGCTTCTTCGCCTTTTTATCTTCTTTATCAGCCATCGATCTCGACTCCCGAGCGCTTGGCGACGCGCACCTTCTTGCGATCGTCGCCGGTGCCGACGAACTTAAACCCGACGCGCGTCGGCTTGCCGTCCTTCGGATCGGTCAAGGCGACGTTCGACAGGTGGATCGGCGCCTCTTTGGAAATGATGCCGCCCTCGGCGGCCGCGCTTTGGCGCTGATGACGCTTGACCATGTTGACGCCGCGCACCAAGACCCGCCCGGCCTCGCGGCGCATCTCGATCACCTCGCCAGAGCGACCCTTGTCGCGTCCCGCGATGACCATCACCGTATCGCCTTTTTTGATCCGCGCCGCCATCACAGCACCTCGGGCGCGAGCGAAATGATTTTCATGTGGTTCTTGGCCCGCAATTCGCGCGGCACCGGGCCGAAGATACGGGTGCCGACCGGCTCCATCTGCGGATTGATCAGCACCGCGGCGTTGCGATCGAAGCGAATGATCGAACCGTCGACGCGCTTGATGTCCTTGGCGACCCGCACGATCACCGCCTTCATCACGTCGCCCTTTTTCACGCGGCCGCGCGGAATCGCCTCCTTCACCGAGACGACGATGACATCGCCGATGGTGGCGTATTTCCGCTTCGAGCCGCCGAGCACCTTGATGCACATGACGCGGCGTGCGCCGGAATTGTCCGCCACGTCGAGATTGGTTTGCATTTGGATCATGGGCTACCCCACTCTTTCCATTCCGGTCGCATGAAACTTACGACGCCTTCTTCTTCTCGCCCCGCACCACCGCCCAGCGCTTAAGCTTGGAGATGGGCGCATGCTCTTCGATCCACACCATGTCGCCGACTTTGAACTCGTTGTTCTCATCGTGTGCGTAGTACTTCTTCGACCGGCGCACCGTCTTTTTGAACAAAGGATGGGTGAAGCGGCGCTCGACTTTGACCACCAGCGTCTTAGCCTGTTTGTCGCTCACCACGACGCCCTGAAGGGTACGCTTCGGCATCTTGATCCTCTTTAGCTCTTCGCCGCGGCTTGCTTGGCCGCCGCATGTTTTGCCGAACCCGGGCGTTTGTTGCGGGCGATGGTCTTGAGCCGCGCGATATCGCGCCGCACCTCGCGCACGCGCGCGGTATTTTCCAACTGACCGCTGGCGCGCTGGAAACGCAGGTTGAAGTGCTCCTTCTTCAGCTTGAGCACTTCGTCGTCGATCTGATCGATCGTCATCGCTCTGATGTCGGCAGGTTTCATGACGCTTACTCGCTGATCCGTTCGACGAAACGGGTCTTGATCGGTAATTTGGCGGCGGCGAGCGCCAGCGACTCCTTGGCGACCGCGACCGGCACGCCGTCGATCTCAAACAGGATGCGGCCCGGCTTGACCCGGACGACCCACAATTCAGGCGTTCCCTTGCCGGAGCCCATGCGCACTTCGAGCGGCTTTTTCGACACCGGCACGTCCGGGAACACGCGGATCCAGACCCGGCCCGAGCGTTTCATGTGCCGCGTCAAGGCACGCCGCGCCGCTTCGATCTGGCGCGCGGTGACCCGGTCCGGCTCGGTTGCTTTGAGCCCGAACTGGCCGAACGCAAGGGTGGCCGCACTGGTGGCGAGGCCGTGGATGCGGCCCTTATGCGCCTTGCGGAATTTCGTTCGCTTCGGTTGCAGCATGACTTTACGCTTTCAATCCCATCCGCCCGTTCACGCCGCGTCCCGACGCGGCCGCCCGGTGTCGCCTTCGGCCATCTTCTTGTCCTGCGCCATCGGGTCGTGTTCCATGATCTCGCCCTTGAAGATCCAGACCTTCACGCCGCAGGTTCCATAGGTGGTGAAAGCGGTCGCGACGCCGTAATCGACATCGGCGCGCAGCGTATGCAGCGGCACGCGGCCCTCGCGATACCATTCCATGCGCGCGATTTCGGCGCCGCCGAGCCGGCCCGAGCAATTGATGCGGATGCCGCCGGCGCCGAGCCGCATCGCCGACTGCACGGCGCGCTTCATCGCGCGGCGGAACGCCACGCGGCGCTCGAGCTGCTGCGCGATCGATTCGGCGACCAGCTGGGCGTCGAGTTCGGGCTTGCGGATCTCCACGATGTTGATCACGACATCGCTGTCGGTCAGCGCCGCAACCTTGCGGCGCAGCTTCTCGATGTCGGCGCCCTTCTTGCCGATGACGACGCCGGGGCGCGCCGAATGGATCGTGACGCGGCACTTTTTGTGCGGACGCTCGATCACGATCTTCGACACCGCGGCCTGTTTCAGCTCGGTCATCAGCACCTTGCGGATTTCCATGTCCTCGTGCAGCAGCGCGCCGTAGCTCGCCTTGCCGGCATACCATCGCGAATCCCAGGTGCGATTGATGCCGAGACGAAGCCCGATCGGATTGACCTTCTGACCCATGTGTCTCTCCTGAGCGCTCGCTCCCGAGCGCCCGTTTCCTTAAGCCTGCGCCTCGACCTCGCGCACCACGATGGTGAGATGCGAGAAAGGCTTGTGAATTGCACCGACCCGACCCCGCGCGCGCACTTCGTGCCGCTTGATCACGATCGCCTTGCCGACGTGAGCCTCGACGACGACGAGATCGTCGACGTCAAGGTCGTGATTGTTTTCCGCGTTGGCGATCGCGGACTCCAGGCACTTGCGCACGTCGCGGGCGATGCGCTTGCGCGAGAATTCGAGATCGGCGAGCGCGGTCGCGACCTTCTTGCCGCGAATGAGCTGGGCCAACAGATTGAGCTTCTGCGGACTGACCCGCAGCATGCGGGCAACCGCCTGCGCCTCGTTGTCGGAGAGCGCGCGTTCGCGCTTTTTCTTGCTCATCGTTACTCTCCCGGGCTCACGAGCCGCCTTCGGACGCAGCCGCCGGCGCCGCGGCCTGCGCGCCGCCGGATGCGCCCCCGCTGCTACGCTTGGCCTTGCGATCCGACGTATGACCGTAGAACGAGCGCGTCGGCGAGAACTCGCCGAACTTGTGCCCGACCATTTCCTCGGTGACGATCACCGGGACGTGCTTTTGTCCGTTGTAGACGCCGAAGGTCAGGCCGACGAATTGCGGCAGAATGGTCGAGCGCCGCGTCCAGATGCGGATCATCTCGTGACGTCCGGACGAGCGCGCGGCATCCGCCTTTTTCAGCAGATAGCCGTCGACAAACGGACCCTTCCAGACCGAACGCGTCATGATCGCTCCTACTTCTGCTTACGCGCGTGACGGCTCGCCATGATGAACTTGGCGGTGCTCTTGTTCTTGCGCGTCTTCTTGCCTCGGGTCGGCTTGCCCCACGGCGTCACCGGATGCCGGCCGCCGCGGGTGCGGCCGCCGAGCGGATGATCGACCGGGTTCATGGTTTCGCCGCGGACGTGCCCGCGCCGACCCATCCAGCGGGTGCGCCCGGCCTTGCCGATCGAAACGTTCATATTGTCCGGGTTCGAGACCGCGCCCACGGTGCCGATGCAGCGGCCGTGTACCAGGCGCTGCTCGCCGGAATTGAGCCGCAAAATCACATAGTCGCCGTCGCGGCCGACGATCTGCGCATAGGTACCGGCCGAACGCGCGATCTGGCCGCCTTTGCCGATCTTCAGTTCGACATTGTGGACGATGGTGCCGACCGGAATATTGGCGATCGGCATGGCGTTGCCGGGCTTCACGTCGACATGCTCGCCGGCGACGATAGAGTCGCCGACCGCAAGCCGCTGCGGCGCCAGAATGTAAGCGAGTTCGCCATCCTCGTATTTGACGAGCGCGATAAAGCCGGTGCGGTTCGGATCGTATTCCAGCCGCTCGACCTTGGCCGGCATGTCGAACTTGCGGCGCTTGAAGTCGATCTTGCGATAGGCCTGCTTGTGGCCGCCGCCGCGATAGCGGATCGTGATCGTGCCACGGTTGTTGCGGCCGCCGCTCGAATTCTTGCCCTCGGTGAGCGCCTTCACCGGCTTGCCGGTGTACAGGCCGGTGCGGTCGACCAGAACGAGCTGGCGCTGGCCTGGCGTGACCGGGTTATATGACTTGAGTGCCATCGCGCCGTTCCCTTAAAGCCCGGTGGTGACGTCGATCCGCTGGCCCTCTTCGAGGGTCACGATCGCACGTTTGGTGTCGGAGGTGCGGCCATAGCGGCCTTTGAAAACCCGTACCTTGCCGCGGCGGTGCAGCGTGTTGACGCTCTTGACCTTGACGTCGAACAGCTTCTCGACCGCTTCCTTGATCTGCGGCTTGGTCGCGGTCATGGCGACCTTGAACACGACCTTGTTGTGCTCGGACGCGTTGGTCGCCTTCTCGGTGATGAGCGGGGCGACAATGATGTCGTAGTGGCGCGGATCGGTGGTGGTCATTTGAAGCGCGCCTCCAATGCGTCGACGGCGGCGCGGGTCAGCACAAGCTTATGCCGCCGCATGATGTCGTAGACATTGATGCCGACAACCGGCAGCACGTCGATATTCGGGATGTTGCGCGCCGCGTTGCGCACGTCGAGCGCGACTTCGGCGCCGTCGATGAACAGCGCGTTGACGACGCCAAGCTTGTCGAAATGGCCGCGCAGCGCCTTGGTCTTACCTTCCTTCACGGCGAGCGTGTCGATGACCAGAATGCCGCCGTCTTTGGCTTTGGCCGAAAGCGCGTGCCGCAGCGCGAGCGCGCGCACTTTCTTCGGCAGCCCGATTTCATGGCTGCGGGTGTGCGGACCGAACGAGCGGCCACCGCCGCGGAACAGGTTGACGCGCGCCGAACCGTGCCGCGCCGAACCGGTGCCCTTCTGCCGATACATCTTCTTGCCGGTGCGGTGGATGTCCGCCCGGTTCTTGACCTCGTGCGTGCCGCTCCGGCGCTTGGCCAGCTGCCATACCACGCAGCGGTGAATGAGGTCGGTGCGCGGTTCGAGGCCGAAAATGGCATCGGACAAAGTGACCGAGCCGGATTCCTTGCCGTCGAGCGACGTGACTTTCACTTCCATATCACGCCCCCTCCGCCGCTTGACCAGCGTCTTGACCGGCTTCTTGGCCGACCGCGACCGGCGCAATCGACGCATTGTCGGCAAGCTTGAACTTGCCGGGTTTCGGCACGCCGTCCGGCAGCTTCTTCTTCACCGCGTCGCGCACCGTGATCCAGCCGCCATTGACGCCGGGCACGGCGCCTTCGACCAGAATCAAGCCGCGCGCCACGTCGGTTTGCCGGACTTTGAGATTGAGCGTGGTCACCCGGTCGACACCGAGATGGCCAGGCATTTTTTTGTTCTTGAACGTCTTGCCGGGGTCCTGCCGGCCGCCGGTCGAGCCGATCGAGCGGTGCGAGATCGACACGCCATGGCTGGCGCGCAAACCGCCGAAATTCCACCGCTTCATGCCGCCGGCGAAGCCTTTGCCGGTCGAGGTTCCGGTGACGTCGACATATTGGCCGACGACGAAGTGGTCGGCGGTGATTTCAGCGCCGACCGGAATCAGCGCGTCGTCATCGACGCGGAATTCGGCGAGCTTGCGCTTGGGCTCGACCTTGGCGACGGCGAAGTGGCCGCGGTCGGCCTTGGTGGTGCGTTGAACCTTGCGGAAGCCGGCGCCAAGCTGCAGCGCCACGTAGCCGTTTTTTTCCTTGGTACGGTGGCCGATCACTTGGCAATTGCCGAGCCGCAACACCGTAACCGGCACGTGCTCGCCGGTCTCGGTGAAGAGACGCGTCATCCCGACTTTTTGTGCGAGCACCCCGGAACGCATGTGTCTCTTCTCCACGCCTTAGAGCTTGATTTCGACGTCGACGCCGGCGGCGAGATCGAGTTTCATCAGCGCATCGACGGTCTGCGGCGTCGGATCGACGATGTCGAGCAGACGCTTGTGCGTGCGCATTTCGAACTGCTCGCGGCTTTTCTTGTCGATATGCGGCGAGCGGTTCACCGTGAACTTCTCGATCTTGGTCGGCAGCGGAATGGGCCCGCGAACCTGAGCGCCGGTGCGCTTGGCCGTGTTGACGATCTCGCGCGTCGACGCATCGAGGATGCGATGATCGAACGCCTTCAATCGAATTCTTATGTTTTGGCCGTTCATTTCACGATCTCTTGGGTGCGCGGATGCCGATTGCCGAGTAGCGAATGGAGGTCGATCCATTCGCTACCGCTTGATTCGTCCTACTCGATGATGCTCGCCACCACGCCGGCGCCGACCGTGCGGCCGCCCTCGCGAATGGCGAAACGCAGTTTCTCTTCCATGGCGATCGGCACGATCAGCGTCACTTCCATGGCGATATTGTCGCCCGGCATGACCATCTCGGTGCCTTCCGGCAGCGTCACCACGCCGGTCACGTCGGTGGTGCGGAAATAGAATTGCGGCCGGTAATTGGTGAAGAACGGCGTATGGCGGCCACCCTCTTCCTTAGTCAGGATGTAGGCCTCGGCCTTGAACTTGGTGTGCGGCTTGACCGAACCCGGCTTGCAGAGAACCTGGCCGCGCTCGACCTCTTCGCGCTTGGTGCCGCGCAGCAGGCAGCCGACGTTGTCGCCGGCCTCGCCCTGATCGAGCAGCTTGCGGAACATTTCGACGCCGGTGACGACGGTCTTGGTGGTCGGCTTGATGCCGACGATCTCGACTTCCTCGCCGACCTTGATGATGCCGCGCTCGATACGGCCGGTGCAGACGGTGCCGCGGCCGGAAATCGAGAACACGTCTTCCACCGGCATCAGGAAGGGCTGATCCTTCGGGCGCTCCGGCTGCGGGATGTTGGCGTCGACCGCCTTCATCAGCTCCAGAATCGCGTCATGGCCGAGCTTCGGATCCTTGCCCTCGAGCGCCATCAGCGCCGAGCCCTTGATGACCGGAATCTTGTCGCCCGGGAAATTATACTTCGACAGCAGTTCGCGGACTTCGAGCTCGACGAGTTCAAGGAGCTCAGGATCGTCGACCATGTCGACCTTGTTGAGGAACACGACCAGCGCCGGCACGCCGACCTGGCGGGCGAGCAGGATGTGCTCGCGGGTCTGCGGCATCGGGCCGTCGGCCGCGCTCACCACCAGAATGGCGCCGTCCATCTGCGCCGCGCCGGTGATCATGTTCTTGACGTAGTCGGCGTGGCCCGGGCAATCGACATGCGCATAGTGGCGCTTCTCGGTCTCGTATTCGACGTGGGCCGTCGCAATCGTGATGCCGCGCGCCTTCTCTTCCGGCGCCTTGTCGATCTGGTCGTAAGCGGTGTAGGTCGCTCCGCCAGTTTCCGCCAATACCTTGGTGATCGCCGCCGTCAACGACGTCTTGCCGTGATCGACGTGACCGATCGTGCCGATATTGCAATGCGGCTTGTTACGGTTGAATTTTTCCTTGGCCATGGGACTCTCCGCTCCGGCTCTTGCTCTAATCCGTGTGAATCTTGCTCAGGCGAACTTCGCCTGAACCTCTTCGGCGATCGCTTTCGGGACTTCCGCGTAGTGATCGAACTGCATCGTGAATGTGGCGCGCCCCTGACTCATGGAGCGCAGGTTGTTGACGTAGGAAAACATGTTGGCAAGCGGCACCATCGCCGAGATGACGTTGGCGTTGCCGCGCATGTCCTGGCCCTGAATCTGTCCGCGCCGCGAATTGAGGTCGCCGATGACCGAACCGGTATAGTCCTCCGGCGTCACCACTTCGACCTTCATGACCGGCTCGAGCAGCACCGGGCCGCCCTTCTGCAGCGCTTCGCGCATCGCGCCGCGCGCGCAGATTTCGAAGGCCATCGCGGAAGAATCGACGTCGTGGGAGTCGCCGTCGATCAGACTGACCTTGGTGTCGACCACCGGAAAGCCGGCGAGCACGCCCGAACTCGTCACGCCTTCGAGGCCCTTCTCGACTGCCGGGATGAACTCCTTCGGCACCGAGCCGCCGACGATCTCGTTCTCGAACACAAAGCCCGTGCCCGGCGTGCCCGGCTCGGCGACGATCTTGATTTTCGCATACTGGCCGTGGCCGCCGGTCTGCTTCTTGTGCGTGAAGTCGACGGTCGCTGATCGCGTGATCTTTTCGCGATAGGCCACCTGCGGCGCGCCGATATTGGCGTCGACCTTATAGGTGCGCTTGAGGATGTCGACCTTGATGTCGAGATGCAGTTCGCCCATGCCGCGGATGATGGTCTGGCCGGATTCCGGGTCGGTGTTGACCCGGAACGACGGATCCTCGGCCACCAGCTTGGCGAGCGCGACGCCGAGCTTTTCCTGGTCGGCTTTCGATTTCGGCTCGATCGCGATTTCGATGACCGGATCGGGAAATTCCATCTTTTCGAGGATGACGGCCTTTTGCGGATCGCACAGCGTGTCGCCGGTGCGCACCTCTTTGAGGCCGGCCAGCGCCACGATGTCGCCGGCGAAGGCTTCCTTAATGTCTTCGCGGTTGTTGGCATGCATCAACAGCATGCGGCCGACGCGCTCTTTGCGGTCTTTGGTCGAATTCAGCACGCCGGTGCCGCTCTCGAGCTTGCCGGAATAGATGCGGCAGAACGTGATGGTGCCGACGAACGGATCGTCCATAATCTTGAAGGCCAACAGCGAGAGCGGCTCGGAATCGTCGGCATGGCGCTCGATCTCGTTGCCCTTCATGTCGATGCCCTTGATGGCCGGCACATCGAGCGGCGACGGCAGATAGTCGACGACGGCGTCGAGCAACGGCTGCACGCCTTTGTTCTTGAACGCCGAGCCGCACAGCACCGGAAAGAACGCGCCATCGATGACGGCCTTGCGGATCAGGCGCTTGAGCGTCGCCTCGTCGGGCTCCTTGCCTTCGAGGTAGGCGGTCATGGCGTCGTCGTCGAGTTCGACGGCGGCTTCGACCAGCTTCTCGCGATATTCCTTGGCCTGGTCCTGCAGGTCAGCCGGGATTTCGACGTCGTGATATTTGGCGCCAAGGGTTTCCTCGTCCCACACCACGCCGACCATGCGCACCAGATCGATAAGGCCCTTGAAGTTGTTTTCGGCGCCGATCGGAAGCTGGATGGCGATCGGCTTGGCGCCGAGACGGTCGACGATATCCTTCAGGCACTGGAAGAAGTCAGCGCCCGTCTTATCCATCTTGTTGCAGAAGACGATGCGCGGGACTTTATAGCGGTCGCCCTGGCGCCACACCGTCTCGGTCTGCGGTTCCACACCCTGATTGGAATCGAGCACGCAGACCGCGCCGTCGAGCACGCGCAACGAGCGCTCCACCTCGATGGTGAAGTCGACGTGACCCGGGGTGTCGATGATGTTCAGCCGCTTGCCGTTCCACTGCGCCGTGGTCGCGGCCGACGTAATCGTAATGCCGCGCTCCTGCTCCTGCTCCATCCAGTCCATGGTCGC
>JBEKRD010000009.1:0-68287 GCA_049519075.1 Xanthobacteraceae bacterium | reverse complement strand
AAAGCCCACAACGCAGCCCTCATCGCCTGCGCTAGGAAGCTCCTGATCTACGCAAACACTGTTGTAGAGCGCGGAACGCCCTGGACCGAACGCCCTGCCGCTATCTAATGGTTGCTACAATTTGCTTACGACAGCGCCGATTTCACATTATCCGGCGAGAACGGCACGCGGCGGATGCGCACGCCGGTGGCGTCGAACACGGCGTTGGCGATTGCCGCCGCGATCGGGCGGCTTGACGGTTCGCCGGCGCCGGATGACGGGATCTCCGGATGGTTGATCAAGACCACGTCGATCTGGTCCGGCGTCTCGGTGATGTCGAGTATCGGATAGGTCAGCCAGTCGACGCTGGTCACGGTCTTGTTGTCGAACTTGACCTCTTCCCACAGCGTGCGGCTGATGCCTTGCACGATATTGCCCTCGACCGTCATGCGGATGCCGTCCGGATTGATGATCTGACCGCAATCATGCGCCACCGTGAACTTGCGCACCCCGATCTTGCCGCTGGTGCGATCGATATCGACTTCGGCGATCATCGCCACCCTTGTGCCGTTCCTCTGCGCATAGGCAATGCCGCGGCCGGAGACTTTTTCGCCAGACTGGTCCTTGCGCGGTGAGGGCCGCGTCTGCCAGCCGGCTTTTTCCGCCGCCGCCTTGATAACGGCGATGTCGCGCGCGTCCTTGACGTAACGCAGGCGGAACTCGATGGCGTCGACGTTAAGCGCCGAGGCCAGTTCGTCCATGAAGGATTCGCTGGCGAAATGGATCTGCGGGCCGACCGGATCGCGCAGATGCGAGGTGCGCAACGGCGAGGCGCGGTCAAGGAGCGGCGGGATCACCTCCCAGGCGGTGCGCTTATTGGCAAACGCGTAAGACTCCGCCGGGATGCCGAAGCCGTCGCCCGATTTCAGATCGACGCCGAGCGTCTGGCCGGCGAGCGTGTCGTAAGGCTTGCTGCCATTGGTATCGACGTCGACGCGGGAGAACGCCTTGCTCAAGAAATCGTAGGCGATGACATTGCCCGACGCGTCGAGCGCCGCGCGGGCTTTGTGGATCGAAGCGGGGCCCTTGGGGTCCCAGCCGGTGCCTTGGTTGCGCATATATTGCACCCGCACCGGCTTGCCGACGGCTTTGGCCAGCACGGCGGCATCCATCGCCGCATCGTCGGCGTCGTTCCTGCCATAGGAGCCTGGCCCCGGCGTCCAGATGACGTGGACATTGTCCTCCGGCATTTGCAGCATCGCCGCGAGTCCGGAGCGCACGAAGTGCGATTTCTGCGTGCCGCTCCAGCAGGTGGCGTGACCGTCCTTGATCTCGACCAGCGAGCAGGCCGGCCCCATGCTGGCATGCGACTGGAACGGCCACTCGTATTCGGCCTCGATCACACGCGCGGCGGATTTGAACGCGTCATCGACATTGCCGGTCTCCGCCGGCTCGACCTGGCGCTTGCGCGACGGTTCCTTGCGGATGTGATCGTAAAGCGCCGCCTGCGCCGGGAACGGCGGCGCGGTATTCGACCATTCGACCTTGAGGAGTTGCGCGGCCTGGATGGCGTCCCATTCTTTATCCGCAACTACGCCCAGGAAGCCGTTGTTCCAGACCACTTTGGCGGTCGGGATGTGTTTGATCGAAGTCTCGTCGACCTTCACCGGCACGGCGCCGGCGATGTCGGGCCGGATCATCCGGCCGTGCACCATGCCCGGCACCTTGATGTCGGTGCAGAAATCCTGCTGCGCAAACACCTTCGGCGCGATGTCCTGGCGCTTGATCGGGAGGCCTACGATCTTGTGGGTTTTCGGATCTTTCGGCTTCGCCTGGCCCGGCGCGTAAAGCGGATTGCCATATTTGCCGTTCCAGTCGAGGTGCACGTTGAAGTATTTGCCGCCGATGAGCTCGGCGTAACTGACCTTCTTGGCAGCGTCTGCGGTGGCGTGGACAACGCCGTCCGTCACCGTCAATTGCTCGGCGGGAAGGCCGAGCTTGTCGGCGGCCATCTGCACCAGCACGCGCCGCGCTTCCGCGGCGGCGACGCGCATCTGCTTGCCGCCTTCCTGCAAGCCCGTGGAGCCCGAGGCGCCGCCTTGATTGACGCTGTTGGCGGTGTCGCCCATGAACACGGTGACGGCGTTGAAGGGTACATCGAGTTCCTCCGCCACGATCTGACCGACCGCGACGAACAGGCCCTGCCCCATATCCATCTTGCCGAAAAAAGCGGCGATGGTGCCGTCGGCATTGACCGCGATGTAGGACGACAACTGATCGGGGGTCAGCGGCGGTTTGGCCGCGGCAAGCATCGCCTCGTCGGCGTGAGCCGCATCGAAGCCGATCGGCGCACCGAATGAAACCACTAAAGCGCCGCCGGCCTTGAGCAGCGCGCGGCGGGAGAAGGATGCGGATTTTTCGTGTCTGGTCATGGTGGTCTCCCTCAACCCATCATCGCGGCGGCGCGCTTGACCGCGTGCAGAATGGCGACATGGGTGCCGCAGCGGCATTTGAGTCCCTCAAGCGCGCTTTTGATTTCGGCGTCGGACGGCTTCTTCTTGTCGCGCAGGAAGGCTGCTGCCGTCATGATCCAGCCGTTGATGCAGTAGCCGCATTGCGGCACTTGCTCTTCGACATAGGCGGTTTGCAGCGGATGCGGTTTTTCCGGGGTGCCGAGACCGGCGAGCGTGACGATCTTGCCATCGCCCACGGCCGACAGCGGCGTGATGCAGGAGCGGATCGGCTCACCGTCCAGGTGCACGGTGCAGGCGCCGCATTGAGCGAGCCCGCAGCCGAAATGCGGATTGTTGAGTCCGATATCGTTGCGCAGCGCGTAAAGCAGCGGCATGTCCGCGTCGGCCTCCACGCTATGGACCGTGCCGTTGACGTTGAGCAAAAACTTTTGGTTCATGATCGGACATCCTCCGTAAGCGGTGCGGCAGTTCGTTCGGGGGCTACCGCATGTGCCGGTGTGTCCCGATGCCGCTGCATCCGCTGGGGTTAAGATTATCCGCAAAACGGCGGGTTGTGAACACGGCTCCGGCGGGAGGCGCCGGCTATCCTGGAGGCGGGCCTTCCTCCGCCGCGGCCCCGGCAATGACCGTCTGAGCAAGGGCAAAACTTGGCGCCGCAACTCGCAATGGCCGCATGAAGTTATTCGACTTATCCACCGCCGGTTCAAAGTGTGCTGTTTTGTACAGATTCAACAAATAGCTCCGTTCAAATTAGCAACAGTCGAGCGCCGCGTGGTCCCCCACCTACGAGCGCTCGTGAGTGAGACTGTGAGACCGAATGGGTGCGTAAAGAGCCCCCGGCCATGTGCCCATGGCCGGGAGCTTTTCTCCGGTTGAGATTGTGCCGCCTAAAAAGGTCCGCGCGGCGACACCTCGGCGCTTTGGGAAGCGTTCAATTTTGATCTGAGTGCGGGGGGCAGGACGCATGCGGATGTCTACTTAGTCACGGGTCCCAATTCCGCACCGAAGCGGCTTTGGGCGAGGAGAAAGTCGATGCGCGTTCAAATGCAGCGCTCCGTGCCCGAGCCACTGAACCCGTGCCCCGTCTGTGGCGCCGAAACCGCTCTTGCGGAGATTGCGCCCCATCCCCTGCACGTTGATTTCGAGATTCACGGCTATCTGTGCGACAGCTGCGGGCCGATCAAATCCCTGGTCGTGCCTCGCCCGTGGAAAACCGAGCTTGTCCAATAGTCCGGAAACTTGTGCGCTCGCCGCAACGAGATCGGAACCGGGCGCGCCTCATGCCGATTGCAGCCGCGGGATCAGCCGCGCGGCGTTGCCGCTTTCGATCGCCGTCATGTCGGCGGCGGCAAGCCCGAGCTTGGCCAGATTGTTGTTCTGATCCAGCGGGAAATACGGATAGTCCGTGCCGTAGGTGACCTGCGAGACCGGCACAAGCTTGAGCAGCGCCGCCATCGCTGGCGCCGCGGTGGCGTTGGCGGTGTCGTAATAGAGCCGCGCCAGCTCGGCGAAAATGCCGTCGGGCGCGATATCTTTCGCCTTGGGACTCTTGCCGTAGAAGGCGTCGATCCGGCCGGCCAGCATCGGCACCGTACCGCCGGCGTGGGAGAATATCCATTTGATATCGCGATAATGCGCAAACGCGCCGCTGAGCAATAAACTCGTCACCGTGCGCGTGGTGTCATGCGGCACCTCGATCACCGCAGGATAAGCACCGACGCTGAGCGCGCCGCAACAGGCGGCCGCCAGCGGATGGACGAAGATCACCGCTTTGCGGTGGTTTAATTCCTCCAGCACCGGCTTGTAGACGGCATCGCCCAGCCACTTGTCGCCGTAGTTGGTCTGCAGATTGATGCCGTCGGTCTTCAGCGTATCGTAAACATATTCGATCTCTTTGAGCGTCACGTCGATGTCCATCATCGACAGCGGCGGGAATACGCCGTAGCGGTCCGGATAATCGCGGCGCATTTCGGCGGCAAAATCCTGGCAGACGCGGGCGGTCTTGGCGGCGTTGTCGGCGCCGGCATCGAACCACAGCCCGGGCGTCGAGGCGAGCGACACCACCGCAACGCGGATGCCGTTCTTGTCCATCATTTCGATATCGCGGGCCGGCGTCCAATCGAACACGCCGGGATAGGGCGGCACCTTACGCGCGCCCTCCCATTCCTTCTCCTGCGCCAGATAGGACGGCGGATAAAAATGATGATGGGTATCGATCAGGGTCTTGTTGATCAAGGTCTTGGCGGTCTCGGTCTTGGCGGCCTGCGCATGCACCGCGGGGGCGGACAGCATCGCCGCGGCCCCGGCAGCGCCGAGGCCGGCGAGGAATTGCCGGCGCGACGCGCGCGACGGCGCACAGGCGGCGCAAGTGTGGAACAGCATGGATGACCTCCCTCGTATTATTCTTGAAACCGATTTATGCCGAAGTTTGCCCCAAGCTCTAAGTTTTGGCCAGCGCCGCGACGGCGGCGAACAGATTTCTCACATCGCGCTCGGCAATGTTGCGGGTGATGAAGACTATGCGGCTGGTGTGATCCGCGTCCGGCCAAGCCTGCAGCTCGACCGGCGGATGCGCCAGATGCTGGACATATTGCACCACGACCGGCCCGCGGCAGCCCGCGACATTGAGAAGCCCCTTGACCCGCAATAGGTCGGCGCCGCGCAGCGCCAGCAGCGTCTCCATGGCGCGGGAAAAACATTGCCATTGGAGCGGCTCTTCCCGCACGATGACGAAGCTTGCGATGCCGTCGCCGTGCTCGGCTTCGGCGAGGAAGCCTGAGCGCTCGCCGGTCGCCGGCTCGATGATGCGGTTGGGGTCGAGATCGCCGGCAACCGCGATATCGATCGCGGCGCGCGGGTTGAGATGCTGCAAACGCTGCGTCAGCCGCTCGACGGCGGCTGGCGTCGCAAGATCGGTCTTGGCGATCACCAGCCGGTCGGCGAGGATCACCTGTTTGCGCGCCTCGGCGGCGCTGTCGAGCTCGGCTTCGCCATTGACCGCGTCGACCACCGCAAGCACGACATCGATGTGGAATTCGCCGCCGAGCGCGCGGTCGGTGGAAAAAGTTTGCAGGATCGGCGCCGGATCGGCCAGCCCCGAGGTCTCGATGACGATACGGCCGAAACGCGGCACCGTGCCGCGCTCGCGGTCGAACACCAGGCGCCGCAGCGCGATCTGCAGATCGGTGCGGGTGATGCAGCAGATGCAGCCATTGCCAAGGAGTACGGTTTCTTCGGCGGCCTCGCGCAACAGCACGTCGTCGATGCCGACTGAGCCGAACTCGTTGACGATCACCGCGGTGCCGGCGCCTTCCGGCGACTTCAGAAAGTGGCCGATGAGCGTGGTCTTGCCGGCGCCGAGAAATCCGGTAACGACAGTCACCGGAATGCGCGCGCCGCGCTCGCGCTTGACCCTGCGCCCGAACGGGCTCGCCTCACGCGAAGGAAAGAGATCGAGCATTGTTGCCGCACTCACTCACGTCATGGCCGGGCTTGTCCCGGCCATCTCGTTTAGCCACGCACTGTGCCCATCGGTCGAGATGCCCGGCACATAGGCGAGCGAAGCGACGCCGTTCTTCGAACGGCTATGGCCGGGCATGACGCTCGTATTGTCAGAAATCCATCTCCAGAATGTACAGCCCGCCGACATGGCGGTCGACGGTGTAGACGATGCCGCGCTCGTCGACGAAGACGTCGTTCATCTGAATGGTGCCGGTCGGCGCGCCGGGGGGCGCCGGCGGCATGAAGATGCCGATTTCCTTCGGCTGATACGGATTGGCGATATCGTAAGCGCGCAAGCCGCCGTTGAAGAAAGTGCCGAGCACGATCTGGTCGGAATGCCAGGCCGTCGGCAGCGGCACGTTCTCGTGAATATTGTGGGCGCCGAAGCGGCCGGCTTCGGCATAGACGGTGGGATCGGGCAGCGGGCAGGTCGAGATCGGCACCAGATTGCTCTCTTCGCGCGCGTCGAGCACCCAGATCAGCTTTGGCCAATCCTTGGCGTTGTCCTCCGTCGATTCGTCGGTCACCAGCATCAGACCGCGATCGAACAGCGGCACTATCGTATGCATGAATCCGGTGTAAGGCGGCGAATTGGTCCACTGCGAGACTTTTTTCGGATTGGCCTTGTCGGAAATGTCGAGCACGAACATGCCGCCGTCGATGTATGCGAGATAGCAGCGGTCCGGCCGTTGCGGATAGACATTGGTATTGTGGGCGCGAAAACCCTTGTCGATCTTATGGCGCGACGGCGGCATGACGTTGTCGCCCTGGCGGGTGCCGGGCATCCACCAGCGCCCGACCTCGACCGGCTTTGACGGATTGCGCACGTCGACGCAGCGATAGAACTGGTCGTCGAGCGCATTGGTCGGCACGAAATCGCGCGAGCCCGAAGCGCAATGGACATATTCGCCGTCGCAGAACCACAACTGGTGCACGCCGCGCGAATGCGGCCCGGAGCAATCGAAGAAGCCGATCGATTTCGGATTTTCGGGCTTGGAAATATCGAACAGCTCGAAGCCGGCCGGCTGTAGATCCTTCTTCGACGTCTGATAGGCCACCGCCATCATGTTGCCGCAGGTCTCCAGCGAATTCGAGCGCATATTGGCGTGCGGCAGATCGGTCTGACATACCACTTTGGGCTTGCGCGGATCGGACACGTCGACCGCGGTGAAATTTTTCGGCGCGCTCTCATGCGCCAGCCAGATGATGCGGCGGCCGTCGGGCGCGATCTGCACCGACATGCCCTCGCCCATGCCGCCGAAGCCTGACAGCATGTCGTGCGCCAACAGCTTGAAATTCCAGGTGACGGGTTGATAGCCCTTGGTGAGCGGGCTGTTGTCGCTGACGGCCATTCCATAGTCTCCTGTTGGATATTTAAAAACTTGACGTTGGCGCTAGACTTTGCCCCGCGCGCGTTCCATGAAATCCGGACGCAGCGCTTTGCTCCAGTCCGGAACGGCATTGATCAACTTACTCTGCAGCAAAATTTCCGCTTGTTGCTGCATATAGGGTTGCAGGTCGCCGGGGAAGCCGGGCTCGACCTCGACGCGCGCCAGCGCTTTCTGAAAGGTGGCGAGCGACAGGCTGTAACCCTTGTCGGTGTAGAAGGTGTAGATGACGTCGGCGACCTTTTTCGGATTGTTTTTAAAGTCGTCGGCAACGTCGAGCCAGGCCTTAAGATAAGCGACGACCGTATCGGGTTTCTGCGCGATGAAATCCGGCGTCGCCGCCATGAACACCGGCATCGGATCGACGCTGGAAAAATCCATCAGGTCCTCGCCGATCCCTTCGTCGACGGCGATCACGTTGTAAGGCTCGACATTGACCATGGCGTCGACCGTCTTGGCGGCAAGCGCCGCCACCATATTGTTTACGTCCATGCGGACTTCCTGGTAGTCGCCCTTGTGCAGCCCATGCTGCGGCATGATGGTATCGACAAAGACATTGCCGATCGACGATCCGGTCTGGTTGGCGATCTTGCGGCCGCGCAGATCCTCCACCTTGGTGATGTTGAGATCCTTGCGGGTGACGATGCGCGCGGTCTTGCCGACATGTTCGATCAATGCGATCGCGACCAGTCCGCCCTTGGCATTGCCGATGATGAAGGATTGGCCGGCATAGGTGCCGAGATCGACCTGCCGCGCCACCATCTGCTGCATGGTGAGATTGCCGGAGGGAACCGGATAATCTTCGGCGGCAAGTCCGTGCTTTTCCAAATAGCCGGATTTCATCAGGTAATAAGTCGGCATGCCCCAGATGTTGGTCTGATAACCCTGCCGGATGGTTTCGGCGGCCGCCGCCCGGCGTGTCGCGGCGAAAGCGAGCGCGCCGGCGCCGGCCGCGGCGAGGCATTGCCGCCGATCGAACATCGATTGCCGTGCCATGGTCATTCCTCCGGGCTTTCGTTCATCTTCTAAGCCTTGGTCGCGATCGTCTCGCCTGCGTCATGTGCCTTCTCGTGACCGAGCAGGCGCAGCAACTCTTTCTGCAGGGCGAGAAATTCCACACTGAGCGGATCGCGCGGACGCGGCAGGCCGATCGGCACTTCGGTCTTCACGGTTCCGGGATGCGGCGTCATCACCACCACGCGGTCGGCGAGATAAACCGCCTCGGCGACGTTGTGGGTCACGTAGATCACCGTCTTTCTCGTCGCGCGCCAGACTTCGGCAAGGAGCTGCTGCATGTCGTCGCGGGTCAAGGCGTCGAGTGCCGCGAACGGCTCGTCCATCAACAGCACCGCCGGATTGTAGGCGAGCGCCCGCGCAATCGCGACCCGCTGCTGCATGCCGCCGGACAGATGATGCGGATAAGACCGCGCAAAATTTTCAAGCTTCACCAGACGCAGCTGTTCGAGCGCGATGGCTTCGCGCTCCGCTTTCGGCACGCCCTTCATTTCCAGCCCGAACGCCACATTGCCCAGCGCGGTGCGCCAGGGAAACAATTGGGCGAAATCCTGGAACACGACGCCGCGGTCCATGCCATAGCCGGTGACCGGCGCGCCGCCGATGCGGATTTCGCCGGCCGTCGGCGTAAGAAACCCGGCGATGATGTTGAGCAGCGTCGACTTGCCGCAGCCGCTCGGCCCGACGATGCAGAGGAATTCCGACGCCTCCATGCCGAAGCTGACGCCGCGAACGCCGGGCACGGTGCGGCCGGGTGTGTCGTAGATCAGCGTGATATCCCGCGCCTCGATATGCGGCATCGGCGTTTCCCGGCGTCCATTCCCGACCATTCCCCAGCGCCGGTCGCTTGCGAAAGACCGTATCCGCGCTTGAGGTTCATGCTCTAACATCCGCGCTTCCGTCGGCGCGCCCGCTTTGTGCCAGAAGGCATTCGCCGCAGCCAGCCGGAAACACGGGGGAGCGTCATCATGAAGCTGATTGCGGAAGGCCGCGCCGGCGCCGCCGCGGCGCTGGTCTTAGGACTGGGACTGGTCGCGTTGCCGGCCTGGCCGCAAAGCTTTCCGAGCCGGCCGATCCATCTGCTCGTGGGTTTTGCCCCCGGCGGCACCGGTGACATTCTCGGCCGCATCATCGCCAACCAGCTCGGCATCGAGCTCGGCCAATCGGTGATCGTGGAAAATCGCGCCGGTGCCGGCGGCACGCTGGCCGCGCATGATGTGGCCCTGGCCGTGCCCGATGGCGCCATGCTCGATGTCGGACAGACACCCGAAATCGCCGTCAATCCCTATTTCATGAAAGACGTCGGTTACGATCCGTTGCGCGACCTGCAGCCGATCGCACTCGCCGGCGTAGTGCCGCTTGGGCTCGTGGTGCCGGCGAATTCGCCGTTTTCGACCGTGGCGCAATGGGCGGCGGCGCTGCGCGCCCGCCAGCCGCTCACCTTCGCCTCCGCCGGCGTCGGCACGCCGGGTCACATCGCCGGCGAGCTCCTGAAACTGACGCTCGACGACAAGCTGATCCACGTGCCGTACAAAGGCGCAGGTCCTGCCATGAACGACGTCGCCGGCGGCCAAGTCGATTTTTATTTCCCGGGCTTTCCGGCCGCGGTGCCGCTGACGCAGGGCGGCAAGGTGAAGCTGCTCGCGGTGACGTCGGCCAAACGCTCGCCGAGCGCGCCCGATGTACCGACCGTCGCCGAGGCCGCCGACCTGCCGAATTTCGATTTCACGCTGTGGGCCGGATTCTTCGGGCCACGCGAAATACCGATGGCTATTGCGACGCAGCTCAACACCGCGATTAACAAGATCATTCTCGAGCCCGCGATCAAATCGCGGCTGCAGGACAATGGCGCACTGGTGCAGGCGATGTCGATCGATCAATTCACCGGCTTCGTGCGCACTGAGATCGAGAAATATCGCGGCATCATCGCCAGGGCGGACATCAAGGCGGAATGAGGCGCGCTAGCCCACGGACTTCGCGGGCACCGACCCCTCGGCAAGACGATCGATCGCCAGCTTCGGAACGATGAGGCCGAAGCTCATCGCCAGGATGATCCTGGTGGCCGTCAGGCAGTCGGCGACTGTCGCGCCAAGAAGCTCCAATGTTGTCTGCGAGCCGTCAGCGAGTTGCAAAAGTCCGCTCGCCGCCCGGAAAATATAAACGCCCGGTATCATCGAGACCACGGCGGCGAAGCCGATGGCTGCAAACGGCATCTTGTGACGGCGCGCGACTGGCGTGAGGATTGAGCTGACGACGACGCAAGCGATAAGGGCGCCGGCCGCGACGCCGAAGCCGAGCACCGTGAGTGCCGCCCAGCGCAGCGCATGGGCCAGCATGCCGACCGCCACCGGCCACGCCAGCATCTTCAACGGCATCGAGAAGAATATTCCATAGGCGGCGACGGCGACGCCGGCGGCGATGACATCCTGCCACAAGGGCACGGGCCTGCCGGCCAGGTCGACCGGCAAGGAGATGCCGAGAAGGCTCAGTCCAAGCAGCAGCCCCACCGAGATCGCTACAATCACGAGTCCCGCATAGATCAGGCGTGCAGCGCCAAGATCGATACGGCCCCTGATGACGTCCAGCGCGCCGTTGAGCACATGCGGTCCCGGCACCAGTACCATGCACGGGCAGACCGCGACGAGACGGAGCGATGAGCTCCATTGATAGCGAACGGCGAGCGCACCGATAAGGCCGGCAAGCAACGCGGCGCAGAATGGCTGCAGGAAGACATTTGTGGTGTAGGAGGCGACCGTGCGGCGCAGGATCGCACCAGCCGCGGCGCTGACAAATATGAGAAATGCTGCGGGCAGATGTTGGACGCCGAAGATCACCGCCAGTGCCACTGCGCCCGCTGCCGCCGCAACGGTAAACAGCCATGTCGGCGCCGGCGGTGCCTGCGAGATCGCATGGATCGCCGCCGCTGCGGCCGTCGGCTCAAGTCGACCGGCGCCGATCTCATCGATCGCCCGCATCGCGGCGGCCACGCGATCCATATTGACGCCCGTGGGATCGGCCGCCACGCCCCAGACCAGTCTGCCATCGCCGTCCTCGACCTGGAGCCGCAACTCGCCCCAGCGCGGCGTGATCCTCACGTTCAGACCGAGACTGCTGCCCAGTCGCTCGGCGGCGATCAAGGTCTGGTCGGTCGACTGGCCGTTAACAAACAATGCGCGAGCGAAGGCAAGAACGAGATCGGAGCGCTCCCCTAGAGTCATGCTGCCCCTCGCCGAGCCTTCATCCGCTCTAAAATTTCAATTCTCCGCGCACAGCCATGGGCTAAGCGCCGGTCGCCACATAGGGTTTCACCATTTTCTTCGGATCGACGACGCGATCGAATTCGGCCTCCGTAACGAAGCCCAATTTCAAAGCCGCGGCTTTGAGCGTGAGATCGTTATCCATGGCGTAGTGGGCGATCTTCGACGCTTTGTCATAGCCGATGACCGGCGCCAGCGCCGTGACCAGCATCAGCGAGCGCTCGACGTATTCGTTGATTTTCTTCAGATTGGGCTTGGTGCCCTCGACCAGGAATTTGCGGAAGTTGATGCAGCTGTCGGTCATGATCGTAATAGAATGCGTGATGTTGAAGATGATCAACGGCTTGTAGACGTTCATTTCGAGATAGCCGCCGGCGCCGCCGAAGCCCACCGCGACGTCATTGGCCATGACCTGCACCGCGACCATCGTGAGGGCTTCGCACTGGGTCGGATTGACCTTGCCCGGCATGATCGAGGAGCCAGGCTCGTTTTCCGGGATGTCCAATTCGGCAAAGCCGGCGCGCGGTCCGCAAGACATCAGGCGGATGTCGTTGGCGATCTTGTAGAGCGATACGGCCAAAGTGCGGAGCGTGCCGGACAGCTGCACCAGCGCGTCGTGGGAACCCTGCACCGTGAATTTGTTTGGCGCGGTGACAAAGGGCAGGCCGGTGAGCCGCGCGATCTCGGCCGCCGCGGCTTCAGCAAAGCCCGGCGCCGAGTTGATGCCCGTTCCCACCGCCGTGCCGCCGAGCGCGAGGCGATACACCCCTTGCAGCGCCGTTTCGATCCGCTCCAGATCGTCCGCCAGCATCCCGGCATACCCGGACCATTCCTGGCCCAATGTCAGCGGAGTAGCGTCCTGCATGTGGGTCCGCCCGATTTTGACGATGTCGCTCCACGCTTTGGCCTTGGCGTCGATCGCATCATGCAAGGCGGTCACCGCGGGAACGAGCCGCTCCTTCACGTTGACGGCAGCCGCGATGTACATGGCCGATGGAAACGAATCGTTGGACGACTGCGCCATATTGACGTGATCGTTCGGATGAACCGGCACATGACTGCCGAGCGGTGTGCCGGCGATTTGACTGCAGCGGTTGGAGATCACTTCGTTCACGTTCATATTGAACTGGGTGCCGCTGCCCGTCATCCAGACGTGCAGCGGGAACATATCCTGATGCTGGCCGCCCAGGATTTCGTCGCAGACCTGAACGATCAACTTGTAACGCTGATCGTCGAGGCGCTTGCCGGCATGGTTGGCGATGGCGGCGGCTTTCTTCAAAGTGGCGTAGGCCGTGATCATTTCCCGCGGCATCAAATCCTTGCCGATGCTGAAATGCTCGAGCGAGCGCTGGGTTTGCGCACCCCACAATTTGTCCGCGGGCACTTCAACCACACCGAGACTGTCGGTTTCTTTTCTCATACCGGCCATGGCGTCTCTCCCAGAATCGAAATGATGTCGAACCATCACCTTTGGAGAGCCAAGTCCAGTCGCCACCGGAGCCGCCGACATTTGCGCCGATCCCGCCCGGGGCTGACGCTTGGATGTTTTGCTTGCGGTCATTGATGCCTCCGCTGATCTGCCCCTCGGAACGCCGTCAACCGGCTTTCTTCAATGACGGGGCGCTCGACGAATCGATGTTGTCGACCTTGAGGGTTGCCGCGGTGTCTGCCCGGATATGCCGGAGGAAATCGGCATCGTCGATCAACGATATCCCGTAGGAAGGGATGATCTCTTTCAACTTGGGCAGCCAACCATCGGCGGTCAATTCGCTTGGAAAGCACTTTTCCAATACGCTTATCGCGATGAAGGCCGCCGTCGACGCTCCTGGCGAGGCGCCCAAGAGCGCAACGAGCGAGCGGTCCGCCGCGGCGACGACCTCGGTTCCCAACTCCAGCGCGCCACCGCGTTTGACGTCAGGCTTGATGATCTCGACGCGCTGTCCCGCGACCTGCAGCCTCCAGTCCCCGCTCTTGGCGTTGGGGTAGTACTGGTCGAGCGCCGCCAATCGATGGCTCTCCGACTGCAGGACCTGCTCGATCAGATATTCCATAAGATCGAAATTGTGCCGCGCCACGGAAAGTTCCGGTTCGATATTGGCCGGCCTCACTGACTCGAATAAGTCCAGGAGCGACCCGTGTTTTAAGAACCGGCTCGAGAAGCCGGCATATGGCCCGAACAGCAGCGAGTGCTGTCCGCCTATCACTCGGGTGTCGAGGTGCGGCACCGACATCGGCGGCGATCCGTGCGGCGCTTTGCCGTAGACCTTCGCATGATGGCGCTTATTGATGGCGGGGTCGTCGCAGCGCAGCCAAATGCCGCTAACCGGGAAGCCGCCATAACCCTTGCCCTCCGGGATACCGGATTTCTGCAGCAGCGGCAGTGCGCCACCGCCGGCTCCGATGAAAACGAACTTGGCGGTCGCCGCTCGCCGCTCGCCGGACTTGACGTCCCTAACCTCGACACGCCAGCGTCCGTCTTTCTCGCGGCTTATATCCGTGACGCGGTTTTGATAATGGACAACAAAGCCGGGCAGCGCGATGAGATGATCAATAAAATGATTGGTCAGCGAGCCGTAGTCGACGTCCGTGCCCGTGATCATGCGCGTCGCAGCGATCGGTTCGTCACCGGCGCGTCCTTCCATCACCAACGGGACCCAATCGGCGATCTGCTTCCTATCCTCGCTATATTCCATGCCGTAATAGGAAGGGTGCGCCGCCATGGCTTTAAATCGCTTTCTGAGAAACGCGACATTCTCCGCGCCCCAGACGAAGCACATGTGGGGAACCGGGTGAATGAAGGTCCTCGGATCTTTGATCGAGCCTTTCTTCACGATGTAGGACCAGAGCTGGCGCGACAGGTCGAATTCGGCATTGATCTGCAGCGCTTTGGATATGTCGATGCTGCCATCGGCGCGCTCGGGCGCGTAGTTCAATTCACAATTGCCGGCGTGGCCGGTACCGGCGTTGTTCCAGGAGTCCGAGCTCTCAAGCCCCGCCCCTTCCAGGGTTTCGAACATCTCGATGTTGAGCGACGGCTCGAGTTCCTTGAGAAACACGCCAAGCGTCGCGCTCATGATACCGGCGCCGATGAAAACAGCGTCGGGTTCGCTGATGAATGTGTCGGGCATGGATGTTCTCCTGGCAGTGTGGATTGGGAGGATTTGCTGTCGCGATCGTGAGAACCTCGTCAGGCCGGGACGCGTTGGGAATTTCTCGCGCGGAACGGCACCGCGGTCCCCGGTTGAAGGATGACATAGGCGCGCCGCCATGGCTGATTGTCGGTCAACCGCCAGCTATGTCCGCCGCCGACGGTATCCTCGGCCAACAGGATGTCGCCCGGACGGATCATGAAATGCTCGCCTTCGCGCGTCTGGAAATCCAGCGTTCCACTCAGCGTTATGACCAATTGCCTGATCGGCGCGGTATGCCAGGCGAAGGCGCCGCCCGAGGCCGTCTCCTCAAAAGAAATCGACGTCGTCGCCATTCTACCGCTCAGCACGTCGCCGCGCTTGCCGGGCTCGAGATCGATGACGCCCTCCTCGAAATGGGAGTTTCGATCATCTCCTGTCCAAATCCGTACACACCGGATCATGCGCGTGCTCCTGTCATGAATGCCGTTTTTTGCCGTGTGTGAATCCGCATCTACAGTGGCTGAGCGCGGCCGCCCGGCCGGAATGGAATGACGGTGGCCCGGTCAAGAATGGCGTAGAGGCGCCTCCAGGGTTGATCACCGAGCAGCGTCCAATCGTGGCCGGCGGTCGTGTCTTCGGTGAACAAGATGTCGCCCGCGCCAAGCGAAAAGCGGCCGTCGTGGGTCGCAAATTCCAAGGTGCCGCTCAGCGTGATGACAAGCTGACGCGCGGGGTCCGGATGCCATCCAAGTTTTGGATCGCGATCCGTCTCCTGCAATGACACCGAAGCGATGGGGAACCTGCCGCTCAGCTTGTCGCCGCGGGCGCCGGATTCGAGGTCGATGACGCCTTCTTCGAAATGCGAATGGCCATCCTGACCGCTCCACAATCTGACGCATCGAATCATGGCGGTGCTCCGCTATGCCTCGAGAACAGCGAACCCAGCTGCAAGCCCGTTCGAAGAAGATGGGAATACGCCGTGACATGAAATCGCGAAGCCGAAACGATGCCGCGATAAAACGAGCGCTAAAAGTTCCATCTTCGGTTCCCGCATGCTCACCCCGCGAGATGGTTCGAGCTTTTGCCGGGAAAATCTCGATCATAATTGCCTGGGACAGTTCAGTATTGCTCCCTCACGTGCGTCAGCGCAGCTATATGATGGGCTGCGCGCAGCTATATGATGGTATGATGCCGAGACTAGACCGGCGGCGCCTGCGAAACTTGAGCGGCGCGCGGGACGAGCGGCAGCGAGCGCCCTAACCCTTCGCCGTCCGCGCCATGCCCCAGCGATAGATGGTGGCGCGCTCGAGCGAACCGAACACCAGCCGTTCGGTGACAAAGCCGATGCCGCCGATAACCACGAGCGACGCCAGCATCACGTCGGTGTCGAGGAATTCCTTGGCGTCGAAAATCACCCAGCCTAGGCCCCAGTCGGACGCCGCCAGCATTTCCGCGCCGATGACGGCGATCCACGACCGCAGGAACGATTGCCTTAAACCCGCGATGATGAACGGCGATGCGCCGGGGATGATAACCTTCCAGAACAGCGCCCGCTCATTGGCCCCCATGGCGCCGGCCGCGCGCAGCCAGATCGGATTGACGGTGCGCACGCCGTTCCAGGTGTTGAGCAGCATCGGAAACAGCGCGGCGTAGAACACGATCAGGATGGTCACGGTATTGCCGAGACCGAACCAGAGAATGAACACCGGAACCCAGGCGAGCGACGGGATCGGCATCAACGCGCTGGTCAGCGGCACGACGAAATGCTCGACCGGCCGAAACCGACCCATCATCACGCCCAACGGCAATCCGACCGCGACCGCGAGCAAAAAGCCGATTACGACACGATAGAGCGTTGCGCCGGCATGGAGCAGCATGCTGCCGTCGAGAATGGAATGGAGAAGCGTCCGCGCCACGGCGGCGAGCGGCGGCATCAAGGCCGGTGCAAAATAGCCGCTGCGCGCGACGGCCTCGTAGCTCGCGGCGACGGCAAGGAGCGTCAAGGCACCACGGCGCAACGACCGAATGCGGTCCTTCGACATCAGCGAGCGGATGCGTTGCTTCGACACGACGCGATCGAGGGACGTCATGTCATCATGCCCCAGCGCACGACGGTGAATTCCTCCAGCGGCTCGAACACCAGCTTCTCAAGCGCGAGCCCGATGATGGCGATGGCGGCGATGCCGGCCAGCATCACGTCGGTATTGAGAAATTCGCGCGCGCCGAAGATCAGCCAGCCGAGGCCCCAGGGCACGGCGGCAAGCATCTCGACGCCGACCAGAATGCGCCATGCTTGCGCCAGACCGAGACGCAGCCCGGTCAGGATATAGGGCAGCGCGCCCGGCAGGATGACATGGCGAAACAGCCGGCGGTCGTCCGCGCCCATGGCCTGCGCGGAGCGCACCCAGATATCCTTGACCGCTTTCACGCCGGTCCAAGAATTATAGATGATCGGGAAGGCTGCAACGAAGGCGACCAGCAGCACCGCGGAGAGATTGCCCAAGCCAAACCACAACAGGAACAGCGGCGCATAAGCCAGGCCGGGGATCGGCGCGCCGATGCTGACCAGCGGCAGAAAAATATCCTCGGCCCGGCGCGAGCGGCCCATCAGGATGCCGATCGTAACCCCGAACAGCGCGGCCAGAGCAAAGCCAGCGCCGAGGCGGATCAGGGTGTCGAGGACGTGGTGCGGCAAGATGCCGTCAAGTGTCAGCCGGACGAAAGCGACCGCGATTGCTTCCAACGGCGGAAACAGACGCGGCGGAAACAGCCCGAAATGCGCAACCGCCTCCCACAAGGCGCCGACCACGACGAAGGGAAACAGGTTGCGCGCCGCGCGCCGTAGCGGCCCGGCGTCGACGGCGGACGCCGCGGCGATGTCGTGAAGTTCGACGAGATCGTGCATTGCTTTTGAGGATAATGCGGCGCATTGGCCCAGCACAAGCCGGCACCCGCGCACGAGCGTTGCAGCGGCCTCGCCCTGTGCTAGGAAACCGCCACGCTCAAGGGATTTGGCACAGGAGTTGGATATGGCCACGAAGAACACGCAGAAGATCGGCTGGATCGGCATGGGCCGCATGGGTTTTCCCATGGCTGAACGGCTTATCAAGGCGGGCCACGACGTCTCGATCTGGAATCGGACGCGGGCCAAGGCCGAGCCGCTCGAAAAGATCGGCGGCAAGGTGGTCGACCATCTCTCCGATCTGAAGTCCGTGGACGTGCTGTTCTCGATCGTCGCCACCGGCAAGGACGTCCAGGAAGTACTGTACGGCAAGAACGGCGTGTCGAGCCAGGGCGGCAAGATGCCGCCGGTGGTGGTCGATTGCTCGACCATCTCGGTCGAGGATTCCGCCGCGATCCGCGACAAGCTCAATGAACTCGGCTCGGCCTTCGTCGCGGCGCCGGTGAGCGGCAATGCCAAGGTGATCAAGGCCGGCAAGCTGTCCTCAGTCGTGTCCGGCCCCGAAGCCGCCTGCAAGCTCGCCATGCCGCTGATCGAGGTGTTCGCGCCGCGCGGCGTGTCCTATGTCGGCGACGGCGAACTGGCGCGCGTCTGCAAGATCGCGCACAATGTGATGCTCGGCGTCGTGATCGAGAACCTGATCGAGATCACGCTTCTGACGAATAAAATGGGCGTACCGCGACACGCTTTCCTTGCCTTCCTCAACAATGGCGTGATGGGCTCGATGTTCACGGCCTATAAGACGCCGGCTTTGGTCAATCTCGACTGGGCGACGACGTTCACCCCGGAACTGCTGCGCAAGGACCTCGATCTCGGCCTCGAACTCGCTCGCGAGATGGACGTGCCGATGCCGGTGACAGCAGCGACGCGTGAAGTCCTGCAAAGCCATTTCGGCGCGGCCACGCTGCAGAAGAATCCGGAAGAATATCTGGCCAAGGATTTTGCCGCGCTGGCGGAAACCATGGCGCTTGCCGCCGGCATGCAACTCGAGAGCGAGAACAAGAACGTGCCGACTGGATTGGAAAGCTAGCGGCTGGAATCCAGCGCCGCAAAGACGGCGGCTTCCGCAAACGCGAACGGGGGAGGAGATCATGCGCCTGACGCGGCGTCGCTTTCATGGACTGACGCTCGGACTTGCGGCCGCACCGCAGGCGCTGTTTGGCGCAATCTCGGCGGCGGCCGAGCAGGCGTGGCCGAGCAGGCCTGTGAAACTCATCCTGACGCTTGGACCGGCAAGCGGCGCGGACATCAGCGCACGGTTGTTCGCCGATCGCCTCGCCCAGCGCTGGGGCCAGCCGGTGGTCGTCGAAAACCGGCCGGGCGGCGACGGCATTGTCGCCATCAACGTGTTTGTCGGCGCTCACGACGACCATCAGCTGTTGTTGACGCCGACCTCGTCGTTCACCGCGCATCCGTTTCTGCACGAGAACCTGCCCTACAAGCCGAGCGATCTGGTGCCGGTCGCGCGGATATCCAACACCATCGTTGCCATTTCGGTGCCGGCCAGCCTCAACGTCGCTTCGCTCGCTCAGTTCGTCGCGCTGGCCCGCGCCGAGCCGGGCAAGCTGAATTGGGCCGGCGTGACCGGCGCGCTGGATTTCCTGCTTGCCGGCTGGCTGCAACAGGAAAACTTGAACGTCACCAAGGTCGCCTACAAGAATCCGGTGGACGCGGCCAACGATCTCGCCGAGGGACGTGTGCAGCTTTACGAATCGGCTTTCGCGATCGTGCGGCCGCAGCTTGAATCCGGCAAGATCAAGCCGCTCGCCGTCACCAACACGGTGCGCGCGCCGAACCAGCCGAACCTGCCCACGGTCGAGGAAGCGGGCTATCCGGCGCTGACGGTCGACGGTCTCGTCGGTCTGTTCGGACCGCCCGGAATGCCGCGCGAGCTTCGCGAACGGATCACGTCAGACATCCGCGCGGTCGCCGACGACACCATCAAGGACCGCTTGGCCGCCACCGGCCAGCTCCTCAATGTCGGCGGCCCGGAGGAATTCGCCAAATCGATCGATGAGCAGCGTTCCCAGGTCGCGAAATTCGCCAAGCAACTCAGGATCGAGCCGTTGCCGCAAAATTAGAGCCTTTTAATTGCGCGTGATCTTTTCGACAAACCGGCTCCCACCCCGGATCAAGTCCGGGGCAGGCTTTTTCCGGATCACGCTCAATGTTGTTGCGGCGCTTTGACGTCGGTCTGCGCGCTGATCGCCATTTGCCACTGGCCGTTGCGTTTTACCCAAACGCGGGCGATGCGCAACAGCGGCTCGGTCTCGTCCGGCACGCCATTCTCCGAAACCATCACAGCACTATCGCCATAGACCCACAGCCGCATTGAATGGATGGCGGTGAGCATTGTGGGAATGTTTTTGTCTTTCTCATCCTCGACGCGGGCGATGCGGCCGGATTTCGGGACCGGCGGAAAGCCCGATCCGTAGTACATGTATTCTTCGGCAAAGTGCTTTTGATATTCCCCCGCATCGTGAGCCACCATTGATCGCTCGATCGCCTGATAGGTCGTGATGACGTCCTGCTCGGCCGGCGAACGAACGCGGTAGGGAATCGTTTCGCAAGGGTTTTTGCATTCGTAGAGTTTGACTAACTCCCGGACCGCCTGCGGCAGTTCCGGCGGCCGCGGAATGGTTGACGGCGCATCCGCAGCGGCAAGCCCAACATCTTGCAGCATCAAAGCGCGCCAAGAGCCTTTCTGTTTGGCCCAGATTCGGAGATTGAAAGTATCGCCATCTTGCTCCGATTTGCGCAGCTCGGTGACCATGGCGACGAGACCATAGACCGTCACCTTCGCGCCGGTGGCGGGCACCGAAGCGACACTCTTGAGATCGCCGAGAAATTCCTTACGGCTATGAATCTTGCCGGTCTCGTCCGTGTAGGTGAATTGCAGGGAAAGCAACCGGCGCGCGGTCGAGCGATCGCCTGAGCGCATGGCTTCGCCGAGCGCCGTATCCGCGGCGAGCACGAGCCCACCTTCACCTGGCGCCGGTTGCGCTCGGGGCTCGGTCAAAACTGCGACCAGCACGCCCGCAACCAGTGCGCCAAGCGACAAGACCTGAAACAGCGATCGCTTAGCGTGTCGCGTGGCCCGTCGCTCGGCCGCCGGCATGCGCTCTCCCCGATTGTCGGCGTCCATGCCGCGCCGAGACGGTACGGCCAAAACATGACACTTTTCGTGACCGGCGCTCAAGGCAGCGGCGGCAGTCGCGACGCCACGTCGCAGTAGGCGCGCCGGCTTCGAATCATCTTCGCGCGGCACTGATCAGCTGCAGAGATGGCTCAACGGATCGCACGTTTCGCCGTGTGCTTTGCGATGGTGCCTCGCCTCGCGCGCCACGTGCCTGCGGCCACTTTCCCTACGGCCGGTCTCCCTGTGGCCAGCTTCCCTGTGGCCGACCTCATTGCCGCCGCCCCTCATGGCGATGCGACAAGGCTCGCTGAGTTGCGCCGATTTCTCTTTCATGCAGGCTGTGACCTTCGCCACGTCGGGAATAAGATCGGAACACAACCGGATCGCGTCGGGCGTGCACGCCTGGCGGGCGGCGTCGCTGCCGGCGTTGTTGCCTTGCGCGCCGGCGCTATCGAAACCGCAAACCAGCGCGCCGGCCAGCAACACCAGACAACAGGCGAAACGAGCGATCCGCATAGCGATTTTCCCCATTTTCGAGAACTTGTGCCGCGCGCCGCGACATCAGCTGCGGGACAAGGCGCCGATATCTCTACGCAAAATCCAGCTTAATAAGCAAATTTGCGCATGGCTCCATGCCGGCCCTTCGACACCTGCTGGTCGAAAGGTGGCGAAAGTACGATCCAGAGCATGATCCGGAAAAGTGGATGCCGGTTCTCCGAAAAGATCATGCTCCGATGGAAAATCTAGACTCTGGTCCGATTCAATCAAATCGGACCGGGGTCTAGGGCTGACCGACGCTGTGGAAGGAATCTAGAGGGAGTTCACGGGGCAGGACGGCGTTTCACTCGCCCCAAGCGAAGCCCCGATGGACGCGAAATTTTTCTCTGGCGAGGTTGTCCGGGCAAGGACTCATTTCGCCCTCGACCATTTCGGACGTGCCATTGTCGAACGACATGTGCCGGCAGAGTTTGCCGTCGGGCATCGCATAAACGATGTCGCCGATGCCCTTGGCGTCACGCGCGGCCATCGCCGAGCGCAATAGCGGCTCGATCGCAGCATGGCCGCCGAACAGCATCGCTATGGCGAAGAGCATGAGAAACGCCGAGGACGCGATAATGGCACGGAACGATGTCTTGCCGTCGACGTTCTGCCGCGCCCAGGAGCTCCGGCGGGCCCGCGGATTGACGCCGGCATGATCCGATGAATCGAACCACGGGGACATCTGCAGCTCTGCTCCTTTGGCTACGTGCATTGCGCCATAAAGCACGACAGCGGTTGCAGTGCCGATAAGAAATTAGTTTTAATTTGACTGAAATTTAGGGAGGAAGCCGCGTCCGATCGACCGTGGGCGCCGACGGAATTGGCATTGCTTTGCCTGTTCCCGGTCCCTAGCAAGGAGTGAAATAATCGTCCGCGGCCTTGATCATGCCGGTGGGGAGGACCTTCGATCTCATGCGAACGCAAGTGGCGATCATTGGCGCCGGCCCGGCTGGCCTGCTGCTCGGCCAACTGCTCCACAGGCAGGGCATCGACAACATCATCCTGGAACGGCAAACCGCCGACTACGTGCTCGGCCGTATCCGCGCCGGCGTCATCGAGCAGGTCACCATGGACCTCCTCGACCAGGCCGGCGTCGGTGCGCGCATGCACGCCGACGGGCTCGTTCATGACGGCGTCCAGATCTGCGTCGACGGCACCCGCCATCGCCTGTCGTTCAAGGAGCTGACCGGCAAGACGGTGATGGTCTATGGACAGACCGAAATCACCAAGGACCTGATGGACGGCCGCGCGGCGGTGGGCGCGCCGACCGTTTATGCCGCCCATGACGTCAGCCTGCACGACATCTTCGGCGACCGCCCGCGCGTGACATTCACCGCCGATGGTCAGTCGCACGAGATTGTCTGCGACTTCATCGCCGGCTGCGACGGTTTTCACGGCGTCAGCCGCCAGAGCGTTCCGACGGGCGCCGTCATCGCCTATGAGCGCGTCTATCCGCTCGGCTGGCTCGGAATCCTGTCCGACACGCCGCCGGTCTCGGACGAGCTGATCTATGTGCGACACCCGCGCGGCTTCGCGCTGTGCTCGATGCGCTCGCCGACCCGCAGCCGCTATTATATCCAGTGCAGCCTCGCCGACAACGTCGAGGCGTGGCCGGATCAGCGCTTCTGGGACGAACTGAAGCCACGGCTCGACGAGGAAGCTCAAGCCGCGCTCGTCACCGGGCCGTCGATCGAAAAAAGCATTGCGCCGCTGCGCAGCTTCGTTGCCGAGCCGATGCGCTTCGGCCGGCTGTTCCTCGCCGGCGACGCCGCCCATATCGTGCCGCCGACCGGCGCCAAGGGGCTCAATCTGGCGGCAAGCGACGTGCAATATCTGTCGCGCGCGCTGGTCGAGCATTATGCGGAGAAGTCGCACGCCGGCCTCGACCACTATTCCGAGCGCGCGCTCAAGCGGATCTGGAAGGCCGAGCGCTTTTCGTGGTGGATGACCATGACGCTGCATCGGATTTCCGACAATGCGTTCGACCACCAACTGCAGCTCGCCGAACTCGATTATTTGTTCCGCTCGAAATCTGCTGCGACTGCATTCGCGGAGAACTATGTCGGGTTGCCGTATTAGACGGCTGCGACGGAGACGTTGCGGCCGAGCCTTGCGGCACGTCAGGCGAGGCGCCAGCGCCGGGTGCCGAGCAGCCCGCGCGGGAAGAACAGCACGACGAGAATGAATGTCACGCCGATGAACGACATCCAGTTCACCGTCATCGACGAGACGTAGTCCTGCAGCACCACGAACACCGCCGCGCCCAACAGCGGCCCCCAAAACGTGCGCATGCCGCCGATCACCGTCATCACCACGAAATACCCGGATAGCGAATAATGCAGCGCCATGGGATCGGCGAAGTTGTTGAGCAGCGCGTAGAGCGTGCCGGCCAGCGCGGTGAAGAAGCAGGAGATCGAGAACGACAGCCAGATGTGGCGCTCCACCGGAATGCCCAGAAAACGCGCGCGGCGCTCGTTCTCGCGAATCGCGAGCAGCGTGCGGCCGAACGGCGAGCGCAATATAAAGCCCATCAGCGTCACCGCCACGGCGAAGATCCCCAGGAGGAAAAAGTAGAACGGCGTACCGCCGCGCTCGATATCGAGACGCAGCGCGCCGATACCGATCGCCTCGCGGTGAAAATCGCGCAGCCCGTCGAAGCCGCCGGTAAAACTATTCCAGCTATAGGCCAGATAGTACCAGAGCTGACCGAAGGCGATGGTGCACATCGCGAAATAGACGCCGCGCCGGCGCACGATCAAGAGGCCGAATAACGTACCGGCGAGCCCGCCGAGCAGCGTGCCGGCGAGGATGGCGAGCGGCGTCGAGTGCACGAGGTAGCGCAGCGTGAGCCCGGCGCCATAGGCGCCAAGGCCGAAATAAGCGGCGTGCCCGAAGCTCAAGACGCCGGTGAACCCCAACAGCATGTTGAGCCCCATGGCCGCCAGCCCGAACACCAGCACGCGCCCGGCAAGCGCGGTGTAGCCGCCGAGCGACGGCAGCCAGAACGGCACGGTGACCAACGCCGTCCAGATGACCACAAGCACCACGAGACGCGTCCCCGTCGCGCGCCGGGGCGCGGCGGCGGCGATTGCTGTGCCGGCGGCCGCGGCGCTCATGACATCATGCCCTCTTCGCCGACCAAACCGCGCGGCCGCAGCAGCAGCACGCCCATCAAGATCGCGTAGATCACCGCTTCGCTCGCGGCCGGATAGATGACGGTGGTCAGCGCCGCGGCCATGCCGATCAGCATGCCGCCGAACATGGTGCCGATCAGACTGCCGACGCCGCCGACGATGATGGCGATGAAGCTCGGCATCAACAGATCGTCGCCCATATTGGGATTAAGACCGATCTGGCCCGCGGCGAGCACGCCGCTCAGGCCCGCCAACAGGCATCCGACGGCGAAATTAAACGTCCGCAGGTGTCGAACATTGACGCCCAGCGTCGCCACCGTTTCAAGATCGAAGGTCCCGGCGCGGATGCGCAGGCCGACGCGGGTGTAACGCAGGAAGGAAAACAGCCCGATCACGGAGACGATAACGACCGCCACCATGAAAAGGCGGTACCAGGTGATGAAGAACAGATTCGAAGTGATGGGCTGCGCCAAGACGGCGGGTAGGCCCATCGGCAGGCCGTTGGGGCCCCAGATGTAGCGGGCCGCGTCTTGCATCACAAAGGCGAGCCCGAAGGTCAGCAACAGACTATAAACCGGATCGCGATTGTAGATGCGGCGGATCATCAACCGCTCCACGGCGACGCCGATCAACGCGGTCAACAACGGCGAGACCAATAACGCGCCCCAATAGCCCAGCGTCGGCGACAGCGCGAACGCCAAGTAGCCCCCTAACGCCAGGAAATTGCCGTGCGCGAAATTGATGACGTTGCTGAGATTGAGGATCAGCGACAGACCGAGCGCCATCAGCACGTAAAACGCGCCGATGATCAGCCCGTTGGTTACGTTGAACAAGATGACTTGTGCCATGAGACCCGAGCCATAAGAGTTGCGCGACCCGCCGCTCTAAACGGAAGAAATTCCCCGCAAGAGGCGGAGATCAGGTCGGCTGCGCCATCTTGCACCCGGTATCGGCGACCGAGCCGGCGGCCTGTTCGCCCGGCACCAGCGCTCCGACCGTGACCACGTCGTCGGGGTTGCCTTTCGCCGGATGCACTTCACCGACGAAGATGTTGGGCATCAATTCGTGGTCGCCCTTGCGATAAATCACCTTGCCGGGCTGTAGCGCCACATCCGGCGGCAGCTCGAAATCCTCCAATGCCATCGCCAGTTTCGGGCCCTCGAGCGACTTGGCCTTTTCCGCGGCAAGCCGCACGGTGTGCATCGACACGTAACCGAACCAATCGCGTGCCGAGGGCGTTTTTTTGGTCGCCGCACGGTAGTCGGCGACGAACTTCACCACTTCGGGCACGTTGGGCTGATTCCACCACCACTCATAGGTCCACCAGCCGGTTTGCGCCTCCGGCGGACAGCCCTTGATGCTTTCCAGCTCGAACAGCGCGCCACCGAGCGCCATTTCGTTTTGCATGCCGAACTGCGTGAATTGCTTCATGCAGTTGATCTGGGTCAGCCCGCCCATGTTGTTGAGCAGCACGTTCGGCTTGTAGGCCTTGGCCTTAATCAGCGTGGCGGAGAAATCGGTATTGTTGATCGGCAGCATGTCGCCCTCATAGCTGCCGCCGACCTTGGTGAGAGCCTTGACGAAGGCATCCTGCAGCGTATGGCCATAAGCGTAGTCAGGCGTGATAAAAAACCATTTCTTGCCGAACCGCTTCACCAATTCCGGAGTGACCGCCTCGGCGTCCATCGTCGTCGTGTTGCAAACCCGGAACACGTTCCATTTGCAATTGGTGCCGGTGATCGGATCGGTGTGGCCGCCGGGCACGATGTGGAACACTTTCTTCTCGTTGGTCACCTGCGACATCGCGTAGGCGATGCCGGAATTGACGTCGCCGAAGATCACGTCGACCTTGTCGCGGTCGATCAGCTTGCTCGTCTTCTGGACGCCGGTGCCGACGTCGTTTGCCGAATCCTCGACCAGAAGCTGGACCTGGCGGCCGAGAATGCCGCCCTTCTTATTGATTTCCGCTTCGGCGTATCTGGCGCCGTCGACCTCGCTTTGCGCCAGCGCCGACAATACGCCGGTCAGCGGATTGACCATGCCGATCTTGACCGGCTCTTCGCCGCGCGCCGCGATGAGAAATGGCGCACCAATGACCTGACTTGTGCCGAGCGCGAGACCCGCCTTGAGGAACGTGCGACGACGTACCGACGTTTTGACGTTGGACATGTTCGATCCTCCCAAAGGTGTTTTTCGCCGGGTTTGTCCCGGTCATGTTCGCTAGTTTTAAAGCGCGACCGTTTCGGGCAACGCCGGCGCGGGTCAAATCTCAAGACCGCAAGATCGCCTGCTGCGCCCAAGTCCCGGCATCTTCTGCCCCGATTTTTGCAAGGTCAATTGCCGACTTGTCGCGCGCCCCTCTGGACGGGCGCGCGACCTAAGCGGGCTTCTTTTTCCGCGCTTTGGCCTGTTCGGCCAGGTAACGCGACAGCCGCGAGCGCACCGCATCGGCCTGATCCGGCGTCCAGCGGCGCAGGCCCTCGCCGGTCTTCATGCCGAGCTTGCCGGCCACGATCTTATCGCGCAGCAACGGATGCGGGCCGGGCGTACAGTCGAGGTGCTGATAAAGCACCGTGGCAATGTCGAAGGTCAGATCCACGCCGACCAGATCGGTCTGCTCCATCGGCCCGAGCACGGCGGTGCGCGCGCCAAAGCCTGCTTTAACGACAGTGTCGATCGTTTCCGCGTCGCAGACGCCGGCGGCGACCAGCGCGATCGCTTCGCGCTTCATGGCATGTTGCAGCCGATTGCCGACAAAGCCCGGCACGTCGCGGCGCACGTGAACCGGGGTCTTTCCGGCATCGTGCAGCAGCGCCATGGTGCGCTGCATCACCTGGTCGCTGGTTTTTTCATTCTGGATCACTTCGACCAGCGGGACGAGATGCGGTGGATTCCAAAAATGCGTGCCGACAACACGGTCACGGTGCGCCAGATGACGGCCGATCTCGGTCGAGGGGATCGCCGAGCTGTTGCTGGCGAGGATGGTGTCCGGCGCGACGAGCGACTCCAGTTCGGCGAAGATTTGTTGCTTCAGCGGCAGTTTCTCCGGCGCCGCTTCAAAAACGAAACCCGCGCCGCCCATCGCTGGAGCCATCGCGTCATGCACCGCGATGTTATTGAGGGGCTCCGGATCGTCGTCGAGCAGATCGGCGATCGCGCGCAGGCGTTTGCCCAGCGTTGTGCGCAGTTCCGCCGCCGGTTCGAACACGGCGACTTGGTGGCCGGCGGCGGCGAACAGATAAGCGATGCCATGGCCCATCAATCCGCCGCCGACGACGGCTATTTTCTGGCTGGTACTTCGCTCATTCTGATCACGCATGTTTGTCTCGATCAAAGGCTGCGGGGGAACCGTGTCAAAGCTCGAACGTTATTTCTTCGAAGTTTAGCGTGACCGCTCCGCATGGCAGTGACGGTCGCCCGATTCATACCCAGGAGTCACGGTCATGCCTATTCTGCTGTGGGTTGCTTTCTGGTCCTCGATGATGGGCACAGCGACGTGCTGGAGCGAAGTCTCCCGACCGATTCGCGTCAAGGCGCACAAACCCCAGAATCGCGAGTAAGCCGCCCAATACCCAGCGACGGCCTCCCGCCCCGTCGTCGCCCCACCGGCCATAACACGCGAATTCTCTCATTTCGCCGACCCCTGCGGGCCATGACCACCGTCCGGGGCTGCGGCGGGATCAGGTTGCAGCGGGCCTACCTCGCCGGTATTGATACGCGCCCCCTGACTTAAAGAGCGGCAATACCGTCATGGCCCGTCTCGTCATGAAATTCGGCGGAACGTCGGTCGCCGATATCGACCGCATCCGCAATGTCGCGCGACACGTCAAGCGCGAGATCGACGCCGGCCATGAAGTGGCCGTCGTGGTCTCGGCGATGTCGGGCACGACCAACCAGCTCGTCGCCTGGTGCGAAGCGGCGTTGCGCGAGCGGCGCATCTTCGACGCCCGCGAATACGATGCCGTCGTCGCAACCGGCGAACAGGTCACCGCGGGGCTGCTGGCCATCGCGCTGCAGGACCTCGATATCAATGCGCGCTCGTGGCAGGGCTGGCAGCTACCGATTTTGACCTCGGACGCGCACGGCTCAGCGCGCATCCTCGACGTCAACGGCGACGAACTGGTCCGGCGTTTCAAGGAGCGCAAGGAGGTCGCCGTCATCGCCGGTTTTCAGGGCCTGTACAAAGAGACCGGGCGCATCACCACGCTCGGCCGCGGCGGTTCGGATACTTCGGCGGTGGCGATCGCGGCCGCGATCCGCGCCGACCGCTGCGACATCTACACCGACGTCGACGGCGTCTACACCACCGACCCGCGCGTCGTGCCGCGTGCGCGCCGGCTCGACAAGGTCGCCTTCGAGGAAATGCTGGAGCTTGCTTCGCTCGGCGCCAAGGTGCTGCAGGTTCGTTCGGTCGAACTCGGGATGTTGCATAACGTGCGCATCTTCGTGCGGTCGAGCTTCGACCCGCCGGAACGAATCGATCCGCACGGTACACCGCCGGGAACACTTATTTGCGACGAGGGGGAGATCATGGAGCAACAAACCGTCACCGGTATCGCCTTTTCCAGGGACGAAGCGCAAATCTCGATCCGCCAGGTTCAGGACAAGCCGGGTGTGGCGGCCGCCATTTTTGGTCCGCTCGCCGCGGCCAATATCAATGTCGACATGATCGTGCAAAACGTCTCGGCCGACGGCAAGACCACCGACTTGACCTTCACCGTGCCGGCCACCGATTACCAGCGCGCGCTCGATGTCATCGCCAAGGCGAAAGCGGCGATCGGCTATACGCGGCTCGACGGCGCCACCGACGTGGCCAAGATTTCCGTCATCGGCATCGGCATGCGCAGCCATGCCGGGGTCGCCGCACAGGCTTTCCACGCCCTTGCCGAGCGCTCCATCAATATTCGCGCCATTACCACGTCGGAGATCAAGTTTTCCCTGCTGATTGACGCGGCCTTCACCGAACTTGCGGTGCGCACGTTGCACTCGCTCTATGGCCTCGATAAAGCGGCCTGACGGCAAGCGATCGCGCTGCAACGCACAATAGTCGGCGCCGTCATATCCTTGTCTCTGGCTTGCGGTTTGCATACCGCATTCGATATAGCCTGGAGGACATTCGCCGCGGGCCGGGACCCGGGCGAATTCCTCTTTGACAAAGGCCGGTGGGCGGCGGGCTCCGCTCCGGTCAAAGCCAAGCCCGAGGGACCTCTCGCCATGCGGGGCGCGCTCGGCGGTCCGCGCGTGCTGTTGCGCCGGCTTCGCGAAGTAATGGCGGAGCCGGTCAGCGCGCAGGAACGCCTTGACAAGATCGTGGTGCTGATCGCCGCCAACATGGTTGCGGAGGTCTGCTCCGTCTATGTGCTGCGCGTCGATTCCACGCTCGAGCTCTACGCCACCGAAGGCCTCAATCGCGACGCCGTGCATCGCACGGTGATGCGCTCCGATGAGGGCCTGGTTGGCCTGGTCGCCAGCCAAGCCAACCCGATCAACCTGTCAAACGCGCAAGCGCACCCGGCCTACTCCTACCGGCCGGAAACCGGCGAAGAAATCTACCACTCCTTCCTCGGCGTGCCGATCCTGCGCGCCGGCAATACGCTCGGCGTCTTGGTGGTGCAGAACCGCGCGCGGCGCACCTATTCGGAAGAAGAAGTCGAAGCGCTGCAGACCACCGCCATGGTGCTCGCCGAGATGATCGCGTCCGGTGAGCTGTCGGCGCTGGCGCCGCCCGGCGCCGAGCCGGCGGCGCGGCGCTCGGTGCATTTCAAAGGCACCGCCTTGAGCGACGGCATCGCGCTCGGCCATGTCGTGCTGCATGAGCCGCGGGTCGTCGTCACCAATTTTATCGCCGACGACGTGCCCAAGGAATTGGAGCATCTGCGCGGCGCCGTCGAGACGCTCCGCTCCAGCCTCGACGAATTGCTCGAACACGGCGACGTGGTCGAAGGCGGCGAGCACCGCGACGTGCTCGAAGCCTATCGCATGTTCGCCTATGACCGCGGCTGGGTGCACAAGCTCGAAGAAGCGGTGATGACGGGCCTGACCGCGGAAGCAGCCGTCGAGCGCGTGCAGTCCGACACCCGCGCGCGGATGCTGCGGCAGACCGATCCGTTCTTGCGCGAGCGCCTGCACGACCTCGACGACCTCGCCAATCGCCTGATGCGGCAGCTGACCGGGCGCGATCACGCCCCGTCGCGCGAGAGTCTGCCGGAGAATGCAATCCTGGTCGCCCGCTCGATGGGCCCTGCGGCGCTGCTCGATTACGACCGCAAGCGGCTGCGCGGCCTGGTGCTGGAAGAGGGCGGCCCGCATTCGCATGTCACGATCGTGGCGCGCGCGCTCGGCATTCCCGCGGTCGGCGGCATCGAGAACGCCACCGGCATCGCCGATCCGGGCGACGCCATCATCGTCGACGGCTCGACCGGGGATTTGCATATCCGGCCGTTGCCCGACATGGAGGCGGCCTATGCCGAACGCGTCAAGCTGCGGGCGCGGCGCCAGCAGCAATATTCGGCGCTGCGCGACAAACCTTGCGTCACCAAGGACGGCGAAGAGATCACACTGATGATCAATGCCGGTTTGAGCGTCGACCTGCCGCATATCGCCGATACCGGTGCCGCCGGCATCGGCCTGTTCCGGACCGAGCTGCAATTCATGGTCGCGCCGAATTTTCCGCGCACCAGCGAGCAATATGCACTGTATCGCGCCGTGCTCGATGCCGCCGACGACAAGCCGGTAACCTTCCGCACGCTCGACATCGGCGGTGACAAGCTTTTGCCCTATATGCGCCATGTCGAGGAGGAGAACCCGGCGCTGGGCTGGCGCGCCATCCGGCTCGGCCTCGATCGGCCGGGATTGCTGCGGACCCAGTTGCGGGCGCTACTGCGCGCGGCGGGCAGCCGCGCGCTGAAGATCATGTTCCCGATGATTTCGACCGTGCAGGAATTCGACCAGGCCAAGGAGCTGGTCGAGCGCGAGCTGACGCATTTACGCCGTCACGGCCATAAGCTGCCTGCCGCGGTCGAGGTCGGCAGCATGGTGGAGGTTCCGTCACTGCTCTATCAGCTCGACGAACTGCTCGAGCGCGTCGATTTTCTCTCGGTCGGCTCGAACGACCTGGTGCAATTCCTCTATGCGGTCGACCGCGGCAATCCGCGGGTGTCCAACCGATTCGATACGCTGTCGGCGCCGGTGTTGCGCGCGCTCAAGGATATCGCCGACAAGGCGCGCGCCTATCACAAGCCCGCGACAGTATGCGGTGAGCTGGCATCGCAGCCGATCGGGGCACTCGCTCTGGTCGCCATCGGTTACCGGTCGCTGTCGTTGACCCCGTCCGCGATCGGGCCGGTCAAGGCGATGCTGCTTGATCTCGATTGCCGCAAGATCGCCGCGTTCCTTTGCCCCCTGATCGAGCAAACCAAGCGGGGCGCGCCGATTCGCGGGCAATTGGAAAAATTTGCCGCCGACAATGGGCTGCAGCTCTAGGACGATGCGCGGCCGGGCTTGTTCCGGGCGGCCACGTCTTTTACTTAACCCGCAAGCAAGATGTGTGCTGCTTGACGCAAAGGAAGAGTCTTGAATGCCCGGCATGACGCCGGCAAGACGATACTGAAACATGCTGCCCGATCAGAAACTCAATGCCGTCGTCACCCGGCACGCGACGCTGGAACACGATCTCACTGCGGCGCTGCCAGCCGAAACTTACGTCAAGCTGTCGCGCGAGCTCGCCGAGCTTGCGCCGGTGGTCGAGGCGGTAAAATCCTATCGTGCCGCGAAGAACGAGCTCGACGGACTGACGAGCCTGATCGCGGATTCCGCAACCGACCCGGACATGCGCGCGATCGCCGAGGCCGAAAAGCCCGAGCTTGCGGCGCGCTGCGCCAGACTGGAACAAGAGTTGCGGCTTGCGCTCGTGCCCAAGGACGCGATGGACGAGCGCAACGTCATTCTGGAAATTCGCGCCGGCACCGGCGGCGACGAGGCCGCTCTATTCGCCGGCAACCTGTTTCGCATGTATGAGCGTTACGCCGCCAATCAGGGCTGGAAGGTCGAAATCGCCACCGCGAGCGAAGGCTCGATGGGCGGCTATAAGGAAATTGTCGCCGAAATCCGCGGCCGTGGCGCTTTCGCCAAGCTGAAATACGAATCCGGCGTGCACCGCGTCCAGCGCGTGCCCGATACCGAAGCCTCCGGCCGCATCCACACCTCGACCGCGACCGTCGCCGTGCTGCCGGAGGCGCAGGAGGTCGATGTCGCCATCAACGAAGCCGATCTCAAGATCGATACACTGCGCTCGGGCGGCGCCGGCGGCCAACATGTCAACAAAACAGAGTCGGCGATCCGGATGACGCATCTTCCATCGGGCATCGTCGTCATGATGCAAGAGGAGCGGTCGCAACACCGCAACCGCGCCAAGGCGCTGGCCGTATTGCGCACCCGGCTCTACGATTTCGAGCGGCAGAAGCTGGACGCCGCGCGCGCCGCCGAACGCCGCGGCCAGGTCGGCACCGGCGACCGCTCCGAACGCATCCGCACCTATAATTACCCGCAGGGGCGCGTGTCGGACCATCGCATCAATCTGACGCTGTACAAGCTGCCGCAGATCCTGGAGGGCGAGGCGCTCGGCGAAATCATCGATGCCCTGGTCGCCGAGAACCAGGCGGCTCTGCTTGCCGCCGAGGAGGCGAACTGATGCCGCCGGCCGCTGCAGCGCCAGCGCCGTCAGGCGGCGCGACGGCCCACACCGTCGCGGAAACGCGGCGCACCCTGACTGCACAATTTTGCGCGGCCGGCATCGATTCGCCTGAGCTCGACGCGCGGCTTGTGATCGGTCATGCGCTCGACCTCGATCATGCTGCGCTTGCGGCTTCGGCCGCGCGCGTTCTCGGCTCCGCTGAAGACAGCGCGATCGCCGCGCTCGCCCGGCGCCGCCTTGCCCACGAGCCAGTCGCGCGGATTGTCGGCAGCAAGGAGTTTTGGAGTCTGAACCTCCACGTCGATGCCGCGACCTTGGTGCCGCGGCCGGAGACCGAAACCGTGGTCGAGGCCGCGCTCGCTGCCATCGATGCATGCTGGGGACGCACACGGGCGCTGTGCATTGCCGATCTCGGCACGGGCTCCGGCGCCATCCTCCTGGCGCTCCTGAGTGAACTGCATAATGCTTTCGGAGTCGGCAGCGATCTGAGCCCGCGCGCGCTTGCCATCGCCCGCGACAATGCCCGGCGCCTGGGATTAAGCCGCGCGGCCTACGTCGCCTGCGACATGGCGGCCGCATTGCGCGGGCCGTTCGACCTCATCGTGTCGAACCCGCCCTATATCAGTTCGGACGACATCGCAGGCCTGCCGCCCGAAGTGCGGCTGTTCGACCCGCGGCTTGCGCTCGACGGCGGAACCGACGGACTTGATAGTTATCGTGCCATCGCCGCGAGCGCGCCGGCGCTGCTCGCCCCCAACGGCGTTATCGTCGTCGAATTGGGTGCCGGCCAGGCCGAGGCTGTCGCCGGATTGTTGGAAGCTGCGGGGCTTGCGCCGTCGCCGCCTCAACCCGATCTTAGCGGTGTGCTGCGCGCCCTGGTTGCCAAAAAGGGGCCCTGAGGTTAAGTAAGGTTTGAGCGCGGGACCCGGCAAAAAAGCGCATTAGGCCCCGGCAAAAAACACTTGGAATGTTGACCGGAACCGATTAGCTTGCGGCCACGGAATCGCCCCTGAGATAGGGTGCGGCGCTGCCCTGAACACCCGGAGTAGAGCTCCATAAGGCCGGCTCCAATGTTAAGCCGCCTTCAAAGGTTGGCTGCAAAGGGTTGGCTTGCAGAGGTTGGCAGCGCGGGCCACGCAGAAAAGCGAAAGCTGGATAAGAGCGAAAGCTGGATAACGAAAGCCGGATTGGACGGCATACGGGATCGCCAGATTCAGAACGCAAAGGTTCAAACTGCGAAGATTCATTCGCTTCGGCGCGCCTTGTGAGGAGGCGAGCGAACGGATGTTGAAGGATTTGCGACGCCGCGCGAAACGCGGTTGGGGGCTGATTTGCTGAGGGTCTGTGGCATTCGCACGGGAGCGATTCTGAGCGGCTTTTCGGAGCCGCTCAAAGCCGATGGAGCGGAGTTAGAGCCGCTTCCGGGAATACGACATCGGGAATACGACATCGGGAAACGACATTTGGTGAAGTGACGACTGGTGAAGAGAAGCGGCGGCATCTGCGGCGCCGCAGACAACGGGGTTGGCGGAACAGCAAATCATGAGAAACGGTCAGAACAATAAGCGTATGCGCGGGCGTAACCGTAAAGGCGGCGGCCACCATCAAAATCCGTTGTCGCGCGTTTACGAATCCAACGGACAGGACGTAAAAATTCGTGGCACGGCATCCCACATCGCCGAAAAATATCTCCAGCTTGCCCGCGACGCGCAGAGTTCCGGAGATACCATCGCCACCGAAAATTATTATCAGCACGCCGAACATTATTTTCGCTTAATCGCCGCCGCGCAGGAACAGCTGCGTCAGAATCAGCCCTATTTCCAACAACAGCCGGGCGACATACGCGGCAATCTTCCGGACGACGGCTATGACGATGGCGAAAATGAGCAGCCGCATATCGGCGGCGAGCCGTTTGCGCCCCGCGAGCCGCAGTCATTTTATCCGCGCGAACAGTCACAGCACCATCAGCCGCAGCAATACCAGCCGCAGCACCAACAGCCGCAACTTCAGCAGCCGCAGCCGCAGCATTACCAACCGCGTCCACACTATACGCAGCCGGAGAGCGAGGCGGACGTTGAACGATTGCCGTCATTCATCACCGGCGGTCAGTCGCAGCCGCAGCCTCCCCAACAAGGCCAGAGTGCGGCAAACGGGCCGAATGGCTATGACGGCTCGGCGGACCGCTTTCCGCTGCATCGCCGGCGCCGACGCCATCGCGGCGGCCCGCGGGAGCACGGCGTCGATCATGCCGCGCCCAGCGACGGCGAGGCCCCGTCGTCTGGCCCGCAGCCGACCGACGATTAAGCCCGCACTCCAGAGGGCTTTGTTTCGGCTGTCAGATTTTCCATCGGGCGCGGCCGGCCGAGGGTGGACCGGCACGGCATCACGACGCGTTTGGGAGGCGGGCCGCTATCGCCCGCGCGGCGCCTTGGCCAGCCGGACCAAAAGCCAGATCGGCACGACAATCACGGCACCGAGCATGAAATATCGCCACAGCCAGCGTACGGCGTCGAAGCCCATATTCCAGATATGCTCGATGAGCCGCTGCACCGACTCCAGGATATTCCATGGATCGAGCCCGATCGCGGCGAGAATGACGCCGACCAGGATCGACAGCAGGATCAGCCGCCCGATCACCGCCAGCGGCGGACCGCCGAAGAAGCGTTGGACGTAATTCTGGGATGTCTGAGAGTCTAGGGATTCCTGGGCCATCGAAATCTCCCCGTTTGCGTCAGTTAAGAACTTGTCACGCCCCGCGCAAGCGGCATAGCTGCCCAACGGTAGCTGCCCAACCGAATCGCGCCGCCGGCCGCGTGAATATCGCAGGTGGTGTCGGGATGACGTTGCCTCGGCTTCCTATCTGGCGCTAAGTTGCGCCTCCCCAATCCACGTCTGATGTGGGATTCCTGAACCGGGGCATTCCGAGGATATTTCATGGCTAACGTCGAGGACCGGGCGCTCGCAGCGAATGCGAGCCTCAATGATGACATCGGCGAGGAGACACGGCTGCGCTTATTTCGCATCCAGGTTGAGCTTCGCGAGGCCGAGCAGCGTGCATTCGATCTGTTCCTGCAGAACCTGGTGAAGGGCACGAGCCATCTGTCGCTCGGCCAGGAAGCCATCGCCGCCGGCTGCGCCGCCGCGATGAAGCCCGGCGACCTTTCATTTTGCACCTATCGCGGCCATGCCCATACGCTCGCCCGCGGCGTGCCGTTCGAACAGGTTCTCGGCGAGCTGATGCAGCGCGACAACGGCTTGATGCGCGGCAAGGGCGGCTCGATGCACCTGACCTCGGTCGATCACGGCGTCATGGGCTCCTACGCCATCATTGGCGCACATCTGCCGATCGCCTGCGGCGCGGCCTGGCGCGCGCAGTACAAGGGCCAGAAAGATGTCTCGGTCTGTTTCTTCGGCGACGGCACCACCAATATTGGCGCGTTTCACGAGGCGCTGAATTTCGCCGTGGTGTGGAAGCTGCCGGTGATCTTCGTCTGCGAGAATAATCTTTACATGGAATATACGCCGATCGGCGACGTCACCGCCGTGCCGCATCCCGCGGCCGACCGCGCCTCGGCCTATGGGCTGCCGCGCATCATTATCGACGGCAATGACGCCGATGAAGTCTACCGCACCGCAAGCGCCGCCTATGAGAAAGCCCGCGCCGGCGGCGGACCGTCCTTGATCGAATGCCTGACCTATCGACACAGCGGGCATTCGCGCGCCGACCCGGCCAAATACCGCCCGGAGGGTGAATTGGAGAAGTGGAAGGAGCGCGACCCGATCAAGATCTATCGCGAGCGGCTCAAGCAATTCGGCGTCGGTGAAGACATCATCGTCGGCATCGAGACCGACGTGAAGCGGGGCGTCGACGAAGCCACCGAGAAATGCAAAGCGGCGCCACCGCCAGCGCTCGATATTCTCACCACCGATGTTTATGCCGACGGAGGCTTCGCATGGCGGAATTGACCTATCGCGACGCCGTGGCGCGCGGTATCGCCCAGGAGATGACGCGCGATCCCGACGTGGTGTTCCTCGGCGAGGACATCGGCAAGGCCGGCGGCGTGTTCAAGGCGACGGTCGGGCTCTACGAGCAGTTCGGCCCGCTGCGCGTTCGCGACACGCCGATTTCCGAGCAGGCGATCCTCGGCGCTGCCATGGGTGCGGCGATGACCGGCTTAAAGCCGATCGCGGAAATTATGTTCTCGGATTTTATCGCCGTCTGCTTCGACTACATCGCCAACGAGTTCTCCAAGAGCCATTACATGTCGAACGGCCAGGTCAAATGCCCGCTGGTCGTGCGCACCGGCAATGGCGCAGGCTCGCGCTTCGGCGCGCAGCATTCGCAGAGCGTCGAGAACTGGTGCATGATGATTCCGGGACTGAAAGTCGTGGCGCCGTCGACACCGCGCGACGTGATCGGGCTGATGGCGGCGGCGGTGCGCGATCCCAATCCGGTGATCTTCTTCGAGCACAAGTCACTTTATGCCGCCAAAGGCGAAGTGCCGGACGGCGAGATCGTCGACACGCTCGGCACCGCAAAGATCGTACGGCCGGGCAAGGACGCCACGATCCTGGCCCTGGCGCTGATGGTGCCCCGCGCGCTGGCGGCCGCCGAGAAGCTGAAGGCCGAACACGGCATCGATTGTGAAGTCGTCGATGTGCGCTCGCTGGTACCGCTCGATACCCAGACCATTCTCGGTTCGGTCGCGCGCACCCACCGGCTGTTCACGGTCGAGGAAAATCCGCGGCTGTGCGGCTGGGGCGCCGAGCTCGTCTCGATCGTCGCCGACGAGGCGTTCTACGAACTCGACGGGCCGCCGGTGCGGATCACGACGCCGCATATCCCGCTGCCGGCCGCCGATATTCTCGAGGATCTCGCCTTGCCCTCGGTCGACCGGATTGCCGAACGGGTGCGGCGGTCGTTGGAGGGCTAAAGTTTCCGCTCGTCCTCGCGCGAGCGGGGACCAAGCGGCGCGGCTGGAAGCTGGATTCCCGCTTGCGCGGCAATGAGCGGACGAAGAACGCGAAGGACTCACTGCCAAAAGGGCATACAGCCAAAGGACCTGCAGCCATGAGTGCGATGTACGACAATCTGCTCGCCAACGTGCCGACGGATTTATGGATCGGCGGGAAGTGGCGCAAATCGTCCGACGGCGGCCGCTTCGACGTGATTGATCCGGCAACCGAGAACAAAGTCGCCTCGGTCGCGAGCGCGACAGTCGATGACGCCAAGTCGGCGCTGGACGCCGCGCAGGCCGCGTTTCCCGGCTGGGCCGCCAAGAAACCACGTGAACGCGGTGAAATCCTGCGTAAGTCGTTCGAACTGATCATGCGGGACGCCGAGCGGCTGGCCAAGCTGATTACCATCGAAAACGGCAAGGCACTGTCTGATTCCCGCGGCGAGGTCGCTTATGCGGCGGAGTTCTTCCGCTGGTACGCCGAAGAAGCGGTGCGCAATATCGGCCAGAATTCGATCGCGCCGTCGACCGGCGCGCGCATTCTGGTCCATCACAGACCGGCCGGCATCGCGGTGTTGGTGACGCCGTGGAATTTCCCCGCCGCAATGGCGACGCGCAAGATCGGCCCGGCGCTCGCTGCCGGCTGTCCGGTCGTGCTCAAACCGGCGTCCGATACGCCCCTCACCATGCTGGCGCTGATGCCGATACTCGAAGAAGCCGGCGTGCCCGCGGGCGTCGTCAACGTCATTCCCTCGCGCTCCTCCGGTAAAGTCGTCGGCGCCATGCTGCATGACCCGCGCGTTCGCGTGGTGTCGTTCACCGGCTCGACCGAGGTCGGCAGGAAGCTCTTGCACGAAGCGGCCGACTCGATCGTCAAACCGGCCATGGAGCTTGGCGGCAACGCGCCCTTTATCGTGTTCGACGACGCCGATATCGATGCGGCAATAGACGGCGCCATGATCGCCAAGATGCGCAATATGGGCGAGGCCTGCACCGCCGCCAATCGCTTCTATGTGCATGAAAAGGTGCATGACGAGTTTGCCAAGAAGCTCACCGCCAAGATGGCGGGCCTGAAAATGGGTAACGGTCTCGACGACGGCGTGGCGCTGGGCCCGCTGGTCAACAAAGAAGGCCTCGACAAGGTCATCGAACTGGTCGAGGACGCCGTGAAAAAGGGCGCCAAGGTGCTGACCGGCGGCAAGGCGCCCGGCGGGCCCGGCTTTTTCTATCCGGCCACCGTGCTGGCCAATGTGTCCGACGACGCCAAAATGCTCAACGACGAAATTTTTGGCCCCGTGGCCTCGCTGCAGAGCTTCAAGTCAGAGGAGGAGGTGATCGCGCGCGCCAATGACACCGAATATGGTCTCGTCGCTTACCTCTACACCAAGGATCTCGGCCGCGGCCTGCGGATCTCGGAGAAGCTCGATTTCGGCATGATCGGACTTAACCGCGGGGTCGTGTCCGATCCGGCGGCGCCGTTCGGCGGCGTCAAGCAGTCCGGGCTCGGCCGCGAAGGCGCGCACGAAGGACTGATGGAATTCACCGAGACGCAATACATCTCCGTGACGTGGTAAGGGGAACGGGTGAGTCAAAGGTCCTGCCATGACGCACGGTGAAGTCGCCAAAAAGCTGATCGGCGCGTGGCGCTACATCGGCACCCGGATCAATGGCGCGAACTGGGATCGCGGCGCCGATCCGAAGGGCATGATCTATTATGGCCCGCATGGCGAAATGTCGGTCCAGGTCGCACCCGACGTCAAACGCAGCCGCGCCGGCGCGGTCATGACGCCCGAAGAGGCTAAAATTGCGGTCACCGATTACATCGCCTATTTCGGCACCTACACGATCGACGAGCAGGCCGGGACCGTGACGCATCATCGCCAAGACAGTCTGCAGCCGGGCGACAGCGGCGATCTGGTCCGCCGCTACGAATTCGTCGGCGATCGCCTGGTGCTGCGGCCGCCCAATTCGACGCTGGAAGTCACCTGGGAACGAATCAAGTGAGCCGGCGCTGGAGAATTCAGTCATGGACGTTCTGATGCCGCAACTCGGCGAAACCGTCGCCGAGGGCAAGATCACCAAATGGTTCAAGTCGGCCGGCGAACCGGTAAAGCCGGGCGACAATCTGTTCGAGATCGAGACCGATAAGGTCTCGATGGAAGTGCCGTCGACCACGACGGGGATATTGAGCGAAATTCGCGTGTCGGCCGGCGACATTGCGCCGGTTGGCGCGGTAGTCGCGGTTATCGCCGACGGCTCGGGTGCGACCACAAGTCCGCCCGCTGCCGCGAAGCCGGCTGCCGCACCGGCCCCGCATGTGGCTCCGCCTTTGCCGGCCGCACCCCCGGTCGCGCATGCGAGTCAGGCAACCCTTCCAATCAAGCTCGATCCGTTCTTCGAAGTGCGCACGCCGCCGCATAATTTCGGACCGGCACGGCTGTCCGGCGGCATCACGGTCACGCCGCTAGCGCGGCGGCTGGCGGCTGAGAACGGCATCGACCTTGGCCGGCTGCGCGGCTCGGGCCCGCACGGCCGCATTGTCGCGCGCGACATCGCAGAGGCGCCACGGCCAGCGTCCGCGCCGGCCGGCGCACCGACGGGGCCGAGCTCCGGCGAGATCAAGGCGCTCTTTGCGCCGGACAGTTATGACGAAGTGCCGCTCGACGGGATGCGCCGGACCATCGCGGCGCGGCTCACGCAAGCTGCCGCCGTTCCGACCTTCTATCTCATGGCCGACGTCGCCATCGACCGGCTGATTGCGCTGCGGGAAGAAGCCAACGCCGCGGTGCCCAAGGACAAGGACGGCAATCCGGCATTCAAGCTGTCGGTGAACGATTTCGTCATCCGCGCGCTGGCACTCGCATTGCAACGCGTGCCGGCGGCGAATGCGGTGTGGGCCGGCGACCGCATCTTAAGGTTCAAACATTCCGATATCGGCATCGCGGTCGCGCTCGACGGCGGCCTGATCACCCCGGTGTTGCGCGAAGCTGAGACCAGATCGCTGTCGGCGATTTCCGCCGCGATGAAGGATCTGGTGGCGCGCGCCCGCGACAAAAAGTTGAAACCCGCGGATTATCAAGGCGGCGCGTCGGCGATCTCCAACCTCGGCATGCATGGCGTGCGCGAATTCACCGCCATCATCAATCCGCCGCACGCCACCATTCTCGCGGTCGGCGCCGCGCGTCGGCAGGCGGTCGAAAAGGACGACGGCGGGGTCGCCTTTGTCAGCATGATGAGCGTGACGCTGTCCTGCGACCATCGCGTGCTCGACGGCGCGCTCGGCGCCGAGCTACTGGCCGCGATCAAGAACCTTATCGAAATGCCGGTGAGCATGCTGGTATGAGGATGGACAATGGCTGCCGACAAACATGAGGTTGTGCTCTTCGGTCCGACCAAACCGACCATCGTGAAGGGCATCGGGACCGCGTGCACCCTCTATAAAGCCGCGGAGGCGAGCGACCGTGAGGCATTTATCGCCGGACACGGCCATGTCCGGGCCATCGCCTGCACCCAAGGACAGATGTCGGCAAGCTTGCTGGAACGCTTTCCGAAGCTTGAGATCGTCGCTAGCTTCGGCGTCGGCTACGACAATGTCGACGTCAAATACGCGGCTGCGCATGGCATCATCGTTACCAACACCCCCGAAGTGCTGACCGAGGAAGTTGCCGATACCGCGATCGGGCTCTTGCTTTGCACCGTGCGCGAGTTGTCCCAGGCCGAACGCTACGTGCGCGCCGGCAAGTGGGTCGAAAAGGCCTATCCGCTGAGCAAGGCGACGTTGCGCGATCGCACCGTGGGCATCGTCGGCATGGGCGCGATCGGCCAAGCCATCGCAAAGCGGCTTGAGGCTTTCGGCGTGCCGATTGTCTATCATACCCGACAGAAGCGGCCGGAGCTCGGCTATCGCCACTACCCGAAGCTCGTCGACATGGCGCGCGACGTCGACACGCTGATGGTGATCGTGCCGGGCGGTGCTGCGACGGCGAACCTGATCAATGCCGAGGTACTCGATGCGCTCGGCCCGAACGGCATCGTCATCAACATGGCGCGCGGCTCGGTGGTCGACGAACCGGCCTTGATCAAAGCGCTCAAGGATAAACGCATCATGGCGGCCGGGCTGGATGTCTATGTCAAGGAACCCGAAGTACCGAAGGAGTTGCTGGAGATGGAGAACGTCGTACTGTTCCCCCATCTCGGCTCGGCCTCGGTCCATACGCGCAACAAGATGGACCAGCTGGTCGTCGACAATATTCTGGCTTGGGCCGCCGGCAGACCGCCGCTGACACCGGTGCCGGAAACGCCGTGGCGAAGTTGGAAATAATCGGTCCGCCGTGGAGCTTGGCGCTATGAGAGTCGGCGCTGTGATGTTCGCTGCTGTCGCAATGTGCCTTTGCGGTGCCGTCAGCTTCGCCCAGGACAGCCAGCAGAACGCCGCGCCGTCGTCCGAAACTCCGTCACCTGCTGCGCCGCCGCAAGCTACGCAGCCGCCCAAAGATGCCGTGAGCGCCATGATCGGAGCTTGGGAATTCTCCAATGCCGATCACGACAAGATCTGCCGGTTTAATTTCCGCGCCGACGCCGTGTCCGGCGGCAACAAACTCGACATCGACAAAAACTGCCCGAACGTTTTTCCTTCCACCAAGGATATCGTCGCCTGGGCATTGGACAATTACGGCAGCTTGCGGCTGCTCGATGCCCACGGTAATTCGGTGGTCGAGCTCACCGAAGTCGAGAGCGGCATGTATGACGGCTTCACGCCGGAAGAAGGCCGCTACATTCTGCAGACCGCGGCGGCGGCGGCGCCGATGCGTTCCGCCAACGACATGATCGGCGATTGGGGCATCGCCCGGGGGACCGGCAAACCGATCTGCGTCTTGACGCTCGCGAACAGCCCCATCGGCACCGATACTATGGCGCTCAAGGTCAAGCCAGGCTGCGAGGCTTCGATCGCGCGATTCGCTCCAACTGCGTGGCGGCTCGACCAGGGCGACCTGGTCCTGCTGTCGCAACGCGGCGAGTCTTGGCAATTCGAAGAAAATGACACCAACACCTGGCAACGCGTGCCTGAATCCGCCGATCCGTTCCTGCTGATCCGGCAGTAAACTCAAGCCAACAACGAGCGCGATGAAACAACGGCATCAAGTCGTCATTGTCGGCGGTGGCCCCGTCGGCACAGCGCTAGCGGTCGAGCTTGGGCTGCGCGGCATTTCCTGCGCCGTGATTGAGCGCCGCCGCGAACCGCAGCGTATCCCTAAGGGTCAGAACCTGACACAGCGTTCGGTGGAGCACTTTCACTTTTGGGGCGTCGCCGACAAATTGCGCGCGGCGCGTCTGTTGCCGCCGGATTATCCGATGAGCGGCATCGTCGCCTATCGCAATCTCAGCGGCGAATATTGGTACGCTCCGCCGCTGCGCGAGATCGTCAATTCCTATTACTTCCAGAACAATGAAAGATTGCCGCAGTACCAGAGTGAATATGTGCTGCGTGCGCGCATGGCGGAGCTACCTAACGTCGAAGCCCGCTTCGGCTGGGCCGCTGAAACCGTCGAGCAAGACGCGGACGGGGTGCGCGTCGTGATCGCCGAAGACTGCGGCGCGGGCCGAGAAACTCATTCCGCCGAATATGTGATCGGTTGCGACGGGGGCCATTCGAGCGTGCGCAAGCAAGCCGGCATTGAGCGCGGCGGCGCGGATTTTAATGAGCTCATGGTGCTGGCGCTGTTTCGTTCGCGCGAGCTGCACGAAAAGCTCAAGCGGTTTCCGCCGCGGTCGACATATCGGGTGATTCATCCCGACTTGCGCGGCTATTGGCAGTTCTTCGGCCGGGTCGATGTCGGCGAGAGCTGGTTTTTCCACTCGCCGGTGCCGGCCGATACGACGCGCGACAATTACGATTTTCACGGCTTGCTACAGAAGGCCGCGGGCTTTTCGTTTGCCTGCGACTTCGATTATGTCGGGTTTTGGGACCTGCGCATCGCGGTGGCCGAGACCTACCAAGTGGGCCGCATCTTTATCGCCGGCGACGCTGCCCATTCGCATCCGCCTTACGGCGCCTACGGCCTCAACAACGGACTTGACGACGCGGTCAATCTCGGCTGGAAGCTCGCCGCCAAGCTCAAAGGCTGGGGCAGCGATGCGCTGTTGCAGAGCTATTCCGAGGAGCGCCGCCCGATCTTCAAGGAAACCGCTGAGGATTTCATCGAGGCCGGCATCGAGCGCGACAAGGAATTCCTCGGCCGCTATAGCCCGGAGCATGACCGCGACGAATTCGAGCGGGCCTGGAACGAGCATGCCAATGCCGCGGCACCTCGTGTCATGACCTATGAGCCGCATTACGAAGGCTCGCCGATCGTATTCGGACCGCCCGACGGCGCGAGCAGCACCCACGGCTCGCACACCTTCAAGGCCCGCGCCGGCCATCATCTGCCGCCGCAACGTCTCTCATCCGGAAAGAACGTGTTTGAGGAACTGGGCGCCGATTTCACCCTGCTGGCGTTCGATAGCGGAGACGGCATCGTCGCCGATTTCGAACGGGCGGCAAAAGTGCTGCGCGTTCCGCTCAAGATCGTGCGCGACAGCTACCGGGACGGGAGAGAAGCTTATGAGGCCAGTCTGGTCCTCGTCCGCCCAGACCGCTATGTCGCCTGGGCCGCCGACGGCGATCCTGCCGACGCGGCCCAGGTGCTTGCTAAGGTGACCGGCCGCTTATAGCGGCTTGATTTCCACCTTGCGGAATTTGACGATGCCGCTCTCGTCGGTAACGCCCTTGCCGTGCTGCAGCGCGATGCGCCCCTTGGCAAATTTGTCGGATTTGGCGTTGTCGACGGTCTTCTGCCCGTTGAGGATCACGGTGAAAGTATCGCCTTTGGCGATGATTTCGTAGACGCTCCACTTGCCGGCCGCGGTCGGCATTGGATCCACTGCGGCGAGATCGACGATCGCGCCAGTCCCATATTTCGGCTCCGGCCGCGTGTCCCAAAGATTCACTTCATAGGACGTCTTTCCAGTGACGCTGGTCGGGTCGGTGCAGCGGATGAAAACGCCGCTGTTGGTCTTGGATTCCATCCAGAATTCGACCTTGAGGTCGAAATCGGTGTAGTCATTCTTCGACACCAGAAAGCCGTTGCCGTTATCGGCGACGACGCTGCCGTCTTCCAGCTTCCAGTTGGCGGTGCCGATCTGGTTCCAATTATCGAGAGTCTTGCCGTCGAACAGCGTCACCCAACCGGCACTGCCTTGGGCAAGAGCCTGGCGGGAATGGTGCCGCAACCCGATGACGCCGATCACAAGCGCCGCAGCGACGATGGCCCAGCGTTTCATCCTCGTATCCTCCCCTTCACACTTTGCATTGTTTTTGACCCTCGATTGTAGCCCAGGTCGCGCATGAGTGAAATCCCGGGTCGGCGGCCGGGCTGGTCGGCCGCTCCGCGTAAGCTGCCGCTTAAGCAGTTGCGCTTAAATCAACTTCAGCCCCTTCAAACTCGCATGCCCGTCCTTGCCGACGATGATGTGGTCGTGCACGGCAATGCCGAGCGGGCTTGCCACCGCGATGATCTGCTGCGTCATCTGGATGTCCGCGCGGGAGGGAGTTGGGTCGCCCGAGGGATGGTTGTGCACCAGGATGATGGCGGTGGCCGACAGCTCCAGCGCTCGCTTGACCACCTCGCGCGGATAAACCGGGGTATGATCGACCGTGCCGATCTGCTGCAACTCGTCGGCGATGAGCTGATTGCGCTTGTCGAGGAATAGGACGCGGAATTGCTCGCGGTCGGCGAAGGCTTGCGCGGTGCGGCAATAATCCAGCACCGTCGACCACGACGACAGAACGGGACGCTTTTTCACCGCGCCGCGCAGGAGCCGGCTGGCGGCTGCCTGCACGATTTTGAGGTCGGTGACGCAGGCCTCACCCAGCCCTTTCACTTTGGCAAGCCGGGCTTCGGGCGCGGCAATCACTTCGGCGAACGAGCCGAAAGTCTCGAGCAGCGACTTGGCGAGCGGCTTGACGTCGCGCCGCGGCAGCACGCGGAACAGCAACAGCTCCAACAGTTCGTAATCCGACAATGCGTCGGCGCCGGCCTCGCGAAAGCGCTCGCGCAGGCGTTCGCGGTGGCCGTAATAATGCGGCGTCGCCTCTTCGGCGAGACCGGTTTCGCTGTCGGGCTTTTTCTCCAACATGGGGAAGCGGACGCAATCCGGATCGGCGCATCACAACTCTCGCGTGTGCGAGGTTGTCCTTGCTAAGGATGCCCGGATTACGGGAATTTGCAATCGGATAAAACGGGCCGGCCCGGTCTCAGACCGGATAGGGCGGCTTGTCGAGCCCCTTGGGCGACAGCGTGAAAATCTCGACCCCGGTCTCGGTGACGCCGACCGAATGCTCGAATTGCGCCGACAGCGAGCGGTCGCGGGTCACCGCGGTCCAGCCGTCCGACAACACCTTCACATGCGGGCGACCGAGATTGATCATCGGTTCGACCGTGAAGAACATCCCCGGCTTGAGCACGATGCCTTCGCCGGGCCGGCCGACATGCACGATATTCGGCTCGTCGTGGAACAGCCGGCCGAGGCCGTGGCCGCAGAAATCGCGCACCACGCTCATGTGCTGGGCCTCGACAAAAGTCTGGATCGCATGGCCGATGTCGCCCGTCGTGGCGCCGGGCTTGATCGCGGCAATGCCGCGCATCATGCCCTCATAGGTGACTTCGATCAGCCGCTCGGCACGGCGGGGAATCTCGCCAATGGCATACATGCGGCTGGAATCGCCGTGCCAATGATCGAGGATCAGCGTCACGTCGACATTGACGATGTCGCCCTCGCGCAGCGGCTTCTCGACCGGGATGCCATGGCAGACCACATGGTTGACCGAGGTGCAGGTCGCCTTGCGGTAACCGCGATACATCAGCGTCGCCGGCAACGCCCCATGATCGGAGCCGAACTCGAATACCAGCCGGTCGATGTGCTCGGTGGTGACGCCCGGCTTGATCTCGCCCACCAACATATCGAGGCATTCGGCCGCGAGCCGTCCGGCCTTGTGCATGCCCTCAAAGGCCGCCGGGCCGTGGATCTTGATCTGTCCGGTCTTGCGCAGCGGCGCACAGGCCGCGTCAACATAGGTCATGGTGGATCGGCACGAAGATGTTTTGTTGGGGCTGTGGAGTTTCTGGCAGCAATGTAAGCATAGCGCCGCACAACGCAAGCAACCACGCTGCCAACCGGGTCTAGGCGGCGATCTTGCCGCCCAGATCGTCCTCGATATGGACGTGGATGATCTCGTCGAACGAGCGTTCCGCCTCAAAGCCAAGCGCCAGTGCGCGGCGGGGATCGAACCGGCTCGGCCAACCGGCGACAATGCGGGCGACCAGCGGATCGGGCTCGCGGCGGATGCGGGCTACAACCTTGTCGCCGGCGATCCGGCGCAGCGCGGCGATCTGCTCGGCCACGGTGCAGCAGACCCCAGGCATCGTCAGATTGACGCGGGGGCCGAGTTTCGCCGCATCGAGCCCCGCGGCGTGAACGAGAAAGCCTGCCGCCGCGCGCGGGCTGGCGTGCCAATGCAGCACGCTCTCATCGACCGGCAGCACGGCCTCTTGCCCGGACAGCGGTTCGCGGATGATCCCGGAAAAAAAACCGGACGCAGCCTTGTTCGGCTTGCCGGGCCGCACCACGATGCTCGGCAGCCGGATACCGACGCCGTCGAGGAAGCCGCGGCGGGTGTAATCGGCGAGGAGGAGTTCGGTGACGGCCTTCTGCGTGCCGTAGGAGGTGAGCGGCGTCAGATGAAAGTCGTCCGCGATCGCATCGGGGAACGGCGCGCCGAACACGGCAATCGAGGAGGTGAAGACCAGGCGCGGGCGATACCCGCCGCCCGTGGTTCGGATGGCTTCGAAGAGCCCGCGCGTGCCGTCGAGATTGACCCGCATGCCCTTTTCGAAATCGATCTCGGCTTCGCCCGAAACGACACCCGCAAGGTGAAAGATGACCTCGGGTCGCCCGGCGATGGCCGACTGCACAGCAGCCGCATCGGCAATATCCGCGGCGGCCGTCTCGACTTTGCCGGAGAACTTTTCAGGCTGTTGCGGCGCAACGACATCGATCAGCGTGAGCCGGTCAATCGTCTTGCCGTTGAGTGCTCCGTCATTGACGAGACGCGCCACGAGCTTGCGCCCGATCATCCCCGCGGCGCCGGTGATCAGAATATGCATTGTGTCCCAGCCGCGGATAACGCCGCGATAAGCCCTGCCCTAAAGCGCCATCCCGCCGTCGACGAGATGGGCCTGACCGGTAATGTAGCTTGCCTCATCGCCGGCAAGGAAGAGGACAAGGGCTGCTACTTCCTGGGCCGTTCCCAAGCGGCCCATCGGCTGGCGGCCGATGAAATCCTGCCGCACCTCATCGATCGACTTCCCGGTCGCCTTCGAGGTCGCCGCAATTCGTTCTTCGAGCGACGGCGATTCGATGGTGCCGGGACAGATCGCGTTGCAGCGAATGCCCTGCTTGATGAAATCCGCAGCGACGGCCTTGGTCAGCCCGATCACCGCCGCTTTGGTCGCGCCATAGGCGTAACGATTGGGCACGCCGCGGATCGACGACACCGCCGACGATATATTGACGATCGAACCTGCTTTTTTCACCAGCATCGCCGGCAGGAACGCCTTGATCGTGCGGTGCATCGATTTGACATTGAGGTCGAAGGAAAAATCCCAGTCTTTGTCGGTGCAATCGAGAATCGAGCCATTGGCGACATAGCCCGCGCAATTGACCAGAATATCGAGCGCGCCGAATTCGCCGGCAATGACTTTCGCCAAGGCGTCGACACTGTCCTGCGCCCGCACGTCGAGTTTCTGCCGCTTCTTGGCCTTGAGGCCTTCGAGCTTGTCCTCCGCCAGGTCGGTCGCGATGACGCTCGCGCCTTCGGCGATGAACGCCTCAGCAATGGCGCGGCCGATGCCCTGCCCCGCGGCGGTCACCAGCGCGACTTTGCCTGAAAGCCTGTTGCTCATGTCGTCCTCCCGGGTCCCGTGTCGTTTAACGCCATGAGGCTGAGTTTTTGCCGACCCTCGCTGTCGAAATTGTCCGGCGCAAGCCAGCGCTCGAAACTGTGCTTGCGCGCCGGCCATTCGCTGTCGAGCATGGAGAACCAGGCGTTGTCGCGGTTGCGGCCCTTGGCGATCATGTATTGGCGGAATGTCCCTTCATAGACGAAGCCGTAGCGCAGAGCGGCACGCCGGGAAGCGGCATTCAATGCGTCGCATTTCCATTCGTAGCGCCGATAGCCGAGCGTCTCAAAAACATAACGCGCCAACAGGTATTGAGTTTCGGTGCCGAGCGGCGTGCGTTGGAGCGCCGGCGAATAGAGCACGTGGCCGACCTCGATCACCCGATGCTCCGGGACGATTCGCAGCAGCGTGATATAGCCGACGGCACGATCGGCCGCATCGATGATCGCGTAGGCATAAGGATCCTCGGCCGCCGCGCGCACGGCGAGCAACGGCGAAAATTCCGCAAGACTCGCGAATGGACCGTCTTTGGCCATGTAGGTCCAGAGGCGGTCGTGGCCGCCAAACGCCGCCCATAGGTCGACTTCATGGTCGGGCTTCAGTTTTTCAAGGCGACCGTAGCGGCCTTTCAGCGTTACCGGGCCGGGACGCGGCGCCGGCGTCAGATCGACAACCGGCAAGCCTATTGGCTGGCCGGTTTGGGGATGCAATTCGAAATCGGTCATGACGAAAGCTTCTCACGGTCTTCGCTGAAGAACTTGTTCAGCTCGGGATTGCTGATCAGCCCGGCGAAGCCGTCGAACGTGCCGTCCTTGGCGATTTCGGTCGCGGTGCGGATGAAGGCACGCATGGCAACGCGGGCCAGCGAACCGCCGACGCTGATCCGGCGCACGCCCATTGCCGCGATGTCGGCGACAGTAAAGCCGAAGACGCCGCCATTGAGGAAGTTCACCGGCTTAGGCGCCGCCGCTTTCATCACTGTTTCGATCTGCTCGCGGGTTTTTATGCCCGGCGCATAAAGACAATCGGCGCCCGCGTCCCTATAGGCCTTGAGCCTGCGGACGACGTCGGCGAGATCGGGCACGCCGCGGATAAAGCCCTCCGCGCGCGCGGTGAATACGACATCGCCGCCGGCGCGATCGATCGCCATGCGCGCCGCTTTCACGCGCGCAACGGCGGTGTCGAGATCATAAAGCGGCGTCTTGCCATTGTTCGGCGAATCCTCGATCGACAGGCCCGCAATACCGGTCGCGACGCAGCGCGTCACGTTCTCGGCGAGGCCGTCGAGATCGTCGGCCAACCCATCCTCAAAATCGGCATTGCATGGAACATCCGTCGCCTGCGCCATTTCGCGGAAATGGGCGAGCACCTGGTCGAGGCTCAACCCGCCGTCGGGATAACCGACAGAGTGCGCATAGCCCGAGCTTGTTGTCGCCAGCGCTTGGAAGCCGAGACCTTGCAGGTAACGCGCGCTGCCCACATTCCATGGATTGGGAATGACGAAGCAGCCGGCCTCGTGCAGCTTTCGGAATGTTTTGCGCTTCTCGGTAGTGGAAGGACGTGACATGGAAAACTCGCTCAGGTTCGTGCAAACGGACAGTGCAAATCTTCAGTGATTGTCCCGCGGGATGAACTTCTGTGCCACGCGCTGATACTTCACCGCCGGCTCCAGCACCATGCCGCTGCCGAGCTGATCGACCATGGCGCGCTGAATTTCCTGCCACGGCGTCTGGCTTGGCGGATAAGGATAGCCGCCATCCTTCTGCAGCGCTACGCGCCGTGCATTCAGTTCGTCGGCCGAAATCAGGATATTGGCGACGCCCTTGTTGAGGTCGACGCGAACGCGATCGCCGGTCTTAAGGAGCGCAAGCCCGCCACCAGCAGCTGCTTCCGGCGAAGCATTCAGAATGGACGGCGAACCCGAGGTGCCGGACTGCCTGCCGTCGCCGATGCAGGCGAGCGCCGTGACACCTTGTTTGATCAGCGCCGCCGGCGGCTGCATGTTCACCACCTCGGCCGAGCCCGGATAACCGATCGGTCCGGCGCCACGCATGAACAGGATGCTGTGCTCGTCGATCTTCAGCGCCGGATCGTCGATGCGGTGGTGGTAGTCCTCGGGCCCGTCGAACACGACGGCCCGGCCCTCGAAGGCGTTTGGGTCGGCCGGGTTGGAAAGATAGCGCTTGCGGAATTCGTCGGAGATGACGCTTGTCTTCATGATGGCGGAATCGAACAAATTGCCGTGCAGGACCTTGAATCCGGCCTGCGCTTTCAACGGCTTGTCGTAAGGCCGGATGACGTTGGCATTGGCAGCTTTCGCTTGCGCGACGTTTTCGGCCACCGTCTTGCCGTTGATGGTGAGCGCGTCGCCATGAAGCCGCCCGGCCGCATGGAGCTCGTGCAACACCGCCGGCAAACCGCCGGCGCGGAAATAATCCTCGCCGAGAAATTCGCCGGCCGGCTGCATGTTGACGACCAGCGGCACGTCATAGCCGACCGTCTCCCAGTCCTCGATCTTGAGATCGACGCCGATATGCCGGGCGATTGCGTTGATGTGGATCGGTGCATTGGTCGAGCCGCCGATCGCCGAGCAGGCGACGATCGCGTTCTCGAAAGCGGCGCGCGTAAGGATGTCCGACGGCTTGAGATCTTCGCGTACGATTTCGACAGCGCGTACGCCCGTGGCATAGGCGATTTGTCCGCGCTCGCGGTACGGCGCCGGAATCGCGGCGCAACCCGGCAGCGACATGCCGAGCGCCTCGGCCAGCGCATTCATGGTCGACGCGGTGCCCATGGTATTGCAGTGGCCGATCGACGGTGCGGAGGCGGCGACGATGTCGATAAATTCCTTGTAGTCGATCAGTCCTGCGGCCTGGTCCTGGCGCGCCTGCCAGATCAGCGTACCCGAGCCCATCAGTTTGCCGTTATAGACGTGGTCGAGCATCGGCCCGCCGGAGAGCACGATCGCCGGCGTGTTGACGGTGGCCGCCGCCATCAAACAGGCCGGCGTGGTCTTGTCGCAACCGGTCATCAGCACCACGCCGTCGAGCGGATAGCCGAACAGCACCTCGACCAGACCGAGGTAAGCGAGATTGCGGTCGAGCGCCGCAGTCGGACGCTTGCCGGTTTCCTGAATGGGATGCACCGGGAATTCGAAGGCGATGCCGCCGGCATCGCGGATGCCCGCGCGCACGCGCTGGGCCAATTCGAGGTGATGCCGATTGCACGGGCTCAAATCCGAGCCAGTCTGCGCGATGCCGATGATCGGGCGACCGGATGTGAGTTCGGCGCGGGTGAGGCCATAATTGAGGTAGCGTTCGAGATAGAGCGCGGTCATGCCCGGATTGTCCGGATTATCGAACCACAATTGCGAGCGCAGCCGGCGCTGCTGTTGGCCTTGGGTGAATTGGCCCTGCGTTTTTTTGCTCTTTGTCATCACCGTCTCCCGATCCACCCGCGAATCCATCTGCGCTGCGGCCGTGCGATTTAGCGCTCGGCCGCTTGCGGTAGATATGCCGATTTAATGGCGGCGCGAGCGCGGAACTCCGCAAAGCCCAGGGAATGGGCAAATCCCAAGCGGTTTTGCGACCGTGCTCACGACTCGATCATGGCGTAAACGCGGGCTCCTTTGGCGCTTATTGCGGCGCAATAAATGACTATAAATACGCGAATAAAATTCTCATTAACACACTGATTTAAATAACGATTTTGTGAGTGTCGGTACTATTGTGCGCTGCCAAATATTGTCTACCTTAACGAGCGAGGGTGACGACCAAAACGGAGATTCGAAAATGAAATCGCTCAATAGGAAGCTGGCGCTGTCGGCGGTCGCGATCGCGATGCTCGCCACGCCGGCTCTCGCCGCGCGCACGCATCAGCAGCCGCAGCGGCCGGTCTACGACACGGTTCAAAGCCAAGTCGGGACCTATCCGGACGGCGGCGCCGACCGCACGGGAACCGCAGCTTCGGTTCAGTCCGGCGCGGAATTCAACGTTCTGAACAACCGCAATAACGACTAACGATCGATGTGATCAGAAGCCCCGGACCCGGTCCGGGGCTTCTGCTTTAGCGCCTTGCGCTGGCGCCGCTGATGTTTGCATTTGTCTTGCGATTGGGCTGAACTGCCGCGCGGCAAGTGATCGCCGGGGGAAATGCTCATGCTCAAGACCGTCGCCGCGTTCGATCGCATCGGCGAGGAGAACGCCTTCGCCGTGCTGGCGCGGGCCATGCATCTTGCGGCGACCGGCCGGGACATCATCAATCTCGGCATCGGCCAGCCCGACTTTCGTACGCCCGATTTCATCGTCGAGGCGGCGGTCAAGGCGCTGCGCGACGGCCACCACGGCTATACGCCGGCGGTCGGCATCCTGCCGTTACGCGAAGCGGTCGCCGCCGATCTGCACAGACGTTTCAAGGTCAGCGTCTCGCCCGACGAGGTGATGATCATGCCGGGCGGCAAGCCGACCATGTTCATGTCGATCCTGATGTTTGGCGAACCGGGCGTCGACATTCTTTATCCCGATCCGGGATTCCCGATCTATCGTTCGATGATCGAATTTACCGGCGCGCGGCCGATTCCGGTGCCGATCCGCGAGGAAAACAATTTCGCCTTCTCTGCGGAGGAGACGCTGCGGCTGATCACACCGCACACCCGGCTCCTCATCCTCAATTCGCCGGCCAACCCGACCGGCGGGGTCACGCCCAAGTCGGAAGTCGACAAGCTCGTCGCCGGGCTCGAGCGCTTTCCCGACGTCGCCGTGATGTCGGACGAGATCTACGATCACATGGTCTATGACGGCGAGACGCATGTCTGTCTGCTCTCCTACCCGTCAATCCGCGACCGCCTCATCCTGCTCAACGGCTGGTCGAAGACCTATGCCATGACCGGTTGGCGCCTCGGTTATGCGATCTGGCCCGGCAAGCTCTATGACTATGCGCGCAAACTCGCAGTGAACCTGCATTCCTGCGTCAATGCGCCGACGCAATATGCCGGCCTCGCGGCACTGACCGGCCCGCAGGACGAACCGGCGAAAATGGTCGCCGAATTCGACAGGCGCCGCAAAATCGTGGTCGCCGGTCTCAACAAATTGCCCGGCACCTCCTGCGCCACACCACGCGGCGCGTTTTACGCCTTCCCCAATATCAAGCGCACTGGCTGGAAAGCCAAGGCGCTCGCCTCGGCGCTCCTCGAAGACTCAGGCGTCGCTCTGATCGGCGGGCCGGATTTCGGCATTCTCGGCGAAGGCTACATGCGCATGTCCTATGCGAATTCGACTGAGAACATTCTCAAGGCGCTCGACCGCATGGGCGAGTTTCTGACCAGCCGCAAGGTGGCGTGACGTGCAGTCGGAGTTATCCGAAGAGCAGCGCCTGATGCGGCAGAGTTGCCGCGATTTCGTCGACGGCGTCGTCATTCCGTTCATCCGCGGCAATTGGCAGCGTGAATGGTCGATGACGCCGGAAGATCGACTGCCGCCCGCGATCCTTGAAGGCGCCGAAAAGGTCGGCGTCCGCACCCTCGGCGTGCCGGAAGAATTCGGCGGCATGGAGCTCGATCCGGGGAGCGAAGTGCAGACCTTCGCGCTCATCTCGGAGGAAATCGCGCGCGGCGATTCAGGCCTTGCCGACAAACTGGTGCAGAACTGGAAAGTCACGGTGTTGCTGCGCGAGCTCGCGCCGCGGCATCTGCAGGAGAAATGGTTCAAGCGGCTCCTGGAGGATCCGCAATTCCTGTTGGCGCACTGTCTCACCGAACCGCGCGGCGCGTCCGACCGCTGGCTGCCCTATAATGTGCCGGAGGCCGCCATGCAGACGCGGGCGGTGAAGAGCGACGGCGAATGGATCATCAACGGGCGTAAGCAATTCATCTCCAATGGCTACGACGCCGGCCTGTTCGTGGTCTATGCCAATACCAACCCGAAAGTCGGCATGCTGCAGGGCACGTCGAGTTTTCTGGTGCGGCGCGACACGCCGGGACTGACGATCGCGCGCTGCAACGAGACCTTGGGCTGCCGTTTCATGAATAACGGGGAGCTGGTGTTCGAGGATATGCGCGTGCCTGACGACCACCTGTTGGTCGAAGGCGACGCGCTCGGCAAGGCTGGGGTCTATTTCCGGCCGGGCAAGATCATCCAAGCGGCGAAGAACCTTGGCGTCGGCGTGCGCGCCTTCGAGGTCGCGTCCGACTACGCGCAAAACTACGTGCAGGGAGGCCGCATCCTCATCAAGCATCAGGCGGTGGCGCTGCGGCTCGCCGACATGGCAACGCGCATCGAGGCGGTGCGTGCGCTGCTGGCGCGCGCCGCACGCGCAGTGGACGACAACGCGCCGGACGCCGATACCCTGTGCAATATGGCAAAAGTGTTCGCCTCGGAAGAAATTCTCAAAGTGGCCCAGCATGCGCTCGAACTGCACGGCGGCAACGGCGTCATGCTGGATTTTGGCGTGGAAAAACTGTTCCGCGACGCCGCCATCTTCCTGCACATGGACGCGACCGTCGACATCTCCCGCTTCAAGATCGTGAAGTCGATGTTCCCGCACACCGCTGGCAAATATGCCGGCCCGGAAGATTGATCCGGAAGATTAATTCCGCTGTGTCAGCCGGAATCCCACGACGACGATCACAAGACCTATGAGCTGCGACACGCTCGGCGCTTCGCCGAGCGCGATGTAGCCGATCAAGAGCGTGAACGGCGGCACCAGCGACGGAAACAACACCGCCCGGCTCGCTCCCAGCAGCTCGACCGCGCGGGTAAACAGATAGATCGCGCCGGCGCCCGCCAGCACGCCTTGCACCAGGGCCTGCAGCAGATTTTCATAAAATCCGGCCGCCAGCATATTGTCGAAAGTGAACAGCAACATGGGCAAGCCAGCGAGCGACAGCACGCAGGTGATCGCCACGGCGCGCATCGGTGGGATCAGCCACAGCCGCAGCAGCACGCCGAAAATCGCAAAACAACTGCCGGCCGCGACGAACAGCAAATCGCCGAGTATGCCGCTGGCGCCCATCGTCCTTAGCGCCTCGGCGCCGATGACACCGAGACCGGCAAGGATAGTGACGGCGCCGACGATGCGGCGAGACGGCAGCGGCTCCTTGAGAAGAAACCGCGCCAGCAGCATTCCGCCAAGCGCGGCGCATGAGGGTTGGATGAGTGCGCCATGACCGAGCGGCACCAGCACGTAACCGAGATAGCTGAACAGCGCCAGCGGCAGGCCGCCGGTCAGCGCCAGCGCAACGGCGCGACGCCAGCCAATGACACGGAGATCGCGGAATGCGTGGGCCGCGACGGAAGGCGCGAGCGCCAGCCCGGGCCAGACAAAACGATGCAGCGCAATGACGAGCGGCGACAGCCCGGTAGTGACGCCTTGTCGTGCCGCGACGAAGCCGAGCGCCCAACACAGCGCCGCGCCGGCGCCGCACAGCACGCCCAAAAAGGCCGCATGTTTGACCGCCCGAGGCGGGGAAGAATCCATCGTGAATCATAGTCCCTAGCGAATTGCCGGGACAACACGCGATTCTGCTTGGCAAGCTTCGCCAAATGCGAATGCGCGCTAAACAAAAGCGTCTTCGTCGGCAGCATTGAGAAGCTCGATGCCGCCCGTCGCGGCAACGCGGCCATTATCCAGCCGCAGCACGGTCGTGGCGATGCGGCGCACTTCCGCCGGCGTGTGGCTGACATAAACGATCGGGATGCCGACCTCGTCGCGCAGCCGAACCAGATAGGGCAGAATTTCGCGCTTGTGGGCGACGCCGAGCGAAGCCAGCGGCTCGTCGAGGAGAAGAAGCCGCGGGCGTGTCAGCAGCGCCCGGCCAACGGCAACCCGCTGACGTTCGCCGCCAGACATTTTTCCCGGCCGGCGATCCAGCAGATGTCCGATATCGAGGAGTTTGGCGATGCGCTCGAATTCGGCCAAATCGCGTGGCTGCCCGCTCATACGGCGGCCGTAGTCGAGGTTCTGCCGCACCGATAGATGCGGAAACAGCCGGCCCTCCTGGAACACATAGCCGATGCGACGGCGATGCGGCGGCACGTTGACGCCTTGGCTCGCATCGAACAGCACCGTGTCGTCGAGGGTGATCGCGCCGCGATCCGGATTAAGAAGGCCCGCAATCATATTGACCACGGACGTCTTGCCCGCACCCGAAGGACCGAACAAGGCCGTAGCACCGCGCGCCGCTTGAAAGCTGACGCCCAGATGCAGAGCGCCGAGCTGTTTTTCCACATCGACCGCGAGCACGATCATTCTCCGTGGAAACGGATGGCGGCGCGGCGCGCGAGCCACTCGGAAGCGATCAGCGCCGCGAGCGCCAGCGCGATCGCCACCAGGACCAAGCGCCCGGCCGCAGCGTCGCCGCCCGGAACCTGCGTCAGCGTATAGATCGCCGCCGAAATCGTCTGCGTTTCGCCCGGGATGTTCGAGACAAAGGTGATTGTGGCGCCGAACTCGCCGAGCGCGCGGGCGAAGCACAGCAGCACGCCGGCAATGACGCCGGGCAAGGCAAGCGGCAATGTGACGGTGAAAAACACCAGCACGGCATTGGCGCCGAGGGTTGCTGCGGCATCTTCCAGCCTTTTGTCGATGGCCTCGAGCGCCTGCCTGATCGGCCGCACCATCAACGGAAAGCCCATCACCCCGCAGGACAAGGCCGCGCCGGTCCAGCGAAACGACAGAACCATTCCGAAGCTGTCATACAAAAATTCGCCGATCGGCCCGCGCCGCCCGAATGAAATGAGCAAGAGATACCCGGTCACGACCGGCGGCAGAACGAGCGGCAGAAAGACCAGCCCATCAACGAGCGTCTTGCCCCAGAATTGCTTGCGCGCCAAGAGCCAGCCCACGGCAATGCCAAACGGCAGCGCGCATGCGGTCGCAACAAGCGCAATGCGCAGCGACAACGCGACGGCGGTCCAGTCACCGGGGGAAAGGCCGAACATTCCCAGCTTTCGGCGAACTATTCACGACGTCGGCTTTACCAGGTAGGTAAAGCCATATTTCTCGAAGATCGTCTTCGCGGTCGCCGAGCGCAGGAACTCCAGATAAGACGTGGCGTCGGGCTTGGCGCCGATCGTTGCCGCTACCGGATAGATGATCGGGTCGTGCGAGGATTCCGGAAACACGCCGACGACCTTCACGCCGGGCTCGACCTTGGCATCCGTCGAATAGACGATACCAAGCGGCGCCTCGCCGCGCGCGACAAGGATCAGACCAGCGCGGACGTTTCCGGTCATCGCCATCTTTTGCTCGACCGACGACCAGACGCCGAGCTTTTCCAGCGCGGCCTTGGCATAGATGCCGACCGGCACGGCCACCACATCGCCGACGGCAATGCGCCCGTCACCGGCAAGCGTGGTGAGATCGAAGCCCGGCTCGATCGTGACGCTATCGATTTTGGACTCCTTGGGAGCGATCAGCACCAGCGCGTTGCCGAGCAGATTGACGCGACTATCGTCCTTGATGAGTTTTTTCTGTGCCCCGTAATCCATCCACTTCAGATCGGCGGAAACGAACACATCGGCCGGCGCACCGCCCTCGATCTGCTTCATCAGCGCCGAGCTTGCATCATAGCTGGCGACGACCTTGATGCCGGCTTTCTGGGTGAAGGCCGCATCGACATCGTCGAGCGCGTTCTTCATCGAGGCGGCGGCAAAAACGGTGATGGACCGGTCCTGCGCCATGGTCGCGTGAGATGCGGCTGAAAAGACCGTGGCTGTCGCAACGACCGCCAGAATAGACATTTTTTTGAGCACGACGGTTCTCCAAAGGAGTTGTGCGCGTGAGCGATACGCGCCGGATCGCACGATCCATCGATCATCGCGACCGCCTTGGGAACCGTCGTTCCAGGCTCAAGCAGCGCGCGCGCAGCGCGCCAATTGTCGCTTTCGGTATAGTAGCAGTCGGTCTGGCTGATGGCAAAACACCCCCGCTATTGCGGATCGCCGCGCGGCGGCACGGCATGCTATTGTCCGCTGAGGGAGGACGCAGGCATGGCCGGGGCTGAGACGATCGCGGGCGATTACGATTATATCATCGTCGGCGCCGGTTCGGCCGGCTGCTTGCTGGCCAATCGGCTCTCCGCCGACGCCGACAAGCGGGTGCTGCTCCTGGAAGCCGGCGGCCGCGACAATTGGATCTGGTTCCATATTCCGGTCGGTTACCTGTTCGCGATCGGCAATCCGCGCTCGGATTGGTGCTTTAAGACCGAACCGGAGCCCGGTCTCAACGGGCGCAGCCTCAATTATCCGCGCGGCAAGGTGATCGGCGGCTCGTCGGCGATCAACGCCATGATCTATATGCGCGGCCAGGCCGCCGATTACGATCACTGGCGCCAACTTGGTCTCGCCGGCTGGGGCTGGGACGATGTGCTGCCCTTTTTCAAGCAGCACGAAAATCATTTCATGGGCGAAAGCGCGGCCCATGCGGTCGGCGGCGAATGGCCGGTCGCTGCGCCGCGCGTGCGCTGGGATTTGCTCGACGCATTTCGCGCCGCGGCCGTTGAGGCCGGCATCAAGTCGATTGCGGATTTCAACGGCGGCGACAACGAAGGCTGCTGCGCCTTTCACGTGAACCAGAAACGTGGCCGGCGCGTGTCGACCGCGCGTGCCTTCCTCAAACCGGCGCTGCATCGCGCCAATCTGCGGCTCGAAACCGGCTGCCTCGTGGAGAGCCTGGTATTCGACGGCCGCCGCGCTGCCGGCGTGCGCTGGCGACAAGATGGCGCGATACGTACCGCGCGCTGCCGCGGTGAAGTCATTCTGGCCGCCGGCTCGCTCGGCTCGACGCAAATCCTTCAGCTCTCCGGCATCGGCCCGGCGGAGCATTTAGGCGAACATGGCATTCCGGTCGTACTCGACCGGCCCGGCGTCGGCGCGAATCTACAGGATCATTTGCAGTTGCGGCTGATCTTCAAGGTCGACGGCATCACCACGCTCAATGAGCGCTATCACTCGCCGCTTGGCTCCGCGCGCATGCTGGCGGAATATGTGCTGCTGCGGCGCGGACCGCTGACCATGGCGCCATCGCAGCTCGGTCTGTTTACCCGCTCCGATCGCGACCAGGAACGCGCCAATCTGCAGTTTCACGTCCAGCCTCTGTCGCTCGACCGTTTCGGCGAGCCGCTGCACACGTTCCCCGCCTTTACCGCGAGCGTCTGTAATCTGCGGCCGACCAGCCGCGGTTCCGTGCGGCTGCGTTCGTCCGATCCGACCGCTGCACCGGTCATCAGACCCAATTATCTCTCAACCGAGCAAGATCGCCGCATTGCGGCGAGCGCGATCCGCCTGACCCGCCAGATCGCCGCGCAGCCGGCGCTCAGACCATTTCACCCCGACGAATATTTGCCGGGTCCCACCGCGCGCGATGACGACGAAGCGGGTCTGGTGAAAGCGGCGGGCGACATCGGCACCACGATTTTTCATCCCGTCGGCACCGCGAAGATGGGGCTTTCGAGCGATCCCTTCACCGTGGTCGACGATCGTCTGCGGGTCGTCGGCATCGACGGATTGCGCGTCATTGATGCCTCGGTCATGCCCACGATCACCTCCGGCAACACCAATGCGCCGACCATGATGATCGCGGAAAAAGGCGCGGCCATGCTGCGCGAGGATGCCAAAAGCCTGACGAAAGGCATTGCAGCGTGAACGCAGCCTCGCGCGCCAAATCGATCGTCATCGACCCGCTCGTCGCCTGGGCGCGGATCGAACAGGAAGGCGACGATCCGGCGTTGCTGTTGAGCCGCTACGTCGCGGTGCTCGCGCTTATACCAGCTGTGTTCGGCTTTATCGGGACGAGCCTGATCGGGACGGTCGTGCCCGGCGTCGGAACCTTGCGCACGCCGGTTTTCGACGGTTTGTTCGGCGCGATTTTCGGCTACGTGATGACATGCGGCACTGTGTTGCTGCTGGCGCTTTTGATCGATCTTGTAGCGCCGTTGTTCGGCGGTCGCCGCGATTTCGAAAGCGCCTTTCGGCTCGCCGCCTATTCCTTCACGCCGGTCTGGCTTGTTGGCGTTTTTCTGGTGTTGCCGGGATTGCGGTTCCTTGTGCTGCTCGGCTTTTATGGCGCCTACGTCCTGTGGCGCGGCCTGCCGCAGCTGATGAAATCGCCGGAGCGAAGGTCGCAAATTTTCGTCGCGCTGATCGTCGCTGTGGCCTTTGCATTCACTTATCTCGCCGCCGCGGCCCAGCGCGCCGTCTTCGGCACACCGGGATTGTAGTCACGGCGCGCCGACGATTTGTTTGCACGCCGTCGGCAGGCCCGCCATGGTGAGCGCCGGCTTCGGTTTTTCCGGAATCAGCGGCGGAGTCGGGTGCAGCGTCGCTTCCTTGAACCAGAAATCGAGCGCGTGGCCGCAGCCGTCGCCGGCGTCAGGCGGCGGTTGCGGCTTGCATTCGGCGCTTTCCGCCGGACAGGCGGTGCGGATGTGAAAGTGCTCGGCGTGTCCCCACCATGGCCGCACTTTCGAAAGCCACTCCCGATCCGGTCCGGCCTCGCGGCATAGCGCCTTTTTGATCGCGGCATTGACAAAAATGCGGGTGACCGCGAGATCCTGCGCCGCAGTACGAATGAGATCGGTGCGGCTTGACGTCCACAGTTTGGGATCGACGTCGAGCCGGTCCGCGGCGACCATATCTACGGCGCCGTTGAACTCGCGCTCCTCGCGGCTCAGGACATGGTCGGGCATCGGCGTGAACCAGATATCGGCATCGAGCCCGACCTGGTGGCTGGCATGGCCGGTAATCATCGGACCGCCGCGCGGCTGCGACATGTCGCCGACCAGAAGCCCGTTCCAGCCGATCCTCTTGGCATTGCCGGCGATGCGTTCCAGGGCGGCGATCAGCGCCGGATTGCCCCAATTGCGATTGCGCGACAGCCGCATCACTTGCCATGCCGGACCGCTGATCGGCAGCGGCGCGGCGCCGGCAAGGCAGCCGTCGGCATAGGAACCAATCGAACGCGGCGGCCCCGGAAACGGCGTCGGCTTGCGCCCGAACAATTCCTTCGCGGGGGTCGACGGCGCATCCGGATTGGCGAGCGGCGGCAGCGGCACGGGATTGAGCGAACCGGGCGGCGTCGGATCGAGCGTGTCGGTGTCCTGCGCCGGCACTGCGACATCTTGCGCCAGCGCCGGGCCTATACCGGCAACGAGCAGCACACAAAGAAGGCGCAGCGAGGCGAGCATCGTCAACTTTCCGCCTTGGCGCTCGTCCCCGAGCGGCCTGACTTCGCCCGGTACGCAATCGCATGAGCACGGCGGCGATACGCTGCCGCGAGTCGCTCGGCAAGTCTAGTGACGAAAAGATCGTCATCATTGCCGTCGAGCGCTAAAAGCCGCTGTTCGGTTGCGGCGTGCGGCTCGATCGCGCCGTCGTGATGAATGTGGCCGACGGCAAGACCCCGCCGGGCAAGCGCACGCGCGACCAACAGACAGCGGTGACAATCGAGCGGCTCGCGCTCCGAGCACATCAGACAGACGGCGCCTTTGCCGCGACATCGCGCCGCATCGGCGACGACGCGCTGCAGACCGGCCTCGAACTCCGGTTGTCGCGCCATCGCCTCATAATCGGCAATGCCGTCACGATAAAGCTCTGCATCGCGTGGCCGGCCCCCGAGCGCATCGCCGCGAGCTGAATAGTTCATGCCCTTGCCTGACAGAAGCGGCGCGAGGTTCTTCGCCGAGAACCATGGGCAAAAGCGCGACACCGGCGTCGAGCGCACGTCGACTATGGTATCCACGCCGGCGGACTGCAGCATGGCGATAAAACGCTCGGCCGGAATATTTGAATGGCCGATGCTGAAGAGATCGAATCTGGTCATCGTGGAAGCCTATGCCGGCAGCTGGGCTTGCGATAGAATACGATGGGTGCCCGCGGGTTGGGGGAGTTCATGCGTCGCCTGTTTTGCTTATTGGCCGCGCTCGGCTGCATCGTTTCGTTCGCCTGCGATCGCGCCGAAGCATCCATCGTCGTCCATATCGACCGCTCGCGGCAGAAAATGGACGTCGTGGTCGACGGCGATCAACGCTACACGTGGCGGGTTTCGACGGCGCGGCTAGGTTACATCACGCCTCCCGGCACTTATCATCCGGAGATGCTGGCGCGCAGCTGGTTCTCGCGCAAATATTACAATTCGCCGATGCCGCATGCGATTTTCTTTCATGGCGGCTATGCCATCCACGGCACCTATGAAATCTCGCGGTTGGGCGGTCCCGCCTCGCATGGCTGTGTGCGCCTCGATCCGGGCAATGCCGCGATCTTGTTCGGCCTGGTCGCCCGCGAGGGCATGGGCCGCACCACCATCGTGGTGCACTGAACCTGACGCCAAGGCCGTGTTGCGGGCCGATGCTAGGCGCCCTGCGCGATCACACGCTGGAGCGCCTGCTTGAGTTGGGAGGCGCGAAATGGCTTTGCCAGCAAGTGAAGATGTTCCTCGGTCTGCCCGTCACGATCGCCATCGGGGTAGCCCGACATCAAGAGCACATGCAGTTTCGGCCAGCGCCGGCGGGCCCGCCGTGCCAGTTCGCGTCCGTTCATCTCGCCGGGCATGACGACGTCGGTGACCAGCACGTCGACATCGTTTTGTTCCAGGAGCGACAGGCCCGCCGCGGCGTTAGCGGCCTCGAGCACGCGGCAGCCAAGTTTTCCGAGCTGCGCAACCATGACCCGGCGCACGGCAGCGTCATCCTCGACGACCAGGACGGTCTTCCCGGATGCTTGCGGCACCGACGCAACGTGCTCCTTAGATTTGGTTTCGGATGTTGGCGCGCGTGGCAAATAAATGCGGAAAGTCGTCGCAGTGGGCTTACTTTCAGCGGTGATGTGACCGCCGGATTGCTTGACGAAGCCGTAGATCATGCTCAAGCCGAGACCGGTGCCTTGGCCCACTTCCTTGGTGGTGAAAAACGGCTCAAAAATATGCGGCAGCGCGTCGGCAGAAATGCCGGTGCCGGTATCTTCCGCCACGATGACCGTGTAGTTACCCGGCGGCAATTCAGGCATGCGCCGCGCGTCCTTGGCGGTGTGCCGGCAATTGGTCGTGCGCAGCGTCAATCGTCCGCCGTTCGGCATGGCGTCGCGCGCGTTGGTGGCAAGATTGACCAGCGCCGCCTCGAGCTGCGCTCGATCGACGTAGACCGGCCAGATGTCGGCACCGAGAACAGTCTCGACACCGATTCGCTCGCCCAGAGTCCGGGCGAACAGGCCGGCGAAATTGGCGATCAGGGCGTTCGGATCTAGAAGCTGCGGCTGCAGCGGCTGGCGGCGCGAGAACGCCAATAGCTGCTGCGTTAGTTGCGCGCCGCGTTCGGCGGCCGCCAGTGAAACAAGCCCTAACTCGCGCACCAACGGGTCGTCGGAGCGCTCGTTGACCAGCGTATCGAGGTTGCCGATGACGACCGTGAGCAGATTGTTGAAGTCATGCGCCACGCCGCCGGTCAATTGACCGACCGCCTCCATCTTCTGCGCCTGCCGCAGCATGGCTTCGGTGTGTTCCTGTTCGCTGATGTCGATCACGTTGGACATGCGGTAGCGGACATTGCCGTCGATCTCCCGCACGCTGGTCAGGCAGACCTGCACTGGAACGGTCGAGCCATCCTTGCGGCGAAATAAGGTATTGAACACGACTTGGCCGACGGCATCCGCCGTCGCCAAAAGGCCTGCCCTGCGTGAACGCTCTTCGACGCAATAGGCCTCGACGATCGGGGTGCCCACCACTTCCTCGACAGTCATGCCGCGCATGGCGGCATAAGCGGGGTTGGCAAAACGGATCGTACCGTTCTCGGGATTGCCGATGATCATGCCGACGGCGGCATTGGCGAAGGCGTCAGCCAATTGCCGCCGTTCGGTATCGGCCGCGACGCGTTCGGTTACGTTCTCCACGAACAGCACAATGCCGCCTATCGCTGCGTCCTTATTGCGCCATGGACGAATCAACCAGCGATACCATTCGGTCGAACCGTCAGCCCGAATGAAAGCATCGGCTTCCTCGCCGGCAGAATCGCCGGCCAGGCACCGGCGATGGATTTCGCGCCAACGCTCCGGAATGTCCGGAAACACGTCGTAATGGCTGCGCCCCAAGAGGCTTTGCTCGCCAAGCTTGAGATTGTCCCGGTAGCGCCGATTTACGGCGATGTAGCGCATGTCGCGGTCGAACATGGCAATGCCCGCCGGCGCGGCATCCAGGCATAGCCGCCAGAGCTCGGCGCGCGGCAAGCCGGCTAAATCCAGATTCGGGTCCTGCTCTGATGTCATGCGAGCTCGGCTGTTTGCACCAGGCCGTCAAAAGCGACGAACGCTACTGTCCGCAAACCAGGAAGCGGCATGCTATCGAATTATTGTTACAGCCGTAGTCGAAGATGTTGATTTCGGTCAATCGGACCATGATGGTCTTAGACAACCTTAACGCGCGGTCCCGCGCCCTGCGCAAGTTTACGAATTTAACTAACAGTCGTCGCATTTCCGCGTTCTTTTCTCCTGCCGCGTGGGAGGAAAGCAAAAATGCGAATTTGTTCTCGCGACGATTAGCAGCCAAGCCCGAGGACGAGCAGGAGCGCGGTATCCAACCGATCGGCGGTGCGCGAATCGATAACGCCAATGGCCTGGCGGACGCGGTCGCGTGGGATTGCCAGCATCCTGTCGGTCATGATCTGCGAGCGCACCCGAAGCCCATTGCCGTCGGCTGGCTCTATGATCGGCCTGATGGGCAGCTTTTCCGCGACTTCGGACGTGATGGGGCAGGCAAGGATTGTTGTGGTCCTTTCGCCGAGTTCGTCGGCCTGCACGATGACCGCGGGACGCGGTCGGCCAAGCTCCCCGTAGGCGACGATCACAACGTCGCCCCGTTTCACCGCCATTCGCTCGTGTCGTAGACAGCCTCGATCCAGGCGTCGATTGGATCGGTCTTGGGCTGCTGGCCGAGCAATCGCCCCTGCCGCCGCAGATCGGCCCGCACCCGCGGATCGCGGACGTCAGGAACCCAATGCTGCACCGGCCGCAAACCTTGCGCGCGCAGCCGCTTGCGCCGCGCGCTCATGCGCTCTTGCGCAGTCTGTGGCGCAGTCTGTGGCGCAGTCTTGCTCTTTTTTTTTGGCGGCGTGCGCATGTCGAAAACGTAACATGTTACGAGCTTCGCCGCAAGACGGACCGATCACCCCTCACACATCCACCTTCAGCGCCGCAATAAACGCTTCCTGCGGGATGTCGACTTTGCCGAACTGGCGCATGCGCTTTTTGCCCTCTTTTTGTTTTTCGAGGAGCTTGCGCTTGCGGGTCACGTCGCCGCCGTAGCATTTTGCGGTGACGTCCTTGCGGAACGCGCGCACGGTCTCCCGCGCCACGATCTTGCCGCCGATGGCGGCCTGGATCGGCACCTGAAACATGTGCGGCGGAATGAGCTCTTTCAGTTTCTCGGCCATGGCGCGGCCGCGGCTTTCAGCGCGGGTGCGATGCACCAGCATGGCGAGCGCATCGACCGGTTCGCCGTTGACCAGCATTTGTAGCTTGACCAGATCGGCCGGCCGATAGTCGGTGAGGTGATAGTCGAACGAGGCATAGCCGCGCGACACCGATTTGAGCCGATCATAAAAATCGAACACCACTTCGTTGAGCGGCAGATTGTATTTCACCAGCGCCCGGTTGCCGACGTAAGTCAGCTCTTTTTGCTCGCCGCGGCGGTCCTGGCACAGCTTGAGCACGGCGCCGAGATATTCGTCGGGCGTGAGGATGGTCGCCTCGATCCAGGGCTCCTGCATTTCCTCGATGTGATTGGGGTCCGGCATATCGACCGGATTATGAATCTCCAATTGCTGGCCATTGCGCAGCTTGATCTTGTAGATCACCGACGGTGCGGTCGCGATCAGATTGAGATTGAATTCGCGCTCGAGCCGTTCCTGGATGATTTCAAGATGGAGCAATCCGAGAAAGCCGCAGCGGAAGCCGAAGCCGAGCGCGGCCGAGGTCTCCATCTCGTAGGAAAAGCTCGCATCGTTGAGCCGCAACCTTCCCATGGCGGCGCGCAACGCCTCGAAGTCCGCGGCGTCGACCGGAAATAGACCGCAGAACACCACCGGGATCGCCGGTCGAAAACCGGGGAGCGCCTCGGCCACCGGCTTTCTTTCGTCGGTGATGGTGTCGCCAACCCGGGTGTCGGCCACATCCTTGATCGAGGCGGTGAGAAAGCCGATTTCGCCGGGCCCGAGTTCGTCGAGCTCGACGCGCTTGGGTGTGAACACGCCGACGCGGTCGACCTCGTAGGCCGCGCCGGTGCCCATCATCATGATGCGCTGGCCCTTTTTCATCACGCCGTCGACGACGCGGAAGAGGACGACGACGCCGAGATAGGCGTCGTACCAGCTGTCGACCAAAAGCGCCTTGAGCGTCGCCGAGCGATCGCCCTTGGGCGGCGGCAGCCGCGTCACGATCGCCTCCAGCACCGCCGGCACGTTGAGCCCGGTCTTTGCCGAGATCAGGATCGCGTTCGAGGCGTCGATCCCGATCACGTCCTCGATCTGCTGCTTGACCTTGTCGGGCTCCGCCGCCGGCAGATCGACCTTGTTGAGCACCGGCACGATCTCGTGGTTGTTGTCGATCGCCTGATAGACATTGGCGAGCGTCTGCGCCTCGACGCCTTGCGAGGCGTCGACCACCAAAAGCGAGCCCTCGCAGGCGGCGAGCGACCGGTTGACCTCATAGGCGAAATCGACGTGGCCCGGGGTGTCGATCAGATTGAGCACATAAGCCTTGCCGTCGGCGGCGCGATAATTGAGGCGAACGGTCTGCGCCTTGATGGTGATGCCGCGCTCGCGCTCGATATCCATGGAATCGAGCACCTGCTCGACCATTTCGCGCGCCTCGAGCCCCCCGGTCGACTGGATCAGCCGGTCGGCGAGGGTCGATTTGCCGTGGTCGATATGAGCGATAATCGCGAAATTACGGATGTTTTCGATGGGTACCGCGGTCATGCGGCGCAGATAACACCCACACCCTCAAGCGGCAAGTACGGTGAGATACTGTTGAAAAAGGCCTTTAGCTCAATCGCTGTGTATCTCAATTGAGCCTTGTATGACTGTTTTCACACGGGTAGCGGCATTGATGGGACGCCGTTCCCGATGCCTATGCGACTGACGC
>JBEKRD010000008.1:0-68373 GCA_049519075.1 Xanthobacteraceae bacterium | reverse complement strand
TAAAACAACAAGATGCCTTGGAACACTTTGGTGAGATCGAGCGGCACCTTCATGGCGATTTCCGCATTCTCGCCGCCGATGAAAGTGAGCGCCAGAAAAAATCCCGCGATCAGGATGCCCACCGGATTAAGGCGGCCGAGGAAGGCGACGATGATGGCGGTGAAGCCGTAGCCGGGCGAAATATCGGGCTGCAAATATCCGATCGGTCCAGACACTTCGATGATCCCGGCAAGCCCGGCCAGCGCGCCGGAAATGGCGAACGTGAACAGCACCAGCCGATCAGCATTGAAGCCGGCAAAGCCCGCCGCCCTCGGCGCGGCGCCGACCAGCTTGATCTCAAAGCCCCTGATGGTGCGGCCGAGCATGACGGCGACCAGCATCACGACAACGAGCGCGATAAGCGTTCCGGAATGCACCCGGCTGCCGTCGAACAGCGGCGGCAAAGTCGCGACTGGATCGAACGGCGCGGTGGTGGGAAAATTGAGTCCCTTGGGATCGCGCCAGGGTCCGCGGACGAGATAATCCATGCCGTAATAGGCGATATAGACCAGCATCAGGCTGGTCAGAATTTCGCTGGCGCCGAAACGCACCTTGCAAATCGCCGGGATCAGCGCGTAAAGCGCGCCCGCGACCGTGCCCATCACAAGCATGGCGGGCAGCACCCAGTAGCCCGCGTCGGTGCCGTTCGTGCGCACGGCAAGCCAGCTTCCGGCCACCGCGCCGACCAGGAACTGACCCTCGGCGCCGATATTCCAGACATTGGCGATGTAACAGAGCGACAGGCCGATGGCGATCATCACCAGCGGCGTCGCCTTGACGACAATCTCGCCGAGTGAAAACGGATCGAGCAGCGGTTCGAGGAAATAAACGTCGAGCGCCTCGACCGGATTCTTGCCGATGATCGCAAACAGCACGGCGACCGTCACCAGCGTCAGCGCCACCGCGATCAGCGGAGATGCAACCGCGATCGCAGTCGAGCGTTCGGCGCGTCGTTCAAGCGCCAGCAGCATGGCGTGCCTCCTCGGCGCTTTGTTCCTTGCCGGTTTTGGCGCCGCCCATCAATAATCCGAGCGTTTCGCGCGTCGCCTCGGCCGCACTGAGCGGCGCCGAGAGCCTGCCGTGGAACATCACCGCGATCCGATCGGCAATCTCGGCTAGTTCGTCGAGGTCCTGGCTGACGACGAGCACGGCCGTGCCGCGGCCGGCCAGATCGATCAGCGCCTGACGGATGGTCGCCGCCGCACCGGCATCGACACCCCAGGTCGGTTGGCTGACGACGAGCACGCCAGGTTCGCGCAGTATTTCGCGGCCGACGATGAATTTCTGCAAATTGCCGCCCGACAGGCTCATGGCTTCCGGATCGCGCTTGGCCTTGCGCACGTCGAAGGTCTCGGTCGCGCGGTCGACGGTGGCAAGCGTCGCCGGTTTGTCGACGAAACCGTGTTTGACCATGCCGCTGGCGGCGTGGCCGGTGAGAAGCGCGTTTTCGGATAATTTCATCCGCGGCGCGGTGCCGTGGCCGAGCCGCTCCTCGGGCACGAAGGCCGCACCCATGCGCCGGCGCTGGTTGACGCCAAGGAGCCCGGCGGCGAGGCCGTCGATCACGATCGCGCCGTCGCTGGGCGACAGTCGCTCTCCCGACAACGCGGCAAACAGTTCGTCCTGACCGTTGCCCGATACCCCGGCGATGCCGACGACTTCGCCGCCGCGCACCTCAAGCGAGACGTCGTCAAGGTGCGTGCCATGAGGATCGTCGGGCGCAAGGGAAAGCTGATGGATGACGAGCCGCGGCACCGTCACGCCGCCGCCCGACGCCAATTTCACTTCGCCGATCTCGCCGCCGACCATCATCCGGGCGAGCGAGGCCGCGGTTTCCAGACGCGGATCGCAGGTCGAAATTTTTTTGCCGCCGCGCAGAATGGTCGCGGTGTCGCAGAGCCTTTTGACCTCGTCGAGCTTGTGGCTGATGTAGAGAATGGCGCGGCCCTCGCCCTTGAGCCGGGTCAGCACGACGAAAAGCTGATCGGCCTCTTGCGGGGTAAGCACCGCCGTCGGCTCGTCAAGAATGAGAAGCTTCGGATTCTGCATGAGCATGCGCACGATCTCGATGCGCTGGCGCTCGCCGACCGACAACCGCCAGACTTCGCGCTTCGGCTCGAGCGGCAAACCGTAGACCCGCGCGGTTTCTTCCAATCGCTCCGAGATCGACTTGAAAGATTCCGTCGGAGCAAGCCCGAGCGCGACGTTCTCCGCGACCGTCAGATTCTCAAACAGAGAAAAGTGCTGAAACACCATGCCGATGCCGAGCGCGCGCGCTTCTGACGGACCGGCTAGAACAATCTTTCGCCCCATCCAGCGCAATTCACCCTCGCTCGGCTGGATGAGGCCATACATCGCCTTGACCAAGGTCGACTTGCCGGCGCCGTTCTCGCCGAGCAGCGCGTGGATCTCCGCCGGATACAGGTCGAGGTCGATGCCGTCATTGGCGAGAAACGAACCGTATCGCTTGGTGATACCGATGGCCTGCAACAGCGGCTCGGCGCGCTTGGGACTGGTTCCTGACGAAACGTCATGCATAGAAATTGCCGCGTCTCTGCGGCTCTACGGAGGTGATTTCCGTTGGTTCAAGCCCGCCGCCGCAGGACGGCATCATCAGCCAAAATCGCCGCCAGCAAAAGGAGGCAAATAGCGGCAAACCGTGCCTAAAAACGCGCCACGGCCTCCTGGTTCTGTTTTGATCCCGAGTGCGCGCAATCGGCTGCCGTAGAACCTCGATCGATCGCTCTCGGCACGCTTTGGGCTTGGCCTCAGTCTCGATGGTTCTCGTTGGCGCCGCGACAGCACCCGACAGCTCGAGCGGCGAATCGATCTGAGGGCGCCAAGTTCCGCCCCCCACCCGGCGATGCGCTTTCCTATCGTTACCGGCGGGCGCTCAAAAGTGTCTCCATTATGTCACATTCGCTGCAATTCAAACACCTAGTCAGGGTTGTGGCGAATACTTAGGCGCAAGGAAATGGCGATTTTCACCGCCGTTTTAGCTGTCGCTCGAAGCCTTGCGGATCGTCCCGAAAGATTCCGATTTTCCGTTATCTTCCACGGACTTAAAAAGCCGCGGGCGGGCTCGTTTTAGATCGACCTGAAAACCCTGGATCGGTCCCTCCACTGCGGCAATCATCAACAATCGGGCGGAACCTTGCCCAAAAAAAGTACTTTTAGCGCAGGCAACACGGCGTAATCTGCATGAAGGTTAACGGCCCGGCGATTGGGTCGTTTCTGCCGGAGGGCGTCGCAATGCAAAGGATCACCATGAATTGGCAGGGGGCCGTCGTGAAAGCTCAGAGTCTGAAATCGACCGCGAAGGCGGTAGCGTTAGCCGCAGTGCTTGCGGCCGCGGCGGGCGGGTACGCTCAAGCAGCGGATATGCCGGTCAAGGCGCCGGCCAAAGCGCCGCCGCCGGCACCGTTCTTCTTCGTGAACGACACTGCCGTGAGCTTCACCTACTTCTTTGACTGGACCGATCCAGGCGTTTCTGGCGGGGCTGATCGAGTGCCCGGTGGCGTTGGCGACACCGGCAATAAATTCTGGATGTCTCAAGGCTCCCTCGATCATTTCGATCTCTGGGAATACGGCGCAACGCTTCTCCATCTCGAAGTAAACCAGAGCGACAAGGCCGACCCGATTCAGGGACAGCCCGGCGCCCAAGGCGCCCGCGAGTTCTATGGATTTGCTCAGGAGACATTCAGCGGCGACGCCCTGACCCACAGCAAGATATTCACCACGCCGATCACCAATGACGTGGGTTTGCTGGTGCGGTTGACCGCCGGCACCGAAAACAACTTCCTCGCGGAGGAAACGACGCAATATGATATCGGCGGCAACGTCGATTTTGCATTGCCGAAGATCCTCGGTGGCTCGATGCAGGTCGGCATCGCGGCCCACAAGGAGCACACCTATAACGAGTTCAACGCGTGCTCGCCGGGTGGCTTCGGCGTGGCTTCCGGCGGTGCGTCCGGCGCCTGTATTGGCGGCGGCAGCTTTAGTGGCGCTCGCGATTTCGAATGGACCTGGAGGCTCATCGAATTCAACGTTGTGCCACTCGGCGGCCTGTTAGGCGCGTGGGCGGATTCAGCCCATATCGTCAACTTGCTGAGCGTGATCGGCCCGAAGGGCACCGGCATTTCGACCGCGCAATGTATCGCGCTCGGTTGCGGTGGTGCCTTGGGCGCCTTCCAGAACAACGAAACCAAAACCGAAATCTTCGAGGACGTCCGCCTGTCGGTCGACACGTCGAAGATCTTCTGGGGCAAGCCGGGCATCTGGGATACCTATGTCGGCTATCGCTACTGGGAAAACCGGTTCGGCACCAATCACAACGCGGCGTTGTTCGCCGGCTGTACGACGTGCGGTTTCGGCGGGACGGCGGCTGGCGCTCCCGGATCGTCGATCATGTCGACGGCCTATGTCGGGACGACCTATCACTTCAAGTAACTGCCGCTTGACGGCTTCATCGAACTGCTCACATGCCCGGCTTCGCGCCGGGCATGTTTGTTTTCGGGCATCCTTCCACGAACGGCTGCACGCCCCCGGCACCGACGTGGGTCAGCGCGGAAGCCGGTTTACGTCCCAATGAAGACAAATTAAAAATGACAATGCGTGCCGAGCGAGGCCGCGCTGCCGATAAGTGTTTGGCCCATAAGGAGGTCGCCCATGAGGATATTGACCTTGGCAGTGGTCGTTTCAGCGTTGCTGACTCAGGCGTCTTATGCCCAGCTCAGCTCGATCGGGGACGCGCCAATACCGCTGACTGAGGACGAAAAGGCCGACCTCGCGAGACAGAAGCGCGACGAGAAAGCCAATGACGAGGCGTATAAATCCACCATGAAGCGCTTTCCGGACTCCAATCAAAAGGTCGATCCGTGGGGCGGTGTACGGCCTTCCGTCCCGGCCGCCGCGGGCAACAAATGATCCCCTGTTCTCATCTCCAACGCAAACGCGCATAGCCGGAAATTCCGCTGCGTCGGCCTTGTCGAGCGAGCATCGCGCCGAGGAAGTGCTTGAAAACATCGGGGCGCGTCTGGCATGCTGAAACAGCCGGCAGCAAAACAAGGAGCGCCACACCGTGGAGCTTGTGCTCACCGAATGGCTCAGCGCCATCCTGCGCTGGCTGCATGTCATCGCCGGCATCGCGTGGATCGGCAGCTCGTTTTACTTCATCCACCTCGATCTCAGTCTGAAGCCGCGCCCGGGACTGCCCGCCGGCGTCAAAGGCGACGAATGGCAGGTTCACGGCGGCGGTTTCTACCACATGATGAAATACCTGGTGGCGCCGGCGCAAATGCCGGACAGCCTGACCTGGTTCAAATGGGAAGCCTACACCACCTGGCTGTCGGGTTTTTCGCTCCTGGTCGTCGTCTACTATCTCGGCGCCGATATTTTCCTGATCGACAAATCGGTGCTCGATCTCACCGCAGCGCAAGCCGCGGCCATCGCCTTCGGCAGCCTCCTCGTCTCGTGGCTCGTTTATGAAGGCCTGTGCCGGTCGCCGCTCGGCCGCCACGAGGTGGCGCTGGCGCTGGTCGGTTATGTCTATCTTGTCGCGCTGACTTACGGCTTCACCCACGTGTTCTCAGGGCTCGGCGCGTTCACGCAGATCGGCGCGCTCATTGGCACGATCATGGTGGCGAATGTCTTTGTCATCATCATTCCGTATCAGAAGAAGACGGTTGCGGCGATGTTGGCCGGCAAGGTGCCTGACGCGGTATGGGGCGCGCTCGGCAAGCAGCGCTCGGTGCACAACAATTATCTGACGCTGCCCGTCGTCTTTCTGATGCTCAGCAATCATTATCCGCTGATGTTCGCAACGCGCTACAATTGGCTGATCGTCGCGATCGTGCTCCTGGTCGGCCCCGTCATCCGCCACTTCTTCAATTCGCGTCATGAGCACAAAGGCAGTCCGTGGTGGACCTGGGCGGTGGCTGCGGCCGGCATGGCAGCGATCGCGTGGTTGTCCGCCGCCGGACCCGCAGCCGTGACCACCGGCGCGCTGCCGCCGACGCCGAAATTCAAGCTGGTTTCGGATATCGTCAGTTCCCGTTGCAGCATGTGCCACGCCGCCGAACCGGTGTGGGAAGGAATTCCGACGGCGCCCAAGGGAATTCTGCTCGATACCGACGAACAGATCCGCGTGCATGCCCGGCTGATCGAGATTTTTGCGGTGCGCTCACAGGCGATGCCGCCGGGCAACATCACCGAGATGACGCCGCAGGAGCGGCTGGTGCTGGCCTCTTGGATCGCGGCCGGGAAGCCCGCGAAGTAACCCGCGACGAAAGACAATCGGCAAGGAAGCTATGGCAGACGTGACCACGCGGGCCATTCGCGGACGGCTTTTGACGTTTTTGCGCGCGCCAAACGGCTCAGGCGATGCGCAAAGCTACCGCTACATCGAAGACGGCATCGTCCTGGTGAAGGACGGCCGGATCGATGCGGTCGGTCCCGCGGAGACGTTGATTGGACAGTTGCCGACGACGACGCCGATCGACCATCATGCCGATGCGCTGATCCTGCCGGGCTTCATCGACCCGCATATCCATTATCCGCAGACCCAGGTGATCGCCTCCTACGGCGCGCAGCTGCTCGAATGGCTGGAGAAATACACCTTCGTCGAGGAGCAGAAATTCGGCGATCCGGCGCATGCCGCGCGCAACGCCGAATTTTTTCTTGACGAATTGGCGCGCAACGGCACGACGACGGCGCTGGCCTATTGTTCGGCGCATCCGGCCTCCGCCGAGGCGCTGTTTGCGGCCGCGAGCCGGCGCAACGCCGGCATGATCGCCGGCACCGCGATCATGAATCGCAACGGCCCGCCGGGCCTGCTCGAGCCCGCGCGTGACGCCATTGCCGCGAGCCGCGATCTGATCCGCCGCTGGCATGGCAACGGTCGGCAACGCTACGCCGTGACGCCGCGTTTTGCCATCACCTCGACCGACGATCAGCTCGCGGCAGCGGGCGCGTTACTTGCGGAATTTCCCACCGTGTTGATGCAGACCCATCTCGCGGAGAACCACAACGAGATCGCCACGGTGAAGCAGCTGTTTCCCGATGACGCAAGCTATACCGCGGTCTATGCGCGCTTCGGGCTGCTGAGCCCGCGTTCGCTGATGGGGCATTGCATCCATCTCGACCACACCGAACTCGCGCTCTTGCGTGATAGCGGCTCGGTCGCCGTGTTCTGCCCAACCTCGAACCTCTTCATCGGCAGCGGATTGTTCGATTACGGCCGGCTGGCCGCGGCCGGCGTGCGCATCGCGCTGGCGACCGATGTCGGCGGCGGCACGTCGTATTCGATGCTCCGGACCGCCGCCGAAGCCTATAAGGTGATGCAGTTGCAAGGTCAGAATCTGCCGGCGCTGGCGGCCTTCGATCTGATGACCCGCGCAAATGCCGAGGCGCTCGGGCTCGACGGCGAAATCGGCAGTATAATGCCGGGCGCCTTCGCCGATCTGGTCGTGCTCGACGCGCGCGCGACGCCGGCGATGGCGCATCGCATGGAAGTGGCGCATGACCTCGAAGAAGAGCTCTTCGTCCTGATGACCATGGGCGACGATCGCGCGGTGCGGCAGACCTATATCGCCGGACGGCCGGCGCTCTAGCGAAACTTCTGGGTTGGCTATGTGTTGGTTCGATAAGCCTCGCGGCCACGTTCTCTCCGCCAGGCGCCGCAACGCCGGAAACGCGACGCGATGCACGACATATTCTCCCTGATCAAGCGGCTGCCGAAGTGCGAACTGCACATTCACATCGAAGGCAGTTTGGAGCCGGAGCTGATGTTCGCCCTGGCGCGGCGCAATGGCATTCGACTGCCTTATGAGTCGATCGATGCATTGCGCCAAGCCTACCGGTTTCGCAACCTGCAGGATTTCCTCGATATCTATTATCAGGGCATGTCGGTGCTGATCACCGAGCGGGATTTCTACGATCTCGCCTTCGCCTATCTGCAGCGTGCACGGACGGACAATGTGCGGCACGTCGAGATGTTCTTTGACCCGCAGGGCCATACCGCCCGCGGCGTTGGCTTTGCCACGGTTGTCGGCGGACTCCATCGCGCCATTACCGACGCGCGGCGCGAGCTTGGCGTCGATGCAAGCTTGATCATGTGCTTCCTGCGCCATCTGGACGAAGCCGACGCGGAGGCGACGCTGGATCACGCGTTGCCGTTCCACGACAAGATTGTCGGCATAGGCCTGGATTCGTCAGAGGCCGGGCACCCGCCGAGCAAGTTCCGGCACGTGTTTGCGCGCGCCCGCGACGCCGGGTTCTTTGTCACGGCCCATGCCGGCGAGGAGGGACCGCCGAGTTACGTCTGGGAAGCGCTCGACGTGCTCGGCGTCGCGCGGATCGACCACGGCAACCGATCGCTCGAGGACGAGGCGTTGGTCGGACGGCTGGCGCGCGAGCGTATGGCGATGACCGTGTGCCCACTCTCCAATCTGCGGCTGCGGGTCGTCGATGATCTTGCCCGTCACCCGCTGCGCCGGATGTTGGACAAGGGCCTCATAGTCTCCGTCAATTCCGACGATCCGGCGTATTTCGGCGGCTATGTCAACGACAATTACCGCGCCGTGGCGGAGGCGCTGCGGCTCGACCGCGACGAGATTGCCGCCATCGTGCGCAACGGCATCAACGCCTCGCTCCTGACGACGTCGGAGAAGGACGCGGCCTTGACCGAGGTCGCGCGCGTACTCGCCGAGACGATTTGACCGGGCTGCGCGCCGGCTGGGCGCGGCTTGCGTCGCGCTAATCGCTGCGTGTGGCGGTAGAATAAGGCCGATGACTGGCTGCCATGACCGCAGGTTCCAGGCCCTCGGCGCGGCATGAATTGTGCACCGCAAACCGCAGGATGGACCTCAACACGATCACTGAAATCTCGCGGCCTCGCCAACGCGGGGAATTGCCGGCCTGGAAGGCGGGCGACGCTTGGCTGGCCGGCGGCACATGGTTGTTTTCCGAGCCGCAACTGTCGGTCAGCAGGCTGATCGACATTGCCGAGTTCGGCTGGCCCGCTCTGGAAATCACCGAACAAGGGCTGCGGATCGCCGCGACTTGCAAAATCGCGGAACTCGACGGAGCGACGTTTCCACCCAGCTGGTCGGCCGCACCGCTCGTCAATCGATGTTGCCGGTCGTTTCTCGCCTCGTTCAAAATCTGGAACATGGCGACCGTCGGCGGCAATCTCTGCATGTCGCTGCCTGCGGGGCCTATGATATCGCTGACCGCCGCGCTCGACGGCGTGTGCGTGATCTGGACGCCGGAGGGCGATGAGCGGCACGTCGCAGTTCGAGATTTCGTGCTGGCGCCGCTCTGCAACGCGCTCAGGCGGGGGGAGTTGCTCCGCGCGATCGAACTGCCGCTGCCGTCGCTGCGCCGGCGCACGGCGTTCCGCCAAATCGCGCTGAGCCCGCTCGGCCGCTCCGGCGCGCTTCTGATCGGAACGCTGTCGGCTGACGACGGAGCGTTCAGCATGACCGTGACCGCCGCAACGCCGCGTCCGATCTGTTTGTCGTTTCCGAAATTGCCGACAGGCGCCGTATTGCGCGAGACGCTTGAAGCCAAAATTCCGCCGGAGAACTATTACGACGACATCCACGGCACGCCGGCGTGGCGTCGGCATGTCACTGTGCAATTCGCCGAAGAGATTCGCGGCGAGTTCGCTGGCGGCGGCGCGGGGCTCGCATGAGCTTTCTGGTCAACGGCAACAGCCACGATGTTCCGCCGCAGCCCGGACAATGCTTGCGCACGTTTCTGCGTGCGCTCGGCTACTTCGGCGTAAAAAAGGGATGCGATGCCGGCGACTGCGGCGCCTGCACCGTGCTGGTCGACGGCGAACCGGTGCACTCTTGCCTGTTTCCCGCTTATCGCGCCGAGGACCGCGCGGTGACAACGATCGAAGGCCTGGCGCGCAACGGGCAACTGCATCCGATGCAGGAAGCTTTTCTGCAAGCGCAGGGCTTCCAATGCGGCTTTTGCACGCCGGGCATGATCATCACGGCAGCGAGCCTGAACCAGTCGCAGGGCCAGGATCTACCTTGGGCGCTCAAGGGCAACATCTGCCGCTGCACCGGCTATGGCGCAATCGAAAATGCGATTCGCGGCGTGCGCGCGATCGAGCACGCCGAAGCGGGTCAAGCCTGTGGCCGCAGCGTGCCGGCACCCGCGGCGCGCGCCGTGATCAGCGGCGCCGCCCGCTACACGATGGATTTCGCGCCGGCCGGACTGCTGCATCTCAAGCTGTTGCGCTCGCCGCATGCACACGCGCGCATTAAGGCGATCGGCAAACGCGAGGCGCTGGCGGTTCCCGGCGTGCGCGCGGTTCTGACCTACGAAGATGCGCCGGCAAAACTTTATTCGACGGCGCGACATGAGTTTGAAGCCGCCGATCCGGACGACACGGCAGTCCTGGACCGGGTTGTGCGTTTCGTCGGCCAGCGCGTCGCGGCGGTGATTGCCGAGAGCGAGGCGGCGGCCGAGGCGGGCTGTCGTAAGCTCCTCGTCGATTACGAACTTCTTCCGACCGTATTCGATCCGGAACAAGCGATGCGGCCTGGCGCGCCGATCATCCACGACAAGGGTCCGGAGTCCCGCATCCGCAATCCTCAAGCCAACATTGCCGGCGAGGTCCACGGCCATGTCGGACAAGTCGAGGCGGGCTTCGCCGAGGCCGATGTGGTGTACGAAGGCACCTACCTTACCCAGCGTGTCCAGCACGCGCATCTTGAGACTCATTGCGCCATCGGCTGGCTCGACGAGGCAAGCCGACTCAATATCCGGTCGAGCACGCAGACCCCCTATCTGACGCGGCGGGCGCTGGCGGGCCTGTTCGATCTCGATCCGGCAAAGGTGCGCGTTTTTTGCGAAAGAATGGGCGGCGGTTTCGGCGCCAAGCAGGAGATGTTGGTCGAGGACGTCGTGGCGCTCGCCGTGCTCAAGACCGGACAGCCGATCAAGCTCGAATTCACCCGCGAGGAGCAATTCATCGGCGCGACCACACGGCATCCGATGCGCGTGCGCATCAAGGCCGGGGCTCGGCGCGACGGCCGTCTCACGGCGATGGAGATGCACGTTGTCTCCAATACGGGTGCTTACGGCAATCACGGCTTTGCCGTTCTCAACCACGCTTGCGGCGAATGCTTTGGCGTCTATCGCTGCGACAATAAGAAGATCGACGGCTTCGCGGTTTACACCAACACGGTGCCGGGCGGCGCGTTTCGCGGCTACGGTTTGCCGCAAACCAATTTCGCCGTCGAGTCGGCAATGGACGAACTCGCCCGCAAGCTCGGCATGGACCCGATCGAATTTCGCGAGCGCAACGTCGTGCGGCCTGGTGATCCCATGATCTCGACCGGTTCCGATGAGGGCCACGACGTTCAATATGGCAGCTATGGCCTCGATCAATGCCTCGCTTTGGTCAAGCAGGCGATGGACAACGGCGGTGGCTTGCCCGCACCCTCGTCCGTCGATTGGCTGACCGGACAGGGCGTAGCGCTTGGCATGATCGATACCGTGCCGCCATTCGGTCACTTCGCCGATGCCAGCGTAAGTTTGCGCGACGACGGCAGCTATCGGCTCGTGGTCGGCACCGCCGAATTCGGCAACGGCACCAACACGGTCCATCATCAGATCGCGGCCACCGTGCTCGCTACCACGACCGATGCGATCCGCGTGCTCACCTCCGACACCGACAACGGCGGTCACGATACCGGCGCATACGGCAGCGCCGGAACGGTGGTAGCCGGCCGCGCCACGCAGCTTGCCTGCGAGGCATTGCGCGAGGACATCTTGCGCTTTGCCGCCGAGCACCTTGGCGGCGCCAAGGACGCGTGGTCGCTGAGTGCCGGCGCCGTGAGCTGCGCCGGACAGCGCGCCGAGCTTACAGCGCTCGCGTCGGCGGCGCGCGCAAAGGGGCGCAAGCTCGCCGCCACCGGACGGTCGGACGGCAGTCCGCGTTCGGTCACTTTCAACGTCCAGGCGTTCCGCATTGCCGTCAATAAGCGCACCGGCGCAATCAAGATTTTACGCAGTGTGCACGCCGCAGATGCCGGCACCGTCATCAATCCGATGCAGTGCCGCGGTCAAGTCGAAGGCGGCGTCGCACAATCGCTCGGCGCAGCGCTCTATGAGGAAATGGTCATCGACGAGACCGGACGCGTGGTCAATCCGACGTTCCGCAATTATCACCTGCCCCAGTTCGGCGATGTGCCGCGAACCGAAGTGTTCTTTGCCAAGACTTCGGACACGATCGGGCCGTTCGGCGCCAAATCAATGAGCGAAAGCCCGTATAATCCGATCAACGCCGCAATGGGAAATGCACTTTTTGATGCGACCGGCATCCGCTTCTGCCAGACACCGTTCAAACCAGACCGCATCTTCCGGGCGATTGCGGAGAAGTTCGGCACCGCGATCTGAAAGGTTAGGGGAACTGGGCTTTGCCATCGCTTGATGACGAGAACTTTCTGCGGCAAAGCTTCGCGGTGGCCCGGCGCGCGCGCAGCCACGGCAATCACCCGTTCGGCGCGATCCTAGTCAGTGCCACGGGCGACGTGCTGATTGAGACCGAAAACGGATTTTTGCCCGATCGCGATATGACCGGACACGCGGAACGCCTGCTCGCTACGCAGGCCTCCAAGGAGTTTGCCCCGGACGTGCTTGCCGGCTGCACGCTTTATACGTCTGCCGAGCCTTGCGCCATGTGCGCCGGAGCAATTTACTGGGCCGGCATCGGCCGCGTGGTGTACGGCCTGGCGGAACGCAGTTTAAGGACGCTGACCGGCAATCACGCGGAAAATCCGACGCTTGATTTGCCGTGCCGCACGGTCTTTGCTGCCGGTCAACGGACCGTCGAGGTCGTCGGACCGCTGCTCGAAGACGAAGCCGCAGCGCTCCACGACGGCGCATGGTAGAGCGCGACCAAATAGACCAAAAGCGGCTTACGCGGATCTGACACAGCCATGCGGACCATCAACTGCGCCCATCTGGTCGAGGCAACGGATCGTCCCGTCGCAGCCAATCGCCAAGTGCGGATCGATGATGCAAAAGTGCACGAAGTCGCAACCATTGCGCCTGGGGACGCCGAGCCGCTGTTCGTGATGCCGGCGCTGGTCAATGCGCATGACCACGGCCGCGCACTGCGCACCAGTTCGCTCGGCGCTGCCGGCAAGCCGCTGGAAACCTGGCTGCAATATCAGGCGCTGATCCCGGCCATCGATCCGTACCTGGTCGCCGTCGTTGCGTTGTCGCGCGCCGCGCTGGGTGGCGTTGGCGTATTGATGATGCACCTCACCCGGCCGCAAGGCCTGACCGATCTTCCCAATGAAGCAGCCTCGATCGCCCGCGCGGCGAACGATATCGGCCTCCGCGTGGGCTTTGCGGTGTCGATGCGCGACCGTAATCCCCTGGTCTACGGGCCATCGGAAAAGATTCTCGGCGCGCTGCCGCCGCAAGCGCGCCGCGACATCGAAGCCATCGTGTCGCGCCCGCCCCTGGAGCCCAGAGACCTCATTGCGCTCGTGGACGAGGTCGCATCGGCGGCGGCCGGTCCCCTGTTCGACGTCCAATTCGGACCAAATGGCGTGCAATGGTGCAGCGACGCGCTGCTCACCGCCATCGCCGAGGCCTCGCAGCGTGCCGGTCGCCGTGTCCATATGCATCTTCTGGAGACGCGCTATCAAAGAGCGTGGGCGGACGCGACCCATCCGCAAGGCATCGTCAAGCATCTTGATGCGCTCGGGTTGTTGTCGCCCAGGCTCACGCTCGCGCATTGTGTCTGGGCCCGCCCTGACGAGCTCGAATTACTGGCCGCACGCGGCGTCACCATCGCCGTCAATTCAAGTTCAAATTTGCATCTGCGCTCCGGCGTTGCGCCGGTGGCGCGCATGGCCGCGGCGGGCTGCCGCATGGCGCTCGGTATCGATGGCGGCGCGCTCGACGACGACGACGATGCCTTACGCGAATTGCGGCTCTGGCACCTGCTCCATGTCGGCAACGGCTTTGACGTCGCAGTAAACCGCGAGCAATTGCTGCGGGCGGCCTTTGCCAATGGCCGCTTTTCGGTGACGAATAATGCCGATGACGGCGCCATCCGCCCCGGCGGCCCGGCGGATTTGCTGCTGCTCGATTGGGCCGCGATCGACGACGACCGGTTACGCACCGATATCGATGCCCTGCAACTCGTGCTCACCCGCGCCACCGCCCGACATATTCGCGAACTGATCGTCGGCGGCCGCACCGTCGTCAAGGACGGCGCGGTGATCGGTGTCGACATTGAAGCAACGCGCACCGAGCTCGTCGGCCGCTTGCGCGCTGGGATGCGTGACAAGGCTTCGATTGCCGCAGCTCTACCTGCGCTCGAACGCGCCATTGCCAGGCATTTCGAGCCCAGTCCCGGCTGTTTCTGAAGACGGGTCCGCAGATCCTAAAGACCGGCGGTCAGCATCCGCGGCGGCGGACAGACAAAGCTGCGGCGGCCGTTCTTCATCCCAAACAACGGCCGTGCCAGTTCAGCGACGGCGAGCGCCGGAGCAGTCGAGTCTAGCACGACCAGATCGGCCGGATTGCCGATCGCTATCCCGTAGTTTTTCAAACTCATCAGTTTGGCCGGCAGCGTTGTCACCATATCGAGGCACGCGGTCAATTCGGAGGGACGGCCGATCTGCGCGACATTGGCATAAAGGTTCGCCATCCGGATCAGCGAGCAATCGCCGAACGGCGTGAACGGATTGAGCACATTATTGGTCGCAATCGAGCACACCACGCCGTGTTCGAGGAGCCGATGCGCCGGCGTGACGCCGCGCGGAATATCATGACTGTGTTGGCGGCCCATCAGATAAAGGTCGGTGGCCGGCAGCACCGTCACCGCGATGCCGGCGTCGGCGAGGCGCTTGGCAGTGACGGCCAACCGCGCAGGATCGACCGCCGAGAGCTTGGTGACGTGGCCGACGGTCACCCGTCCGCCCCAGCCTGCGGCTTGCGTCTGCCGGCACACTTCGTCGAGATCCATCCGCGACGGATCAATATCGAAGTCGAGATGAAAGTCGATGTCGCGGTCGAACGCCTGAGCGATCTCAAAGATGCGCGCGATCTGGCCGTGCGGGTCGCGATCAGTATAGGGACAGCCTCCGATGAGGTCGGCGCCTTGCGCGCAGGCTTCGATCAAAAGCTCCTCGGCACCCGGATCGTTAAGCAGTCCTTCTTGCGGAAAGGCGCAAATTTCAATGTCGAGTGCCCAGCGGTAGTCTTCCCGAAGCCGTTGGATGGCATGAAAACCTTTCAAGCCGATGCGCGGATCGATCTCGACATGGGTGCGCATGCGCATGGTGCCGTGCAGGATCGACTTCTCGAGCGTGCGGCGCGCGCGGCGATAGATGTCGTCTTCGCTAAACGCCCCCTTGGCCGCGGCAACCTCCGCAAGCGCCTCGGCAAGCGTGCCTTGTTCGGATTTGCAGCGATCGAGAATGCAGGATTTGTCGAGATGGATATGCGTTTCGACGAAGCCCGCAATGACCAGCCGTCCGGCCACATCTTCGTCTGGAGCGTCAGCGGCGATCTGCGGCGCGATATCGACGATCAGCCCATCAGCGATGGCAATGTCGACGATCCGCGGCTCGCCGCCTCCGATGCAGGCCTTCCGCAGGATCAGGTCGAGCGCCATGCCCCGATCTCCCGCGTCGATCAGCCTGGACCGTAGGTTGCGACCAGGCGCTGGGTGAGATAATCGGCGGCCAGAATCGGCGGATATTTCGGCGGCTGTTCCGGCGCGCTGCATCCCGGCAGACATTCGATCAAGGCATCGGGATTTGGATCGAAAAAGAACGCGATCGAATAGCGGTCGCGGCCGAGCGGGCTGGTTACGCGATGCGGCGTCGACACATAGGTGTCGTTGCTCCACCGCATCAAACAATCGCCGATGTTGCACACGAAAGCATTCGCGATCGGCGGCGCCTTGATCCATGCGCCGTCGCGACGCCGCACTTCCAGACCGCCGACCCCGTCGGTGAGCAGAATCGTCAGGCTGCCGTAGTCGGTATGCTCCCCCGCCCCGGGCAGATCGTTCTGGTCGGCAATCCGCGGCGGATAATGTAGCAGGCGCAGCGTCGCCATCGGCCGATCGAATTTGTCAGCAAAGAAAGTTGGCGGCAGTCCGAGATCGGTGGCGATCGCCAGATGCAATTCGAGTGCGAGTCGCCACAGCGCGTCGAAATAGCCGAGCGCGGTCTCGCGAAAACCCGGCGTCTGCGGCCACAAATTCACGCCGCGAAACGGCTTGCCGGCGATAACCTCGGGATCGGAAGGCGACAGATCGAGACCGATGTTGAATGCTTCCTTGAGATCCGCCTGCGCGAGATTGAGGCTTTCGCTGGCGATGCCGACATAACCTCGATTGTGCCGCGAGCGCGTAATCGCGAATTCGTTTTTGTTTGCTGGCGGGGAGCCAAAAAACGCAGCAGAGCGCGCGAACATCGCCGACATCAGATCTTCGGAAACGCCGTGGTTGCGGATATAGAAGAAGCCCACCTCGCGGCACGCGCGTCCGAGTTCTGCGGCCACCCGCCGCACCGCGGCAGGGTCCCCTGATCCTAAGCCTCCGAGATCGATGACATCTAACATCGGTTCTCCTCCACGCGCATCACGCGATGCAAAGCTTGCGCCGATTGCAGCGAACCCATTGCATCGAATCCATGGCATGATGCTTGCAAACATGGAGCCTCGACAGTGGTTCAAAAACACGTGGTGGAGGGTCCAATATGTCACTACTAAAATTCGACCGACGCACGTTTCTCAAGGCGAGCGCGGCTTCCGTTTTGGCGACCGGATCGGTGGCGGGAGGAGCCCGCGCCGCAGGCGTCACCATCGGCATCGTCTATGTCGGTCCGCGGGACGATTTCGGCTGGAATCAAGCCCACGCGGTCGCGGCACAGGCGCTAAAGGCAATTCCCGGCGTCACCGTGGTCGAGGAGGAAAACGTCCCTGAGACCGACGCCTGCTCCAAGGCCATGGAGTCCATGGTCAACCTGGACAATGCGAATATCATCCTGGGCACGTCGTTCGGCTATTTTGCTCCCTTTATGGTCGACCTGTCTAAAAAATATGCAAAGGTCGAATTTCGTCATGCGGCGCCGTTGTGGACGCCGGCTTTGCCGAAGAATCTCGGCAGCTATTTCGGCTATCTCAACCAGGCGCATTACGTCGACGGTGTCGCGGCCGGTCTGTCCACCAAATCGAACAAGCTCGGCTTTGTCGCCGCCAAGCCCATCGCCTCCGTCCTCAGCAATATCAATTCATTCCTGCTGGGCGCCAGAAAGACCAATCCGAGTGCGACGGTCCAGGTGATCTTCACCGGGGACTGGTCGCTCCCGGTCCGCGAGGCCGAGGCGACCAATGCCCTGGTCGATGCCGGCGCCGACGTCATCACGTGTCATGTTGACAGCCCAAAGGTCGTGATCGAGACCGCCGAGAAGCGCGGCGTCAAAACCTGCGGCCACAATGCCTCGCAGGCGCCGCTGGCGCCGAAAGGCTTTATCACCGGCGCGGAATACAAGTGGATCACCATTTACAAGGGCTACGCCACGGACCTCACCGCCGGCAAGACGCTGCCGAACATGGTCAGCGGCGGCTACGAAGCCGACATGGTGCAGAACTCGCCGTTCGGTGCCGGCGCGAGTGACGCGGCGCGCGCCGCCGCGACCGCGGCAATCGCCGACCTCAAGGCCAAAAAGCCGATCTATGTGGGCCCGCTGAAGGACAACAAGGGCAACCTTGTCATCAGCAAGACCTACGACAATCTCGATCCGTTCTTGGACAAGATGGACTATCTGCTTGAGGGCGTCCAAGGCTCGATCACGTGATTGCCCGCATCTGACCGTCACGCCGCGCGGCGGATGAGTCTTCGCCGCGCGGCCCAATCACCGCCTCGATCCAAAGCTCGGGAGCTCGTAGCAGAGCATGGCTGATATCGCAGAGCCGCTGCATCCAGCGGTGATAGCGCCCAAACATTGGGGCGATCTCTCCATCCGCCTTCGCCGCGGCGCCGAATACATCGTCATTCCGCTCCTGGCGCTCGCCATCACGGCGGTGCTGTTCTCATTACTGTTGCTCGCGCTCGGAAAGTCGCCGATCGAGTTTTTCGAGTTGGTCGAGCGCGGCGGGTTCGGCACATCGTTTTCCTTGCAGAATACGCTGCAACGCTCCTCGCCGCTGATCCTCACCGCGCTCTGCGTGGCGCTGCCGGCGCGCATCGGACTTGTGGTCATCGGCGGCGAAGGCGCGCTCGTGCTGGGCGGCTTCGCCTCCGCGGTCATCGCCATCCCGCTGGTGCTCGGCCACGTGCCGCCGTTCTTGACGCTTTGCCTGATGGCGATCGCCGGCATGCTGGTTGGGGCATTCTGGATCGGCATCGTCGGCTATCTGCGCTATGCGCGCGGCGTCAACGAAACGATTTCGTCGCTCCTGATGACCTATATCGGTATCGCGATCATGAATTTCTTCGTCGAGGGATCGCTGCGCGATCTCAGCAACCCCAACAAGCCTTCGACGATGCCGATCGGCGACGCCTATATGGTCGGCCAGATTCCCGGCACCGACGTGCATTGGGGGCTGGTTGCCGGCATTGTGCTGTCGATCCTGCTGTATGTCCTATTGTCACGCACCACGTTCGGATTCGCGGTTCGGGTCGCTGGCGGCAATCCGCGCGCCGCGCTGGCACAGGGTCTTCCGGTCGGCAAGCTGATCGTCATCTGCTGCGCTATCGCCGGCGCCTGCGCCGGCCTCGCCGGCTTCTTCGAAGTCGCGGCGATCCAGGGCCGCGCCAATGCATCGCTCGCTGCCGGCTACGGTTATACCGGAATCCTGGTGTCGTTCCTCGCCCGCCACAATCCGCTTGCTATTATTCCAGTCGCGATTTTGTTCGGCGGCATCGTCGCCTCGGGCGGATTAATCGAGCGCCGCATGGGACTTCCCGACGCCACCGTCCTTGTCGTCCAGGGACTGGCCTTCGTCGTCTTGTTGATGTCGGAAACGCTCTATGGGCGCTTCAAGATATTCCAGGTACGCGGGGCGGCGGATCGCACATGAACGAGAGCGCATATATCATCGTCCTGGTCGCGCTGATCGGCGGCGCGTTGCGGGTTTCGACGCCCTTCATGTTCGTCGCGCTCGGCGAGTGCCTCACGGAAAAATCCGGCCGGGTCAATCTTGGTCTCGAAGGCACGCTGGTGCTTGGCGCCATGACGGGCTACGCGATCTCCTATCAGTCCGGCTCGCCATGGCTCGGCGTGCTGGCGGCCGGCTGCGCCGGTTCGGTGCTGGGCGCAATGCACGGTTATATCTGCAAACTGCCGAAGGTGAACGACATTGCGGTCGGCATCGCCATGATGCTGTTCGGTACCGGCGTCGCGTTCTTTTTCGGCAAGCCCTACATCCAACCGTCGGCGCCACGGCTCGGCTCGTTTTCGCTCGGCGCCTGGACCGGCAACCAGGAAATCGCGACTGCGCTTTTGATCAACCCGCTGTTGATCGTCGGCATCGTCACCGGACTGGTCATGGCCTGGGCCTTTGCCAACACCAAATGGGGCCTGATTATCCGGATGACGGGCGACAGCGCGGCGTCGGCACGCGCGATGGGCGTGTCGGTCGATCTGGTGCGTTTTCTCTGCACCACCGCGGGCGGATTCTTGGCCGGCGTCGGCGGTGCGTTCTTGTCGCTGTATTACCCAGGCTCCTGGAACCAGGGCCTGTCCTCCGGCCAAGGCCTGATGGCGGTTGCGCTGGTGATCTTCGCGCGCTGGAGTCCCATCCGCTGCGTCATCGCGGCCTTGTTGTTCGGCGCCGCCGGCGCCATCGGCCCGGCCTTGCAATCGGTCGGCATCACCCAGGGCTACTACTTCTTTAATGCCGCGCCCTACATCCTCACGCTGTTTATCATGATCGCCTCGGCCGATTCCAAGCGTGCGGCACGTGACGTGCCGGGCGAGCTCAGCATTACCAAGTGAGAAGCCCGTGAGAACACGCTCATGAACGGACTTGGCGGACTGAACAAGACTCCGAATGGCGTAGTGATCGGGCTGGTCCAGCTTCAGCTGCCGTCGGTCGAAACGCCGGCCGATCTTGCGGCACAGACCCGGCGCATCGTCGCGATGGTCGGCAAGGCGCGCCGCAATCTGCCGACCATGGACCTCGTGGTATTTCCGGAATACGCGTTGCACGGCCTCTCGATGGACACCAACCCCGGCATCATGTGCTCGCTCGATGGGGCGGAAATGGCGGCGTTCAAAAAGGCCTGCGCCGATAATCGCATCTGGGGTTGTTTCTCAATCATGGAAGCCAACCCAGGCGCCTCCCCTTTTAACTCCGGCGTCATCATCGACGATACCGGCGCATTACGGCTCTACTATCGCAAGATGCACCCCTGGGTGCCGGTCGAGCCCTGGGAGCCGGGTGATATCGGCATTCCGGTGATTGACGGACCAAAGGGCGCGAAGGTCGCCCTCATCATCTGCCACGATGGCATGTTCCCCGAGATGGCGCGTGAATGCGCCTACAAGGGCGCGGAGATCATGATCCGGACCGCCGGCTACACCGCACCGGTCCGCGATGCATGGCGCTTCACCAACCAGTCGAACGCGTTCTGCAATCTCATGGTGACCGCCAATGTCTGCATGTGCGGCTCCGACGGCACGTTCGACTCCATGGGCGAAGGCATGATCGTCAATTTCGACGGCACCATCATCGCGCATGGCGAAGGCGGCAGACCGGACGAAATCATTACCGCGGAAGTGCGCCCGGACCTGGTGCGCGAGGCACGACGGCACTGGTCGGTGGAGAACAATATCTACCAGTTCGGTCATCGCGGCTTCACGGCAGTGCACGGCGGCGCGCGGGATTGTCCCTACACTTACATGCAGGATTTGGTTGCGGGCCGTTACCGCCTGCCCTGGGAAGCGGAGGTTTTACACACCGACGGTACCTCCTGCGGATTCCCGATGCCGACGCGCCTTTACGGTGAGCGGCTCGATCGTGCTGCGGAGTAAGCCATGCCGACCATCCCCGGCGATCCCTATGCCTGGCCGTTCGACGGCAACATCACGCCGCAGAATACGACGCTGATCATCATCGACATGCAGACCGACTTTTGCGGCAAGGGCGGCTATGTCGACGCGATGGGCTATGATCTGTCGCTGACCCAAGCTCCGATCAAGCCGATCAGCACAGTGCTCGATGCGATGCGCAAAAAGGGCTACGGCGTCATCCATACCCGGGAGGGCCATCGCTCGGATCTGGCCGATCTGCCGGAGAACAAGCGCTGGCGGTCGCGCCAGATCGGCGCCGGCATCGGCGATCCCGGTCCGTGCGGCCGCATTCTGGTGCGCGGCGAACCGGGCTGGGAGATCATCCCCGAACTCAAGCCTGAGCCGGGCGAACCGATCATCGACAAGCCCGGCAAGGGCTCGTTCTGCGCCACCGACCTTGAATTACTGCTGCGGACCAAAGGCTGGCGCAACATCGTATTGACCGGCATCACCACTGACGTTTGCGTGCACACCACCATGCGCGAGGCGAACGATCGCGGCTTCGAATGCGTGCTGCTGGAGGATTGCTGCGCCGCGACCGATCCCGCCAATCACCTTGCCGCGGTAAAAATGATCAAGATGCAGGGCGGCGTATTCGGCTCGGTCTCCAATTCCAAGAGCTTCGTGGAGAGTTTGCCATGAGCGCTGCAACCAGCGTTGCGACGGTCATCCCCGCCGACGCGCCCCCAACGCCTGCGATGCGCGCGCCGTCGCTTGAAACCATCGGCATGACCAAGGTGTTCGGCTCCTTGGTGGCGCTCGACGACGTCTCCATCAATATCAAAGCCGGGACCGTACATGCCTTGCTCGGCGAAAACGGCGCCGGCAAGTCGACGCTGGTCAAATGCATCATGGGGTTTTATTCGGCCGACAAAGGCCAAGTGCTGCTCGACGGCGCCGAGGTGCCGATCCGCAATCCGCGCGACGCCCGCGCGCTCGGCATCGGCATGGTCTATCAACATTTCACCTTGGTGCCGTCGCTGACCGGCGCCGAAAATCTCGTCATCAGTCGCGCTGATGCGCCGGCCATTATCGACTGGAAGAAGGAGATGCGTTCGCTCGAGGCGTTCCTCGATCGGATGCCGTTTCGGGTACCGCTCGACGTGCCGGTCTCCGCCATGGCGGCGGGCGAAAAGCAAAAGCTGGAAATCCTAAAGCTGCTTTACCTCGATCAACGCCTGCTTATTCTCGACGAGCCGACGTCGGTGCTCACACCGGACGAAGCCGATGAAATGCTCGGTCTCCTGCGCGAAATGACGCACCGCAAGGAGATCACCGTCATCATGATCACGCATAAATTTCGCGAAGTGTTGAGCTTCTGCGACAGCGTGACGGTACTGCGCCGCGGCCGCAAAGTCGGCGGCGGCGAGGTCAAGGACCTCACCACCGACGCGATGGCGCGGATGATGATCGGCGACACTCAAATCCGCGACCGCGCCGTGCGCGGCACCAAGCCCGCTGGCGACACAGTTCTCGAACTCGCCGCCCTTTATGCCGACGACGACGAAGGCATGCGGGCGCTCGAACAGGTCAATCTGAAGGTCCATTCCGGCGAGATCGTCGGCATCGCCGGCGTGTCCGGCAATGGCCAGTCGGAACTCGTCGAGGTGCTCGCCGGCCAGCGGCCGCTCACCGACGGGCGCATCATTATCAAGCAGCACCCGTTTGAACCGAACCGGGACAGCTTCTATCGGCTGAAGATTTTCGGGCTGCCGGAAGAGCCGCTCAAAAATGCGACCGTGCCGCGCATGACGGTCGCCGAGAACATGGCGTTCCGCACCTTCGACCGGCCGCCGTCGGCAAAGCTCGGCTGGTGGTTGTCGCCGGGCCCTATGCGCGAGAAGGCGCGCGAACTGATCGCGCTTTATCGCGTCAAGACGCCGTCGCCGGAGACGGCGATCGCGGACCTGTCCGGCGGCAATGTCCAGCGCGCGGTGCTGGCGCGCGAATTGTCTGGTGACGTCGACGTGCTGATTGTCGCCAATCCCTGCTTCGGTCTCGATTTCGCGTCCGTGGTGGAAATACGCTCGCAGATCATGGAGCAGCGCAACCGCGGCGCGGCGGTGCTCTTGGTCTCCGAGGACCTCGACGAGATTTTGGAGCTTGCCGACCGCGTCGCCGTGATGTCCGGCGGCACGATCAATTATCAGGCTCCCGTCGGCGAGACCGACCGCTCCACCATCGGCAAGCACATGGCGGGGCACTGATCGCCCGCGTGATGCAATGACGACCTTTAAGGTGATCGCCTTCGATTACGACGGCACGCTGTTCGACACGCGGCCGGCGATCGTTCATTGCATCCGGCGCAGCTTCGCGGCATCCGGCCGGCCGACACCGGCGCAGGAGACGGTGCTGTATACCATCGGGAGCGGTGTTACTTTGGAGGATACGTTCCTCTATCTGGACGAGAGTCTGCGCAAGGACGACGCCACGTTGCGCGCGCGTGTCGAAGCCTACCGCGCCATCTACCTCGCCGAAGGTCTGCCGCTCTTGAAGCCCTTTGCCGGTGTGAGCGAAGTCTTGCGGCAGCTGCACGCCGACGGCGCGAAATGCCTGGTCGTCAGCAACAAAGGCCTCGCCGCGATCCGTCAATCGCTCGATGCCGGTCGGCTCACTCCCTTCATAGATCTGGTGTTAGGCGACGAACCCGGACAGCCGAATAAGCCGGATCCGGCAATCGTTGTGGACCGCATTCTGCCTAAATACGCGCAATTGCAGCCCCGGCAGATCTTGATGGTTGGCGACACTGAAATCGATATTCTATTTGCCAAGAAGAGCAGAATGCCCTGCTGCTGGGTATCCTACGGCTATGGCGACGCGCAACGCTGTCGTGCGCTTAAGCCCGAGCATGAAATCGGCAGCATCGCGGAACTGCCGCTGCTTTTTCGACGTCAATGAAGCCGGAAATCCGCGCCGGATCGGTTCATGGCGCTCCGACACTCTGCGCCGCGGCGCTCGTGCCGATGCGCGCGGCCTCCCGTGTCGCCGGCATCAGGCTGACATGGGCGGCGGCAATCCGCCAGCCATCCTCCGTTCGGACCCAGACATGGCTTTGCCGGCCGGTAACGGTCGAGCCGACGCGCTGAAACTCCGTATTGGCAGTCGCAAAATCCTGCCCATAGCTGACGATCACAGTGTTCTTGAGAAACCGCGTCAGGTCGATTGGCGGCCGGCTGCTGCGGAACGAAGCGATCGCCTCGTAGCCATAGAGATTCTCGGCGACGCCGAAGCGCAGCGTGTTGGGATTGTTCCAGAACAGCGCATCGAGCACCTCGACATCGTTAGCGACAAGCGCGCGCTCATAGCGCTGAAAGGCCGCCGTCACTTCGGCGAGCACGTCGGGAATATTGATTTCGAGCATTGACGTCTCCTACACCGTACAGTCTGGCGGTACCGGCGCTCGTTGTCGGCGTGCGCCGGCGTTGCCCAACCCTCCGGCGGTTTAGGCCCCCGTTGGCTGCGGCAAGGCTATTTGGCCTTGCCGATCACGCCCTCGACGTACCAGTCGAAATTGCCCATCTTGTCGCCGCCCCAAGACTCGCCGGCTGCGATTTTCACGGCGCCGGTATTGTCGGTGACCGGTCCGGTGAATGGATTGAAGCCTTTCTCAACCCGGTCGCCGGAAGCAATGACGAGTTGGCGGACTTCGGTCGAAACTTCCGGCCCGAACGGCGCAATCGTCATCATCTGACCCAGACCCTCCCGCACCATTGCCGGCTTGAACGTGCCGGCGATCACGCTCTTGGCGGTTTCGGTCATGAATGGTCCCCAGGTAAAGCCGAGCCCGGTGATCCAGTGTTTAGGCGCAAGCTCCCGGGCCTCGACCGACTGAAATCCGATCGAGGACATGCTGCGGCCCTCCGCGACCTGGATGATGGTTGCCGGCGAGTCGACATGCATGGTCACGACGTCGGCGCCTTGATCGATCAAGGCATTCGCGGCAGACGCTTCCTTAGCCTTGTCGGACCAGCCGCCGGTCACCACCACACGCGTCTCGGCTTTGGGATTGACCGAACGGGCGCCCATCTCAAACGCGTTGACGTTGCCGATCGCATAGCCGATCGGAACCCCGACCACGAAGCCGAGCGTGTTCGACCTCGTCATCTTGCCAGCCGCAACGCCCATCGGATACCAGGCGGCCTGGGTGGCGCCGAAGAAATTGCCGAAGTTCGCCGCCTGCATCCAACCGCCGGCGTGTTCGAACACGACGTCGGGATGGTTCTTGGCAACATTGAAGGCGAACTGCTGATGGCCGAAGCTGGTGGCGAAGATCAGCTTCGCTCCCTGCTGCACCATGCCTTCCATGACGCGCTCGGATTCGGCGGTCTCGGGCACGTTCTCAGCCTCGATGAGCTTGAGGCCGGGGATGGCCCGCTTCATCGCTTCGAGGCCGTCTTTCATGGAGCGGTTGTAGCCGTAATCGTTGACGCTGCCGACGTAGATCGCGCCTACGATCAGCGGTGGCTTGTCTTGTGCAGCGGCCGGGCCGGCGGCGACCAAGCCCAGAAGCAGCAAACATACCGCCGCGATCATCCTGCTACGTGTCATCGTTCTCTCCTCTGATGATGCGGCGGTCCGGCAACGCCGCGAAGGCATGCGATCCCTGTTACTCCACCCCAACAAAGTTTCGGCCGAGCGCCGCAGGCGCGGCCGACTGGCGGCTCCAGCCCCAGACAATCAGCACCAACAGCGTGAGCAGATAAGGCGTCATGTTCATCACGAAGGGCGAGACATCGGCGCCGGCGGCCTGAAGCTGCAACTGCAATCCTTCCGCGCCGCCAAACAACAAGGCGCCGGCAATGGCCCACAGCGGATTCCATTTGGCAAAGATCACGAGCGCGATGGCGATAAAGCCGCGGCCGGCCGTCATCCCTTCGGCCCAGGTCAGCGTGAGCGCGACCGAAATATGCGCTCCGGCGATGCCGCCGAGCGCGCCGGCGTATGTCAGCGCCTGGTATTGCAGCTTTTGCGGGTTCAGGCCGGCCGCGTAGGCCGCAGCCGGACTTTCGCCGACGGTGCGCAGTCCCAGCCCCCATCGGGTTCGGAAGATAAGCCACCAAGTGAACAGCGAAAACGGCACTGCCAGATAGACCAGAATGTCATAGCTCAGAAGCCGCGCACCGATCCCGCCCGGAACAAGACCCGGCACCGGCAGCCGCGGCAGGCCGCTGATGAGGGCGCCGACAAAGGGCCTGCCGATCAGCGCGCTCATGCCGATGCCGAAGAACATCAGGCTCAAGCCGGTCGCGAGCTGATTGGCGTGACGCCCGACCACCAGATAGGCGAAGATCGTATTGGCCGCCGCACCAGCGAGTGCGGCCGCCACGATGCCGAGATAGGGCGAGCCGGTCAGGGCCGCGGCGGCAAATCCGCTTGCCGCCCCGATCAGCATGATGCCTTCCAGACCCAGATTGACGATGCCCGCGCGCTCGCCGACAACCTCGCCCAGCGTGGCATACAACAGCGACGTGCCCGACATGATCGAGCCCGCAATGACGCCGACGATCAGTGCCGAGTTCATCGCGCGGCGCTCCCAACGGTGCGGCGGCCGAGTACGATGAACAGAATGACCGCCATCAGAATATTGACGACCGCGTAGGGTACGCCTTGCGTGATCTGCAGAATGTCGCCGACCGAACTGATCAGCGCGAACAAAAACGACATCGTGACGACGCCCACCGCGCTGGTCCCGGCGAGCCATGCGACGAGGAAGCCGATGAAGCCGTAACCCGGCGACAGCTCGGAAACCAAGCGTCCCTGAATGGCCGCGACCTCCGCCATTCCGGCGAGGCCGGCGACCCCGCCGGCGATGAACATCACGGTCAAAATGTAACGGACGATCGGGATACCCAGACGTCGCGCCGCCTCCGGATTGCCGCCGATCGCCCGCATATCGAGACCAATCCGCGTGCGCGTCATGACGAGCCAATAGAGGACCAGCGACGCCATGGCGTAGACCAGACCGAAATGAACCCGCGAATGAAAAAACGTCGGCAGCCGCGCGGCCTCGGCAAAGGCCGGAGACTGCGGATAGGACGCCGTTTCGGGGCTGCGCCACGGTCCGAAGATGAAATAGCTCACGATCAGCGGAGCGATGTAATTTAAAAGCAACGTCGAGATCGTCTCGTTGACGAGCCGCAACGCCCGCAACACGCCGGCGATCAGCGCCCACATACCGCCGCCGACAAAACCGAGCAGCGTCAGGAGCGGCAAGAGAACGAATGCGGGCTGATCAGAAAACGCCAGCGCGCCGGCGGTCGCAAGCCAGGCGCCCATGTAGAGCTGGCCCTCGGCGCCGACATTGATCAGCCCGATGCGGGCCGGTAGCGCCGCGGCGACCGCTGTGAGCATCAGCGGGATCATACGCACCAGAAGCTCGGAAAATCCGTAGGCATTGCCGAACACGTAAGTGAGCGTATCGATATAGGCTTCGAGCGGGTCCTTGCCGGCGGCGACCAACAAGCTCGCGAAGACGCCCAGCGCGGCGGCAGTCACCAGCGCAAAGGCCTTGGCGCGCGCCGAAGCGCAGGTCCATAGTGTGGCGCCGTCAAGCCGCATCGGAGTGCTCCGTGACTCCGATCATCGGCGGACCGACTAGGTCGGCGCGAAAATCCTCCGGGCTGAACTCGGCCGCGACGGCACCGTGGAACAGCACCAGGAGGCGATCGCTCACTTCGAAGAGTTCGTCCAGATCCTCAGATATCAACAGCACCGCAGCGCCGCGGTCGCGCATGTCGCGCAACAGCGCCCGCACCATTATCGTGCTGCGGGCATCGAGACCGCGCGTCGGATAGAGCGCGACGATCAAACGCGGCTGTTGCGCCAATTCGCGGGCCAAAACGACACGCTGCAGATTGCCGCCGGATAGAGTCGCCGCGCGGGACTCAAAATTCGGGCGCGAGAATCCCAAACGCGCGAAGCTCCGGTTCATGTCGGCGTCCAGTCGCGGCCAATCGACGCCGAGGCCCGTGCTATATCGCGCTCCCGAACCCAGCACGAGATTTTCACGCACCGTCAGTCCCGGCACGCAGGCAAGCGCGAGCGGATCGTCCGGAATAGATGCGACCCCCTTATCGCGGACCGCAGCGATCGACCATCGCGATGCGTCTTCGCCCCACAACAGCTTGCTTCCCGTCTCCGGCTGTAGCAAGCCGAGGATGAGGTCGCCGAATTCCCGTTGCCCATTGCCTGAAACGCCGGCGACGCCGACGATCTCGCCGGAGCGCAGCTTCATGGAAACGTTGCGCAACGGGATGTGTCCGGCACCACCGGTGGTCGAAACACCGACCATTTCCAGCGCGCACACACCCCTGTCGTGACGGCCCGCGGGATCCAACAGCGGCGACGGCAATTCCATGGGCTTATCGCCAAACATCAGCGCCAGCAGGTTTTCCTCCTTGGCCTCGCGCCGGCCGACGACGCCCACGACGCGACCGTGCCGCATCACCGCGATCCGATCCGCGCAGGCGAGCACCTCGCGCAGCTTGTGGGTGATCAAGACGATGCCCAGCCCTTGGGCCCGCAGCTCGGTCAGCGTTTTGAACAGGCCTTCGCTCTCCTGTGGCGCCAAGACTTTGGTAGGTTCGTCGAGGATCAGCACCCGCGCACCGGCGAGGAGCTGCTTGAGGATTTCGACCTTCTGCTGATCCCCAACCGCAAGCTGGCCGGCCTGCATCCAGGGATCGAGAGTGAGGCGGAATCGCTCAGCGTAGTGGCGCATGCGTTTTAGAATTTCCGCGCGCGGCACGACAGCCGGCAGATTTTTTTGAAACAGCGCCACATTGTCGAAGACGCTCAGCGCCGGAACGAGCGTGAAGTTTTGAAACACCATGCCGATGCCGAGCGCGCGGGCATCGTGCGGCGACGCGATTTCGACCTGCCGGCCATTCACGAAGATCTCGCCGGCGTCGGGCGCGTAATAGCCGTAAAGTATTTTCGCCAGAGTGCTTTTGCCGGCACCGTTCTCGCCGAGCAGCGCCACCACCTCGCCGCCGCGCACGCTGAAATCGGAAATCTCGTTGGCAAGGAGCGAGCCAAACCGTTTGACGATGCCCTTTGCTTCCAGCAGCGGCGCTTCGCCTTCGCCGGTCATGGCGCGGTTCGCCCGAATTCGCAATCCCTTGCCATCCGCGGCACGCATTCTGACACGTGATCTTTTGACGGCATGTATTTTGCTTCGTGATAATGAGCACGGCCACCATGCCTTGCGGGCATGATGCGAAGACCGATTTCGGCACGCGCCCAGCATCGACGGGCGCAAGCCATTGAGCGTACACGTCTTATTATGCGGTCCCGGTGGTCGCGACCGTGGCTAAGGCTGTGGAAAGGGTCCGCACCATTCGCCTTGACGTCCGCCGTAATGATGCCGATTCACGCGCCGACAGGGAAATGACAAAGTAATATGGATGTTATAGCCGAACGGAATTTGCGATCGGTCGACCTCAACCTCTTGGTCGTGTTCGACGCGTTGATGGCGGAGCGCAACGTCACCCGGGCGGCCGAGCGCAACGGGCTCAGCCAGCCGGCGGTGAGCAAGGCGCTCAATCGCTTACGCTACCTGTTCGACGATCCGCTGTTCGTGCGGCGCGACCGCGGCATGGAGCCAACCGCGCGGGCGCGCGAACTTGCCGGCCCGATCCACGGGGCCCTGGCCGATATTTCCCGCACCTTGTCGTTGCCTGCCGCCTTCGAACCGTCGACCGTGAAGGCAACGATAAAAATCGCGACCATCGATCTCTACCACACCAAGCTCTTGCCGTCGCTGGTCCAGCATTTGCGCCAGCACGCGCCTCACGTCGATCTGCAGGTGCGCGCCAATGACTGTTTGCATCTCCACGAGCAGCTTGCCGCCGGCGAGATCGATATCGCCTTTGCGCCACTCGGGACCAAGACCGCCGAGCTCTGCGCCGAACCGCTGTGGAACGACCGGCTGGTCACGCTGGTCGGCAACGACAATCCGCTGCGCGAGCCGCTGACCATCGAATCCTATGCAGCGGCCGCGCACCTGGTCGACGCCGGACACGTGCAAGTGTCGCCGGATGGCGTCGGAACGAGCATCGTCGATGCCATCTTGACCGCGCGCGGGTTGCGCAGGCGCATCGCGCTGGTGTTGCCGAACGCGGCCGGAATTCCTTTCGTTGTCGCGGCCACCGATCTGATTGCGACTCTGCCGAACCGCATCGTGAAGGGCCTCCTGCCGATGGCGAATGTGCGCATCCTCATGCCGCCGCTGCCCGACGTCCAAGTTTCCCCGCACATGTTCTGGCATCGTCGCATCCATGCCGATCCGTTGCAGGTCTGGCTGCGCGCCGCGATCCGCGACATCGCCGCCGGCATTTAGCGATTCGACAGCGATTACGCGTTCTCGCTCTCTGCTTGCCACAGGTCGGAATAGTCGGGCGCTTTCACCCGGAGACGCTCGCCGCGATCGATGACGACTCGATCGGATTGCGGCCGGCTGACGATTTCATTGATGCTGCGCGCATTGAAGACGATGAGGCGCGCCGGCGCGCCGATCGCCAGACAACCATGTCCGGAGAGCGACCCTGAAAATTCGCCGATCGCCGCGGGTGTCGAACCGACCAAGGCCGGCGCGCCGTCCAATGGGTGATCGAGATGGAGAATGCGGACCGCCTGGCGGAACGTGTCGAGGACATCGTGATCGCCATAGGCATAAAAGCTGTCCCGGCAATTGTCGCCGGCCGCCGCCACCGGGATGCCGCGCCGGAGCATTTCTTGCACGACCGTGACGCCGCGCCAACGCGGCGTGCGGCCCGAGCTGCGATCCTGCAGATACATATTGACGGTCGGCAGCGTCACGATGGCGATTTCGGCTTCCGCCACCAGATCGAGCGTGCCGTCGATTTCGGCCTCCGGCTGCATCGCCAGGCTGCAGCAATGGCCGCACACGACGCGGCCCTTATAGCCATGGCGCATCGCGGCGCGCGCGACAAAGGGCAGCGTCGCCGCCGCCGGATCGTGGGTTTCGTCGACATGCAGATCGACGTCGAGATCGTGCCGCGTGGCGAGCGAAAACAGGCGGTCAAGGAGCGTGTCGATATTGCCGAGTGGCGCACCGTGATTGCCGATCGAGGCGCGGGTCACGCCGCCGAGCAAACCCGCCGATTGCGCAACGATCGAGGCCACCCGGTCGCCGAACTCGTCCTCCAGCAAATCGATCGGGCACAGAGCGACCGCCTGCAGATCGACCCTGCCCCGCCACTCCTCGCGCATTTCCCGCAACACCTGCCAGCTACGCTCGGCAGTCTCATGATAGGTGTCGATATGGGTGCGGATCGCTGAGACGCCGTAGGCGTAAGCACAACGCAAACCGAAATCGATGCGGCGGCGCAAATCCGACGCCGTCCAGTTCGGGCGGTCCGCGGCCGCCGCGAGGCGGGCGTTCTGAAAGGTGCCGTCCGGGTTCGGGCTGCGCTCGACGGTATGGCCTTTGTCGAGATGAGTGTGGATGTCGATCAAAGTCGGCCAGACTTGGCGACCGCCGAGATCCACAGAGGCGATGCCGTCGCTGCGTATGGGCTCCGCGCGCTCGATTCGCGCAAGCTTGCCGTCGTCAATCAGCAAATCCGCCTTGAACACGCCTTCTGCGTCGAGCGGCGCAGCCAGCACCGCCGCATCGGCCAACAAGCACGCCGGCACGCGGGCATTGGCGAGCCAATAGCGCTGCGTCACCGGCCAGACGATGTCAGCAAACATGATCGGCATTGGCTTCCCTATGGCGAAGGAATGTCGCGGTTCGCTTGATTAGTGTAGCTTGGTGATCGGCGCGAGGCCGGTGTCATGAGCCGGTCGACATGAGCATGGTCTTGCCGAGCCTGCGTTCGCCCAAGGACCGGGTCGCGGCCAGATAAAACAGCCCGCCGAGCGTGGCGCCGATCAGCCAGCCCCAGTCGCCGACATTGAGGACGACCCCGAAGTTCCCCAAAAGCGACAGTCCGATCGACACCAGGCCTGAAGCGCCGAGCGCCAACAGCGCCGCCGGGTTCCAGCCGTTCCGGTAGTGCAGCGAACCGGACGGCGACATCGTATAGAGGTCTTCGGTGACGATCTGCTGGCGTTTCACCACGTAATAATCGGACACGATGATGCCGAACATCGGGCCCAGCACCGCACCGAAAATCGAGACGAAGATCGTAATCGCCTGCGAGCTCGATACGAACAGCCAGGGACAAACCAGAACGGAGAGGATCGAGGTAATCAAGCCGCCGAGCCGGAAACTGATCCGCTGCGGATTGAGATTGGCGATGTCGTAGGCGGGCGACACGAAGTTGGCGACGATATTGATGCCCATGGTCGCGACGATAAAGGTCAGCGAGCCTACGACGACGACGAACGGATTACCGATCCGCTCGACGATGCGCACCGGGTCCATGATGGCCTCGCCGAAAACTTTCACCGTACCCGAAGTCACGATCACGGTAATAATGGCAAAGACCATGAAATTGAGCGGCAAGCCAAGCACATTGCCGAGGTTCATGGACCGCTCGTCCTTGGCGAACCGCGAGAAGTCGCCGAAGTTGAGCAACAGCGCGGCGAAATAGGCGACGATCAGCATCGCGGCATTGGCCATATGGCCAATGCTCGATCCCTCGACGGGCGGCGCAAGCTGCAGCGCAAGGCTCGACAGACCGGTCCGCGACACGATCCAGATGGCGAGCGCGAACATCACGACGTAAACCGCCGGGCCGCAGAAATCGATGAACTTGCGGATGGTCTCCATGCCGTTGAGGAAGATGAGGAGTTGGAACAACCACATGAACAGAAAGCTGCCCCAGCCGAGCGGAGAAAGGCCAAGCATCCCGCCGTGCCGCAACGCCTCCGCGCTTGGCCAAAGCGTAATGACCAACACCTCCACAGCTTTGGAAGCGAAATAGGTCTGCACGCCGTACCAGACGATGCCGACGACGCCACGCACGATCGCGGCCAGGTTGGCGCCCATGACGCCGAACGACATCCGCGCCACGACTGGATAGGGAATCCCGTATTTCTGCGATGGCCTGCCGATGAGATTCATCAGAAAGTAGACTGCCGTGATGCCGACCGCCATCGACACCAGCACTTGCCATCCGGTCAGGCCGAGAAAGAACAGGCTCGCCGCAAAGGTGTAGCCGCCGACCGAATGCACGTCCGACATCCACATGGCAAAAATATCGAAATAGCCCCAGTGGCGCCCGGCCGCAGCGACCGGCGCAAGGTCTTCGTTGTAAAGCCTGGGGTCGGCCCCGGGTAAGGCCAGCACCGGCGAAGTGGCTGAAGAATGGCCTGACATCCGGTCGCTCCACCGCGAGAAGCTATTGGTCACATGGGCATTCCCGACGTGCAAGAGCCGGGCCATTCGGTGCGGCGCCGGACGCATCCGAAGTCGGGCTTAGCGCGGCCCGACGCGGCTGATGAATTGTCCGAGGTCGTTTGGAGCCCTTCCGAGCAGCCACCGCAAAGTGTTCGGATTCCCCATGAGGCCACGTTCGCTGTAATAGCGAAACATCGCGGCCAGCGTCACGCGCTCATGATCGCCCATTCCGGTCGCGCCGACGCGCGACTCCCACGCCTCGACGCTCTCGACCTCGACGCGGATGGTCTTTCCCAGTCCAGTGCCGATCGTGGCAGCAACTTCGTTTTGGCTCAGCGGCGGCGTGCCGACGAGTTCGTAGGTCGCTCCGCCGTGACCGTCGTTCATCAGCACAAGAGCCGCCGCCTCGGCGACGTCGTCGAGGTCCACAAGACTCAATCGCGTCTCGGCCGGATAAGGAATCCGCAATGCGCCCTCCTCCGCGATACCGCGCCAAGCGCTGAGAATGTTCTGCATATAGGCCGTGGGCTGCAGGATGGTCAGTTCCAAGCCGGTAGTGAACAGCATCTGCTCGACTTGCAGCTTCGCCCAGTGATGCGGCATTGCCTCGATTTGCGGATGCAGAACCGAATGATAAACGAAGCGCTTGACATTGTTTGCAGCCGCAGCGGCAGCGACGGCTTGCGCAAAACGCAGTTCGTCGCGGCTGACATTGGGACAGATGTGATAGATGGCCGACGCGCCGGCCGTGGCCTTCTGCAGCGCGCCGAACTCGTCGAAGCTTCCGACACTGACCTCCGCGGCACCGAGCGCGGCAAGTCCTGCGGCCTGTTCCGGCCGACGCACCAAGCCGCGCACAACTGCGCGCTTCGCCGCCAGCGCCCTGACGACGGCATTACCGGTCTTGCCCGCGGCACCGGTGACCAGGATCATCGCTCTTTCGTCGTCAGTTCGAAGAGGCGGTTGGGGCTGAGCGGAATTTCCAAAAGCTCGATCTTTTTGCCCGGGAGTCCGAGCGCATCTTCGATGGCCTGTGCAAACAGCGGTCCGACCGGAATTGCGCCGGCTTCGCCGGCGCCTTTGACGCCGAGCGGATTGAGCGGCGACGGCGTAACCGTATGAGCGATCTCCATGCGCGGCACTTCAAGCGCGGTCGGTAACAGGTAGTCGGCGAGCGAGGCGTTGAGCAACTGCCCGTCGTCGTCGAACACCAGCTGTTCGTAGAAGGCGTTGCCGATGCCTTGGGCGACCCCGCCATGAATCTGGCCGGCCAGGATCAGCGGATTGATGACGGTGCCGCAATCGTGCACCACGACGTATTTGAGCACTTCGAGCGTAAAAGTCTGCGGATCGACCTCGACGATCATGGCATGCACGCCGCTTGCGGTGGCGCCGCTGGGCGGACCGAAATATTGCGTCGACTCAAGCCCGGGTTCCGTGCCCGGCCGCACGGCGCCGCGCATCGGATTGGCCTTGAGCGCCAGCGCGCCAAGCTTGATCGCCTGCCCCGGGACGCCCACGACCGACACCTGACCGTCGGCGATCTCGAGATCTTCCTCTGCGCATTCGAAATGATCGGCGGCGAGTTTGAGAATTTTGTGCCGCACCGCCAGCGCCGCTTCGTTGACGGCGTTGCCCGCCACCACGGCGCCGCGGCTCGCAAAGGTGCCGGCGCCCCAATAGAACTGATCGGTGTCTCCGGTCACGACATCGATGTCGTTCACTGCGACTCCGAGCTGGTCGGCGGCGATCTGGGCAAAGACGGTGAAGTGTCCCTGCCCTTGCGTGCCGATGCCGGTCGCCACGCTGACCTTGCCATTGGTCTGGACCTGGACCTTGGCGCCTTCATAGGGGCCGATGCCGGTGCCCTCGACGTAACAGGCGATCCCAATTCCGACGTGACGGCCTTGCGCGCGCAGCCGTGGCTGCTCTTCGGCGAGAAACTTCTCGTAGCCGATCAGCTCCAGCGCCTTGTCGAGAATCGGCTCGTAATTTCCACTGTCGTAGGAGAGCGGAGCGAAGTCCTGGTAGATGATCTCGTTGTTGTAGGGAAAGGCATCCGGTGGGATAAGGTTGCGGCGGCGGATTTCGGCGCGGTCGATGTTGAGTTCATTGGCGGCAATATCGAGTAGCCGCTCGATGACGAACACCCCATGCTGGCGGCCGGCGCCGCGATAGGGCGTGACGATCGGCTTGTTGGTGAAGACGGATGTGAAGGTGCTGTCGTAATTGGGGATATCGTAAGGTCCGAGCAGCGTGCACTGACTGTTGATCGGCACGGTCAGTCCATAGGGATTATAGGCGCCGGTATCGTGGAGAAAGACGTCCCTGACACCGAGGATACGGCCGTCGGCGGCGAGCGCGATTTCGGCATCGTGAGTCTGGCCGCGCTCTTGCGTCGTGGCGAAGAAATGCTCAAGCCGGTCTTCGATCCATTTCACCGGGCGATTGAGCTTCATCGCCACCCAAGGGATCACCACCTCTTCGGGATAGAACAGCATGATTTTCGGCCCGAAGCCGCCGCCGACAAATGGCGCGATGACTCTGACCTGGCGCTCGCTCAAGCCCAGCATCGCGGCGAGGCCGTTGCGCAAGAACACCGGCGCCTGCGTGGTGTCCCAGATCGTCAGCTGATCGGCGCGGCCGTCCCATTTGGCGACGATGCCCCGGGTTTCGATCGGCGATGACGCGCCGTGATCGTACGAAAAGCGACGGGCGATGATATGCGCGGCGCGCGCGCGTGCCGTGGTGTAATTGCCGCGCGCCTGCCGGACATGCGCGGCGACATTGGGATGCACATCGTCGTGCACCGTGGCCGAGGCGTTCGTCAGCGCCTTTTCAAGATCGACGACGGCCGGCAGCGGATCGAGCTCGACAATGATGTCGCCGAGCGCGTCCTCGGCGAGATAGCGGCTGTCCGCCAGTACGACGGCGAGCGGCTCGCCGACGTGGCGCACTTTGTCCTTGGCGAGTGGCACCTGCGTGCGCTGATTGAAGATGACGCCGGCGATCGGCGGCGGCGGCACCAGGAGCGGCCCCGGCGCCCAATAGGCGCCGAGATCGGCCGCGGTATAGACCGCGACCACGCCCGGCCGCGCCCGCGCCGCTGCAACGTCAATCGACAGAATACGGCCGTGGGCGACATTACTGCGGAGAAAGGCCGCATGCAGCAAACCGGGAAGCTCGACATCGTCGACGAACAGCGCTTGGCCGACGAGCAAGCGCGCGTCCTCGTTGCGTCTGATCGGAGCACCGAATTTTCGCGTCGTCACGCCATCAACTCCGCAGTCGTTCGGCCGCGAGCATCACCGCATCGACAATGTGCTGGTACCCCGTGCAGCGGCAAAGATTGCCGGAAAGCGCCTCGCGGATCTGCGCCTCGTTCGGCGCCGGCGTCTCGTCGAGGAATACCTTCATGGTCATTAGAATGCCCGGGGTGCAGTAGCCGCATTGCAGTCCGTGGCAATCGTGCATGGACTGCTGCAACGGATGAAGATGATCGCGATCGGACGCCAGTCCTTCCACCGTCATGATGGCGTGGCCGTCGGCCTGCGCCGCAAGCATCAGGCAGGAACGAACGGCGACGCCGTCGAAGATCACCGTACAGGCGCCGCAGACGCCATGCTCGCAGCCGACGTGAGTGCCGGCGAGCAACAAGTCGTGGCGCAGGAAATCGCTGAGCAGAAGCCGCGCCTCCACGGTGCGCCGGTAGAGCGTGCCGTTTACGGTAACGGCGATATCGTGCGTGTCGGTCGTCATATCGGTCGACATGTCAGTGGTCACGCGGCACCCGCTCGTTTGCCGCCGTCAAGGCGCGCCGCGTCAGCACGCCCGCCAAGTGCCGCTGGAAGTCTTTGCTGGCGTGTATGCTGCCGCCCGGATCGATGGCCCGCTGAACCAAGGCCGTAGCCTGATCGATCTCAGCCGTGCCGATGTTGCGGCCAACGAGCGAATTGCCGGCGTCTTCGGCCAATATCGGTCGATCGCCGGCGTTGCACAGGCCGATCCGCGCGTGTGAACAAAATCCATTCGCATCGAGTTCCACCGTGCAGGCCACGCCGATGAGCGCAAAGTCGCCACGCCGCCGCGACACTTCCATGAAGCAGCTTCCGGAGCGTGGCCCGGCGATCGGTAGTTCCACCTCCATCAACATCTCGTCTGCGGCAAGCGCGGTAGTGAGCGCACCGGCGAAAAACTCCGCAGCGGTAACCCAGCGCTCGCCGCTTTGCGATTGTGCGCGCAAACGACCGGCCAGCGCCAACACGATGGCGGGCATTTCGGATGCCGGATCGGCGTGCGCCAGGTTGCCGCCGATGGTCCCGCGATTGCGGATTTGCGGATGCGCAATGTGGGGTAGCGCCTCATGGACAAGCGGGAGGATTTGCGCCGTAGCCGGGTTACGCTCGAGCTGGCCATAGCGCGTCAGCGCCCCAATCCGCACGGCTCCCGGTTGTGCATCTTGCACGCTGGCGCAGTGTGTCAGAGGATTAATATCGATCAGGACCGCGGCCTGCGTCAGCCGAAAATTGAGCGTCGGCACAATACTTTGACCACCCGCCAGAAACCGTCCGTCATCACCGTATTCCGCCTTGAGCGCCAAGGCTTGCTCGACCGTATGCGCGGCAATGTACTTAAACGGGGCTGGTTTCATGCGATGGGAACAATAGCCAAGGGAATGCGCGTGGGGATTGGGCAAAGTAAAGCATGAGTAGGATTGCCGCGACGAGTCAAAACGTTCCCTGTCTTGGCACGACCAGGATACTCTGCCCAATAATCTCTCATCGTGAGAACATATTGAGCGCCTATTCCGTGGCAACGATATCAGTATTTTGCGATGATGACTTCTAGGGCAATATGGTCCGGGTGGGACAGGCGTAGCATGGCTTTTGCATGGACGTCTCCACCCCCACAGGCATGGATGAACGCATGCGATCGCCTGACACGAATCCTGTCAGTTCGTCGGCCGCGACAGCCAGTGCCCTCGCGGTTCACGCGCGAGGCGTGTCGCTGACCTTCGAAACATCGGACGGTGAAGTCCAGGCGCTGTCGAGCGTCGACCTGGATATCGCCGCAGGCGATTTTGTTTCCTTCATCGGGCCCTCGGGCTGCGGCAAGACCACGTTATTGCGCGTGATCGCCGACCTTGAGCGGCCGACGGGGGGGACTATCCTGATCAACGGCGTCACACCGGAAACCGCGCGCCTGCAGCGGCATTATGGTTATGTGTTCCAGGCGCCCGCGCTCTACCCGTGGCGGACGATCGAGCGCAACGTCGCGCTGCCGTTGGAAATCATGGGACTCGACGCGGCAACCCGCCGCGAGCGGATTGCGCATTATCTCAAGCTCGTCAACCTGTCCGGCTTCGAGCGCAAATATCCCTGGCAGCTTTCCGGCGGCATGCAGCAGCGCGCTTCGATCGCCCGCGCCTTGTCCTTTGAACCGGCGCTGCTCTTGATGGATGAACCGTTCGGAGCGCTCGACGAAATCGTACGCGATCACCTCAACGAGCAACTGCTGCGGCTTTGGAACCAGACTCAAAAGACCGTCGTGTTCGTCACCCATTCGATACCCGAAGCCGTGTTCTTATCGACAAAGATCGTAGTGATGTCGCCGCGCCCGGGGCGGATCATCGACGTCATCGCCTGCGACTTCCCGCGCGACCGCACACTCGAATTTCGTGAGACGCCGGAATTCATCAAGATCGCGCAGCGCGTACGTGCCGGCCTGCGTTCGGGTCATTCCTATGACGAATAGTACGTATTCCGAGGCGCGCCCGGCCGCGATACGATGGCATCCCACGGTCGTCCACTACGCTCCGGTCGTCGTGATCGTGCTGGCGCTGATCGCGATTTGGTACGTTGCCGCGGTGCTGATGAACATGAACATCGTGCGCGACGCGTTCGAGCGCAACGAGACGCGCTACACCACCGAAGAGTTGATTGCCGGCACATTGAGCGCGGAGCGGCCGCTGTTGCCCGCGCCGCATCAGGTCGTGGAGACCTTCGTCGACGACGTGTTCGGCTGGCCGGTGACGTCGCCGCGCAGTCTCGTCTATCACAGCTGGGTCACACTGTCGGCAACCTTCGTCGGCTTTCTGATCGGCGCGGTGTTTGGCATTTTTCTCGCCGTCTTGATCGTGCATGTGCAAAGCTTGCACAAAAGCCTGCTGCCCTGGATCATTTGCTCGCAGATGGTGCCGATCCTGGCCGTCGCACCCATTGTCATCGTCGTGCTGGGCTCGATCGGACTTCGCGGGTTGCTGCCTAAAGCGATCATCTCGGCCTATTTGTGCTTTTTCCCGGTCACCATCGGCGTCGTGAAGGGACTGAGTTCGCCGGATCCGATCCAGCGCGATCTGATGCGGACTTGGTCGGCGACGCCGTGGCAGATATTTTGGAAACTGCGCTGGCCGTCGTCGCTGCCGTTCCTGTTCACCAGCTTGAAAGTCTCGATCACGATATCGCTGATTGGCGCCATCGTCGCCGAGCTGCCGACAGGCGCGCAGGCCGGGATCGGGGCGCGGCTTTTGGCCGGCTCCTATTACGGCCAGACCGTCCAGATCTGGGCGGCGCTGGTCGCCGCCTCGGTGCTCGCCGTAGGCCTCATCGGCCTGGTCAGCCTCACCGAGCGCTGGGTGGGTGAGCACATGGGGGCGCGCCCATGATGGTAGCCATGATTGCGCCTGTCACCTTGCACTATCAGCGGGTCGCTTTCGTGCTGGCCGCGATCGGCATGCTGGCTGCCTTTGTCGTACCGCTGTCGAGCGAACCGACAATCGGCCTATTCGCGCGACCGGCGCTGCTTGCGGCGACGCTGCTCACGGCAGCGCTTTATGCCGGGGCAGCCTTCGTGTCCGTGCCGTTGTCGATTGGCATCGCGCTCGCCGGTGTCTTACTCGGCTGCACGATGACGCTTGCACTCCTGCGCGACGATACGATCGCCGGCTACGCCGTATGGGGCTTCTGGTCGGCTGTTCTGGCGAATTGGATCGCGGCGTGGCTCTGCGTTGCCCGATTGGCCAGCGTGAAGCCGCACGACAAGATTGTCGCCCGCTCCATCGATCTTGCGATCCCGCTGCTGTTCGGCGCCTTCCTATTCTATCTGTGGGAAATCGCGGTGCGTGGTTTCGGCGTCCCGCCGGTACTGTTTCCACCGCCGAGCCTGATCGCCGGGCGGTTTTTCGGCTCGCTGTGGACGCTGTGGGATGATTTTTTCCAGACGTTTATCCTCGGCGTGCTGTCGGGCTACCTGATCGGTTGCGGCGCAGGCTTCCTCGTCGCCGTTGTTGCTCACCGCTTCACTTTTCTCGGCCGAGGGCTTTTGCCGGTCGGCAATTTCGTCTCGGCTTTGCCGATCGTCGGCATCGCACCGATCATGGTGATGTGGTTCGGCTTTGACTGGCCGTCGAAGGCCGCGGTCGTGGTCGTCATCACCTTCTTTCCCATGCTGGTGAATACGCTGGCGGGTCTCGACGCCGCCGGACATATCGAACGCGACCTGATGCGCTCCTATGGCGCCGCGCAACGGCAGACGCTGCAGAAGCTTTATCTGCCGGCGGCGATGCCGTTCATCTTCAACGCGCTGAAGATCAATTCGACGCTGGCCTTTATCGGCGCGATCGTCGCAGAATTCTTCGGCACGCCCACCGTTGGAATTGGCTTTCGCATCTCGATCGAGGCCGGTCGCATGGCGCTCGACATGGTTTGGGCCGAGATCGCGTTGGCCGCTATTGCCGGCATGGCCTTTTACGGAATTGTCGCGCTCGCCGAGCGCGCGACGACCTTTTGGCATCCATCCTACCGAACCTGACTCGGCGGTTCGCATAGCGTCTAGGAGTTAGACATGAGAAAAATGATATTGATCGCGGCGGCCTCGGCCTTGGGGCTTTCGCTCGGTAACGCTTATGCCGCCGATCCGGTAACGATCCAGCTCAAATGGGTCGCACAGGCCCAGTTCGCCGGTTACTTCGTCGCCAAGGACAAAGGCTTCTACAAGGACGCCGGCCTCGACGTGACGATCAATCCGGGCGGTCCGGACGTCGCCCCGCCGCAGGTGATCGCCGGCGGCGGCGCCGACGTGGTGGTTGACTGGATGCCTTCGGCACTCGCCTCGCGCGAAAAGGGCGTAGCGCTGGTCAACATTTCCCAGACCTTCAAGCATTCGGGCCTGGAGCTCGTTTGCCGCAAGGACACCGGCATCAAAACGCCGGAAGACTTCAAGGGCAAGAAGATTGGCATCTGGTACGGCGGCAACGAATATCCGTTCCTGAACTGGATGTCGAAGCTCGGTATTTCGACTAACGGCGGCCCGACTGGCGTGACCGTCATCAAACAGGGATTTAACGTCGACCCGATCTTGCAGAAGCAGGCCGATTGCGTTTCGGCGATGACCTACAACGAATATTGGCAGGTCATCGACGGCGGCTATAAGCCCAGCGATCTTGTCGTCTTCAATTACGAGAAGGAAGGCGTGTCGACGCTGGAGGATGGCCTCTATGCCATGGAGCCGAAGCTGAAGGATCCGGCTTTCGTCGCCAAGATGGCGAAGTTCGTCAGCGCGTCGGTGAAGGGCTGGGAGTACGCCAAGGGACATGAGGACGAGGCGGTCAAGATCATCCTGGCGACCGACACCACCGGCTCAAAAACCGAGAAGGACCAGAAGCGGATGATGGGCGAGATCGGCAAGCTGCTCGCTTCCGGCAATGAAGAGCTCGACCCGAAGGACTACGATCGCACGGTCGATATCCTGATGAGCGGCAAGTCCGACCCGGTGATCACCAAGAAGCCGCAAGGTGCTTGGACCCATGCCGTCTATGAAGCCATGAAATAACGCTGTCGTTGCGACAGCGTGGCGGCTGCCGGCCGTCTTGCGACGGCCGGCATTTGCTCTTGGTTTGCAGAGCATCGAAGGCGGGTGCTCTCAGTGAGGCGTGACAAATGACCGGGAAAGCCCCTCACCTGCGTATCGGCATCGACACTGGCGGTACCTTCACCGATATCGTCTGCGTCGATGCCTTATCCGGCGCGATGCGCGTCACCAAAGTCGCGAGCACGCCGGCCAACCCGGCGATCGGCTTGGTGCGTGGCGTCAAATCCATCCTCGGCGATGCATCGCTCGACGATCTTGCCGGACTGGCGCACGGCACCACCGTCGCCACCAATGCGCTCCTTCAAGGTGAGATCGCAGGCCTTGGCCTCATCGTCACCGCTGGTTTCCGCCATATTCTCGAGATCGCGCGCCAGGCGGTGCCGGAAGGCTATGGCAATTCCTATTTTTGGGTAAAACCGGAGCGTCTCGTGCCGCTGCGTTACGTGCGCGAGGTCGGCGGTCGGCTTAATTTCCTGGGCGAAGAGCTGCGCCCGCTCGATGAGGCTTCTGTCCGTGCGGCGGCGCGCTTTTTCCGCCAGCAGGGGGTCGGCGTCATCGGCGTCTGTCTGCTGCACTCCTACGCCAATGCCGGACATGAGCGCCGCGTCGCGGAAATTCTTGCCGAGGATTTCGCCGACAGCGTCGTCTCGCTGTCGTGCGACGTGCTGCCCGAATATCGGGAATACGAGCGCGCCGTCACGACGCTGGTCGACGCCTTCGTCAAGCCGCATATGGGCCGCTATCTGCAACGCATCAACGACGAGCTCGGGCCGGGTCTGCGCGACAAGCCGTTTTTGGTGATGCAGTCGAGCGGCGGCGTCGCCAGCCCTGATCAGGTGATGAAGAAGCCGATCACGACCGCTTTGTCGGGACCGGCGGCCGGCGCGATCGGCAGCGCGGTGATCGCCGAAATCGCCGGATTTCCCGATCTGGTGACGCTAGACGCCGGCGGCACCTCCACCGATTTGTGCCTGATCGAAAACGCCAAGCCGAGCGTCACCAATGGCGGCGCGGTCGGGCGCTTCCCGGTCCGCGTGCCGATGATCGATATCAAGACCATCGGCACCGGCGGCGGTTCGATTGCCTGGATCACGCGCGAGGGCCACCTCAAAGTCGGACCGCGCAGCGCCGGCGCCGAGCCCGGCCCGATGTGCTACCCGAACGGCGGCGCCGAGCCGACGATCACGGATGCCAATCTTGTGCTGGGACGAATTCCTCCGGCGCTCATCGGCGGCGGTATTCGTCTCAATGTCGAACGCGCGCGCGCGGGCATTACCGAGCTCGCCGCGCGGCTTCCGGGCAAGATGACCCCGGAGCAACTGGCTGAGGGCATCATCGAGATCGCCAATTGGGATCAGGCCAACGCCATCCGGCAAATGACCATTCAGCGCGGCATCGATCCGCGTCAATTCGCGCTGCTCTCGTTCGGCGGTTCCGGCCCGGCGCAGTCCCCGGCCGTGATGGACCTGATCGGCATGAAGGCCTGCCTGGTGCCGCCCAATCCCGGCAACCTTTCCGCCTTCGGCCTGCTCGCCGTCGACTGGCGCGCCGATCAGATCGTGACCAAGGTGACGCACGAAGACGCCATCGACATTGGCGGCATTGCCAAGATTTACGCCGGCCTCGAACAGGACGCCGTTGCCAGCTTAGAAGAGGACGGCATCGAACGCGCGCGCATCCGGCTGGTGCGCGAAGCCGACATGCGTTACGCGGGACAATCGATGGAAGTCCGCATCCCCGCTCCGTCAGGCCAGATCGACGCGGCGTTTATCGCCGGCACCATCGAGGCGTTTCACGCCGCCCACTTCAAGGCCTTCGGTTACAATTACGCCGGGCAGCAGAAGGTGGAGATCGTCAATTTCTGCGTTTCCGGTTTCGGCATGATCGAGCGGCCGGCGATTCCGAAACTCGCCGCCGCACGAGACTCAAAGCCGCCGCGCGACAGCCGACCGGTCTACTTCGCCGGCTCGCACCACGATACGCCGGTCTACGATCGATCACAGTTGCCCTCGGGCCTTGGCTTTGACGGTCCTGCGGTAATCGAGGAATTCGGCTCGACGACGGTGATCTTCCCGGGGCAACGCGTCGACATCGACCCGCATGGAATTTTGATCGTTCGGCGTCTCCACGAAACCGCCGGAGGAAGCCGATGAACGTGCAGCACCATAAGTGGCCCTGGCCGACCGCGCCAATGGCCCGCCCGCGCGATATCGATCCCATCGTCCTGCAGATTGTCGAGGGGACGCTGAATTCGATCGAAGCCGAAATCGAATATGCTATCGAACGCACGGCCCGCTCGCCGATGATCCGCGAGGCCCACGACTACCGCGTCGGCCTGTTCGATCGCTATTGCAGGAAGCTCACCGGACGCTCTTACTCGGCGATGCCGAATGCCGTGGTGCGCGACTTTCCGCCCGAGACCATGCAGCCCGGTGACGTTTTTCTGATGAACGACACCTATCTCACCGAAGGCTCGATCGGCCACCTGCCCGATTTGTGCAGCACGGTTCCGGTCTTTCACGACGGCGATGTGGTCGCCTATATCCAGGCCTTTGGCCACCACGACGATATCGGCGGCCGCGTGCCGGGCTCGATGCCGGGCACGGCAGCGACCGTGTTCGAGGAAGGGCTTGCGGTACCGCCGATCAAGCTGTTCAGCGCAGGCGTCCGCAACGACGCCGTCTTCACCATCATCAAACGCAACACCCGCGTGCCCGACATGCTGGCGGCTGATCTCGACAGTGAGGTGCAGGCCTGCGTGATGGGCGCACGCCGCATGGCAGAACTGTTCGAGCGTTTCGGGCGCGACACCGTGGAAGCCTGCTTCCAGGCCATCCTCGACAAATGCCGCGACATCTTTCGCCGCGAATTGTTGCCGAAGATCGCCGACGGCGAATACGCTTGGGAAGATTACGTCGAGCACGACGGCCTGACCGATCCCAAGCTGCACAAGCTTGCCATCACGATGATGAAAACCGCCGAGCGCATCACGCTCGATTTCACCGGCACCGATCCGCAGTCGATGGGCCCGATCAACTGGCCCGCCGATTATGCCGGCGGCGCCTTCCTGATCAAATGGATCGCGCCAATCCTGCGCAATCTCGCCGACACGCCGGAACGCGCGGCTGAAATTCACGTCAATGAAGGCGTCTGCGAAGTGTTTGACGTGATCTTTCCGCCGAAAGGCACGCTGATCACGCCGGAATGGCCGGCCGCGACCAATGCGCGATCTTTCGTGCTGCTGCGTTGTCTCGGGCTCCTTGCCGGCGTGGTGGCGCAGGCGGTCGACGGGCGCATGCCGGCCGATCAGGAAACCATCCGCTATACCGGCTTTTACGGGACCGACCGCAATGGCAAATCGTTTTTGTCGCGCGAAGTCTTGGGCGGCGGCTCCGGCGGGCGCTATTACGCCGACGGCAATGACGCCATCCACATCGTGCCGGACTCGCGCAATCAACCGGCCGAATTCACCGAGACGCGATTTCCGATCCTGGTCGAGAAGCTCGCGCTGCGCACCAACTCCGGCGGCGCCGGCAAGCGACGCGGCGGGCTCGGCTATGAGAAACATTACCGCGCGCTGGTCGATTGCCGCACCATCGTCACCGCCGATCGGGTGCGGCTCGGCTGCTATGGCGTCAATGGCGGCAAGGCCGGCCTGCCGTTCTGCGTCACCATCGATATCGAAGGCACCCCGCGCGACCTCGGCGGCCTGGTCGACGGGGAGCCGGTCCTGGCGGGCCAGATCGTGCGCGTGCGCACCACAGGCGGCGGCGGCTGGGGCGATCCGCTCGAGCGCGAGCCCGAGCTCGTGCTGCACGACGTCATCGACGGTAAGATTTCGCCGGCGGCAGCACGCGACGATTACGGCGTCATGCTCATGCCCGAAACTGACAGCGAACCGCCGCGCATCGACGAGCCGGCAACCTACACGCTTCGCCAGCAGCGAAGCGCCGAACGGCCTGGCCCTCCAGCGATTATCGACCGCGGCGAAGGCTTTGAGAAAATGCTGCGTGGCGAGTTCAAGCCGTGGACCCGCTCGGCCTGACGCCGAAATCACAATAAGGAAAAAATCCAATGGCCATCGAAGTCGCCAAAGTCGAACTCAAGACAGTGCAGGACGCCTCCGGGCTCGAAGCCTGCATCAAAAAGGGCCAGTTCACCGCCGATCAGGTCATCGGCGTCATCGGCAAAACCGAAGGCAATGGCGGCGTCAATGATTTCACCCGTATTCTCGCCGACCAGGCGTTTCGACGAACGTTGATCAAACTCGGCCATCGCTCGGAGCAGGACGTCGGACAGATTCCGATGGTGTGGTCCGGCGGCTGCGACGGCGTGATCACGCCTCACGCCACCGTCTTTGCCCGCACCGCAGCAACCGGGCCGCAGTCGAAGTCGCGTCTCGCCATCGGTACCGCGATGAGCGTCGAACTTTTGCCCGAGGACATCGGCCGCCCGGCCATGGTGCAAAAAGTCGCCGATGCGGTGAAGGCCGCGATGCGCGACGCCGGCATCGACGACCCGGCGGATGTCCACTACGTGCAAACCAAGACGCCGCTGCTTACCATCGAGTCCGTTCAGGATGCGCACTCGCGCGGCCACGACGTCGCCTGCGAGGTGCACACTTCGATGGGGGTGTCGAACGGCACCACCGGACTTGGCATCGCCGTGGGCTTGGGCGAGATCGCCATGCCGAAGGCGGCAGAGATTTGCCACAACCTCGATCTTTTTTCTTCGGTGGCGTCGTGCTCGTCCGGCGTCGAACTGACGCAAGCGCAGATCGTGCTCTTGGGCAACAAAGCCGGCGCCGGCGGCCGCTATCGCATCGGCCATTCGGTGATGAAAGACGCGCTCGACGTCGACGGCATCTACCAATCGATCCGCCATGCCGGCCTCGAATTGCCGGAGCGCCCGCGCGCGTCAGATCTCGGCGGCCGCGTCGTGAACTGTTTCATGAAATGCGAGGCCGACCGCAATGGCACGCTGCGCGGCCGGCGCCAGATCATGATGGACGATTCGGACGTGCCTTGGCATCGCCACATCAAGGCCGCGGTCGGCGGCATCGCGGCCATGGCGATCGGCGATCCGGCGGTATTCGTATCTGTCGATGCCATGCACCAGGGCCCACAGGGCGGCGGACCCGTCATCGCCATCGTCGATGTCGGCGAATAGCGACGGCACGGGAATTGCACCATTTGCGGGGGCGGTCGCGACCAACGGCCCGCGCCAATAACCGGAGGCAGGCAATGCGACGCATGGTTTCAAATCTTCAACGATTGATCTTGGCCGTTGCCTGTATCGGGATACTCGCGGCATCGCCCGCATTGGCGCAGGATAAGGGCCCCGACAAAGTCAGAGTCGGCGTGTTCCCGATCAGCTCATCGCTGCCTTTTTTCGTCGCGCGCGATCTCGGCTACTTCAAGGACCTCGATATCGAGCCGGAAAGCACGACGCTGATGGGCGGGCCGCCGAACGTCGCGGCCTTGATGACCAATCAGATCGACGTCTCGGCCGTCCTGGTCACGCTTGAGGGCCTCAATGCCGACGCGAAAAAGCCGGGCGTCGCCATGTACGTCGCCATGCACAGCCAGAACGCGACTTACAAGATGGAGCAGTTCGTCGTGCGTTCCGGCCTCGCCGACAAGGTGAAAACGCTGGCGGATTTCAAAGGCCTCAAATTGATGTCGGCGCCGGGCCCGGCGAATCTCAACACCGCCAAGGGCATTCTCGCCAAAGTGGGATTGAAGGACGGCGACTACACCATCGATCAGCTCGATATGGGTCAGCACGTCAATGCCATGAAGGCGGGCACCTTCGACGGCGGCTATACGCTCGAACCGAGCGCCACGATCATGCACAATCTCGGCGTCGCCGACACCGTCGAGGCCGGCGTCATCGCGAAATACATTCTGGGCAGCCCCGACGCCGACGCTTACGCCGCCGGCTGCGCGTTCTCGACGGAATTCATCAACACGAAGCCTGACGTCGCCAAGCGCTTTGCTCAAGCCTGGGGCAAGGCGATCGATTACATCCGCACCAATCCCGACGCCGCGCGCAAATACCTCGCCAAGAATACCATGACGCCCGACAATATCGTCGATACCGTGCCGATGCTGGGCTACATCATGGTCAAAGATATGAGCCCGAAGCAACTCGGCTATTTGCAGGAATTTGCCGATTTCGGTCAGCAGATCGGCGTCGTGCCGGAAAAGATCGACGTGAAACAGGATCTCAAATCGTTTTGATGCTTAGTCCCTCGCCGTCGCTGCAGTCCGCATCGGGCGCCAAGAAGCGCCCGCATGTCACCATCCGCGGCTTGAGCAAGCGCTTCGACAAGGCGGTCATCTACGACAATTTCGATCTCGACATTCCGCGCGGCGAATTGATCTCGGTGTTCGGACCGAACGGCTGCGGCAAGAGCACCTTGATCAACATTGTCGCCGGCCTCATCGCGCCGGACGCCGGACAAATTCTGTTCGACGGCATGAAGCTCGACGAGATCAAATTCGGCTATGTATTTCAGAATTACCGCGAGGCCTTATTTCCCTGGCTGCGCGCCTTCGACAATATCGCCTATCCGCTCAAAATGATGCAGGTGCGGCCGGCCGAGCGGCGGGTGCGCACCGAGAAACTGGTCGCGCATCTCGGCGTCAAGCTCGACCTTAATCTTTATCCCTATCAGATGTCGGGCGGCCAGCAGCAGCTGGTTTCGATCATGCGGGCACTGATCGTCGAGCCGGAAATCCTGTTTCTCGACGAGCCGTTCTCAGCGCTTGATTACGAAATGACGCTGTTCATGCGCGAGCAATTGCAGCGCATTTTCATGGAGACCGGCACCACGACGGTCTTGGTGTCGCACGATCTGGAGGAAGCGGTCTTTCTCGCCGACCGCGTGCTCCTGTTGTCGCGGCATCCGGCGCGGGTCGCCGAGTTCACGAAGGTCGCGGCGCCCCGACCGCGCAACGATGCGACGCTGTCGGACCCGGAATTCGTGCGCACCAAGGCGCATTGTCTCGACGTGTTCCAGCGCGAAGTGAGGCGGGCGTGAAGGCGAAGAACCTCAAACCTTTCCTGCCGATCATCGGCGTCATCGGGCTCCTTGCGGTCTGGTCCTTCGTGACGTGGCAACAATGGGTCGATCCGGTGCTCTTGCCCTCTCCCCTCGCGACCGCCAAGGCGCTGTGGAAGGGCATGGACGGCGGCGCCCTCGGCTTCGATTTCGTCAAGACCGTGTACCGCACGGGGGCGGCAACCGCGATTGCCGCCGTGATCGGCATTCCGCTCGGCATCGTGCTCGGATCGTCGGAAACGCTTTATCGGTCGCTTGAGTTCGTCATCGACTTTTTTCGTTCGACACCGGCGTCGGCGATGTTTCCACTGTTTTTGATCCTGTTCGGCGTCGGCGACGAGACCAAGATTTCGGTCGCGGCGTTTGGCGCCATTCTGGTGATCCTGTTCAACGTCGCCTATGGCGTCATGAATGCGCGCAAGACCCGGCTGTTGGCGGCGAAGGTCATGGGCGCGTCGCGATTGCGCGTCTTGTTTGACGTCATGCTCTTGGAATCGCTGCCGCAGACTTTCGTCGGCCTGCGCAACGGCGTGTCGCTCGCTTTGGTGATCATTGTCGTCGCCGAAATGTTCATCGGCTCGCAAGACGGGCTCGGCCACAGCGTGTTCGAAGCCCAGCAATTGTTCGAAATGCCGCGCATGTATGCCGCCATCTTCGCCGCCGGCGTGCTCGGCTATGGCCTTAATCTCCTGTTCCTTGTGATCGAGCGGCGCTTCGTGCATTGGTCCGGTAAATAGGCGAAAAACCGGGGCGCAAAGGCGATGGCCGACATCACGCTCACCCGCAAATCGGCGCGCGAGTTAGCGAAGCTTATTCGCGAGCGTGCCTTAAGCCCGGTCGAGGTGCTCGACGCCCATCTCGCGGCCATCGCGGCGATCAACCCCAAGCTCAACGCCATTGTCACGCTCGCCGCGGAACAAGCGCAGGACGCCGCGCGGCTCGCCGAAACCGCGGTGATGACCAGGGCGCCGCTCGGGCCGCTGCACGGTCTGCCGGTCGCGATCAAGGACATCACGCTCACTGCAGGCATCCGCACCACTTTCGCCTCCCCGCTCTACAAGGATTACGTGCCCAAGGAGGACACCGAAGTGGTGCGCCGCCTGAAGGCCGCGGGCGCCATCGTGCTTGGCAAGACCAACACCCCCGAGTTCGCCGCCGGCGCTCATACCACCAACGACCTGTTCGGCCCGACCCGCAACCCGTGGAATCCGGATTTAAGTCCCGCCGGCTCCTCCGGAGGCTCTGCCGTCGCCGTCGCGACCGGCATGGTGCCGATCGCGCAAGCCACCGATTTCGGCGGCTCGATCCGGGTTCCGGCGGCATTTTGCGGCATCGTCGGCATTCGCGCGACGCCGGGCCTCATCCCCTCTTACCCGATGCCGCTCGCCTGGGATCCCGGGCAGGTCAATGGCCCGTTGGCGCGCGACGCGAGAGATGCAGCCTTGATGCTCGACGCGATGGTCGGCTTCAGTCCGCTGTCGCCGATCTCCGTTGCGCCACCGTGGCAGAGTGCGCTCGCCGCGATGGAGCGCCGCTCCGACGCCAAGGGACTGCGCATCGCTTACGTCTCCGACATTGCCGGCATCGGCGTCGACACTGAAATCGCCGCAATTTGCCGCAACGCGGCGCTGCGCCTGAGCGAGGCCGGTGCGCATGTCGAGGAAATTGCCTTCGACGTCGGCGACGGCCGGGCGCCCTACCAAGTCTGGCGCGGCTTCTGGATGGTCGGGCAGCAATACCAGCGCCTGCAACAGATCGAGCAATTCAGCGCCAATTTGCGCGGCAATATCGAGGCCGGATTAAAGCTCACGCCGCCCGATCTGGCAGCGGCCGAGCAACAGCGGCAGGAGGTGTTCCACCGCTTCCGAAAACTGTTCGAGCGTTTCAACATTTTGCTCACCCCTGCCGCGCCGGTGAAGCCGTTTCCGATCGAGCAGAATTTCCCCGCCGACATCAACGGCAAGAAGCTGGAAAACTATATCGACTGGATTGCGCCGGCGTTTTTGATCACGCTGGTCAGCCTGCCGGCAGGCAGCGCGCCGGCCGGCCTGTCGTGCGACGGCCTGCCCGTCGGCATGCAGATCGTCGCGCCGCGTTTTGAGGAGCCGCTGATTTTGAGTGTTGCCGATCTCATTCAACGCCAGAGCGGCGTCGGTTGGCCGCCGGTCGGTGCGGAATAGTTTGCAGCAGCTTAGAGGCGTCTATGGCCGCCTTATTCCAGTGGCAATTTCGACCGCGAGGCCTTAAAAGGCGCGATAATGCCGGGTTAGCTCAGCGGTAGAGCAGCGGTTTTGTAAACCGTTGGTCGGGAGTTCAATCCTCTCACCCGGCACCAATAAAATCAGGCACTTCTTGAAATTTGCGCGGCCACACCCTGGTCGGATTTCGTGGCCAGCGTTCCCTTTGCGGTTCCAGGGGTTACAATGGCGCGCGGCAATGCCGCGGCCCGCCCGAGACGGTTGGATTGTTCGATAGTGACTTCTTCGATGGACAAAGTATTTCAGGCAGCTATCGCTGCGCTTCAGGCCGGGAAGGCCGCCGAATCGGAGCGTTTGTTCAAAACCATCCTCGCTGCGCAACCGAAGCATGTTGGGGCACTTAATGTTTTGAGCATTTTGCTCGCGCAACTCAGAAGATTTGGGGAGGCCGAAGACTATGTTCGGCGGGCACTGGATGAAAACGCCACATCGGACGCCACTCTCTACAATTACGGAATTATCCTCAAAGCACTTGGCAGGCCGGCCGAAGCGCTCGACCGATTTAGCCAAGCCCTGGCGCTCAACGCCGGGGTTGCCGAAACCTGGAACAATCGTGGCACCGTGTTCAGCGATTTAGGCCGTTATCGCGAAGCAATCGCCGATTTCGACAAAGCAATCCTGCTCAATCCAAATTACCCCGATGCCTTTTCCAACAAGGGCAAATCGCTTGCCAGGCTTGAACTGCATGAGCAATCGCTTGACGCCTACGACCGCGCACTGACCCTAAAGCCTGATCTTGCCGAAGCATGGCTTGGTCGCGGCAATATCTTTGTGGAACTCAAGCGCTATGACGATGCATTCGCCGCCTACGACCGGGCACTTGCCCTGAAGCCTGATCTCGCTGAAGCGTGGGTTGGGCGCGGCAATATCTTTGCGGACCTCCAGCGCCATGACGATGCCTTCGCTGCTTACGACCGGGCAGCGACGCTAAAGCCTGATCTTGCCGGAGCGTGGCTCGGGCGCGGCAATATCTTCACCGAACTCAAGCGCCACGACGATGCATTCACCGCCTACGACCGGGCAGCGACGCTAAAGCCTGATCTTGCGGAAGCCTGGCTTGGATGCGGCAATATGCTTGCGGAATTCAAGCGCTATGACGATGCGCTCGCTGCCTACGACCGGGCACTGACCCTGAAATCAACCTTGAAATACGCGGAAGCCTGTCGTCTCCACACCAAATTAGCGCCGTGCAACTGGACGGACTTGGAGGCTGACGTTTCCCATCTCCTCTCGTCAATAAGCGAAGGACAGCTAGCAAGTTCCCCCCATTTGCTTCTTTCCATCCCGTCCTCTCCCGCGGATCAACTCAAATGCGCCAAGGGCTACATTGCAGATCGGCCGTCCTTCCCGAAGATGTGGCGTGGCGAGATTTATTCTCATGATCGCATTCGCATTGCCTATCTGTCGGCTGATTTCCGCGAGCACCCGGTGGCCTACATGATAGCCGGCCTGTTTGAACAACACGACAAAACTCGTTTTGAAACTACGGCGATTTCGTTGGGAGCGGATGACAAATCGGCAACACGCCAGAGAATAAAGAACGCATTCGAGCATTTCGTCGACGTTCAGGACAAGAGCGACCAGGCTATTGCCGATCTTATTCGGCGCCGTGAGATCGATATCGCGATCGACCTCAACGGCTTCACCATGGGCAACCGGCTCAATGTCCTGGCCCGGCGCGTCGCGCCGATCCAAGTAGGTTATTTCGGCTATGCCGGCACGATAGGGGCCGACTATATCGATCACGTCATTGCCGATCGGATCGTCATTCCCGAGGAGCATTTCGAATTCTACGACGAGAAAGTGGTCTGGCTGCCGGAAAGCTTCATGGCCAACGACAACCGGCGTCACGTCGCCGAACGCACCCCGACACGCAGCGAGCTGAACCTGCCCGAAGCGGCATTTGTATTCTGCTGTTTCAACAACACTTATAAGATATTGCCCGATGTATTCGACGTATGGATGAAGCTTCTCAAGGCAAATGAAGATAGCGTTCTCTGGCTGCTCGAAGGCAATGCGGCGGCCACGGCGAATCTGAGGCAGGAGGCCGCGAAGCGCGGCGTAGCGCCGGAGCGGCTGATCTTTGCACCGAAAGTTCCGGTAGCGGACCACTTAGCCCGCCATCGGCAGTCCGATCTGTTCCTCGATACGCTGCCTTATAACGCTCACACGACAGCGAGTGACGCGCTCTGGGTCGGTCTGCCGGTGTTGACGTGTCTTGGCTCGACCTATGCCGGGCGCGTTGCAGCAAGCTTGCTCAACGCCGTCGGCCTTGCCGACCTCATCACCACGTCCCTTGAAGACTATGAAGCATTGGCATTAACACTTGCCAGAGACCGATCCCTCGTCGCCTCTCTCAAGGATAGGCTTGCCCACAACCGCGACGGCTGTTCGCTATTTAACACCACACGTTTCGCACGTCATATTGAGGCCGCCTACAAAACAATGTGGGAAAGGCAGCAAATGGGATTGCGACCAAAAGCGTTTTCAGTCGATCCAATCACTTAAATCGGCAGAGCAATTCCGCCCCCTCGGCCTGCTACCTAGGGGATATTGCCGTAATCTCGTTGGAAATGATACGACGGCTCCAGCCAATATCCTAATCATGGAAACCGCAAAACGAATGAGAACACTTCTTGTCACCGGCAGCTCCGGCCTGATCGGTTCGGAAGTGGTCGGACATTTCTGTGGTTTGGGCTGGCGCGTGTTCGGCGTCGACAACAATATGCGCGCGGATTTTTTCGGACCGCAAGGCGACACCCGCTGGAACCAGCAGCGGCTGAGTGAGGCGCACAAAGCTTTCACGCATCGCGAGCTCGATATCCGAGACCGGTCGGCAGTGCTGCGCTGTCTCGACGAGGTCCGTCCAGAGATGATCGTTCATACGGCGGCCCAACCCAGTCATGATCTCGCGGCTAATCGACCATTCGACGATTTCGACGTTAACGCCCTAGGCACGCTAAACCTACTGGAGGCGACGCGTCGTTTTGTGCCGGAGGCTGTCTTTGTGCACATGAGCACCAACAAGGTTTACGGCGACAAGCCCAATGAGTTGCCGTTGAATGAGCTCGAAACCCGTTGGGATTACGCCGATCCGGCCGATCTTGAAGGCATCAAAGAAACATTGAGCATCGACCAGAGCAAGCACAGCCTGTTCGGCGCCTCCAAGCTCGCCGGCGACGTGATGGTGCAGGAATATGGACGGTATTTCGGCATGAAGACCTGCTGCCTGCGCGGCGGTTGCCTGACTGGTCCCAACCATAGCGGCGTCGAATTGCACGGTTTTCTCAGCTACTTGATACGCTGCAACATCGAGGGCCGCCTCTATCGGGTCTTTGGCTACAAGGGAAAGCAGGTCCGCGATAACATCCACTCCTTCGATGTCGCCCGCTTCATCGAGGAATTCTGGGCAGCTCCGCGGATTGCCGAAGTCTATAATCTGGGTGGCGGGCGGGCCAACAGTATAAGCATTCTGGAGGCTTTCGCGACGGCCGCGAACGTTAGTGGCAAGAAGCAGGTTTTCGAATATGTCGACAAGAATCGCGAAGGTGACCATATTTGTTACATTAGCGATTTGGCGAAGTGCCGCGCACACTATCCGGGCTGGAATGTCACGGTGTCATTGGCGAAAATGTTCGAGGACATCCACCGGTCGTGGAAGCGACGCGCGGCGTGAAGGACGCCCGTTGCGAAAAATCGTTACCGGCGGCATGACGGTGCCTACGCCATTCGTATTCGATCTCGGAAAGATGCTCCGGGGCACCCACAGGACACGCCGTTGTTACGCTCACCTGGAATGGCCACAACTAATGGTTCGACTATGAACGAAATCCCGACGGGCGGTCCAGCCGACGCTTCGGCCCACGCCCCCCTGGTGAACGACATCAAGCTGCATATCGGCGGCCAGGAGAAACGCGCGGGTTGGTCGATCGTCGATGCTTTGCCGGGCCCTATCGTCGATTACGTGGGCAATTGCAACGACTTGTCGTTCCTGACCGATAACAGCTGTTCCGAAGTCTACGCGTCGCATGTTTTCGAACATTTGGGCTACAACGGCGAACTTCAGACAACGCTCAAAGGAATTCACCGTGTGCTGAAGCCTGGCGGCCGCTTGCGCGCGTCGGTTCCCGACTTGGAAACGCTCTGTCGGTTGTTCCTGCACCCGTCACTCAACGGCGTGAACCGATTTCATGTTATGCGCATAATGTATGGCGGCCGAACCACCGACTATGACGTGCATTACGTCGGACTGAACTTTGAGTTCCTTGCGACCTTTCTACAGGATGCCGGGTTCCGCGACATCAAGCGCGTGGAGAGCTTCGGACTATTCAACGACACGAGTGCGCTGCGTTTTGGCGGCGTGCTGATCAGCCTCAACGTCGAGGCTCGGAAGTAGTGAGTACTTGAAGTGGGCGCGCCGTCCGCAGCCACGCCGGCTCACTTCGGCGCCTTCCCTCGCTGGAACCACGGCAGCGGCGGGGCAGACCAATGCCTTGCTTCCAGCGGCCACACCCGCTGGATCATGCCGTACATCATGGCGGTCGTCAGCCCGAACAGAATAATGCCGTTGAGCGCCTCGAGCGCGCCCATGAGCCGCCAGTGGTCGGCGAGCGCGACGTCGGCGTGGCCATAGGTCGTGATCGCGCTGAGCGAATAGAGGATCGCCGAACGATTGTCCGGCATGGCGCCGAGCGCCCGGTAGGCGACTGCCCACATGCCGGCTTCGATGGCGTGCAGCAAAGTGGCGATGATTGTGGTCATCCCCATCACCAGCGCAAACAGGTAAAGGTAGTGGCGATGGGCCCTCATCAGGTCCGTGATCTGGATGACCCGCATATTGATCATGCCAAGACCGATCACGTGAAAGATCACGGTCGACGCAATGATCGGCAGGCTCCAGGCCCAGTTGCCGTCCCAGGTCGATGCATTGTCCATGATCGCTTCACCCTCGCCGCACGCCGTCGGTTTCGCTATTTTGCGCAACCCGAGTGTCCGACGCAAACTGTGAGGGGCACTGCCCGCCACGATGACGGTGGAATATTCCTGTGGGCGATCGGTTAGTATAGCGGAATCGAGAATAGCGAGGAAAACGCGATGGCCGAGACGAGAGTGCCGTATGAAGTCAATGGACGGAAGTTCGAGGGCCTGCTGGTGTACGACGACAGCGTCGCCACAAAGCGCCCCGCCATCTTCATGCAACCCGACTGGAAGGGCGTGTGCCCGGACACTATCGGCCAGGCGCGCAGCGTCGCCGATAAGGAGTATGTGGTGCTGATGGTCGACATGTTCGGGACGGGTTACGGTGCCAAGCCGAAGACACAGGATGAGCTGCGCGCCGGCATGCTGGCCGTGCACAAGGATTTGCCGTTCACACTGGCCTGCGGGGGCAAGGCCTATGACGCGCTTCTAGCCGAGGCGGGCAAGCTCGGGCTCATCGACGGCGGCAAGACCACGGCGATCGGTTATTGCGCCGGCGGCGGCTATGCGCTCGAACAGGCGCGCTCAGGCGCCGATTTCTCGGCGCTGGTGGTGTTTCACGTCACCAATCCCAATCCAGTCGTTGCCGGCACGCCGTGCAACATCAAGGGCCGCGTGCTGGCGATCCACGGCTCCGCCGATCCGATCACGCCGAAACCGATGATGGATGCCCTCGAGGAGGAGTTGACCAAAGCTGAAGTCGATTGGCAGGTCATGATGTTCGGCGGCGCGGTGCATTCGTTCTGCGACCTGACGGCCAAGGGCGGACCAACGCGCTACGACGAAAAGCTCTGCCGCAAATCCTACATGTTGATGCGCGACTTTTTTACCGAAACGCTGTGATGGCCGGTTGCGTCCGTAGTACGAATTCCGTCACGATCAAAGAAAGCCTACACGCCGATCGGGTGCTCCGCCTGCGCGACTTCCGATTCCGGGGCGCCGTAGCAACTCCCGGCACATTTCTCCAGGCCTCGCCGATCCCAGATCTGCACGTGACCGCGCGTTGCACGAATGAGGTCGCGCGCTTGCAGCATGTGCAGGGCTTCCGTCACACTGGCGCGTCGGGTGCCAAGCATCATCGACAGGAATTCGTGCGTCAGTGGGACGTCATCGCCCTCATAGCGGTCATGCGCCATCAGAAGCCACCGCGCCAAGCGTTCCTCGATCGTGAAGCGGGAATTGGCGAGCGCGGAATGGGTGACCTGCACCAGAAAAGCATAGGCAAACTTCAATAACACGTCCGCCATGGGCCAGCTTTGCTTCATCGCCGTCCACAACCTTTTTGCTTCCATCTCAAAGCCATGGCCGGCGATCTGAGCATAGGATTCATAGGGCGTGAGCGTTTGTCCGAAAATCACCGGCACGCCAATGACGCCTTCATTGCCGATGATTCCGACCTCGATCGAGCGTCCGGATTCGGTCGTCGCGACGACGGAGGCGACGCCCGCTTCCGGGAAGACAACCGTTTCGATCGGCCGATGCGCTTCGAAAAAGACGTGACGAACTTTGAATTCGATCGGATGAAGGTAAGGCGCCAGGAGTTCCACGTCGCGCGGCGGTAACGAGGCGAGCACCCTGTTACGCACCGACGCGGGCTTCACCGGCGGGTCTAGCATGCCATCCTCCGATGCGCGGTCGTTTGTGCCGATCGGCCGGCGATAATCACACGCAGCCACGCTCACGCGCGGGACGCCAAGTCGATCCCGCTACGGTCTTTTCCATTATAACACATACAGATAAATTGGGCGCACTGCGTTGATCTATCTCAAGGACGAGGCGATCCATGGCGATTCTGACCAGACGCGCGCTCCTCGCCGGTTCGGCCGCCGCGCTTGCCGCCGGTGCCGCTCCGGTGGCGGCCGACGCTCCGCCCGCGGGCATCGCGAGCCCCGGCATCTATCGCTACAAGATCGGCAGCTATGAGCTGACCGCGCTCTACGATGGAATATGGTATCGGCCGATCGGCGACAGTTTCATCCGCAATGCGCGCTTTGCCGATGTCGAGCAGGCGCTCGACCAGGCTTTCATGCCGCACGACAAGCTCGCGACCCCGTTCACGACGCTGATCGTCAATACCGGAAAAAAGTTGGTGCTGCTCGACACCGGCACCGGCGGCCAGATCGCGCCTTCGGCCGGCGTGCTGCGCGACAATCTCTCGGCCGCCGGCATCGATCCGAAAGCGGTCGATCAGATCGTCATCTCCCATTTTCATCCCGACCACATCAACGGCATCAAGGACAAGGACAACGCGCTGATCTTCCCCAATGCCGAGATCATGGTGCCGGCGCCGGAATGGGCGTTCTGGATGGACGACGGCAATTTGACTGCAGCGGCGGACGATCTGAAACTCACCTTCCGCAATCAAAGGCGCATCTTTGCCGACATCGCCAAGCAGGTGACGCGCTTCGAGCCGGGCAAGGAAGTCGCGCCCGGCGTGGTCACGCTGCCGGCGCCCGGCCACACCCCGGGCCACACCGTCTTTGTCATCCATTCCGGCGAACAGTCGTTGCTGGTCTTAAGCGACACCGCGCAGCACCCGGCGGTGTTCGCGCGGCATCCCGACTGGCAGGCCGCTTTCGACATCGACGGCGCAGCAGCAGTGGCAACGCGCAAGAGGATCTTCGACCGCGCGGCGGCCGACCGCATGCTGGTCACCGGCTATCACTTCCCGTTCCCGGCCTGCGGTCATCTTATCAAGACCGCGAGCGGCTACGAACACGTGCCGGTCGAGTGGCAGCCGAATCTGTGAATGGCTGCACGAGCGATCGGAGGCCGGTCTTTTCGGCCAGCCTCCTTGATCCCGCTCGAGTTATTTTTGTTCCTAAGCAGGACGACTAGAACCCGACTTGCGGACACGGCGGAGCGTTACCACCGGGCACCCGCAAGTCGGTGCACACGATCCGAGCCTCGGTTCGCAACCTTGTGGGGTGCATATTTCGGATCGCAGGCAATGGTTTTGCCGTTACGACCGCTTAGCGACGCCGATAACGCCGGCCTGATGCGTCTTGGTAGACTTGACGTGACGCGCCTGATGCATCGAGCCAGCCTTGGTGCCGCTCTTGGCGCGCGCGACGTGCTTCTTCACGTGCTTTGCCGTGGCCGTGACGGTTGTGGTCGTTTTGGCCGGGGTCGTGGCAGCAGCGGAGCCAACGGTGGGCGCAGCCTTGGACTGCGTGGCGGCGGCGGCCGGGGCCGGGGCCGCGCCGTTGGCGCCCGATGCCTGCGCGAATGCCGGGCCGGCGATCAAAGCGGTCGCGATGAGCGCGACTGAGAATGTCTTCAACATGGTGTTTTCCTTTTTGTTCCGCGGCACCGGTTGCGAGATCGCAGCCGAGTCTGTGCCGATGTTGAGACGAGATTTACGCCGGCCGCGCTGAACGCGGTCTGAAGCGCGACGGTGGAGTTCGTTCACCTACGTGAACTTCTTGTAATGACAAGAATTTCTGGCGACCCCCAAGGCACAGATGATTCGTCTCCAAATCTCGGGATGAAATGCTATCATGCGGTGTTCATTGGGCACTGTCCTGAACTGGGAGAAGGTCATGCGCAAAACAACGTTGTTCGCAGCCGCGGTTCTGTTGGGCGCCATCGCCGCGGCGCCGCGCGTCGCGGCAGCCATGGAGACCAATGGCCCCGAGCCACCGAAGCCGCCGACAACCACGCAGCAGGGCACCACGTCCGACGCCAAGAAGCCCCATACCCCGGACAAAAAGCCGAAACCGGACAAGTCGAGCTCGACCGAGGATTTCCTCACCGGCTGGCACAAGGCCTATGCGCTGATTTACGACCACAACGACTATGTCGGCGGCATCGCGGTGCTGCGCTCGCTCGGCTATGACGATAATGCCGACGTGGCGACGCTGGTCGGCTATGCCAGCCGCAAGCTCGGCCGCTATGACGACGCCAAGCTTTGGTACGATCGCGCGCTCACCGCCGATCCGCGCCACGCTCTGACCTGGTCCTATTACGGCATGTGGCACGCCGAGCAAGGCAATGTGCTCAAAGCCAAGGACGATCTGGAAAAGGTCCGCAGCATTTGCGGCACCGATTGCCGCGAATACACCGCGCTGAAGGCCGCGATCGACGGCACGGTGACGTATTAAATCTTGGTCAATCGAGACTGATGCCGGCTTGGCGTGCGACCGCATCCCATAGCCGCACCTGATCGTCCATCACGGCGCCGAATGCTTGCGGCGTCATCGGATGCGATTCCAGGCCGAGCTTGGCGATCACCGCCTGCATGTCGGAAGACTTCAGCCGCGCGTTCTCTGCGGCATTGATCTTTGCGATCACATCGGCGGGCGTTCCCTTCGGCGCGAACAATCCGAAGCGCAAATAATCGGGGAAGCCGTCATAGCCGCTCTCGCGGAACGTCGGCACATCGGGAAGCTCGGGCCAGCGTGCGTCGGTCGTCACCGCAATGGCACGAAGCCTGCCGGTGAGGATATGCGGCAACAGCACCGCTTTGGTGGTCACATTGATTTGAATGTGGTTGCCGAGCAGATCCGCAATGGCAGGCGCGGCGCCGTTATAAGGCACAAAGACGATGTCGGTGCCGGTACGCACCCGAAAATATTCGAGCAGCAAATGCGGCGCGATTCCGACCGAGGCACCCGACGATAATTGCCCCGGATGATCTTTGGCATATTGCACCAATTCCGCCAATGTGTGCACCGGCACCTCGGGATTGACGACCATGACTTGAGGATCGTCCGCGACTGCCGCGACCGGCACGAAGTCGTGCGCGGGATCGTAATCGAGATTTTTGTAGAGCGCGGGCGTCACGGCGTTGTCGTTGGTGCCGCCGAGAAGCAACGTATAGCCGTCCGGTTTGGCGCGCGCGGCTTCCCGCACGCCGATCTTGCCGCCGGCGCCCGGGAGATTTTCCACATACACATTCCGCCCAAGTTCGGCGTCCAGCCCCCGCGTCGCCAGACGCGCCATGGTGTCGCTCGGTCCGCCGGGCGCCCAGGCCGAAATCACTTTGATCGGATGCTCGGGAAAGCTTTGCGCCTGCGCCGCTGCCATGACGGCCATGGCGGCAAATCCGATGGCCGCACCACACAAAATCGCCTTCGCGATCTTGGTCGCCCTCCCCGCACAGGAATTCATGTCGTCCGTGCCCCTTCGGTCTCGGCCAGGATCCAGGCCTGGTAGTCCGGATCGACGCTCTCGACCGGCAAAACCAGGATCGCGGGCGTGGTATAGGAGTGCATCTTCCTGACCGCGGCACGCACGGCTTCCGCAAGCGCCGAGCGGGTCTTTATGATCATCACCACCTCGTCGCCGCGCTCGATCGCGCCCTGCCAGCGGTACAGCGAGACCATGCCGGGCAGAATGTTAACGCAGGCGCATAAGCGGGCCTCGATCAAAGCTCGGCCGGCTTCCTCCGCCTCGACAATGGCGGGATAGGTCGTATAGACGAACACCGCGCGTTCCATATTGCCGTTCCTATCCATCAACCCTGACCTACCAGACTTGAACCCTTATGCCGAAACGCCCCACCGCTTCCCGCTATAAGCGGATCGCCTTCGTCGCCAGCGACGGGATGGCCGCGCAACGGGCCCGGCAGCGTCTGGTCCGCCGCTACGGCGACGCCAAGCCTGAGACCGCCGACGTCATTGTCGCGCTCGGCGGCGATGGGCTCATGCTGGCGACCCTGCAACGGTTCATGAATTCCGGCAAGCCGATCTACGGCATGCATCGCGGCACGGTTGGCTTTCTGATGAACGAATACGCCGAAGCCGGGCTCGCCGAACGGCTGGCGGCCGCCCGCGTCAGCGTCATCCATCCGCTTTTGATGCGCGCACGCGACATGGCCGGCCGCGTGCATCGTCACCACGCCATCAACGAGGTTTCGCTGTTCCGCCAGACCTATCAGGCCGCGCGGTTGCGGGTCTTGGTCGACGGCAAGGAACGCCTCGCCGAACTGGTCGCCGACGGCATCCTGTTGTCGACGCCGGCGGGCTCCACCGCCTATAATCTCTCGGCACAGGGTCCGATCATCCCGATCGGGGCGCCGCTTTTGGCGCTGACGGCAATCTGCCCGTTCCGGCCGCGGCGCTGGCGCGGCGCGCTGTTGCCCGACCGCGCCCATGTCACGGTCGACGTCCTGGAAGCGGCAAAGCGCCCGGTAGCGGCCGTGGCCGACCATGACGAAGTCCGTTCGGTCCGGACCGTCGAAATCAGCATGGACCACTCGATCGCCATGAATATGCTGTTCGATCCCGGCCACGGCCTCGACGAACGCATCCTTGGCGAGCAATTCGGCTATTGAGGCCGGAAACAAACCGCGCCAGCAAAGCTTAACTGCGCCTTAACGACGATTGTTTACGATTGACCATGCGAAGGTGGCCGTTTCGGCGTCCGCCGCGGGAGTCCGCATGATCCGCATCGATTTCAACCGTCTGCGCTTTCTGGTTATCGACGACAACGCGCATATGCGACGAATCCTGCGCACGCTGCTGCACGGCTTCGGCGCCCGAGAAGTCTACGAAGCCGAAGACGGCGCCGCCGGCCTCGAAGCCTTTACCCATTACATGCCCGACATCATCCTCGCCGACTGGGTGATGCCGATCTTCGACGGCTTGGAATTGACGCAGATGATCCGCCAGCCCGGCGCCAATTCTAACCCCTATGTGCCGATCATCATGCTGACCGGCCATTCCGAGAAAAAGCGCGTGGTCGGCGCCCGCGACGCCGGAGTCACCGAATTCCTCGCCAAGCCGATTTCCGCCAAGGCGCTGTACGAGCGCATCCTCAACGTGGTCGCCAATCCGCGTCAATATATCAAGAGCAAGACCTATTTCGGCCCCGACCGGCGGCGCAACGTCAACGCGGGCTATGCCGGCATCGATCGGCGCAAAGGCGGCAAGGCGGAAGTCACGCGCCAACAACCATTGCTCGACAAGGCCCAGGCCTTGGTCTGAGCGCGAGGAACAAAAACCGCCATGGCCATTCGCAAAGAGCCCACTTCCCTGGTCGCAACTTTTGCCGACCACGAAGTGATCACGCCGCCGCATGAGCTGCGCAAGGCGGTCGCGCCGGCGGCACCCGCCGGCATCGATGACGATCCGGTGGCCCGCGCTGAAGCCGCGCTTCGCAACCTGTCCTGCGAATTTTCTGACTGGATGCTAGAGGAATGCGAGCGGCTCGAAGCGGCGCGGCGGGACGTCAAGAGCCTTGGCTTTAGCGAGGCGGCGCATAACGCGCTGTTTCGCGCCGCCCACGATATCAAAGGCGAGGTCGCTACATTCGGCTATCCGGAGGTTGCCGGCGTCGCCGAAAGCCTGTGCCGGCTGCTCGAACACACCCCGCAACTGACCAAAATTCCGACCATCCTGGTCGATCAGCATGTCGATGCGGTGCGCGCGATCATCCGCGAACACGACCGCCCCGACGTCACCGAGGTGGCCGCTGCGCTGGCACGGCGCCTGCGCGAGGTCACCGATGATTTCTTGAAACGCGAAAACAGCTTCCGGCCGGAATATCTGGAAAGCATTTTCTCGCCGCCGCTCGTGCCCGGCGCCAACGGAACGTAAGGCGCAACAAGGCTAGGCCGCGATGGCGTCGCCGTCCGCCTCGTCGGCCACGAGTTCATCGCAGAACAGCCTGGCTTCTTCGCGCGCCGCCTCGGTCGCAAAGCGCCGCAACAACGTGAGCAGCGGTGCCAGTTCCCCGAGATCGGCATCCTCGCAGCGCGTGAGAACCCGCTCGATCATGCGGCGCTTCAGTCGTGCGGCGCCGCCGGGTTCGTAGCCGAAGCCCTCGCGCATCGCTTCGATCGCCTCCTTGAAGGCGGGAAAAGTCGACGTCGGCAGGCGGGCTTTCTCGAACAGCGCCCGCAAACCGACGCCGCCGCGATCGTGCACCAGCCCCGACACGCGGGCCAGCGGCATGTCGGTCAGCATCGCCAAGGCTTCCTCGAACAAGGCAATATTGCCCGACAGCAGCGCGCGTAGAATAAGACCGGCGGTGAGCTGACCGCTGGCGCACAGGTGCCGAACCAGCGGGCGAAGCTCGTTTTCCGGAGTCTCCGCGGCGATCGTGACGGTCGCCTTTTCGCAGGCGTCGCGGGCAATGCGATGGGCGTGATCGAGGTCGAGCCAGGCCCGCCCGGCGACAAACCCCGCGAGCGTCTCCGAGAGCTTGATGGCCAGCGTCTGCCGCGTGGCGGCGGGAAGGTCGTCGCGCATCACCAGCGCCTCGCGAATGGCCGCGAGGTGGCCGAACCGCTCGACGATGCGGTCGAACGACAACGGCGCCACATCGGCAGTAGCGTTTTCCACGAGCAGCAGGCAGGATTCCGCGGTACCGACTTCGGCGATCGCTGCGGCGACCGAGCGCGGCAGCGATGAGCGGCTTGAGATTGCCACCTGGATCGCAGGTCCGCCGGTGGCCGCGGCATCGACCAGATCGGCGTCGACGAAGAGCGGAGAAAGCGCGTAAACCGGCGCCGCGATCAGCGGCTGGTCGGCGGCGAGGGCAATGATGATCGCCGGCGGCGCGCTCGGGGAGGCCGCCAGCGCATCGGCGAGTGCGCGGCGCACCAGCGGCGACGGGTCGTCGAGCAGCATCAGCATCGCGCCTTCGGCGGCAGCGAGGTCGTCGGGCAACAGATCGGAATACAGATAAGCCCGCGCCAATGCGCTGGTCGCTTCGGCCCGATCGCTGGCCGGCGCATTGCGCACCCAATGGAGAAATTCGCGGACGATCATCGCTTCACCCGAAGCGATCTTAAGCGCCCGCGCTTAACAAATCGTTCACCATAAAACGTCGCGATTTCCGTGGCATAGGAACGACCAAACGGTCGCCGAATGCGAGCCTCGGCGGGACTTTAAGTGCCGCGCGAACCGTCGTCTTTGAACAGGTCGCGCATGGCGCCTGCGGATGGCGTGTCACCCCCGCCCGATGCCAGACCGGCCGGGCCCCAGAGCTGGCTGACGACCGCGGCGATCGGTCCACGGCCGGGATCGGAAAACAAGCCGTGGAACATCGCACTGTCCTGCGCCGCGTGCTTGGGGGCGGCGGCGGCAAAGGCGCTGGTCATGCCGGCGGTATCGGGGACGGCGGCGGCAGCGACGGTTGCGGCCACCGCGCTATTCGACGCGACCGGGCCGAGCGCAGAGGGGATCGGCAAAGGCGGGATCGGCGGCAGTACCGAATTGGCGTTGGTCAGATTCGCCGCCACCGCCGTGCCGGCGGCACCGGCAGGCGCGTTGCGTGTCGCCACGTCATAGCGCGCGGTGAGAATGTCGCGCACCTGCGCCAGGCTGCGCGGCGTACCGGTGGTGCGGTCGTAGAAAATCGAGGTATTGGCGCTCGCGGCATTGGGAAAATAACTTGCGGCACTGGCATTGGGATTGTCGGCGGCGCCCGAGATCATCTGCGCCGCCCCGCCGACGCCGAGAAAATGAGCGATATAGAGCTCACCTTCGCTCGGCGCCCGGCCGAGACGTGACGACAGTACCGCCGCATTGGATTGCGTGAAGGCGCCCGCCATCACCGCGTTGGCGGTCGGGTCGTTGCGCAGCTTGAGAATTTCGCTGCGCATGGCCGGATCGGCCACCTCGTAATGGCCAGATTCGTTCTTGGTGATGGCGTCGGCGTATTGGCCATAGCCCAGCGCCGGACCGGCCTGCTTGATGGTGGCAAGCCAGGTCTGGTCGATGAATTGGAACAGCCCACGCGCCGACGACGTCGAGGCGCCGGCCTGCGGATTGAGCCCGGATTCGACCTTCGCCGTCGCCAATAGGTATTGAAAGCTCGTCCCGGTGGCTTGCGCCGCCTGGCGAATAGCGCCGGTGACCGCCGAGCCGGCGGTGGAATTGCCGGAATCGACCAGCATGCGGAGCTCCCCTGCCGGCTCCCACCGGCTTCTTGAGCGTTAGCGATCATTAACGGTTATGGTAAACGTGGCCTTAACGGAAAGGCGATGCGGGAGGCGCAAATGACGGCAGCGACGGCCATTCGGCACAAGCGCGGTGGGCTCTATTTCGAGGATTTCGTTCCCGGCGAGCTCACCGAGCACCGCTATTCGCGCACCGTCACCCAGATGGACAATATGCTGTTCTCCAACATGACGCTCAACCCGCAGCCGCTGCATATCGACCGGCACTTCTGCGAGCAGGAGACCGAATGGGGCCAGCCGCTGATGAACTCGCTGTTCACGCTCGGGCTGATGATCGGCATCCAGGTCTCCGACATGACGGTCGGCACCACCATCGCCAATCTCGGCATGACCGACGTCAAATTTCCCCATCCCCTGTTCGAAGGCGATACCGTGCATTGCACCACCGAGGTCATGAGCAAGCGCGAATCGAAATCGCGGCCCGGCGCCGGCATCGTCGAATTCCATCACCGCGCCTATAACCAGGACAATAAACTGGTCGCCGAATGCCGCCGCCAGGCCTTTATGCGGATGCGGCCGAAATAGATGCGTTCGTTTTTGTTCACGCCGGCCGACAGCCCAAAAAAACTCGACCGTGCGATGACGAGCGGCGCCGACGCGGTGATCGTCGATCTGGAAGATTCGATCGCGCCCGACGGCAAAGCGCGCGCCAGGGAAAGCGCCGTGGCGTTTCTCAAAGAGGCCGTCGCGGCCAAGCCGCGGCCTTATCTCTTGGTGCGCGTCAACGGCTTGCAGACCGGCCTCACTGACGCTGATCTTGATGCCGTCACCCAGGCAAAACCCGACGCCATCATGCTGCCGAAGGCCGAAGGCGGCGCGTCCGTCATTCACACCGACGCCAAGCTCGCGGTCCGCGAGGCAATCAGCGATTTGCCCGACGGCCATATTAAGATCCTCCCGCTCGCCACCGAAACCGCGGCGGCGCTTTTCCTCACCGGCACTTTTGCAGGCTCAAGCGCCCGGCTGATCGGCTTGACCTGGGGCGCCGAAGACCTTTCCGCCGAACTTGGCGCCCATGCCAACCGCGATGTGCAGGGACAATGGCTCGATCCCTATCGCCTCGCGCGCGTTTTGTGCCTCGCCGGCGCCGCCTCGGCCCAAGTGCCCGCGATCGACACCGTCTATGTCGACTTCCGCAACGCCGACGGCTTCCGCCGCGAATGCGAGGAGGCCTGCCGCGACGGCTTCCTCGGCAAGATGGCGATCCATCCCTCGCAAGTGCCGATCATCAACGAGGTGTTCACGCCGTCGGCGCAGGCGCGCGCACGTGCTCAGGCCATCATCGACGCGTTTGCCGCCACGCCCGGCGCCGGCGTCGTCGGCATCGGCGGCGTCATGTATGACCGGCCGCATCTGGCGCGCGCGGAGCAGTTGCTGGGGCGCACTACTTCCGCCCTCGCGGTAGCGGGGGCGGGGGACCGCCCGAAGGGTGGTGGAGGGGGCGTCTGACTCGAAACTTCGTTGCCGTTGCAAGGCAAGAAAAGCGTCGCCACTCGTATCTCCTTGAAGCGTGCACATCTCGTCCACTCCCCGCGCCCCTTCCACCACCCTGCTGCGCAGGGTGGTCCCCCTTCCCCGCTATCGCGGGGCAGGACAAACAAGAACGTTCTCGCGATGCCCCTGCATCCGAGTTTTGCCGCACTAAGCCATTCCCTTTTGCCTCCCCAACAAAAGAAGGGAGGCGGAGCGCCGACAGGCGCACCTCCAGTGGCCGCATCGACGGATGCGGCGCGGGCTTTGCGCAAGCCCGCTCGCCTCTCGGCGCTCCACCGCGGCGCTTGCGGCGCAAATGAATGCCACCGCTCAGCCCAGGCCGTGTTTCCTGGGACGTGGGCCAAACGGGCGTTACCCGCCAAACCCTGTCCCAGTCC
>JBEKRD010000007.1:0-143675 GCA_049519075.1 Xanthobacteraceae bacterium | reverse complement strand
CAGCAGGCTCTGCCCGCGATCCGCCCCCTCAACAAAGCGCTTCATCAGATCCCCTCGCAAATCGCGTAGGAATCATACAACGCGAATCAAATGGCTAAATGTGTTTTCACACAGCCTCGTTCGGGAACAGCGCCGCATGCCAGCCGAACAAGCGTTCCACAGTCAGCGGCGCTGAGAAATTTTGCGTGGCGTCCAGCATCATCTCGACCACGCCTTCGACGTTGCGGTCCGCCGGCGGCAAAGCCGCGGCCTCGATGCCGAGCCGTCGCGCGATGGAGGATCGCACCAGTTCCTTGTCGAGGATTTCGCCTTCGATCTCGCTCGACTTCACCACGTCCTCGGTCAGCGTGGTCAGGATCGCTTCTTCCCGCTGGGCGAAGCCAAGCGCCTGCATGCGCCCGATCAGCCGCCCCTGCCGCAGCCGGACAGCGGCCAAAAGGGGCGCGAGCGCCTCCTGCTGCCAGTGAAGGCGGGGCCAGGCGGTTAATTCGTGGATATAGGTCGACATTCTCCGCACCTTTTGCGGAGAATGTCGGCTTATTCTCCTTATGGCAAGGATATTCACCGCGGATTATGCGGAGTATATGGGACTTTATCATCGCTCCCAAATTTGAATACTTGTAAACGGTCTGGCGGGGGCGGATCTTGGATGTCGCTTTGCTCATTCGCCCCCACGCTCGCTTGGCTTGGGCAAACCCGCTCCCATCTTAGCGGAATGTCTTCGGATCAAAACCAACACTACCTGCCTCAGAGCTATCAGCGCGGATGGATCGACGTCTCGGGCCGCCTCCACGTCTACCGATGGGCCTACAACAAACTCGTCTGTGAACCGAAGAGCACCAAATCGACCGGCGGGCGCGACGGTCTCTACTTCATTCCGATGGCACCTCCGGGCAAGCAGAACATAATGGAGGACGTATTCTGGAAGCGTATCGATCAGTGGGGCGCTGACGGGCTCGCGTTGCTCAGAACCAATGACCCGTCGGCTGCGCCAAAGATTAATAGGAATCGGTTGTCGACATTCGTCATGTCATTTCTGTTCCGCAACCCGAACAGGGTCAAATACTTCAACGCGTGGGCTAAAGAGCACGACCTAAACGGATGCTTGAAGGACGACTACGCCAAACATCGAAGGCCGCATGAGCCCACCGGCTTTGACGAATTCAAAGTTGCGCTGGAACAGCCCGGCATGACCGAGCTGGGCGCGCAATGCCTTCGATATATGGTCGAGAATAAAAACATCCGTGATGAGATTCTAAAAATGGAATGGCAGGTTGTGACCGTACCGAGCACCAGCGATCCAATCCTTACCTCCGATGTTCCGATAATCGTAAATGGCGCTCTGAAAGACGATGACGGCTGCCTTATCTTGCCTCTTTCCACTAGCGAGTTTTTTGTGGCTTATAATCTCGGCAAGATCGACATGAAAAGGAAGATCGGCGAGTCGGTCGCTACAGGTAAGTTCGTCCGGTCGATGAACAAATATGTGGTCGAGCATCGGATCGACTACGTCTACGGGGTAGACGATAGCCTAATGGCGTTCGTTGCGCGGCATTGGGGTATCTCCGAAGCGCCCTACTTCCCCTCACTGACTATGCCGACGGATGGAGCAGATTAGCGGAACGAAATCCACCTAGGCCCTGCGCTGCGCACCCTACGCTTGCTGCGCTCAGAGAGGCCGCGCTAGCTTATCCACAGGTTTCTTATCGTTTGTTTTTTGTTTGCTCCGCGACGGTTACCCAGCAAAAATGGTCGAAAGAATCGTAAGGCAGCCAAAGGCTTTAGCGCATCTCGAACCCGGGGCTTCGAATGGGCGTCTTGTATTCTTATTTGCTCCGATGCCTCCCGCCGAAACAGCGCCATTGACTCCTGGTGCTCCTGCACCGTGTATTCATTTGTTCGCCACAAGATGATTCGGCGGACTCTCAAATCGAGCCAAGAGTTTCGATGGAGGAGTCCGTCATGCGGCGGCGTAGCGCGCCCAAAGAGGGCGCTGTCATCAAGCCTAATCTGTGGTTTGCGCTTGCCACCGTCGCGATCGTCGCGCTTGGCGGGTTTGCACTCTGGCTCTTGCTCAAAGAGCACGCATTAATAGCCCCAATTTTTGTAGGGCGCCGATTGAGCGTACCACAACGTGGAGAGCGCCCGCGGGCCAGGCGTTTTTCCGAAACTCTCTCTTCCCCAGCGATTGATAAGAACCAAGCGGCTTCTCTCCCAAAAAGAAAAGTTGGCCGACGTGCACAACGATGATGTGGATACGGCGCTACGCGCCTTTGCCCAGCCCCACCCTCTACTCCACCTTCAAATCCAACCTCCGCACCAGCGCGCGCCACTTTGTTTCTTCGCTGTCGATGTCGCGCGCATATTCCGTGGGCGTCGAGGTCATGGGATCGCCGCCTTCGAAATGGATGCGGTCCTGGACTTCCGGATCGGCGGCGAGTTTTTGCAGTTCGGCTGAAAGCTTGCCGACGATCTCCGGCGGCGTGCCGTAGGGCGCCAGCACGCCGTAATGCAGCACGGCTTCGAAGCCCGGCATGCCGGATTCGTCGAAGGTGGGGACGTCGGGCAACAATGAAAATCGCTTTTTGCTGGTGACGGCGATGGCGCGCAATTGGCCGGCTTGCAGATTGCCGAGCGCAGGGGGCAATACGCCGAAAGCCACCGGCACCTGGCCGCCGAGCAGATCGTTCATGACCGGCGCGGTGCCCTTATAGGACACGAGCGTGACGTCGAGCGCGGCGGTGGCCTTGAACAGTTCGGCGCACATATAGCCGCCGGTGCCGACCGCCGAGGTGCCGATGTTGAGCGCGCCGGGCTCGTTACGGGCGAGCGCGATGAGATCGGCCACGGTCTTGGGCGCAAACGACGGATGGGCAAGGAGCGCCACCGGCATCGAGGCGATCAGCCCGATCGGTGCGAAATCCTTGCGCGGGTCCATCAAGAGATCGGCGTAAAGGCTCGGATTGATCGAGATAGTGCCGGTGTGGCCAAGGAGCAGCATGTAGCCGTCCGGCGCCGCGCGCGCGACATAGCGATAGCCCAGCGTGCCGCCGGCGCCGCCGCGATTTTCGACGACGACGCTTTGATGCAGCACGGTGGAGAGCTTTTGCGCGACCACGCGCGCCATGGAATCAACGCCGCCGCCGGGCGGATAGGGTACGATCAATGTGATCGCTCGCGCCGGATAATTGTCGGCGTGCACGGGCGCGAAATGCAGCGACGCGGCAAACAGTGCGAGAACTATAGCGGATAATTTCACCGCGCCGGTCATTGTGGTTGCTCCGCCGAGTTTTAGATTTAGCATATCAGCCTAGCGCCCGTTAGCTCTCTCGAAGGTCACATCCGTCAGCGTGAGACCAAGACTCGCTATGGTCATGCTGAAACGCGACGGATCGAGACGGCGCAGCGCGATCGTGGCGCTCGGGGTGAAACCTGGAAAGCGGACGTCGAGATCGGCCGTCGTGTCGGTCTTGCGGCCGGTGACCGTGCCGTTGAACACCTGTGCCGCGCCGTCGGGCACGGTGCTGGTTTGGCCCGCTTCGCCGGTGAGTTGATCGCCGTCAATCTTGACCGCGAGGCGCAGAAGCTTGCGCAAGCCTGCCTCGCCGATGCAGGTCGTTTCGCTGTCGAGGCGACGCAGGTCGGCTCGGATTTTCATGTGGCACTGGGTCGCCTGTGCCGGCTCGATCGGGCTATTGCGGTCGGTGCCGTTGCCGCGCCATTCGCCGTTGAAGTCGCTCAATGAGGTCTCGGCTTTGGCCGACGGCAAAACGATTGCCGCGACGGTCGCCATTGCGATTGCCAGCATCAGGTAACGGGCAAGGCTCATCGTGCGCTTTTAAGGCTTGGTGCCGTTTTGCTGCTTGGCTTCGGCGTCGCGCAACACTTGCGTCCATTTCGCCAGATCCGCGGTGATGAAGCTGCCATAGGCTGAAGGCGTCATCGGGTGCGGCTCGGCGCCGAGTTTGGCGAGCCGCTCGCGCACGTCAGCGGTCTGCAGGATTGCCACGACTGCTGCGTTGAGCTTGCCGACGACGGCGTCGGGCGTATGCGCCGGCGCCAACAGGCCGAACCAGCCGACCGCTTCGTAGCCCGGCAAGCCGCTTTCGGACGCGGTGGGCAGATCGGGAAACAGCGGCGAACGGGTCTTGCCGGTGGTCGCCAGCGCCTTGAGCTCGCCGGCCTTGACCAGAGGTTCGACCGTTTGCGGCGGCGCGAACATGATGTCGATGCGGCCGGCAATGAGATCCTTCACCGCTTCGCCGGTGCCTTTGTAGGGTACATGCAACAGCGCGACGCCCGCTTCCTTCTGGAACAGTTCGCCCGACAGATGCGAGGCGGCGCCGACGCCCGACGAGCCGAAGGTCAGTTCGCCTTTTTTGCTGCGCGCCAGCGCGATCAGGTCGGCGACGGTCTTCACCGGCAGGTCGCGGCTGACGGTGATGACATAAGGCGGATCGGCGACCAGGGTCACCGGCGCGAAATGCTGGTCGAGCACGAAGGGGCCGTCTTTGCCATAGAAGTCGGCGATCGACATCAGCGCCCCGGTCGAGGCCATGACCAGCGTGTAGCCATCGGGGGCGGAGCGCTCGACAGTCTTGCCGCCGATGCTGCCGGAGGCGCCGGGCTGGTTTTCCACGATCACGGACTGGCCCCAGGTCTCGCCGAGCCGTTGGCCGACGATGCGGGCCAGTACATCGGTGCCGCCGCCGGGCTCGAACGGCACGACAATGCGAATCGGCCGCGACGGATAATCCGCAGCGGCGGCCGGGCCGCAGGCGAGCACCGCGGCGGCAAGGGCGAGGACGAGTTTTTTCACGGCGGTGCGATTTGAAAAATTGGAGCGGGCGAAGGGATTCGAACCCTCGACCCCGACCTTGGCAAGGTCGTGCTCTACCCCTGAGCTACACCCGCATCCGAGAAGGGTAAAATGGCAATCCGCTTGAGCGGCACCATGGCGAAGCTATGCCAAAACCCGCCCGGCTTGGCAACCGCCGGGAGATTAATCGTTTGGAGCATGATCTTATCCGAAAACCGGTTGCCACTTTTCGGGATCATGCTCCTGGCCTAGAAAATCGCCCGAATGCCTGCCTCGCCCGCCGATCTTTTCGCATGCCTGGATAGCCTTGGTATCGCGCACCAGACCGTGACCCATCCGGCGGTGTTCACCGTCGAGGAAGGCCGAGAGCTGCGCGGAACCATCCCCGGCGGCCACACCAAGAACCTGTTTTTGCGCGACAAGAAGGGCGTACCCTACCTCGTGGTGGCGGGCGAGGACGCGGTTATCGAGCTGCGCGCGCTGCGCCGGCTCCTTGGCGCCACTGGGCGATTTTCCTTCGGTTCCGCCGAATTGATGCGCGAACTCCTCGGTGTCGAGCCGGGCTCGGTGACCCCGTTTGCGGCGATCAATGACACGGCGCAGCGGGTGACCGTGGTGCTCGACGCCGCCATGATGGCGTATCCGGTGCTCAATTTTCATCCGCTGGTGAATACCGGAACGACCACCATTTCGCGCGAGGGACTGGTTAAATTCCTCGAGGCGACCGGGCACAAGCCACGGATCGAGCCGGTATCCGGCGCTGCTCCTTAAGGCCGGCCTGCAACAGCCCGATTGCATTTCGCCGGTTTTCTTCCCATTTAGTCACACGAAACAGGGCAGGCTCCGGTCCGTCGGGCAAAAGCCGGAAATTGGGCCGGAACACGTGATCCGGGGCGTTGCCGCCTGGGCATTGGGCAAGGAAAACATGTTGCAAGAAGCTGGAACCTTAACGGCGGACGTGCCGGTCAAGGACGCGACGACGCAGACCTTCGTCAAGGACGTCATCGAGGAATCCAAGCGCCAGCCGGTGCTGGTCGACTTCTGGGCGCCGTGGTGCGGCCCCTGCAAGCAGCTGACCCCGATCTTGGAAAAGGTCGTCAAGGCCGCCAAGGGCAAGGTCAAGCTCGTCAAAATGAATATCGACGATCACCCGGCGATCCCGGGCCAGATGGGCATCCAGTCGATCCCGGCCGTGATCGCCTTCGTCAACGGCCAGCCGGCCGACGGTTTCATGGGAGCGCTGCCCGAAGCTCAGGTCGTGGCGTTCCTGGAGCGGCTGACCAAGGGCAGCATCGGCGGCGAGGCCAAGGATTTGCTCAAAGCCGCCGATACCGCGCTCGCCGAGGGCGATGCCGCGGGCGCTGCCGACATCTATGCGCAGCTTCTCGCCGAGGACAGTTCCAACCTTCAGGCGCTGGGCGGCTTGGTGCGCTGTTATGTCGAAAGCGGCGCGCTCGACCAGGCCAAACAGACGCTTGCCATGGTGCCGGAGGCCAAGCGCAACGATTCGGCGATCGCAGCCGCCCGCGCCGCGCTCGAGCTTGCCGAACAGGCCAAGGCCGTGGGCCCGCTCGCCGAGCTCGAGCAGAAGGTCGCGGCCAATCCGCTCGATCATCAGGCGCGCTTTGATCTCGCGGTCGCACTCAACGGCAAGGGGCGCCGGCTTGACGCGCTCGAACAGCTGATCACGATCGTCAAGCGCGACCGCAAATGGAACGAGGACGGCGCGCGCAAGCAGCTCGTGCAATTCTTCGACGCCTGGGGCCCGGCCGACGAAGCCACCATCGAGGGCCGCAGACGGCTGTCCTCGATTTTGTTTTCTTAACGCATGATCCCGAAAAGTGGTTGCCGGTTTTCGGATAAGATCATGCGCAAAGCGATAATCCGTTAGGATTTCGGTGCCGTCGCGGAGTGGAGTACGGCATGCCGATCAACACCAACTACAAAAGCCCGGACGACCTGCCGGGCGTCCTGCCGGTGTTCCCGCTGCCCGGCGCCTTGCTGCTGCCGCGCGGCCAGATGCCGCTCAACATTTTCGAGCCGCGTTATCTGGCGATGACCGACGACGTGTTGCGCTCGCCGGCGCGCCTGATCGGCATGATCCAGCCCGATCCCACGCATCCAGGTCCGGATGAAAACAAGCCGCAGCTGTTTCGCGTCGGCTGCGTCGGGCGGATGACCCAATTCGCCGAAAGCGGCGACGGCCGCTATCTCATTCAGCTCACCGGCATTGCGCGTTACCGGATCGAGGAAGAGCTTGCCGTGGCGACGCCCTACCGGCAGTGCCGGGTGACCTATCGGCCCTTCGTCGACGACTTCACCGCGCGCAAGGGCGAAGCCGAAGTCGACAGGAAGGCGCTATTGCGCGCACTCACGGCATTTCTCAAGGCCAACAACCTCAAGGCCGACTGGGAAGGCATCGAGAGCGCCCCCAATGAGGCCCTGGTCAATGCGCTGGCGATGATGTCGCCCTACGACCCCGCCGAAAAGCAGGCCATGCTGGAGGCGCCGGATCTCAAGACCCGCGCCGAAATTCTCATCGCCGTCACCGAGATCGAGCTTGCCAAGAGCAAGACCTCGGGCGAAACACCATTGCAGTGAACCTGGATCGTCACCTGTTCCCCGAGCTGTTATCCTGACCTGGAGCGCCCCCGATGTCCACGCCCGTTACCGACCGTCCCACCGACGGTGTCGATCCGAAGCTTCTGGAAATTCTGGTCTGTCCGCTGACCAAATGCCCGCTCGAATACGATGCCGAGAAGCAAGAACTGATCTCGCGCGCGGCCAAGCTCGCTTATCCGATCCGCGACGGCATCCCGATCATGCTGCCCGAGGAAGCCCGCCGGATCGATTGACAATCGGGACGCGGCGCTTTTCCTTCGCCGCCGCCAATGACGAATAAAAGCGCCGGAGGGCAAGCGTGATCAAAATCTGGGGCCGCAATACCTCGTCGAATGTGCAGAAGGTGATGTGGGCGGTGGGCGAGATCGGCTTGCCGCATGAGCGCATCGATGTCGGTGGCGCCTTCGGCAAGAACCGCGAGGCGGAATACCTCGCCATGAACCCGAACGGGCTGGTGCCGACACTCGAAGAAGACGACGGCTACCTGTTGTGGGAATCCAATACCATCGTGCGTTATCTCGCCGCCAAGCATCAATCGCGCGGGCTGGAGCCTGCGGATCTGCGCATCCGCGCCAATGCCTCAAAATGGATGGATTGGCAGCTTTCGGTCGCGGGGCCGGCGATCACGCCGGTGTTCTGGGGTCTCGTCCGAACCGCGCCGGAAAAACGCGATCATGCAGCGATCGAGGCCGGCAAAAAGAACACGACGGCCGCTTTTGTCATGGTCGACGATCAGCTCGGCAAGACCGCTTATCTCGCCGGCGACGATTTTTCCTACGGCGACATTCCGGTCGGCGTCATGGCCTATCGCTATCGGCAGTTGGTGCCCGACCGGCCGCCGCTGAAAAATTTCGAGCGCTGGTATGCGGCTATTGCAGCGCGCAAGGCATTCAAGGATCACGTCGCGGCGGTGCCGCTGTCGTGATCCGAAATCCTCTCGGCGTCATGGCCGGGCCTGTCCCGGCCATACCGATTGACATGGCACGGCGGTGCTTATCTGAAACGAGATCGCCGGGACTAGCCCGGCGATGACGGTTCAGAATTTTCGCCAGCTGCCGACTACTCCGCCGCCGCCCGGGCGCCGGCCGAATGCGCCGATACCATGTAATCCATGGCCGCCTGCGTGCCGCCCTTCTTGTGCGGAATGCCGGCGAGCGCGAGCCCCATTTCGGTGATGCCTAGCGCGCCGATCAGCGTGCCGTCATTGATGTCGCCGAGATGGCCGATGCGGAAATATTTCTTGGCGTAGGGACCGAAGCTCGCGCCATAGGCGATGTTGAACGTATCGAGCGTGAGGCCGCGGAAGGCGTCGGCGTCGTGGCCGTCCGGCAGCAGCACCGCGGTCACGGTCGGCGAATAATATTTCGCATCGCGGCACAGGATTTCGAGGCCCCAGGCGCGCACCGCGCGGCGGGTGGCTTCGGCAAGCCTGGCGTGGCGCGCAAACACATTGTCGAGGCCTTCCTCGTGCAGCATGTCGATCGAAACCGCGAGCCCCTGCAGCATTTGCGTCGCCGGGGTGTAGGGAAAGAAGCCGACTTTGTTCATGGTCAGCATGTCGTCCCACGCCCAGAACGATTTTGGCAGCTTCGAGGTCTTCGACGCCGCCAGTGCCTTGTCGCTAATGGCGTTGAACGACATGCCGGGCGGCAGCATCAGGCCTTTCTGCGCGCCGCCGACGGTGACGTCGACGCCCCACTCGTCATGGCGGTAGTCGGTCGAGGCGAGCGATGAGATGGTATCGACCATCAACAGCGCCGGATGGCCGGCGGCATTGATGGCTTTGCGGATCGGGTCGATCGGCGACAGGCAGCCGGTCGCGGTCTCGTTATGCAATACACAGACCGCCTTGATCTCATGGGCCTTGTCCTTGCGCAGATGGTCTTCGATCACCGCGGCGTCGACGCCCGAGCGCCAATCGCCGGGAATGAATTCCGGCTTTAAGCCCAGCTTCTGCGCCATGGTCTTCCATTGCGTCGCGAACTGGCCGGTCTCCACCATCAGCACGCGGTCGCCCGGCGACAGCGTATTGACCAGAGCCGCTTCCCACGCGCCGGTGCCGGTCGCGGTGTAGATGATCACCGGATTGGTGGTTTTGAAGATGGTCTTGATGCCGTCGAGGCAGCGCTTGGCGAGCCTTGCGAATTCAGGACCGCGATGGTCGATGATGGGGGTGTCCATGGCCCGCAACACGCGGTCCGGCAGCGGCGTCGGCCCTGGGATTTGCAGGAAATGACGCCCGGCGGCGCGCGAAGCATTCTGCGGCATTTTCGGCACTCCTTCGGACGGTTTGGTTTGCCCGGCGGCGCAGGTCCGAAAATGCGCGCGGCTTGTGGCGTTGAATAGCGAATGCGACATTCCGGTCAAGTCAATTTGCCGGTCGGGTCTATTTGCCGCGAATCATATGGTGTTGATATCGCGTAGATTTAAGACGTGGCGAATTTTAGGACTTGGAGAACGATGTGCCAACGCGGCTAATTCCGGGCCTCGAACGCCGCCTCAAGGCGGAACAAGTGGGCGAGGTTCGCTTCGACGCGTTCACGCGTGGGCGCTATTCCACCGACGCGTCCCACTACCAGATCACCCCGCTTGGCGTCGTCACGCCGCGCACGATCGAGGAAGCCGATCGGGCGATCGGGATTTGTCGTGGCGAAGGCGCGGCCGTGACGCCGCGCGGCGGCGGCACCTCGCAATCCGGCCAGACCGTCAACCAAACAGTCATCGTCGACTGCTCGCAGCATCTCAACCACGTTATCGCGCTCGATGTCGCCGCCAAGCGCTGCACGGTCGAGCCGGGCATCGTGCTTGACGAACTCAACCGCGCGCTCAAACCTTCGGGCCTGTGGTTCCCGGTCGATATCTCGACCGCCTCGCGCGCCACTATCGGCGGCATGGTCGGCAACAATTCCTGCGGCGCGCGCTCGCTGCGCTACGGCAATACCCGAGAGAACGTCATCGCCATCGACGCCGTGCTGGCCGACGGCTCAGCTGCGCATTTCGGTGCGTTGGACGACGCCAGGACCAATGTGCCGGAAGCGCTCAGGCGCGATCTCTTCGCTATCGCCGCGCGCGAGGAAGCCGAAATCGCTCGCCGCTTCCCGAAAGTGCAGCGCCGCGTCGGCGGCTACAATCTCGATGCCATCTTGCCCGGTCGCAACGATATCAATCTCGCGCATCTGTTGGTCGGCTCCGAGGGCACGCTCGCGTTTTCGACCGCGATCGAGCTCAAATTGTCGCCGCTTCTTGGCCGGCGCGCGGTCGGCGCCTGTCATTTCGGCAGCTTCCACGAGGCGATGATGGCGGCGCAGCATATCGTCACGCTCGGTCCGATCGCGGTCGAGCTGATCGACCGCACCATGCTGGGGCTGGCGCGCGATATCGCGATGTTCAAGCCGACCATCGATGCATTCCTGCGCGGCGATCCCGAGGCCATCCTGTTTGTCGAATTCGCCGAAGACGACGCAGAGAATTTGCGGCGGCTGAAAGGACTCGAAGAACTGATCGGCGATCTCGGCCTGTCCTGGACCAACAGCGGCGTCAAATGGGGCGGTGTGGTCGAAGTGCTCGATCCGAAGCTGCAAACGGCCATCACCGAGGTGCGTACCGCGGGTCTCAACATCATGATGTCGATGAAGGAGGCGGGCAAACCGGTCTCCTTCGTCGAGGATTGCGCCGTGCCGCTCGAGCACCTCGCCGATTACACCGCGCGGCTGACCGAAATCTTCGAAAAAAACGGCACGCGCGGCACCTGGTATGCCCACGCCGCGGTGGGCTGCCTGCATGTGCGGCCAGTGCTCAACCTGCGGCTCGACAAGGATGTGCGCGCCATGCGCGCCATTGCCGAGGAAGCCTTCGCCATGGTGCGCGAATACAAGGGCTCGCATTCCGGCGAGCACGGCGACGGCATCGTGCGCTCCGAATTCCACGAAAAAATGTTTGGCGCGGAATTGGTCCGTGCTTTCGAAGACGTGAAGGACCGGTTCGATCCGCAAGGCCTGTTCAATCCCCGCAAGATCGTACGCGCGCCGAAATTCGATGACCGCGGCAATTTTCGCTACGGCCCCGATTACCACGCCGACGAGATCGCAACCGCGTTCGACTGGTCGGCTTATTCGGGCTCGGGCGGCGGGTTCCAGGGCGCGGTCGAAATGTGCAACAACAACGGCGCCTGCCGTGCGCTCAAGGGCGGCGTGATGTGTCCGAGCTTTCGCGTCACCCGCGACGAGCGCGACGTTACGCGCGGCCGGGCCAATACGCTGCGGCTTGCCATCACCGGTCAGCTCGGACCGGACGCGCTCACCTCGGACGACATGGCCGAGACGCTCAAGCTGTGCGTCTCCTGTAAAGCCTGCCGGCGCGAATGCCCGACCGGCGTCGACATGGCGCGGATGAAGATCGAGGTGCTGCGGGCGCGGGCGGAAAAAAATGGCCTGTCGCTGCATGATCGCATCGTCGGCTACCTGCCGCGTTACGCGCCTTACGCGGCGCGGCTGCATTGGCTGCTCAATTTGCGCGATGTCGTTCCAGGCGCGGCAATGCTGTCGGAAGCGATGGCTGGATTTAGTGCGCGGCGTTCGTTGCCGAAGTGGCGGGCCGACACTTTCGACGAAGCCAGTGCGGCGCAAGGCGGCGGCGAAAAAGGCGACGTCGTTCTCTTCGCCGACACGTTCAACCGTTATTTCGAGCGCGAGAACATCGATGCGGCGGTGGCCGTCCTCACCGCGGCCGGCTATCACGTCCGCTTCGCAATGCCGGACGACGACGGGCGCCCGCTGTGCTGTGGCCGCACCTTCCTGTCCATCGGCAAAGTTGACGAAGCGCGCCGGGAAGCCGAACGCACGCTTGCCGCGCTTGCGCCTTACGTGGCGCGCGGGGTGCCGGTGATCGGGCTAGAGCCGAGCTGTCTGTTCAGCTTCCGCGATGAGATCCCGTCGTTGGTGAAGAGCGACGTCGCGCATCGGGTTGCCGACGATGCGCTGTTGTTCGAGGAATTTCTGGCGCGCGAGGCTAAGGCCGGAAAGTTCGCGCTCGACCTTGCGCCCATGAAGAAGCGGGCGCTGCTGCACGGTCACTGCCATCAAAAATCCTTCGATACGATGACGGCGGTCGAGGCGACGCTGCGACTGATCCCGGAGCTCGCCGTCGAAACCGTCGAGTCGAGCTGCTGCGGAATGGCCGGCTCCTTCGGCTACCGTGCAGAGACCATCGAGGTTTCGCGCGCGATGGGCGAATTGTCGTTGCTCCCGGCCGTGCGCAAAGCGCCCGACGACGCGCTGATCGTCACCGACGGCACGTCATGCCGGCATCAAATTCACGACGGGGCCGGACGCGAGGCGATCCATGTCGCGCGAGTCCTGGCGATGGGTCTCAGGCGCGGGCCGAAACCCGCCGCCGTCTAGCCACCGTCCAAGTGGCCTATCCTTTAGAACACGATTCAATGCAATGGATACTGATCATGGATCGCGTTCTAGGACGCCCGCTTAAGCGCCTGGTTGACGCTGCGCTGCAGCGGCGCCGCGGTTTCCGCGGCAAGCTTCTGCCCGAGCGCGGCCAACTCCTTTGTCTGCTCGCTCAGCATTTCGAATTGCCTTCGTGCGTGCGACGACCATAATTCCATCATTTCCGCCGGTGTCGCTGCGGCCGCGAGCTGGCGCGCCAAGTCGAAAACGGATTCGATGTTGACCTGAGCCAAGTCGATGATCTTGAGGTTATAGTCCCGCATGGTGCCGACCGTCGCCGAATGGATTTGCTCGGCCGCCCGGGCAGTTCGCTCGGCAGCGGCTTTGCCTTTCTCGATGGTTTCGTTGGCCATTGCCGCGCCCTTGTCGGCGATGCTGCGCTGGTTTTCGCTTATGGAATTCATGGCGTTTTCCTTCTTGCTGGTTTGTTGCTTGGAAGGAAGGCGCGACTCCCGTGCCACGGGCGACCTCGGTCACTGCCTTCCATGTGCTGCTGTGTCGCCCAATAACGGTCAAACGGGTTCGCGCGCCGTCCGGTTCCTCACTTTTAATGATTCACGTCATTGAAGCGTCAGAATCCGAATTCCCTTGGTCTGGGTCATCGGCGGCCCAGACCAGTGAAGAACCGACGGCAGCCGAATACCTCTTCGCCACTAGCGCGCACTCGTGCCGGCAGTGTAGCGCTAACTCGTCGACGCGCGAGACCGGATCGAACATCGGAAAGCCGGCGAACAACAGCGCTGGCGCGCCGCGAGCAGGCACCCTCACAGTCAAAGCTTACACGCTGTCAGAATCGCATGATCATTTGCGTTCCGAATACAAACGCGTTCGGAATCGGCGCCGTGCTGCTCGGCCCGAGCGGATTGGGGATATTGCCGCCAGGATGAACAATGTATTGCAGGTCCGGTTGGATGAACCAGTTATTCGCGAGCTTCCATTGGTAGGTCAATTCAACGACGGCCTCGAAGTCGCGCACCGGCATCGCGGCTCCGGTCATGGCGATGATGTCCCGGTCGTAAGCGGCTGCTTGCGAGGAGACGCGGCCGAATGCCAGGCTGATACCCGTTGTGTCGTCGGGGCGGGATGCCGTCGGGCCTTTGAAGGTGAAGCCGCCGTCCGCATAGCGATCGATCATGTTGCGATCGCTTGGCGCAGCCGTGGCGCGCAAAAAGAAGTTCAAGCCGCGGTCGCTGCCGCCCGGAAGGCGCCATAGCGCCTGATCGAGGACGCCGTAGACGGCATAGTCGCCCCAATGCTGCTGTGGCGCGCCTCCGGAAGCGGCGAGCAGTCCGCCCGCCGCGCTGAAGCGCTCATCGGCGAACGAGCCGGTGTGCAGCCAGGCGCCAATCGTCACGGTTCCGGCCGCGCCTGCAGGCGACGATTGTCGGACCGCCGGGTGTGCGTTCTCGCCTTCCTGGTTGGGATTTTCCTGAACCGAGCCAATCTGATCCTGACCATAATCGTAGTCCAATTCGGCGATGAAGAGCGGCGGATCGTTGACGCGGAAGGCAACGCCGTAGGGATCGCGGTCAACCGGGCTTCCGCCTCCCGGACCGGCAGGGTCGCCATCAAATACGGCCGCTCTGACTGTGAGCTGTTTGTTCGGCGTGAATTCCAAACGCGCGCCCGGGGTCGCTTCCGGAAATGCCGGACCGCCGCTCGGCAGATCCTGGGCGGTGAACACCGGCCAGCCGAATGTGGAGTTGACAAAGAGGTTGGCGTTGTCGCTCACCAGAAATTCCTGCGCGGCGGTGAATTGACCGAAGCGCAAGTTGATCTGGCCGCCGAATTTCTGCTCGATCCAAAGGTTGAAGAGTTGCATCGAGGGTGGCGCCTCGACGCCGCTGACCAACATCATATTGTCCAGGTCTTTGGCGCTGAATTGCGTGCCTTGAATCTGTTGAATGCTGGCGTGAAAGCCCGCTCCCGACCAGCCCATGAGCTTTTCGAGATCGGCGTCGACGATCGTCGCGAAACGTCCGTTGTAGCCAAGCCCTTGCTTCATTCCGCCAATCGGATTCGCAAAACCGCCGCCGTAGTGGCTGAAAGTAAATTTCAGACCGGCGCGTTCCAGCGTCGATCGCAGGCCGTTCCAATCCGTGAGCTGTCGCAAATATTCCGGAAGTGGCAGCTGATTGGGAAATGGCGCCGCCGCAAGCGTACTCTGAGCCGTGGTGTCGCTCGCCCGGGAATGGGACGCTCCGCAAAGCACCACCAAGGCAATTGCAGTAAGGTGACGTTGCAGCCGGAGGGACCGCATCCGGCTCACCTAACGGTGGCCGGGCAGTGTCCGGACAAATTTGGTCCGATCATCTTATAATTAAGACCGACTTGCATCACAGCGAAATGAAGGTTCATGTCCCGGCTGGGTCACGAGCTGCGGCGTCGATTGCGGTGCCGCGCGATGCGCCGGTGCGACAAAGACCGCGATCGCCTAGTGGCGGTTCTTCAAAGAGGGATCGAGGCGGATGGCTTCGGTGTAATCGGCCATGGCTCGCTCGTGGCGGCCGAGCTTGTCCAACGCGAAGGCCCGCGAGTAATATATCAGAGCAACCTTGGGGTTGAGGCCGATGGCAACCGTAAAATCGGCGACCGCCTTCTCCCATTGGCCGAGGGCGTAGTGGATCGTCGCGCGATTGTTATAGGCCTGGAAGTCATTGGGCTCGAGGCGGATCCACTGATCGACATCGGCGAGCGCATGGTCGAAGTCGCCCTTGCTGAAATAGGCCCCGGCGCGTTGTTGGATTGCCGTGGAGTCATCCGGCGTGAGCTTGAGGACTTGATCCAGATCCTTGATGGCCGCGTCAGGTTGGCTCTTCAAATTGTAGGCGACGCCACGGCTGAAATAGGCGGCGGCCAAGTCCCGCCCGCTAAGACCGCCGAATTGAATTACAGCCGTGCAGCCGGCGATGATTTCGTCCTTGGACGCATTGTCGAGGTCCAGGCATTTGCTGTTGTCTTCGGAGGATTGCGCCAGAGCCACGGCGGCAACCAACAACAAAGCCGCTCCCGTCGCGACAGCCGCCGTTCGTGTCATGCGAATTGTTTTCACTCCACTGGACATCGGCCGGGCGTTCGCCATGCGATACCGGCCGACGCGAACAAAGTAACCGCATCATCGATTCAGGGGGGTGTCTCGATCGTGCGCGATTAGCCCTTCCGCCGGTCGAAGAGATGGAGCACCCTCCACGTAAACATCATGCCGGAAAGTAATGTTATGTGGAAGTCATGGCTCTGCTGATCGATTCCTGTCGTCAAATTGAGGTCAGGCCGACAGCGGGCCGCGGCGCGAGGTTGACTCGGCGGAATCTGCTGGTCGGCGGCGCCGGGCTCACGCTTGCAGCAACGATGCCGCGCGCTGCATCGGCTGCCGACGCGGATGTCGGCCCGATTATGGAAAAGCTCAGCCGCTATATGAGCGAGGCCGGCACCCGCGCTCTGCCGGCGGCCGTGGTGGAAGAGACAAAGAATCATATTCTCGACACTCTGGCGGCGATGATTTCGGGCTCGGAGTTGCCGCCCGGACGTCAGGCGCTGCAATTTGCCCGCGCCGTAGGTGGCGGGAAAATTGCAACCATCGTCGCCTCGGACATCTTAAGCGGGCCGATCGAAGCGGCAATAGTCAACGGCGCGCTCGCGCAGGCCGATGAGACCGATGACAATTATGACGCGGGAGGCGCCCATCCGGGTTGCGCGGTGGTTCCCGCCGCGCTGGCCATGGGTGAACTGCTTGGCATCGACGGCCCACGTTTTTTGCGCGCGGTCACGCTTGGTTACGACATCGGCATGCGCGCGATGAAGACCGTTCTCGGCAAAACCGTGCTGCAGGATACCCACAATGTGGTGGGAACGTTCGGCGCCGCGGCGGCCGCCGGCTGCGCGGCTAAGCTCGACGCCCAGCAAATGCGTTGGCTGCTCGATTATGCCGCGCAGCAGGCGGGAGCGGGCTTCGCCGTATGGCAACGCGATACGGCGCATATGGAGAAGGCCTTTGTGTTCGGCTCCATGGGCGCGCGCAATGGCGTAACGGCGGCGCTGCTGATGCGGTCGGGTTTCACCGGCGTCGGCGACGTATTTTCAGGCCGAGATAATTTCTTCGCATCCTATGCGCCAAACGCCGATCCGGCCGGGCTCGTCGCGGGGCTTGGCGAGCGCTATGACATATCCGACACCAACATCAAGAAATGGTCGACCGGCGGCCCGGTCCAGTCGCCCCTTGACGCCTTGCTCAGCATGCGTCGCCAGCATCCGTTCACTGTCGATCAGATAAGCCAAGTGGTTGTCCATCTGTCGACCAGCGCGGCGCCGAAGGTGGACAACAGCCAGAGTCCGGATCTTTGCTTGCAGTATCTGGTGGCCGTGATGCTGCTCGACGGCACGGTGTCATTTCGTGCGGCGCACGACACCGCGCGCATGCAGGACCCTACCGTGCTGCATCTGCGCGCCAAAGTCCGGGTGGTTGCTGAAGAAGAGCTCGAGCGCCTGTTGCCGAAGCGCGTGGCCGTTGTCGAGATCACGTTGAATGATGGCAGCCATTTCAACGAACGCAACGATACGGTCCGCGGCAGCGCGGAGAATCCGATGAGCCGCGACGAAGTGGTCATAAAAGCCCGCGACCTGATAACCCCTGTGCTTGGTGCCGCGACATGTGCGGCGCTCGTCGAGAAGGTCTATGCGCTCGAGCAAGTAAAGGACGTTCGCGAATTGCGTCCGCTGTTGCAGCGACGCTGAGGGGTGGCCCGCCGCGGTGTAAAAAAGCCCCGCTCTTGTCACTGTGCTACGCCGCGATTAAAGCTTGGCCCGAATAAAAAACGGCTATCCGGCGGAGGCTCAAGGATGTCGCGCGAAGCCAAAGTTATTTCCGCGCTGACTGCGTGCGCGATCGTCACCATCGGCCTGTTGACGTTCGCCGTGTTGGCGCAGGCCCAACAGCCTCAATACCCAAAGTACAGCGAACTGCCCAATCCGTATCGCCTGGTGGAGGGCTGGCCGACTTTGCCCACCAGCATGAATGGCGGGCATTGGGGCGAAGTCATCAGGGTGAGCATCGACCGCTCCGGCAATATCTGGGTCTTTCACCGCTGCTTCAACGTCGTGCCTCCCGGCAGTGCGACCTGCATCGATCGCGGGGCCGCCAATCCGCCGATCCTGGAATTCGATCCGTCGGGAAAGCTGCTGGCGAGCTTCGGCGCCGGATTGTTTGCTTATCCGCACGCCTTCACCATCGACGGCGACGGCAATCTGTGGACGAGCGACGTGAACGATCAGCCTGAGGTGCTCGGCATGTCGGCCAAAAACGCGGATGGCGTGGTGATGGGCCAGGAGGTCCTCAAGCTCAGCCCAACGGGCAAAATATTGCTGACGCTCGGCAAGGAGGGCGTCGCCGGCAACGGGCCCGACACCTTCGATCGGCCGACCGGCGTCGCGATCGCGCCGAATGGCGACATCTTTGTTTCGGACGGCCATTCACCCAATGCGCACAACTCCGCCCGCATCGTAAAATTCACCAAGGACGGCCAGTTCATAAAAGCCTGGGGCCACAAAGGGCGTGAGCCCGGGAATTTCGACGAGCCGCACGACATTTTTATCGGCGGCTCGCAAAACCACGTGTTCGTCGCCGATCGCAAAAACAAACGGATTCAGGTCTTCGATCAGGACGGAAACTTCATCGCGGCATGGACGCAGTTCGGCCAGCCGAGCTCGGTGTTTGTTGGCAAAGATGACACCCTCTATGCGGGCGTCTCCTTTGCCGAGCCGACGGCGAAAAAGGGCGAATTGCGCGGCATCATGATCGGAAGCGCCAAGGACGGTTCGCTCAAGGCCTTCATTCCCGATCCCGGCGATCTGGATAAGGTCATCTGGGGGACGTCGGCATCGGGTCTCGCGGTGGACGATAAGGGCACCATCTACGCAGCCGACGTCGGCACCCATAATCTGCGGAAATATGTAAAGGACGGTCCCATGTGAGGCTCGCATGTGAGGCTCGCATGTGATGCTCGCGATAGGCGAGCCTCACCGGTCCTCCCCGAGGGCGCTCTCGTGCCAGCGGCGCAGCGCCAGATAATTGACCAGCGACAACAGATAAAAGATCGCGATGCCGGCGACCGAGAGCAGGAGCAGCGCGGCGAACATGCGCGGAATGTTGAGGCGATAGCCGGATTCGGCGATGCGGTAGGCAAGCCCCGAGCCGGCGCCGGCCGAGCCCGCGGCGATCTCGGCCACCACAGCGCCGATCAGCGACAGCCCGCCGGCGATGCGCAAGCCGCCCAGAATATAGGGCAGCGCCGATGGCACCTTCAGATTCCACAGCACCCGGCCGCGCGAGGCGCCGTAGAGCGCGAACAGGTCGGCGAGATTGCGGTCGACCGAGTGCAGCCCGAGCGTGGTATTCGCCAGCACCGGAAAGAATGCGACAATCCACGCGCAGGCCAGAACGGCGAGCGGCTGCGGCAGATAGATCAAGAGCAGCGGCGCGATGGCGACGATCGGCGTCACCTGCAGGATCACGGCATAAGGATAAAGCGAATATTCAAGGAGCCGCGATTGATTGAACAGCACGGCCAAGCCGACGCCGCCCACGGCGGCGAGCAAAAAGCCCTCAAGCGTGGTTGAAAGCGTGACGACGAGCGATTGAAACAACAACGCCCAATCGGCAATGAGCGTCTGCACGATCGCGCCGGGGCTCGGCAGCACATAGGGCGGGATATTTTCGATGCGCACCGCCACCTCCCAGATGGCAAGGCCGAGTGCGAGGACCACGATCGGCAGCGCGATGCGCAACACGCGGTCGCGGCGTTCACGTGTGGTCGAGCGCGGCGTCATTCCCCACCTCCCGCCGCCATGGCTTGGGCCAGCGCCTCGGAAGCGCGGCGGCAGAATGCTGCGTATTCGGTCGAGGTGCGGAAATCCGCATTGCGCGGATAGGGCGCGTCGATCTTTAACTCGGTAAACACCCGTCCCGGCCGCGCCGCCATGATGACGACGCGGCTCGACAGATAGACCGACTCGAACACCGAATGGGTCACGAACACGATTGTGGTGGAGAGCGCCTGCCACAGCTGGAGAAGATCGTTGTTGAGCTTAAAGCGCGTGATCTCGTCGAGCGCGGCGAAAGGCTCGTCCATCAGAAGCAGCACTGGTTCGGTAACGAGCGCGCGCGCAATCGAGACCCGCATCCGCATGCCGCCGGACAATTCGCGCGGGTAAGCGTCGGCGAATTTGCTCAAACCAACCCGACCGAGCGCCGCCGTCACCAGCGGAGCCGCCTGGTCCGCTGCGGCACCCTTGAGCTTGAGCGGCAGCAGCACATTGTTGAACACCGTGGTCCATGGCATCAGCGTCGGTTCCTGGAACACGAAGCCCAGCCGGCTTTTTTTGTCGGCCGCGGGCGTCTGCGGCCATTGCACGGCGCCGGTGGTCGGCTCGCTCAAGCCGGCGATGATGCGCAGCACCGTCGATTTGCCGCAGCCCGATGGGCCGAGGAGCGACACGAATTCGCCGGCACGCACGTCGAGATCGAGGCCGGACAGCGCTACTGTGCCGCTCGGAAACGTCTTGCCGACGCCGCGCAACGCGACAAGAGGCTCGGCTTGAGACGGTGTCGGCGCCGGCATTGGCATCGCTCTAAGCAATCACGGCTTCGGCCGCAGATTGAGCCCGACCTTCTTGTCGACGAATTGCAAAGTATAGGCTTTGCGATAGTCGAGGCCCGGCTTGACGACGCCCGAGCGCACCATCTTGTCGAAAAAATCCTTGATCCGCGCGTCGCTCATGGCGCCGACGCCGAGCTTCACGGCGTCCCCGGAATCGACGATGCCGTATTGCTTCATCGCGGCGACCGAATAGGCCAGAAGATCGTCGGTCATCTCCGGATTTTGTTTCTTGATCAGCGCATTGGCGGCGGAATTGTCGCCGTAAATGTAATTGTACCAGCCGATGATCGAGGCATCGACAAAGCGCTGCACCAGATCGGGCTTTTTGTCGACCAATTCGCGGCGCGTTTCGATCAAGGTCGAATAAGCGTCAAAACCTTGGTCGGCGAGCAGGAAGACCTTGGGTTTGAATTTCGCCGCTTTCTCGATGGCGAAGGGCTCCGACGTCACATAGCCCTGCATGGCGCTCCGCTTATCGGCGAGGAACGGCTGCGGATTGAACGTGTACGGCTTGACCTGCGAATCCGTGAAGCCGAAATCGGCCTTGAGCCATTGGTAATAGCTCGCCATGCCTTCCTGGGAGACGAACAGAGTGAGCTTCTTCAAATCCTCCAGGTCGTCGATGCCCTGACCGGGATGCGCGATAATGACCTGCGGGTCCTTCTGGAACAGGGCCGCGACCTCGATCGTCGGCACGTTCTGCGCCACCGCATCGAAGCCTTCGAGCGTGTTGGCGGCGAGGAAGAAGTCGAGTTTGCCGACCAACAGCAGGATGCGGTTGTTCACCTGCGGGCCGCCCGGAACGATGGTCACGTCGAGGCCGTATTTGCGGTAGGTGCCGTCGGCGAGCGCCTGATAGAAGCCGCCATGCTCGGCTTCGGCCACCCAATTGGTGCCGAAACTGACCTTGTCGAGGGCAACCTTATCAGCAGATTGGGCAGTCGCCGGACCGCTCGAAGCTCCGGACGCCACGGCAAGTCCCGCCAGGACCACACGAAAAAACCCCACCAACGACATCAGTTGCTCCTTTGCGGCCACGACGCGAGAATAGGAGAGCAGGCAAGGATTGGCGAGGGATGATGCTGCCCAAGCGCGATTGGATGGAGATGACCTGGCAGGACATCGCCGGCGCCGAAACCGGGCGCTGGATCGCCGTGCTGCCGTTGGCGGCGATCGAGCAGCACGGCCCGCATCTGCCGCTCGGGGTCGATACTTTCATCGCCGAAGCCTATTTGCAGCGGGTCCGCGCGCTCCTGCCCGATGATCTGCCGGTGACCTTCCTGCCGGTGCAGCGAATCGGCGTTTCGGCCGAGCATCTGGCCTATCCCGGTACTTTGACGCTCTCGGCCGCGACTGCGATCGCGGCCTGGACCGAACTCGGCGACAGTCTGGCGCGGGCGGGCCTGCGCAAGCTCGTCTTCGTCACAAGCCACGGCGGCAATGTCGCGGCCATGGAATTGGTGGCGCGCGATTTGCGCACGCGGCTTTCCATGCTCGCCGTCACCGTCGGCTGGCACCGCTTCGGCTATCCGGAGGGCCCTTTCACGCCCGAGGAAAAAAAACACGGCATCCATGGCGGCGACATCGAGACCTCGCTGATGCTCGCGGCCAAGCCGGACACCGTGCGCATGGACAAAGCGCCTAAGGCGATCTCCGAAAGCGTGGCGATGGCGCGCGAGTTCAAATGGCTCGGCGCTTATCGGCCGGCAGGCTTCGCCTGGATGACGCAGGACTTGCATCCGAGCGGCGCGGTCGGCGACGCCACGCTGGCGACGGCGGCAAAGGGTGAAGCGGCGCTCGCGCACGGCGCGGCGGCCTTCGTGGAATTGCTCCAGGAAGTCGATCGCTTCGATCTGGCACGGCTGCGAATCGGGCCGCTTGAGGACACGAAACAGCCCTGAGTTCGTCACTGCCCCTTTGTGGAAGCGGACATTATGTAATTCATTAGGGAGATTGCAGGATGGGCGCGATCAAAGTCGTTACCGTCGGCGCCATGCTTCTCGAAATCGCGGCCGGACCGGTCATGGCGAAAGATAAGCCGGCTGCGGAGACGCCTTCCGTCGCGGTCGGCCCCCAATATAGCGCGGCCCACATTTACGTGACGCCCGAGGATTTCGACCGCTTTGGCGCGAGCGTGGTGGCGACGTTCGGCGGGACGAGGTCGCAGCCGGCGTCATTCAAAATCACACCGACGCCCAGCGAGACCGCGTTTCAATTTGTGCTCACGCCGGTGGGCAATTTCTCGGTGTTCGCATTCAAGACGTCGATCCCTTATCCCTTTGGCGTCGAGCGGGCGGGCTATCTGGTGGGCGACTTCGACGCCGCGGTCCGGTCGGCCAAGGCTCACGACGCGGACATCGTCGTCGCTCCGTTTCCCGATCCCATCGGCCGGGACGCCATCATCGAATGGCCGGGCGGGCTGCATATGCAGCTCTACTGGCACACGACACCGCCGAATTACGCCGAGCTGCAAACCGTCCCGGAAAACAGGGTCTATCTATCCGTCGAGCGCGCCGACGCGTTCGTGCGCGACTTCGTGGGGTTTTCCCGCGGCAAGGTCGTTTCCGATGTCGCACACGCGCCGGGTCTCGAAATCGGGCGGCCAAAGGATAGCTATCGCCGGGTGCGGATCGATTCCGGCTTCGGCAAATTCACGGTGCTGGCCACCGACGGGCATCTTCCTTACCCCTATGGCCGCGAAATAAACGGCTACGAGGTCGCCGATCTTCCCGGCACGCTTGCCAAGGCGAAGGCTGCGGGCGTCACCGTCGTGGTCGATCCGTACACTGTCGACGGGCGACAAGCGTCAATCGTCGCGTTTCCCGGCGGGTACATCGCCGAGATCCATTCCGCAACCGGCGAATAGACCGCGTCACTTTCCTCGCTCGGCTGCGAGACTGTGCGAAAGGAGTTTCACAATGGCCGGCATCCATCATGTGACGGCGATTTCGGGCAAAGCCGCACACAATCTTGAATTCTATAGGGGCGTTGTCGGCCTTCGCTTCGTCAAGAAGACGGTGAACTTCGACGATCCAAGCACTTACCATCTCTATTATGGCGATCGCGTCGGCCACCCCGGCACCATTCTCACATTCTTTCCCTGGGAGCACGCCGCGGCGGGACGCGGCGGCACCGGTTTCACCCAGCAAACCTCGTTTCGCATCCCGGCGAGCGCGATCGGCTATTGGACTCATCGCTTTGTCGAGAAGGGCGTTGCGCATGAAGCGCCGGAGAAGCGCTTTGGCGAACCGGTGCTGTCCTTCACCGATCCCGCCGGCATGAGCCTCGCGCTCGTCGGCGTCGCGGGAGCGGAAACCGAGCCGGCGTGGGACAGCGGCGATGTCCCGCTAGAACACGCGATCCGCGGTTTTCACGGTGTCACGCTGCTGCTCGACGACGGCGCGCGAACAGCCGCGGTGTTGCGCGATGTTCTGGGATTTTCCGAGTTCGACCGCGACGGTTCGCTGTCGCGTTTCCGCACCACCGAGGCGATCGGCGGCCATGTCGATATTCGCGAGGCCAAGGGCTTTCTTCGCGGGCGGCTCGGCCGCGGCTCCGTCCACCACATCGCCTTCCGCGCCGCCGACGACTCAAGCCAAACCGAGATGGCACGGAAGCTTGTGGCTGATCACGGCCTGCGGCCGACCCCGCAGGTCGATCGGGAATATTTTCGCTCGGTGTATTTTCGCGAGCCGGGCGGCATCCTGTTTGAGATCGCGACCGACGCGCCGGGCTTCACGGTGGATGAAGCCATCGACTCGCTTGGGCGCGACTTGAAGCTGCCGCCGTTTCTCGAGGCGCGACGGAAAGAGATCGAAGCCGTCCTGCCGCAACTCGACACTGCGGAGCAGACGATCTGATGGGCGCGACATCATCCTTCATTCATCATTTCGAAAAAGGCGGCGAGCCTGACGTGCGGCCGTTATTGCTGCTGCACGGCACCGGCGGCGACGAAAACGATCTGGCGCCGCTCGGGCGGATGATTGCGCCGGGCGCGCCGCTTTTGTCGCCGCGCGGCAGGGTTCTGGAAAACGGCATGCCGCGGTTCTTTCGGCGACTCGCCGAGGGCGTGTTCGACGAACAGGACGTGCACGATCGCGCGCAGGAGCTTGCGGATTTCGTCGTGCAGGCATGCGCCCGTTACGCGATCTCCTCTCCGATCGCGCTCGGTTATTCGAACGGGGCCAATATTGCCGCGGCCTTGTTGTTGCTGCGGCCGGAGGTGCTTGCCGGCGCCATATTGTTGCGGGCGACAGTCCCCTTGTCGCAAACGCCGCCGGTCGACCTCACGGACAAGCCGATTTTGATCGCCTCGGGCGTGAGCGATCCGATGATTCCGTTGGAAGGCGCCAACCGATTGGCGGCCGCGCTGCAACAGCAAGGCGCTCTGGTCGAACATCGCACTTTGCCGATCGGACATCAGTTGTCGCAGGCGGACGTAACGCTCGCACGAGCGTGGATGCAGGCGCACGGGCGGCTAAACTAACGTATAATAGTAGGATCGCGACAGCCACGCGATATCGAACATGCGGAGGTCGCGCGAACACCCGCCCTCTCGTGCAGCTGGATCAAGCGGAGAGGATCATGCCCAGCATCACCACCAAAGACGGCGTTGAGATCTTCTACAAAGATTGGGGCAAGGGTCAGCCCATTGTGTTCAGCCATGGCTGGCCGCTGTCGGCCGACGACTGGGACGCGCAGATGCTTTTCTTCCTCGATCACGGCTATCGCGTCATAGCCCATGACCGCCGCGGTCACGGCCGGTCGACCCAGGTCGGCGACGGGCACGACATGGATCACTATGCCGATGACCTCGCCGCTCTGGCGGCGCATCTCGATTTGAAGAACGCCATTCACGTCGGTCATTCCACCGGCGGCGGTGAGGTAACGCGCTATCTGGCACGGCGCGGCGAAAGCGGCGTGGCGAAAGCGGCCTTGATCAGCGCGGTGCCGCCGTTGATGGTGAAGACTGCGGCCAATCCGCTCGGCCTTCCGAAGGCCGTATTTGACGATCTTCAGGCGCAGCTGGCGGCCAATCGCTCGCAATTCTATCGCGCGCTGCCGGAGGGTCCGTTCTATGGCTACAACCGCCCGGGCGCCAAATCTTCGGAGGCCGTCATCGCCAACTGGTGGCGGCAGGGCATGATGGGCGGCGCCAAGGCGCATTATGACGGCATCGTCGCCTTCTCGCAGACCGACTTCACCGAGGACCTCAAGAAGATCTCAGTGCCGGTGCTGGTCATGCACAGCGAGGACGATCAGATTGTGCCCTATGTCGCAGCCGGGCCGCTGTCGGCGAAATTGCTGAAGAACGGAACGCTGAAGACCTACAAGGACTTCCCGCACGGCATGCCGACCACGGAAGCGGCCACGATCAACGCCGACCTGCTCGCGTTTCTCAAGGGGTGACAAGAGGTAGGCGCGGGTTGCTTTGCACGTTAGTTGTCTTTTTCGTCGCAATCCCACAAAATTAGAAAGGCGATTGGCGCCTTCGCTTACGGGTGCGTGATCGACGGAGTGAGATTCATTGACCGCGCCCGGCGCACAATCCGGCTTGCCTCCCGAGCCACAGGCGGTGGTTCAGGCTTTGACTCGTGCCGCGATCTTTCTCGTCGTAACGGTCAACTCCGATGGCACGAGCCGTGAGGCGGTCCGGTCGTTTTGCGGCGACCTGCCGGCATTGTTACGCGCCGTCGGCTTCCGCGATATTGAGGGCAACCTCTCCTGCGTGATGGGAGTTGGATCGGAGGCGTGGGACAGGCTCTTTGGCCAGCCGCGCCCGGCGGAACTGCATCCGTTTCGGGAAATAAAGGCCGGCGCGCGCCATGCCGTCGCCACGCCCGGCGATCTTCTTTTTCACATCCGCGCCAAGCGCATGGATCTGTGTTTCGAGTTGGCGACGCAAATCATGGCCCGGCTCGGCGAGGCAGTCACACCGGTCGATGAAGTGCACGGGTTTCGTTATTTCGACGACCGCGATCTCATCGGCTTTGTCGACGGCACGGAGAATCCAACGGCGCAAACGGCGATCGATGCCGCTTATCTGGGCGATGAAGACGCGCTGTTCGCCGGCGGCACCTACGTAATCGTGCAAAAATATCTGCACGATGTGTCGGGTTGGAATGCGCTGTCCACCGAAGCGCAGGAGCGCATTATCGGGCGCACCAAACTTTCGGACATCGAACTCGACGATGCCGTAAAGCCGACCTCTGCCCACAATGCGCTGACGACGATCGTCGAGGATGGCAAGGAAATAAAAATCATCCGCGACAACATGCCGTTCGGCCGCGCCGCCGAGAAGGAATTCGGCACCTATTTCATCGGCTACGCGCGGTCGCCGCGAACCATCGAACAGATGTTGGAGAATATGTTCGTCGGCCGTCCGCCCGGCAATTACGACCGTTTGCTCGATTTCAGCTTCGCCAAGACCGGCAATCTGTTCTTCGTGCCGTCCGCGACTTTCCTGGAAAACGTCGGGGACGATGCTGCGCCGGCCGGGCAACAGGTTTCGGACACGCCCGCCCTTGTGCCGCCAGAGCCGGTATCGAGACGCGACGGTTCGCTCGGTATCGGTTCGCTTAAAGGAGACCTCGGCTCATGAACAATCTTCACCGCGAGCTCGCCCCGATATCCGACGCCGCCTGGGCTCAGATTGAGGAGGAAGCATCACGCACCATCAAACGCTACCTCGCCGGCCGGCGCGTGGTCGATGTGCAGGGCCCCAGCGGCGTCGCAACGCCGGCCATCGGCACCGGCCATTTGCGCAATGTCGCGGCGCCGGAAAAGGGCATCCTTGCACGGCAGCGCGAGGTCAAAGCGCTCGTCGAGCTTCGCGTTCCTTTCGACCTCGATCGCCAACAGATCGATGACGTGGAGCGTGGCGCCAATGATTCGGATTGGCAGCCCGCCAAAGATGCGGCCCGGCTTTTGGCCTTCGCCGAAGATCGGGCGATCTTCGAAGGCTATGCCTCAGCCGGGATCGGCGGCATCCGCGAGGGAACCAGCAATCCGGTGATGACCCTTCCGGCTGACATTCGCGCCTATCCGGACGCCATCGCCCAGGCGCTCAGTCAATTGCGGCTCGTCGGCGTCAATGGTCCCTATTCAGTGTTGCTGAGCGCCGATGCCTATACGGGATTGAGCGAGACCAGCGACCACGGCTATCCGGTCCTGGAGCACGTCAAGCGCCTCGTCGACGGACACATCATCTGGGCTCCGGCGATTTCCGGCGCCTTTGTGCTCACGACCCGCGGCGGCGATTTCAGCCTCTATATCGGCGAGGATGTGTCGATCGGCTACCTCAGCCATGACGACAAGACGGTCCGGCTTTACCTTGAGGAGACGTTCACATTCTTGTTGCTGACAACGGAGGCATCCGTTGCGCTGGGTGCCCCGAAAACCAAAGCCCGAAGCTGATCGGGGTCTAGGCCGCGATTTTCACATATTCGAAATCGCCGGGCTTGTTGTCGATGCCGACGCGCGGCGGGGCGATCCAGCTGGCGAATTGGCCCGGCTCGACGACGCGCTGCATCAGGCTTGCGATGAAGTCGCCGTCGTCCGTCGACGGCAGCCAGGCGCTTTTGTTGCGGTTCCAGGTCGCTTCGTCGAGGAGTTTGCCGGTAGGCGAGATTTTGACGTCCTTGAACTCGCCGATCTGGCGGTGGAAGCCGACATGCGGCAGTTCGAGCTTGAACGGAACGCCGGTGCGATCGATGATCTTGTTCCAGCGGTCGAGACCGCGCTGGCAGTCGGCGGTGTAATCGTCGCGCAGCCGCATATTGATCGCGGTCAGCGCCGGCTCGTCGATGCGCTTGATCTCGCCATCGACGAATTTGAGCACCGGATAGACCGCGTTTTCGAGCCGATGATCGTCGTCGATCTTGGTCTCCTGGAAACGACCTTTCAGCCCCGCGGTGAAGGTGTTGGCGGCGTTGGTCGAGACTTCCGAGCCGAACAGATCGAGCGACAGCGTGTAGTGCAGATTGAGTTTTTTCTGGATGGTCGGCAGATCGATGGCGCCGAGCGCGCGGATCTTCTCGATGTCGTTCGGGTCTTCGATGCCAGCCGCTTTCATCGCCTCGCAGCTGCGCTGAATGGTGCGCCCGACACCGGTCTCGCCGACGAACATGTGATGCGCTTCCTCGGTGAGCATGAAGCGGCAGGTGCGCGACAGCGGATCGAAGCCTGACTGGGCGAGGCTCTCCAATTGCATTTTGCCGTCGCGGTCGGTGAAGAATGTGAACATGTGGAACGACAGCCAGTCCGGCGTCTCTTCGTTGAAGGCGCCGAGCATGCGCGGCTTGTCGGCTGAGCCGGAGCGGCGCTGCAGCAGTTCGGCCGCTTCCTCGCGCCCGTCACGGCCGAAATATTTCTGCAGGATATAGACCATCGCCCAGAGGTGACGGCCCTCCTCGACATTGACCTGGAAGACGTTGCGCATGTCGTAGAGCGAAGGGGCTGTTCTTCCCAAGTGGCGCTGCTGCTCGACGGATGCCGGTTCAGTGTCGCCCTGGATGACCACGAGACGCCGCAGCATGGCGCGATATTCGCCCGGCACCTCCTGCCAGGCCGGTTCGCCATAATGGCGCCCGAACGGGATTTTGCGATCCTCCTCGCGCGGCGCCAGCAGGATGCCCCAGCGGTAGTCCGGCATTTTCACGTAATCGAATTTCGCCCACCCCTTTGGATCGACCGAGACCGCGGTGCGCAGATAAACCAACGCATCCTGGAATCCTTCCGGACCCATATCCATCCACCAGTCGATGTAGCCCGGATGCCAGCTTTCGAGTGCGCGCAACACCTGCCGGTCCTCGGCGAGATTGACGTTGTTGGGGATCTTGGTGGTGTAATCGACGTTGTCGATGTTCATGGCTGGCTCCTTATCTCTTTTCCCCTCCCCACAAGGGGGAGGAAGAACAAACTCAAACTCTGCGCGTATCGAACACCGGCTTCTGGCCGGTGCCGTAGCGCTTGAGCGCGCCTTCATCGCCGATGGCGTTGGGGCGCTGAAAAATCCAGTTCTGCCACGCGGTCAGCCGCGCGAAGATTTTCGATTCCATGGTTTCCGGTCCGGCGAAGCGCAGATTGGCTTCGAGCCCGGTGAGAGCGTCCGGAGAAAAGCTCGCACGCTCTTCAAGAAAGACGCGAACTTCGTCGTCCCAGTCGATGTCGTCGAGCGCGAAGGTGATGAGGCCGAGCTGTTGTGCGCGTCCGGCGTCGAGCATTGTGCCGCGCTGGGCTTTTGCCGCGTCGCGATCGGCCGGCTCGGCCAGAAAGCGGCTTTCGAGCCGGCTGAGACCGTTCGCCATCGGGTAGGCACCGAAATTAACGTCGTCGAGCGCAAGCGTCGCGGGGGATTTGTTATCGCCGTCGCGCCGGCCGATCAGCATATAAGAGCGGTCGGAAGCGAGCGGCAGTTCGGCGAGCGTGCCGGCAAAGCACGAACCCTGATCGATCAGCGTGACTAGCGAGCGCGAAGTGAGATCGACGCGCTTGAGCACGCGCTTCCATAAATGTCGGATCTCACGCGCGAGCCAATGATCCTGATGGGCATCGAGGAAGCGATCATAGGCGAGGACCTGGTCCGGATCGCCGGAGGACTTGAACACAATCGCCGCGACATTGAGCTCGTTGAGCCGGATATTGAGGATGGCGTCGTCGGTTTCGCGGGCCAGTTCGAGCGGCCAGAAGTCGGAGCCCAGCGCCAGCATCGCGTCGGCCGAGGCGGGCGGTGGTGCAGTGGGACCGCGCAACGTTACGGTCGCGATCCGCGCCGCGCGCTGGAATTCGACCGATATCGCGCCGTATTCGACGCCGTCCGCGGCGAAGCTGCGCTTGAGCGGCGTGAGTACGACCCCCGGGCCTTTGCCGTCGCGGCGAGATTGCGCGGCAAATTCCTTGGCGCGCGCGGCGACGGTGTCGTCGAATTTCGAGCCAGGGACCGCGGTGTCGACCAGCCGCCATTCGACCGCGCGCTTGCCTTTGACGCCCTCCTCGGTGGTGCAGAACACGTCGGCATGGTCGCGGCGCACTTTGCGTTTGTCGGAAACGCGGGTCAGCCCGCCGGTGCCGGGCAGCACCGCGAGCAGCGGCAGTTCCGGCAGCGACACCGCCGCCGTGCCGTCGTCGACCAGCATGATGTAGTCGGTGGCAAGCGCGAGTTCATAGCCGCCGCCGGCGGCGGTGCCGTTGATGGCGCAGATCGATTTGATCCCGGAATGCGCGCTCAAGTCCTCGATGCCGTTGCGGGTCTCGTTGGTGAATTTGCAGAAATTGACCTTATGGGCGTGGCTGGCGCCGGCCAGCATGCGGATATTGGCGCCGGCGCAGAACACCCGCGGCTTGCCCGAACGCAGCACCAGCGCGCGCACCTGCGGATACTCGAAGCGCAGCCGCTCGAGCGCGTCGGCGAGTTCGATATCGACGCCGAGGTCGTAGGAATTGAGTTTCAGCTCGTAACCTTGGAACAGCGCGCCCTTCTCGTCGACGTCGAGGAGCAGCGTCGCGATGTCGCCGTCGATCGTGAGCTTCCAATGGCGATAGCGCGCGGGCGCGGTCTGGAAATCGATCCGCGCTTTGTCGCTGCTCGTGGCAGCCGGCGTGGCCTGATCCGCGTCGCCCATCTCGGCGCCTCGATCCCACCCTGTGCGACCCTGCGGCCGGAAGCGGGCAGGGCGGTATTATGATCTGCCATGATTATATGCATTATAATGGCGATTATCCCCGACTCGACAGAAGAGGATAAATGCACTATACCTCATGCGACAGGCCGACGCAAAGCAGCCCCCGACAGGGGGCCTCCAAAGCTAATTGCTGTAATTGCGCTCTTTGCCGCCATCTGGTGCCCAATCGCCGGAGCGCGGGTCGTATCGGCGGCAGAATTTTATGGTGTGCGACTTCATGAAAATGTCGAAGTACGTAAAGAGGCCGTGGCAATAGAGGAAAGACGTGCCGTTACGGATGCCGGTGCCGTGTTCTTTGGTGAAGTCGTGCTCGCATTTCAGTCCCTCCCAACTGATGGGTCGATCAGGCCCGACTATAATTTCTACGACCTGGGAGTACTCCGGGGAGTTGAGAGCAGCGGTTTTGGTCATTTCCGATGGAATTTGAGTGAGAACCTCAAATCGGATCAACCCAAAATCAATATTCCCAGCAGTCCGACCATAGTTGACCAAGGAAAAACGAAACGTGGGCCAATCGGTCTTTGGATTCCAGTTAGCAGTTATATCCAAATAGAAAATCAGGTTACTGCCCTCGCCAACAATCCCTTCGATAAAGAGATAGGCGCGCTCCAGATCGACCAAAGCACGTTCCGAAATGCTGGCGGATTTGCGAGTTGCCAGCCACAGCCCGATGGTGGAGACGAAAAGCAGCCCATTGAACAGCATAAGAGCGCCGGTGAACACCGCGATTGGATCGTGGGTCCAGTTCTTCCAATCAAGACGCTCGGGTTGATCTTTATCATCGGCTGTGGCGCTAGTGGTTTGGTTATGTGGTTGCTGGCTAAATGGCAGGACCGGATACTGCCATGAAACGCGATCTTGCCACGCCATCCACGCGCTCAAACACAGAAGCAGTGCAATCACTGCTCGCTGCGCTTGGCTCATTAGCAACCACCTATCGCCGTTCCGAACATGTCGGGATTGCTCCGGTTGTTATACCGGAACTGAAATTCGGCGACGTAGAGCGGCAGATATTTGGCGCTGACTTTGTGGAACGAGCCGACCACACCGCGCTTGAAGATGCTCCAAAAGCCCTCAATCGTGTTGGTGTGAACCGCGCCGACAACATATTGTTTGCGGGAGTGATCGACCGTTTGATGATTGTATCCAGTCAGACCGCGATAGACCTTGCTTTCATCGGTCGCGAGCAAGCTAACCTTGTTGGAAACCATTTCCCGAACAAAACCCTGAGCGGCTTCGCGGGTAACGTGATCGAGCACGCGAGCCACGACATTACCCTTGCGGCTTACCGCACCGATAACGGGAATTTTGGTCGAGGGGCGATGCTTGCGGCCACGGTTTTCACCGTCCCAATGCTTGTTCTTGTCCTTACCGCCGATGAGGGTTTCATCCACTTCGACAATGCCGCCAAGTTGCTTGATGTCCTCCATGAGCGCAGTGCGGATTTTGTGGCACATCAGCCAAGCGGTTTTGTAGGAGCCGAACCCCATGTAGCGCATGATTTGAAGGGCGCTCATTCCCTTTTTGCTGGCAAGCATCAGGTGAGCGACTTTGAACCAGTCGCGGAGGGGCTTGTTCGTGTTCTCGAAGATGGTCCCGGCGATATGGGAGAACCGATAGCCGTCCTTGGCGCATTGTTCGCACTGCCAATGCCACTGGCGGGACTTGAGGTCATAGACCTTGGGATTGCCGCATCGGGGGCAATGCACGCCATCGGGCCACCTACGGGCGACCAGATAGGCCTTACAGGCATCTTCGTCGGGGAAGGCCGCATCGAACTGAGCGGCGGACATCTGCGGGACTGGTTTCGGACGTTTTGCCATGGCTTTTCCCCTTCAATGGAAGGATATTGCCATGTTTAATGGTGGCTGTCAAGTCCGGGATAATCGCCATTATAATTCATGATGCGACAACCCCGGTTGCACCGGGCAGGTCGCCTTCGTGATGGTCGCGCAGCAGCCGATCAATGAAATCGGCGACGCGTTCGAGCGTCAGTTCGGGCGCTTCGCGATGCGGCACATGACGGACCCCCGGCAGCACCGCGGTTTCGACCGGGCAGAAGCATTCCCGTTGCGCGGTTTCGACTTGCTCGAGCGTGCCGTATTGATCATCTTGCCCCTGCACGACCAGGATCGGCACGCGGATATAGCCGAGCGCTTCGGTGATATCCCATTTGCGGAAATCGGGATTAAGCCACGGCTCGTTCCAGGAGCGGAACGCGCAATCGACGTCGGCATGCCAGCGCTTGAGTTTCTCGCGCAACAGGCCGCCGTAGAAATCCTCACGCGCGCGGCGGATTTCGGCAAGCCCGCTTTCCTCGGTGAAGAAATGTGGCGCGATCAGAACCAGCCCGCGCACGCGGTGGTCCTGCACCGAGCCTGAATAGATGGCGGCAATCGAGGCGCCGTCGCTGTGGCCGAGGAGGATGCCGCGTTGAAAACCGATGGCGTCGAGCACGCGCGGCAGCACCTCGCAGGCCTCCTCCTGCAGAAAGGAGATCGAACGCGGCAAAGTCCCCGGGCTCGATTGGCCGTAGCCTGCGCGCGAATAGACGAAGACGCCAGCGCCGGTCGACGCCGCGATCGCGTCGGGAAAGGCACCCCACAGACCGACGCAGCCCAAGCCCTCATGCAGCATCACGATGGTCGGCGCCGCATCGGGCCGCGGCCCGATCATGCGATATTCGAGCCGCATTGGCGCGAGATCGAGAAAGCCTTGGTCGGCAAGTGTCACGGGACCTCTCCGTGCCGTCCCAGCCAAGGCGTGACGACGCGCAACAGCGCCGAAAAACTCTCTTCCACACTCGCGCCGGAAGTATCAACTTCAGCTTCGGCGCGAGCGTAATCGGCGCTGCGCGCTTCCAGGATCGCCATCAGGTCGGCCATCGCGCCGGTGGCGCCAGACTTGCCACCCGACTCGCGGTTCTGCGCCATCGGCCGGAAATCGCCTTGCGCCATGACCCGGCTCATATGCTCCTGCGGCCGCGCCTTGAGCCAAATCGTATGGCTGCGGCGCAGCAACAGCGCGTAGGTCTCCGGCACCGAAACGATGCCGCCGGCGGTGGTGATGACGGCTCGCCCATGGGTGGCGAGGATGCGTTCAAGCGCGCTCTTCTCGTGACGGCGGAATGTCGCCAGCCCCGCCATCTCGATCAGGTCGGGAATGCTGGCGCCGTAATCTTCCTCGACGACGCGGTCGAGTTCGATGAAGGGCCAGCCGAGATGGCTCGCGAGCATCCGGCCGAGCGTCGACTTGCCGGCGCCGCGCAAGCCGACCAGCGCAATGCGCCGCGCCCGGTCGGCGCGATCCGGCGGCGCGATGCGCGCCGCGATCAGTCTGGCAAGTTCCGGCAATTCTCCGTCCGGCGCCTGGGCGAGAAGATCGAGGATGGCGCCGCGCGCGCCGGCCTGCGGCAGCAGAGCCGCGATCGGAAGGTCGAGCGCTTGCGCAATGGCGCGCAGCACACTGGCCGAGGGATTGCCGGCGCCGCTTTCGATCTGGGCCAGATAGCGCTCCGAGGTTGCCGAGGTTTGCGCCAATTGCCGGCGCGTCATGCCGCGCTTGGCGCGGTGCCGCCGCACCTCGCGGCCGATGGCGGCGAGGAAGGCCGCGGTGTCGCTTGGCGGCGCCGAAACGGGTTTTTGACGGGGCTTTGCGGTTCGCAGGGCCAAACGAATGCCTCATGCATTATAGTGCATATTGGATAATGCATGAGATGGGCGGCAACGACAAGCCGGTCAGCGCCGGGCTAGCACGCTTTAGCCGAAAATCTTCCGCCAATTGCCGTCGGGTTCGACCGGCGCGTCGCTTTCCTCGACCACATCAGGTCCCGGATCGTCGGGCGCGTGAATGAGCGGAATGATCGGCTCCGGCTTGGGCTCGGGTTTCGCCTGCGGCGGCCCGGCGGAGTTTTGCACTGGGGCCGCGTCCGGCGCGGTAGGCGGGGCAGGCTCGCGGCCGGCGTGTGGCGTGGCCGCGATTTCGATGGGCGCCGCAGCCGCCGGTTCAGGCTCGATCACCGGCGCGCTCGATAATGCCGAGAGCGGCACGCGCCATTGGAAAGCATCGAGCCGGCCGGTCGCCGGCGACGCCGGCAGCCAGCGATCCGACACATGGCCGTCGGCGGTCCAGGTCGGATCGGGCGCGGCATGGAGCGCGCGCGCCAGCCATTCGCGGGCGCGGCCCTCGTCGTTTCTTTCCGCGCGCTCGATCTCGGCCATCAAGAGCGCGATCCGCCGGGTCGGTGTCTGCAGATAAGGCGCCAGCGCCGATCGGGCCTTGGTGAATTCCTGGGCGTTGAGGGCGGCGCGGGCCACCGCCAGCGCGGCTTCGATGTGACCAGGCGCGCGCTTCGCCAGGGCTTCGATCCGTTTCAGGCGGTCGCGCGCGGAATCGCCGGAGCGCAATTCGCTATAGGCCAAAGCCAGTTCCGGATGCGGATTGGCGCGCCAGGCCTTGTCAATGACGCGGGCCGCTTTGCGCAATTGGCCGCCTTCGGCGAGGAGGCGCGCGGACAGCGCCGCCGCCGGCACCAAATCGGGCGCAAGCTTCGTTGCTTCGAGCGCGAATGTTTTGGCGTTGTCGCGGTCGGTGTCCTCCAGTGCATGCGCCCGCGCCGTGAGCAGCACCGCGCGATGGCGGCGATAGCTCGCTTTGTCGAGTGTCTCCGCCATGTGGCGTTCGAGGAGCGCAAGGGCGCCGGCCCAATCGCCGGCGGCGCTGCGGAATTCCAGGACGGCTCGGCTCGCCCAGCCGAGTGCGGGCGCGCTGCGCACCGCCTCCTCGGCGTAAGCGCGCGCGCTCGATTGATCGTTGCGGCGGCGCGCCTCGACGAAGAGGCCGTGCAGGCCGAGCGTCTTGGTGTCGCTGCGACCCGCCATGGCGCGAAAGGCACGGTCGGCCGCTTCGCGATCGCCGGCGAGTTGGGCCGATTGCGCGCTTAAGTGCAGCGCCAGCGGCTCATGCGGCGCGAGGCGGCTGACCGCGGCCGCATGCTTGCGGGCGGCCGCGATATCGCCGGCGCCGACGGCGATGAGGCCTGAGGAGATGGCTTCATAGGCGCGCACGCCGCGGCGATGGCGCAAATGTCTTTGCAGCGTGCGCGGGGAGGCGACGATGGCGCGCAGGAGACTGAAAAGGAAAGCCAGGACCGCCATGGCGGCAAGCACTGCCGCGCCAAAAACCATGAGCGAGGTTTCGATGCGTTGGCCCTGCCAGGTCACGACAACGTCGCCCGGCCGGTCGGCAATCCAGGCGACGCCGAGCGCGAGTGCGCCCACCACGATGAGAAAGAGGACGACGCGGATCATTGCGCGGCCGGCTTGCTGAGCGCCGCAAGCGCCGCGGCTGCGATCTGCCGGCTTGCCGCGATGGCCAACGCGCGCGCTTGCACCTTTTTGACCCAGTCGGCGGCAAGAGGTTTTGCGGCGTCCGGTAGATCGGCGATATCGTTCTGTGCCACGGTTATATCGGCGCGCGCGGCATCGAGCGCGAGGCGCATGACGACCGCCGCCGGGTCATGCCCCGCCGGGGCGACGACCGGCGTGATGCGGACGAGTTTTTGTGCGTGGGCCTCAAGCCGGCCAAGGAAACTCGTCTCGCCCGCCGTCGCGGTGTCGGCGGCGCGCTCCAAGGCCGGTATAAGGCCCGAGAGTTCGTGTCCGAGCGCGCCGGCGCTCGGCACGCCACTTGACGCAAACGGTTCGAGTGGGGCGATCAGATTCTGATCGGCGCCGAGCGACCGCACAGCCGTCAGTTCGGCCTGGTAGGGAGCCGCGCGTTCGACCGCGGCCCGCAGCGCCTCGGCGGCGATGGTCAAGCGCGTGACTTGGTCATTGGTGCTCGACGCGCGATGCGCTTCGCCGTCGGCGAGCGTTTTGACGGCGCTTTCCATCGCCGCGATCTGCTTGTCCAGCGCTTCGATATCGCTTGCTTGGACGGCGCTTTGCGTTGCGCTCTCATTGGCGGTCTTGGCGGCGTCCGCCGCCGCGGCGGCAGCGGCAGCCTCTTGGGCGGCGTTTTGGCTCATCGCCGCAATGTCGTCGATCCGGCGTTTCACTGCGCCAAGCGATTCCGCGAGCGTTCTGGTCTGGGCTTCGATTGCCGCCAAGCGATTGCCGAGCGCCGGCGGGATCGTGGTCACCTCTTGCCGTGGGGTCTGGATGGCTCGCTCAATCTTGTCGAGCCGCGCCGCAATGTCGTCACCGGCCGCGGGCGCCGGCACCGCCGGCGTGGACGTCGCCGCGGCAGATGGTGCGGCGGCTTCGCGCGACGGCGAGAAACCGCCGAACCAAAGTCCCGCCGAGACTGCGGCCAAGATCGCGATTACGGCCAGCGCTCCCAGGCCTGCAATGACCGGACGCGACTTCCATGGGCTTGCCGTTTGTCGGCCGGCTTGTTCATGCGTTTTATCGCCTTCGCCGGCGGGGCCGGTCGCGCCGACATCCGGAGCCGGCTTTTCGACTTCCGTCGCCTTCAATTCGATGGTCGGCGGCCGCCGGCCTGCTGTGCCGTCAGACTCGCTCGTCATCGTGGCCTCAATGCGAGTTCGCTGATCACGCCTTCACCGAATCATAGTCATGAGAAACCCGGCCGGCTGGTGACGGCATAGTACGCGGCGGAGGTAGCGGCAACATGGCCGCACATGGCCAACAGGCCCGATTAAGGCGGCGAACGCCGCATCTTCAATGGCAAAGTTCGAGCAAACCGGCTTCGTCCGGCCGTGCCGCGATGCGGACTGTGGCGGCTCCCGCGCGGCTGAGCGGCTCCGCGACCCGGGCGGAAAGACAAATGTGCACCGGCGTCATGAGCGCTACCTCAAGCAGGCCGGAATTGCGCGCCGCTTCGAGATAGGCTTCGGCACTGCGGCGCGAGAAATGCAAGACGCCATCGATCCCGGTCGCCAAGGCGGCGGCGGCTTGACGCGGCAGCGTCTGCGTCGCGACGGCGCGATAGACCATCACGGTCTCAACGGCGAAATCCTGCGCCCGCAGCAGGCCCGCGAGATCGCCGGAGCGCTCCTCGCCGGCCAGATAAAGCAGCCGCGCCTGCGGCTTGAGCCGCGCGGCGACGAGCTTTGCCAGATCCGTCACATTGCCGCCGGCGGAGGTGACGTCGCCGAAGCCCACCTCGCGCATGGCTTGCGCCGTTCGCTCGCCGACCGTGAACACCGCGACATCGCGCAAGGCGTCGCGCCGGTGCTGCGCGGCGATGGCGCGCACCGCATTGGCGCTGGTCAGCAAAATCGCCGTCCAAGGTCCGGCGCCGAGATCGGCATCGGGGAGAATCTCGATTTCGAGGAGCGGCGCAATGACCGGCTCGTGGCCGCGGGCGCGCAAAGCGGCTGCGGTGCGCGCTGAATCGGCTTCCGGGCGGGTGAGGAGGATGCGCACCGTTCAATGCTCGAAAAAGCTTGGGTCGGCGCGGCTCTTGAGTTCGCGCCCTGCGTCGGCGCCGAGCGCCGCGGCATCGGCGCGGCGGCCTTGCCGCGAAACCTCCAGCGCTTCACTGCCGTCGGTTTTTGCGATCATGCCGCGAAAGCTGATGACATCGCCGTTGAGCCGGGCGTGGCCGGCAATCGGCGTGCGGCAGGAGCCGTCGAGCACCGCGAGAAAGGCCCGTTCGGCGGCGAGGGCTGCCGCGGTATCGGCATGGTCGAGGAGGGCGACAAGCGCGCGGGTCTTGGCGTCGTCAGTCCGTGTTTCGATGCCGATCGCGCCTTGGCCGACCGCCGGCAGAAACTCGTCGATGTCGAACACCATGGTCGCCGCGGCAAACAGCCCGAGCCGCTTTAATCCGGCGACCGCCAGCAGCGTCGCTTCGACCTCTCCGGCCTCGACCTTACGCAGCCGCGTTTCGACATTGCCGCGCAGCGGCGCGATGGCGAGGTCCGGCCGCAGGTGCTTGATCAAGGCCTGCCGCCGCAGTGACGCGGTGCCGACGACGGCCCCCTGGGGCAGGTCGCGCCAGGTTTTGGCGCTCCGCCCGATAAAGGCGTCGCGCGGATCCTCGCGCGGCAGAAAGGCAGACAGCACCAAGCCCTCCGGCAGCACGGTCGGCATGTCCTTCGATGAATGCACGGCGAGATCGATGGCGCCGGACAGCAAGGCCTCCTCGATTTCCTTGGTGAAGAGGCCCTTGCCGCCGAGGTCGGCCAGCGGCCGGTCCTGGATCATGTCGCCGCTGGTGCGGATGATTTTGAGCTCGATCTCTTCCAAACCGAGGCCGCAAGCCTTGGCGAGGCGGGCTTGCACCTCGCGGGCCTGGACCAGCGCCAAAGGCGAGCCGCGCGAGCCGATGCGCAGAGGAGAGCTTGCGGTGGAGGATTGTGTCATCGGACCTTCAAATGCTACGCCGGATTCGTAGCCATATAATACACCGATGGTCATCCTCGGCATCGAAACAACCTGCGACGAGACGGCCGCGGCCGTGGTCAGGCGCACCTCGGACGGCCGGGGGCGGATCCTTTCCAATGTCGTGCTGTCGCAGATCAGCGAGCATGCCGAATTCGGCGGCGTGGTGCCCGAGATCGCCGCCCGCGCCCATGTCGAGGCACTCGATTACATCATCGCCAAGGCGATGGAGGAGGCGAAAGCCTCGTTCCGGGCGCTGGACGGAGTCGCCGCCGCCGCCGGACCGGGCCTGATCGGCGGCGTCATTGTCGGGCTGACGACGGCCAAGGCGATCGCGCTCGCCCACGACAAGCCGCTGATGGCAGTGAATCATCTGGAAGGCCATGCGCTCACGCCACGGCTCACCGATGGGGTGCCGTTTCCCTATTGCCTGTTTCTGGCGTCCGGCGGCCATACCCAGATCCTGGGCGTGCGCGGTGTCGGCGACTACGTAAAGTTTGGCGGGACGCTCGACGACGCCATCGGCGAGGCCTTCGATAAGACCGCGAAATTGCTTGGCCTCGGCTATCCCGGCGGCCCGCTGGTCGAAAAGGAAGCGGCGCAGGGCGATCCGCAACGTTTTGCGTTGCCGCGGCCGATGAGCGGGCGGCGCGATGCCGATTTTTCCCTTTCGGGACTGAAAACCGCGTTGCGCCTTGAGGCGGAAAAGATTGCGCCGCTCTCGGACCAGGACGTCGCCGACCTTTGCGCCTCGTTCCAGCAGGCAGTCGTCGATGTCGTCAAGGACCGGCTGCGCAACGGACTGCGCATGTTCCGGCTGCGCATCGGTCCGCCCCATGCGCTGGTCTGTGCCGGCGGGGTCGCCGCCAACCAGGCGATCCGCAAGGTTCTCCACCGTGTCGCCTTCGAAATCGGCGCCGAACTGGTGGCGCCGCCGCCGGCGCTGTGTACCGACAACGGCGCCATGATCGCTTGGGCCGGCGCCGAGCGGCTTGCGCTGGGCCTCACCGATCCGCTCGACTTCGCGCCGCGCGCCCGCTGGCCGCTGGACGAGATCGGCAAGGCGGCGGCGGAAAAGACATCGGCGCACTAGCGTGCTGTCGTCGTCATTCTGGGCCCCTCGTTTCGCTCGCCCCGGGAATGACGCTACTGCTCGAACCGCGCGATGAACCAGCGCAGCACGCGCATCCAGATTTCGTCCTTGCCGACGGTGTCCTCGATGCCGTGTTCGAGATTGGGGTTGTCGTTGACCTCCATGACGACGATGCCGTGCTCGGTCTGCTTGAGGTCGACGCCGTAAAGGCCGTCGCCGATCGGCCGCGCCGCGCGGACCGCGATGTCGATCACCTCTGCCGGCGCGGCATCGAGGTCGAAGGCGCAAAAACCGCCCTCGTGCGAGGAGCCATCGGGCCGGTATTTCACCACCTGCCAATGGCCGCGCGCCATGCGGTATTGGCACACGAACAGCGGCTCGCCGGCCAGCACGCCGACGCGCCAATCGAAAGTGGTCGGCAAGAATTTCTGCGCCAGCAACAGGTCGGTCTCTTCGAACAATTCGTCGCAATTGCGCTTGAAATCGGCCACCGACTCGATCTTGTGCACGCCGCGCGAGAACGAGCCGTCGGGAATCTTCAACACCAGCGGCAAGCCGAGCTCGTCGATCGCTTTCGAAAGGTCGGTATCCTCGGCGATGATCACGGTCGGCGGCGTCGGCACCTGATTTTGCTGCAACAGCTCCATCAAGAACACTTTATTGGTGCAACGGATCATCGAAATCGGGTCGTCGATGACCGGCATGCCCTCCTGCCAGGCGCGCCGCGCGAAACGGTAGGTGTGATTGTCGATCGAGGTGGTCTCGCGGATGAACAAACCGTCGAACTCCGCGAGCTCGGCCAATTGCCGCTTGGTGATCGGCTCGACGTCGACCGACATCTTCTCCGCGATGCGGGCAAAATGCTTGATCGAGGCCGCCGACGACGGCGCGGTCTTTTCGTTTGGATCGTACAGCACCGCGAGATCGTATTTGGCGACCGAGCGCGCTTTGGGATCTCGCCATTCGCGCCTGGTGTGGTTGTGCAGCGACTGGCGGAAGAACTCGGCCTCGCCGTTGGCGAGCCGGGTGATGTTGCGCGGGCGGATGCGGTCGATGGAAAGCCGATTGCCGGGCTCCACGGTCACTTCGAGGGCCGGGCAGCGGAACAAGTCGAACAACAGGCGGCCGAATGCTTCGAAGCGGGTATCTCGCGCCAGCCCGAAACAGACCAAAAGCTTGATCTCGCCGTCGGGCTGGTAATCGGCGCGCCGGGCGCAGCGATTGAGCTCCTCCTCAAGGTCGGGCAGCGCGTATTCGTAGAGCTTCTGCTCGCGCAGCTCCAGCATGGTCTCGACCGTCGGCACCACGCGGTGGCCGCGTGCTTCTGCAAGCAGCGACGCATAGTAGCCCTTGGACTGGTAGGCGTAAGAGCGGGCGAGATTGACGAGCTTCGGCCGCCCGACGTCGAACAGGCGCGGCCGCGCCAAATATTCGCTGGTGCTGATGACCTTGTGCGGGGTCTCGGCGTTCGGAAGATCGCGGGCCTGATCGACAAGGATGACCCAGCCGGTCATGGATGGGCCTCTGTCCGGCCGCAGCCAGGATGTGACCCGGTGTGCAGGTCAGTGTACAGGTCAGCCTGCAAGTCAGTCTGTGAGACGGGGCCGATCATGCTTTCAAAATCAGGCGCGGCGCGACTCGTCATAGCCCGAATCAAAACGATTGGCGACCGCGCCGAGGGCGATGTCCACCGTGAAAGCCGACTCGCGGCGCGAAGTCAGGCCGGTTTAGTGCGCCCAAGCGGCTTCGATTGCGCGCCGAGCGGTTTCTCGAAGCGTAGCGCGTCGCCGCGGTCGTCATAATAGTCGCGATGCCTGCCGAACAGCCGGTAACCGGATTTTTCGTAACGTGCGATCGCCCGGCCGTTGTGCTCGTGGACTTCAAGCCGCATCACCCGGCGCCCGCGCCGCCGCGCGGCGTTCTCCGCCGCCGCGAGCAGGAGCGGCCCGACGCCCCGGTTGCCGCTTCGGGGCTCAACGGCGATGGAATAGAGCCGGGCATGGCGTGAGCGCGGCGGAAAAAGGACGAGTGCATACCCCGCGAGCTTGCCGTCAGCTTCCGCCACCGTCACTTGCGCGCCCGGCGCGGCAAGGAAATGGCGAAAGCTGCGCCGCGACAGGATATTGCTTCTAAAGACGGCCTGCTCGATGGCAATAAGCGCATCAATATCGCCGATCCGGCCGCGGCGGAGTTTTGCCGCCGGGGACGACCGCGACAATCTCTTCACCGCGCGTGCTCCCGCGGCTGTCCGCGTTCGATTTGCGCGATCATGGTTTCAAGCCGCTCCAGCCGGTCGGCTTCGCCGGGCGGCTTGTCCCAGCGCAGCCGGTTGATGCGGGGAAATCGCATCGCCAGCCCGGATTTGTGCCGGGTCGAGCGTTGCAGTCCCTCGAACGCGACTTCGAGAACCAATCCCTGATCGGCGGCATGCACGACCTCACGTACCGGACCGAAGCGTTCGGTGGTGTGGCGCCGAACGAAGCGGTCGATCTGCAACAACTCCTCGTCAGTAAAGCCGAAATAGGCCTTGCCGACGGGTACTAATTCTTCCCCCTCATCACCACGCGTCCAGACGCCGAAGGTGTAGTCGGAGTAATAGGACGAGCGTTTGCCGTGGCCGCGTTGGGCGTACATCAGTACCGCGTCGATGATGAACGGATCGCGCTTCCATTTCCACCACGGCCCCTTCGGCCGGCCGGGCAGATAAAGCGCATCGCGCCGCTTGAGCATGACGCCTTCGACCGCCGCGGCGTCGGCGCCGGCGCCGGCCGCCGTCGGATCCTTGCGCGCGGTGGTAAGTTCGTCCCAAGTGGTGAAGGAAACGAGAGGAGACAAGTCGACCCGCTTGTCCGCAAGCCGCGCGACAAATTCTTCCAGCCGCTGCCGGCGTTCGGCAAAGGGCCGCCCGCGCAAATCCTCATCGCCCTCGGCAAGCAGATCGTAGGCGCGCAGATGCGCGGGGAATTCGGCGACCAGCTTTGGCGTGACGGATTTGCGATTAAGCCTTTGCTGCAGCACGTTGAACGATTGCACGCGGCGATCGCGCATGATCAATAATTCACCGTCGATGGCGCCGGGCAGGTGCAAAGCGTCAAGAAGATCGGGAAAGCTTTTGGAAATGTCCTCGCCGCTGCGCGAATAGAGCCGGGCGAGCGGGGGCGCGGCGACCGCCTGCACGCGAATGCCGTCCCATTTCCATTCGGCGATGAAATTGCCGGCGTCGAGGTTTTGCAGATCGGCGTCGTCGAGCGCATGCGCTAGCATCGGCGGCCGGAACGGCACCGGATCGACGCTCACCGGTTTCTCGGCTTTGCCTTCGAGCCAGTCGAACAGCGCGCCATAGGGCGGCGCGAGGCCGGGCCACAGCAATTCGATGTCCTGCGCATCCTTGTCGGCGAGGGCTGCGGCGGCGGCCTTGGCGAGGCGTGCCGAGACGCCGACGCGCAAGCCGCCGGTCACCAGCTTGATCAACGCCCAGCGGCCGGTCTCGTCGAGCGCGTCGAGCCAGCGCGCGAGCTGTGCCGGCAATTGCGTCTTGCCGAGCGTCGACAGGGTTTCGACGACGGTGGTGAGATTTGGCTCTCCAGCCCCCCTCGCGGGGGAGGCTGAAGCGGCGACCGGCCACATCAGCGCGACGGTCTCGGAGAGGTCGCCGACGTAATCGTAGGACAGCGCGAACAGCACCGGGTCGGCGCGTTCGGCGATCAGGCTGCGGATGAGCCCCGCTTTGGCATGCGGGAAGCTGAGCGCGCCGGTGAGCGCTGCCAGCGCCCAGCCACGCTCGGGATCGCCGGTCGAGCGGAAATAATCCCTCAGCAGCCGCAGTTTGTTGTTGCGGCCGGGTTCATAGGCGAGACGGTCGAGAAGTTCGGCAAAACGGTTCATGGCTCGGCGCTACCGTCGGCCGGCACCGGCGTTGCGGCGTCCTCGTCCTCTTCGCCATAGCCAACGATGTCGAGCGGCCGCGCTTTAAGCCCACGGGTCGTGCACCAATGGACCAGCGCATCCTCCTGGCCGTGGGTGACCCAGATTTCGCCGGCGCCGGTGGCAGCGATGGTGGCGGTAAGGCCGTCCCAATCGGCGTGATCGGAAATCACGAGCGGCAGCTGGACGCCGTGCTGGCGGGCGCGGGCGCGTATCCGCATCCAGCCGGAGGCGAAGGTGGTGACTGGATCGGGAAACCGCCGCGCCCAGATATCGGTCAGCGCCGAGGGCGGGCAGAGCGTGATGGTGCCGGCGAGCTCCTCTTTGCTGGCGCCGCGCACCGCGCGCAATTCGCCGAGCGCGATGCCGCGGCTTTCGTAGTAGCGCGTGATGCTTTCCATCGCGCCATGGAGAAAGATCGGAGCGTGGTGACCGGACTGGCGCAAGAGCGCGATCACGCGCTGTGCCTTGCCAAGCGAATAGGCGCCGACCAAGTGTGCGCGCTCGGGAAACACTGCAACCGAATGCAGAAGTTTTGCGATCTCGCCTAAGGGATCGCCGTGGCGGAACACCGGCAAAGCAAATGTCGCCTCAGTGATGAAGACGTCGCAAGGCACGAGCTCAAACGGCACGCAGGTCGGATCGGCGACATTCTTGTAATCGCCGGAAGCGACGATGCACAGCCCATAGGCTTTGACCGCGATCTGGGCCGAGCCGAGTACATGGCCGGCGGGATAGAAGGTGACGTTCACGCCGCCGAGGTCCAAGCTTTCGCCGTAGCTTACGCTCTGGGTCGTGCCGGCGAAATTCTCGCCGTAGCGCAACCGCATCAGGTCGAGCGTCTCCTGTGTCGCCAGCACCGCGCCGTGGCCGGCGCGGGCATGATCGGAATGGGCGTGGGTAATCACCGCCCGCTCGACCGGCCGAGTCGGGTCGATATAAAAGCCGCCGAGCTTGCAGCAGACGCCGGCCGGCATCGGCATCAGGATGTCTTCAGGACGCATCGCGAGTCATAAGTAAGCATTCTTCATTGCGGCGCGAGCGCACGATGACCGATACCGGCCCGCTGTTCGTTTCCTCCGGCGATCTTATCGCCGACCGCCGCTACACTTCAGCGCTGGAGCTGGCCGGGCGCGGCGATTTTGCCGCCGCCGCCGATGTTCTAGAGCAGACCGTCGAGCTTGTGCCCCGTTTCGCCACGGCCTGGTTCGCGCTCGGCGCCATCCGCGATCGGCTCGGCGACCCCGACGGCGCCATCGCGGCATTCGCGGAGGCCCGCGATGCCGACCCCGAGGACTATCACGGCGCGCGCTTGCAACTGGCCCGGCTCGGCTCGGGCGAAGCCACACCGCGCATGACCGAAACCTATGTGCGCCGCTTGTTCGACCAATATGCCGCCCGCTATGACGTGGCGCTCACCGATCATCTGCATTATCGCGGCCCGGCGATCCTGCGCGAGGCGGTCGAGACCGTGATGCGCGCCGCCGGGCGACCGCTGCATTTTGGTGCCGTGCTCGATCTCGGCTGCGGCACCGGGCTTGGCGGCGCCGCCTTCCGTTCCATCGCCGACCGGCTGGTCGGTGTCGATCTGGCGCCGGCGATGATCGCGCAGGCGGCGGCGAAAGGCATCTACGATCGCCTGGTGAGCGCCGAGCTTGCGGATTTCCTCTCGGCCGAAGCTGCGGCGGCGGCGCGCTATCAGCTCGTGCTTGCCGCCGACGTCTTCGTCTACGTCAACGATGTCGCGCCGGTCATCGCGGCCGCCGCGCGTGTGTTGGCGCCGGACGGCCTGTTGGCCTGCACCTTCGAAACCCATGCCGGCGACGGCATAAAGCTCCTGCCGACGCTGCGCTTTGCCTATTGCGAAGCATATCTGCGCACGGCGATTGAGGCAGCGGGATTGACGCCGCTCATGCTGGCCGAGGCTTCGGTGCGGACCGAAAAGGGAGTGCCGGTCCACGGTCTGGTGCTGGTCGCAGGCTCATCCGCGCCAGAAACGCAGAACCATCAAGCATAGTCCTTGATGCTCGCCGCCACTGAATCGGCCACGTGTTCCTTGGTGATGATGCCTTTTACATCGGCATCGGTCGGCACGCCTCGGCCGGCGACGACCACCGCCATGGTCCCGCCGCGCCGCCACATCCGCTTGATCACCTCAAACGCGATATCGTCCTCCCGCGCGATGGTGAAATCGCGCTGCGCCACGTCGCCCAGCGTCACGCCGGTATAGGCGTCTTCGAGGCCGCGCCGCAGCGCGGTGTTGACGCGCAACACGCCGAAGATCCGATTGTTGCGGATGACGACGACGTGCTTCATGCCGCCTTGATGCTCGGGTTGGCGCAGAAAGGAATCGAAATCGGATTCGGCCGGCAACACCAGGACGTCCTTGTCCATGATCTCGTTGGCGTGGCGCACCAGGAACATGTTGGCATGGAGCGCCTTGGGGATCAGATGCCGCCGCGCCACGAGCTTGATGGTGTAGATGTTTTCCCGCGTCAGCACGCGCCGCACGCCGATGGCGAGCGCGACCGCGAGGATCATCGGCATGACCAGCCCGTAATCGCGGGTCATTTCGAAAATCATGGTGACGGCGGTCATCGCGGCGCCGGTGCCGCCGGCCACCATCGCCGCCATGCCGACGATGGCGAAATTCGCGGTATTGGCTTCGCTCAGCGGATGGATCGCGCTGACCAACAGGCCGAAGGCGCCGCCCAGCGTCGCGCCCATGTAGAGCGACGGCGAGAAAATACCGCCCGACGCGCCGGAGCCGAGGCTGACCGAGGTGGCTGCGAGCTTGGCGACATAGAGCAGCGGCAGGATGGCGAGCGGGGTGAGCTGATTGGTCAGCACTGCCTGGATCGTCGAGTAACCCACGCCCTCGACGTAATAGTGCCCGTAAAAATGAAACAGCGTGTAGATCAACAGGCCGATCAGCAACATGCCGATGGAATGCCGCAGATAGGGATTTGCGATCCGCTCGAACAGGTCCTCCGCGGCTGACAGTCCGCGCACGAAGGCGGCCGCGGCGACGCCCATGATCGCGCCCAACAGCGCATAAAGTCCGAGCGCGATCATTGACGACGGTTGGTGGCCGAGCGCCGGCAAAACCGGCACGGCGAAGGCCGGCTGCGGGCCGAGGAACCAGTTGCCGACAAATGTGGCAGTGCCGGTGGCAAGCGCCACCGGCAGAAAAGTCCGCACGCTCACCTCTGGCATCATCAGCTCGATGGCGAACATGACGCCGCCGATCGGCGTGTTGAAGGTCGCGGCGATGCCGGCACCCGCCCCGGCCGCCACCAGCGTGATGCGCTGCCAGGGATCGAGCCGCAGCAATTGGCCGATGCTCGAGCCGAGCGATGCGCCGATCTGGATGATCGGCCCCTCGCGCCCGACGGCGGCGCCCGAGCCGATCGAAAAGGCCGAGGCCAGCGATTTCACCGCGGCGACGATCGGCCGGATGACGCCTTCCTTATAGTAGATGGCGTCCATGACCTCGGGCACGCCGTGGCCGCGCGCTTCGGGCGCGAAATTCGTCACCAGCGCGGTCACCACCAGCCCGCCGATGACCGGAGCCAGGATAATGAAAGCGCCCCAGGGCCCGGCGGGCGTGAAGACGTTGGCGTCGTAGTGGACCGAGACCGTGCCAAGGAAAAACAGATTATGGATCGCGGCAATCAAGCCGCGAAAAAATATCGCGCCAAACCCGGTGATCAGTCCGGTGACGAGCGCGAAGATCGAGAGGAGGACAAGACCGTGCCGTGGGGCCGGCGGGGACTCTGCGGGGGTCGGAGACATGGCGGCGGCTTTCTAGCCTGCAGCCGCTAAGAGGTCCACCGCCGGCAATGAGTTTCACGCGGTGGAACTCGTTCTGACCTTATTGCTCGACCATCGGACCCGGTCCCGGCTACGCTAAAAAGGTGACGCTGCTCGATGGGATTTCGCCGCTCCCGGAACTTTTCAGCCGCTGGTTCGCCGGCCGCGGCTGGTCGCCGCGCGCGCATCAATTGGAACTGCTCGCCAAGGCGCAAGCCGGGCGCTCGGTGCTCTTGATCGCGCCGACCGGTGGCGGCAAGACGCTCGCCGGATTTCTGCCGAGCCTGGTGGAGCTGAGTGCGGCGACCGCCGGCCGCGCCTTGCGACGCAGCGGTGGGCTGCACACGCTCTACATTTCGCCGCTCAAAGCACTCGCGGTCGACATCGCGCGCAATCTGGAGGCGCCGGTCGCCGACATGCGGCTGCCGATCCGCATTGAGACCCGCACCGGCGACACGCCGACCTCAAAGCGGCAGCGCCAGCGCCGCGATCCGCCCGATATTCTGTTGACGACGCCCGAACAGCTGGCGCTGCTGATTGCATCGGCCGACGCGCCCTATCTGTTCGGCTCGCTCCGGCGCGTCATTCTCGACGAGCTGCATGCGCTAGTCACGTCGAAGCGCGGCGATCTTCTGTCGCTCGGTCTGGCGCGGCTAAACCGTCTCGCGCCCAACCTCACCAGCATCGGCCTCTCTGCGACCGTCGCCGAGCCCGACGATCTGCGCCGTTTCATGGTGCCACAGCGCGGCGGCGGCGCGCTCGCCGATCTGATCGTTGCGGACTCAGGCGCGACACCCAATGTCGCGATGCTGGAAACCATCGAGCGGTTGCCCTGGGCCGGCCATTCGGCGCGTTATGCGCTGGGCGAACTCTACACGCTAATCAAGGCGCATCGCACAACGCTGGTGTTCGTCAATACTCGCAGCCAGGCCGAAAGCATTTTTCAGGATCTCTGGCACAGGAACGACGACAATCTGCCCATTGCGCTGCATCACGGCTCGCTCGACGTGGCACAGCGCCGCAAGGTCGAAGCCGCGATGGCGACCGGTCGACTGCGCGCGGTGGTCTGCACCTCCTCGCTCGATCTCGGCGTCGACTGGGGCGACGTCGATCTGGTCGTCAATGTCGGCGCGCCGAAGGGTGCGTCGCGGCTGTTGCAGCGCATCGGCCGCGCCAATCACCGGATGGATGAGCCGTCAAAAGGCGTGCTCATTCCAGCCAACCGCTTCGAGGCGCTGGAGTGCCGCGCCGCGCTCGACGCCATTGCCGTCAATGCGCAGGACACGCCGGCGTCGCGCATCGGCGCGCTCGACGTGCTGGCCCAGCATGTCGTTGGCTGTGCTTGCGGCGCGCCGTTTGAAAGCGACGGGCTTTTTGCCGAGGTAAGGACGGCTTCGCCTTACGCGGCATTGACGCGTGCCGATTTCGACGCGGTGGTCGATTTTGTCGCCACCGGCGGCTACGCGCTCAAGGCCTATGAACGCTTCGCGCGCATTCGCCTCGGTAAGGGCGGGCGTTTTCGCATCGCGAACCCCAATGTGGCGCAACGCTACCGGCTCAATGTCGGCACCATTGTCGAAGCCGACATGCTGAAAGTTCGGCTGGTGCGATCGCGCGCCTCCAAAATGATCCCGCGCGGCGGCAGGTTGCTTGGCGAGGTCGAGGAATATTTCATCGAAACCATGGTGCCGGGCGACACTTTCGTGTTCGCCGGCGAAATTCTCAAATACGAGACCGTGGTCGAAGATGAAGTTTACGTCTCGCGCTCGAACGCCGAAGAGCCGAAGGTGCCAGCCTATGAAGGCGGTAAGTTTCCGCTCTCGACTTATCTCGCCGACCGCGTCCGCGCCATCATTTCCGATCCGCGCAACTGGCGCGACTTGCCCGAACAGGTGCGCGAGTGGCTTGAGATCCAGAAATGGCGCTCGCAAATGCCGGGCCGCCGCGAGCTTCTGGTCGAGACCTTTCCGCGCGCCAACAAATATTATCTGGTCTGCTATCCATTTGAAGGCAGGCTGGCGCATCAGACGCTCGGCCTGCTCTTGACGCGCCGCCTCGAGCGCGCGCGATTAAAGCCGCTCGGCTTCGTCGCCAATGAATATGCGCTCGCGGTCTGGGGGCTCGGCGACGCCGCCGCTCGGCTCAAGGAGGGCACGTTTTCTCTCGCGGCCCTGTTCGACGAGGACATGCTGGGCGACGATCTCGAAGCCTGGCTCGCCGAATCGGCGCTGATGAAGCGTACCTTCCGCAATTGCGCCATCATCGCTGGGCTCATCGAACGGCGTTTCCCGGGGCAGGAGAAATCGCGCCGCCAGGTCACGATCTCGACCGATCTCGTCTACGACGTGCTGCGCAGCCATCAGCCCGATCATGTTCTGTTGCGCGCCGCGCGGGCCGATGCCTCAACCGGCCTGCTCGACGTCCGCCGGCTCGGCGAAATGCTCTCGCGCATCAAGGGCCGAATCGTCCATAAAGCGCTCGATCATATCTCGCCGCTTGCGGTACCGGTGATGCTGGAGATCGGGCGCGAGGCGGTCTATGGCGAGGCCGGCGATGCGCTGCTCGCTGAAACCGAGGCCGAATTGGTAAAGGAGGCGATGCAGTGAGGGCCGGTGCTTTTCCCGCTCATTTCGGCGCATGCGGGACTCCAACCGCCGAGTCTCTGCAGACGCGGGAACGCAAGGATGACACGCTTGCCCTTGCCGGCGCTACGCTCGTCCTCGATCCGGCGGGCGCGATTTATTGGCCGGGTGAGAGGCTCCTTGCGGTCGCCGATCTGCATCTGGAAAAGGGCTCGGCCTTTGCCGCGCGCGGCGTGCTGTTGCCGCCTTACGATACGGCGACGACGCTGGCCCGGCTCGGCCGTCTGATCGAGCGCTATCAGCCGCGGCTGGTCATTGCGCTGGGCGACAGTTTTCACGACGGCAGCGGTCCGGCGCGCATGAGTGAGATCAGCCGCGCGGGGCTCACCGCGCTGCAGCGCGGGCGCGATTGGGTCTGGATCGCCGGCAATCACGATCCCGATCCGGCTGAAAATATCGGCGGGCGGTTCGCCGAAACGGTGGCGCTCGGCGCGCTGACCTTCCGCCACGCGCCGACGACAAAACACGGCGACGGCGAAATCGCCGGCCATCTGCATCCGCTGGCGCGGGTGGCGCGGCGCGGCCGCGCCGTAAGCCGGCGCTGCTTTGCGAGCGACGGCAAGCGGCTGGTCATGCCGGCCTTCGGCGCCTATGCCGGCGGCCTCAATGTGCGTGACCGCGCCATCGTTTCGGTGTTCGGGGCGTTGTCGTTCACCGCGCATATGCTCGGCTCGGCGCGGCTTTACGCCGTGCCCGCGGCGCGCTGCCTGGCGGATTGAAAGCGACTACGCCGAGAGCGCTTAGGTTTTGCTCGAGCCCGATAGCCGCGGTTTGGTTTTGGAGGCTTGCGTCGGCGGGTCCCAGCCGCCGGGCGGCGTCTTGACGTTGATCGCATCGTCGGGCTGCGGGACTGCGGTCCATTTCTGGATTGCGGCCTGGGCCGCGGCGAGCGACTGCGCGTCGAGATGCGAAGCGACTTCGTCGCGCTTCTTGGCCGCTTCAGTGTCGCCCGCATTGGCCGCCAGCACGAACCACTTGTAGGATTCCGTGTAGTTCTGCTCGACGCCGATGCCACGCGCGTAAAGGATAGCGAGATTGTACTGACTGTCGGTAATGCCGTAGTCAGCGGCCTTGCGGAACCAATGCGCAGCGGTGCGATAGTCGGCCGGCCCGTTGATGCCTTCGGCATAGAGGACGGCGAGATTGTGCATGGCCTTGCCATTGCCCTTGCCGGCGGCGGCCGTATAGAGGTCGCGCGCCGCGGCGAGATCCTTCTTCACGCCGATGCCTTTTTCATAGAATCCACCGAGGCGGAATTCCGCCAGCGCCAGCCCCTGTTTGGCGGCGCGTTCCAGCCAGCGCGCCGCCTGCTCGCTGCTCGGCGGCACGCCATGGCCCTCGCCGAAGCGCGTCGCGACCTCGAATTCGGCGGTTGCGTCGCCGGCAAGCGCCGCCGCGCGGAGCGTTGGGCCGCCGATGCTGGCCGGCAGTTTTTCGATGGCGAGATTATCGCCGGCCGCTTCGGCCGGTGCGATGATCGCAGGCGGCGGTGCCGGAGAGCGGCGCGGCAGCGAGCCCGTGATATCGGCGGGGTCATGCAACGCGGACTGCCGTGACAGCGCTGGAGGAGCGGCAGGCGTTACCGGAGGCGCCGGAGCCGCCGGAGCCGCCGGCGGCGCCGCGACGGGATTTTCGACGGGAGCCGTGTCTGGGACCGTGTTCGGGCCGATGTTCGGGCCCAAGTTCTGCGTTGCGCTCGGTGTCATGCCGGGCGCCGGATCGGGCGCGGCGCCCGGAATCGGCAGCACGAGTGGACCGGATGGCTGCGGCACGGGTTGGAACGAACTTGTGTCGGGCAATACTGTCGGCGGCGCTTGTTGCGCCGGCGGCGGTGCGACCGCGGAGCCGGGGTCTTGCAACATGCGCATCGCAATGTGCACGCAGCCGAACAGGATCAGGACGGCGCCGCCGGCGACCAGCAGTTTGCGCAAACGCGGCGTAGATTTTCCACCGTCTGCGCCTTCGATCTCGGTGCGCGGTTTGCGATCGGGCGCGGCTTCGGCTGTGGCTGCGGCCTGCGCCGCACGCCGCGCCGCGGCGATGAAATTCGGCTTCTCGCCAGAATCGGCAATGACGGGAGGTTTGGCCGTGCCGACGGCGGCCTCCGATGCCGCGATACGGTCGGCGGCCGATGGCATAGCGCGGGAACCTGCCGTGGTGCCCGGCTCGTGTGGATGATCAGGCGGCAGATTCGGATCGATTGGCTTGCGTGGCGCGCCGCTTCGGCGCGGCGCCGGCTCGGCCGGCGCCGCCGGGGCTTCCCGGGCGGCGGGTGGCGCCATGGCCGGTGCCGGCGTTGGCATGGAGAGCGGAATTGCCGGGGTGGCAGCGGCCGGTTCGGGAGCCGGTTTGGCTGCGGGCGCCTGCCGCGGTGTTGCCGCGTGCGCGGTCTCGCGCGGGCTTTCGTGGATGCCGCTTTCGATCATCGCCAGCCGATCGACGACCTGCTCTACGGTACCATGAACCGCTTCCAACGAGTCCAGAGTGCGGCGCTCGCTGCGTTTGATTTCGGCGACACCGCCGCCGCGAACCTCGTCGATATGCACCAGCAGATCGGCCAGGCCGCGCTCGACAGCTTCGAGATTGCCGAGCTTGGCATCGGAGGCGTCGAGCCGCTTGATCAATTGCGCGATGCGATCTTCCAGATGACCCAGCGCGGCGTGATCGGTGTGGGTGAGCTGAACCCATTCGAGCTTTTCGATGAGCCCGGCGAGCATTTTCTCCAGTTCGCGCGGCACCGACTGGCCTGCTTCGGCCGAGGCATTGAGCGCACTGGCGAGCGTATCGATGCGGCCTTCCAGCATCGAAACCGCGTGCCCGCTGGCCGTATAGCTGGTGAGATCGTCCACCTTGGCGGCGAGCGCGCGAACATCTTCGGCGACCCTGTTGAGCGTGTCGTTCGAGGCGACATGGGAGACGATGCCGCGCAGCGCCCCGATTGCCGTCTCGAGTTGCTGCAGCGATGCCGGATCCTCTTTGGCGATGATCAGATCGACCTTTTGCGCCAGGGTCCGCACCGCGTCGTCAAAACCGACCAGGTTTTCGGCGGGGGTGAGTCCATGCAGGGCGTCGCGGACTTCCGCTAGGCCACGTTCCAGGCCCGCAACTTCGCCGGAATCCAGGCCGTTTCCGCGCGACTGATCGATGCGCTGGGCCAACGTATGGACTTCGCTTTCCAGCGATTCGACATCGCGGCGCGGCAGGGCTTCCGTAAGCTGCCGGCTGATCTCGACGAGGTCTTGGCGGAACGCGGCGATCTCCCGCTCAAGATCGCGCGTCGGCCGCAGCGCTTCGATTCGCGTCGTGATGTAGCGCAGTTGCTCCCCCAGCCCGCTGATATCGCCCTGCGGCTCGGGCATCCGCGGAGCACGCGGCGGCAGTGGCGGCGGCGGTGGAGCCGGCGCCGGTGCCGGCTCGTTCGGCAACGGTTCGAAAGCCGCGGTGTCGCCATAAAGCGCACGCTGACGGGCGGCGATCTCGGCGACGGCGTCGTCAACCGTAACACCGTTGCCGCGGGCCGCGGGCCGCATGCCGCCTTGCGGTCGTGGCGGCGGCGCTCGGCCGCGGCTCGGTTGCGCCGGTGCGCCGGTCAGCCGCGGTGCGTTGCTGTGCGCCATGCGTTCGAGCTGGTGGGTCAGTCGATCAAGGCGGGCGTGAACTTCGCCGAATTCCTCGCGGGCGAGCGTCGCCTCGCGCTCGATCGCGACCTCGCGCGCATAGTCGCGGTCGGGTTCGCGTCCCCGGCGCCGGGGCCGGCGCGGCTCGCGATAGTCGTGGCGGGGCCGATAGCCCTCATCGTCATCTTCGTCGTAATCAGCGAACCGCATTTGCTCGCCGTATTCGGTGTCGTCCTGCTGGATGACGCTGTTGAGCCATTCTCCAACCGACAAGCCGGAACGGCGCGCGGCTTCGCGGGCGGCTTCGCGCGTTTGTGGACGAAGCCCTCTGAGATTCCACGGACCGCCGGATTTCATTGCGCGCCCAACCACATCGAGGAACGAGGATCGCCCTGTCTTGAGCCGGGCTCGTTAACAGACGAAGGGGAGGGCGCGGTCTTGTGTCCTCGGCGCTGACTTTTCCGGATTAGAGTAAACAACTGGTTAAGGCGGCCGCCATCCGGCGATTCTTGTGGTGTCGCAGGCTTTTGCGACGCAGCGCGGGACGTCCTAAATCGCCGTCGTGACGGTGTCGTGAATCGGCTACGTTATGCCGTCGATCCGACCAAGAGCGCCGGACACGGCGCGGAGAGCGATCATGCCGGGCTACCAGGCTCCCGTCGACGATGCGATGTTTTTGTTGCGCGATGTGTTCCACGTCGAGCGCTACAACAATCTGCCGGGCTTTGCCGAAGCGACGCCCGATCTGATCGAGGCGGTGCTCGCCGAGGCGGCGAAATTCAGCGAGGACGTCCTCACGCCGCTCAACCGCGTCGGCGACAAAGAAGGCTGCCGCCGCCACGACGACGGTTCGGTGGTGACGCCGACCGGCTTCAAGGACGCTTATAAGCGGCTCACCGCGGGCGGTTGGGTGGGTGTCTCGGCGCCGACCGAATTCGGCGGCCAGGGGCTGCCCGTTGTGCTGGCGCAGGCGGTCAATGAATTTCTATGCTCGGCCAATATGGCATTTGCGATGTATCCGGGCCTGACGCAGGGCGCCATCGCAGCCTTGTTGGCGCATGCTTCGCCGGAGCAAAAAGCGCTCTATGTGCCCAAGCTCGTCTCAGGCGAATGGTCGGGCACGATGAATCTGACCGAACCGCAATGCGGCACCGATCTCGGTCTGGTGCGCACCCGCGCGGCGCCGCAAACCGACGGCAGCTATAAAATTACCGGCACCAAGATTTTCATCTCCGCCGGCGAGCACGACCTCGTCGACAATATCATTCATCTGGTGCTGGCCCGCATCGACGGCGCGCCGGAAGGCACGCGGGGCATTTCGCTGTTCATCGTGCCGAAATTTCTGCCGGCGGCGGGCGACGCGCATGGTTCGGGCGGTCTTGGCGCGCGCAATGCCGTGTCCTGCGGTTCGCTGGAAGAAAAAATGGGCATTCACGGCAACGCCACCTGCGTGATGAATTTCGACGGCGCCGCCGGCTGGCTCATGGGCGAGGCCAATCGCGGCCTCCAGGCCATGTTCACGATGATGAACGAAGCGCGGCTTGGCGTCGGCGCGCAGGGGCTGGCGCAGTCCGAAGTGGCCTATCAGAACGCCGCCGCCTACGCCAAAACGCGGCTCGCCGGACGCGCCTTGACCGGCGCCAAGTTTCCGCAACAGCCGGCCGATCCCATCATCGTGCATCCGGATGTGCGCCGCATGCTGATGAGCATTCGCGCCTTCAACGAGGCGGCGCGCGCTCTGGTAACCTGGATCGCGCTCAAAAGCGATATCGCGCACCGTTCCGCCGACGCCAAAGAGCGGCAGGCGGCCGAGGACTATCTCGGCCTGATGACGCCGGTGATCAAAGGCGTCCTTACCGACCAAGGCTTTGCCAATACCGTCATGGCGCAGCAGGTGTTTGGCGGCCACGGCTATATCGCCGAGAATGGCATGGAGCAGTTTGTTCGCGATGCGCGCATCGCCATGATGTACGAGGGCGCCAACGGCATCCAGGCCCTGGACCTCGTCGGCCGCAAGCTGCCGAAGGATGGCGGCCGCGCGCTGCAGGGTTTTTTCGCCGAGGTTTCGGCCTACATCAAGGAGCGCGGCGGCGACAAGGAGATGGCGGTCTATGTCACGCCGCTCGGTCTGGCGCTCGGCGAATTGCAACAGGCGACTATGTGGTTTTTGCAGAACGCGCTCGGCAATCCGGACCAGGCCGGCGCCGGCGCGACCGACTATATGCATCTCTTCGGCCTGGTCGCGCTCGGTTATATGTGGTGCCTGATCGCGGAAGCGGCCAAGACGAAAGCCGCGGCGGAAGACGGCTTTGGGGAACGGATGACACAGCGGCTGATGACCGGTCGCTTCTTCATGGAGCGGATGCTGCCGGCTGCGACGACGCATCTCGCCCGTATCAAAGCCGGCGCCGACAGTACCATGGCATTGCCGGCGGAGGCATTCTAGCTATTGGTGGCGGTGTCTCGCGCGCCGCAGCCAGCGGATTGAGAGGACTTCATGCCCGACGCCTTCATCTACGATCACGTGCGCACGCCGCGCGGCCGCGGCAAGGTTGACGGCGCGCTGCACGAGGTCACAGCGCTTAACCTGGCAAGCCAGGCGCTGGGCGCCATCAAGAGCCGCAACAAGCTCGATACCACGCTGGTCGACGACGTGGTGATGGGCGTGGTCGATCCGGTTGGCGAGGCGGCCGCCGATATCGCACGCACCGCGGCGCTGGTCGCGGGCTACGGCGACAGCGTTCCCGGCGTGCAGATCAATCGCTTCTGCGCTTCCGGTCTCGATGCGGTGAATTTTGCCGCCGCGCAGATCATGGCGGGACAACAGCACATGGCGATCGGCGGCGGCGTCGAATCCATGAGCCGCGTCGGGATCGGGACTGCGGGCGGCGCCTGGGCGGTCGATCCTTCGATCGCGGTTCCGCATTACTTTCTGCCGCAGGGCATTTCCGCCGATCTGATCGCGACCAAATACGGGTTCTCGCGCGACGACGTCGACGCCTATGCGGTTGAGAGCCAAAAGCGGGCGGCGGCGGCTTGGGACGACGGCCGTTTCGACCGTTCGGTGATGCCGGTGAAGGACGTCAATGGCCTCACTATCCTGGCGAAGGACGAGCACATGCGGCCGGGAACGACCATGCAGTCGCTCGCCGCGCTGCAGCCGTCCTTCGTACAGATGGGCGAGTTGGGCGGCTTCGATGCGGTGGCCATTCAGGCCCATCCCGAAGTGGAATTCGTCAATCACGTCCATCACGCTGGCAATTCCTCGGGCATTGTCGACGGCGCCGCGGCCGTCCTGATCGGCAACCAGGAGGCCGGCCGCGAGGCAGGACTTAAGCCGCGGGCGCGGCTGCGCGCCTTTGCCAATATCGGCTCCGATCCGGCGCTGATGCTGACCGGGCCGATCGACGTGACCAAGAAGGTGCTGAAAGCCGCCGGTATGACGCTTGCCGATATCGATCTCATCGAGATCAACGAAGCCTTCGCGTCGGTGGTGTTGCGCTTCATGCAAGCCTTCAGCCTCGATTCGTCCAAGATCAACGTCAATGGCGGCGCCATCGCCCTCGGCCACCCGCTCGGCGCCACCGGCGCGATGATTCTCGGTACGCTGGTCGACGAACTAGAACGGCGTAATCTGTCGACCGGGCTCGTCACGCTCTGCATCGGCGCCGGCATGGGCACCGCCACGATCATCGAGCGAGTCTGAGCCGATGCCCAAAATCGATATCGGCAAGCTGCCGACCGACAGCCGCACCAATTATCCGGCGCCGTTCGATCGCGTGGTGACCGGCCGCGAACGCAAGCGGCTCGGCAATGCCGCCGGTCTCGACCAGTTCGGCGTCAATCTGACAACGCTCAAGCCCGGCGCGGCGTCTTCGCTGCGGCATTGCCACGAGCAGGAAGACGAACTGGTCTACTTGCTGGAAGGTGAACTGGTTTTGATCGAGGACGAAGGTGAAACCGTGCTGCGGCCGGGCGATGCTGCTGGCTTCAAGGCCGACAGCGGCAACGGCCATCAACTGGTCAACCGGACGGAGCGCGACGCGGTCTATCTTGAAATCGGGACGCGCTCGAAACACGAACGCGTCGACTACGCCGACGTCGACATGCTGATGACCCGCGACCAAACAGGAGCGCGCTATACCCATAAGAATGGCGCTCCCTATGAATGAGATGAAGCGATGATTGCCACCAATTTCAGCCTCGATACCGACAGCGACGGCATTGCGCTCCTGACCTGGAATGCGCCCGGCCGCACTATGAACGTGATCGATATGACGGTGATCGAGGAACTCTCGGCCATCGTCGAAGAGCTGGCGACCGACGGTGCGATCAAGGGCGCCGTGATCACCTCTGGCAAGGACACGTTTTGCGCCGGCGCCGATCTGACAATGCTGGAAGCGTTCGGCCGCAGTTTTGCCGAGCTTACGGCCGCGCGCGGCGAGGAGGCTGCGAACGGCTATTTGTTCGAGGAAAGCCGCAAACTGTCGCTGCTCTATCGCCGAATCGAAACCTGCGGCAAGCCCTGGGTCGCGGCCATCAACGGCACCGCGCTCGGCGGCGGCTTCGAATTGACGCTGGCCTGCCATCACCGCATCGCCGCCGAGAACAACCGGACACGGCTCGGCCAGCCCGAAATCAAGGTCGGCCTGTTCCCCGGCGCCGGCGGCACGCAGCGCGTCGCGCGGATGCTGCCACCGGCCGACGCGCTGCAATTTCTGCTTAAGGGCGATCAGCTACAGCTTAACCGCGCCAAAGCGATGAAGCTTATCGATGCGGTGGTGCCGCCGAGCGATCTCATCAAGGCGGCGAAAGACTGGATCAAGGCCGGTGGCACCGCCAAGGCGCCGTGGGACAGCGACGGTTTCAAGCTGCCGGGCGGCCCGGTCTATTCGAAAGCCGGCATGATGGTGTTTCCGCCGGCGAACGCCATCTATCGGCGCGAGACCTACGACAATTACCCGGCCGCGCGCGCCATTTTGCAAGTCGTTTATGAGGGCCTACAGCTGCCGATGGACCAGGCACTGCGCGTCGAATCGCGGTGGTTCGCCAAAATCCTGCGCTCGCCCGAAGCCGCCGCGATGATCCGCACGCTGTTCGTGTCGATGCAGGAGCTCAATAAAGGCGCGCGCCGGCCGGCCGATGTGGCGGCCAAGCCATTGACCAAGATCGGCGTGGTGGGCGCCGGATTCATGGGCGGCGGCATCGCCTATGTCAGCGCGCTCAATGGCCTCGACGTGGTGCTGATCGACCGCGATCCGGAAACCGCCGAGAAAGGCAAGGCGCATTCGCACAAGCTGATGACCGATCAGGTCAATCGCGGCCGCGCCACGACCGCCGACCGCGATGCGGTGCTCGCACGCATCAAACCGACGGCCGATTTCGTCGAATTGAAGGATTGCGATCTGGTCGTCGAGGCGGTGTTTGAGGATCGCAAGATCAAGGAAGAGGTGATTTCGCGCACGCAGAACGTGATTGGCGACGCCGCGATCTTCGGTTCCAACACCTCGACGCTGCCGATCTCGTCGCTCGCGGCCGCGTTCAAGGACCGCAGTCGCTTCATCGGCATTCACTTCTTTTCGCCGGTCGAGCGCATGATGCTGGTCGAAATCATCATGGGCAAGGAGACCGGCGATTTGGCGCTCGCGACGGCGCTCGACTTCGTGCGCGCGATCCGCAAGACCCCGATCGTCGTCAATGATGCGCGTGGCTTCTATACATCGCGGGTGGTCGGCACCTATATCCGCGAAGGCCACCTGATGCTGACTGAAGGCGTGCCGCCGGCGATGATCGAGAATGTCGGCCGCATGGCCGGCATGCCGGTCGGTCCGCTTGCCCTCAACGACGAGGTCGCCGTCGATCTTGCCTGGAAGATTCTCAAAGCGACCGAGACCGATCTCGGTCCGCAAATGATTGATCTCAAGCAAAAGGCGCTGCTCGAAGACATGGTGGAGAAGCGCGGCCGCTACGGGCGCAAGAACGGCAAGGGCTTCTACGACTATCCGGAGAATGCGCCGAAGCGATTGTGGCGCGGCCTTCTCGATCTGCAGTCGGCCAAGCTCGATGCCGACGCGATCGACATTGCCGTCTTGGAGCGGCGGCTGCTTGCGATCCAGGCGCTCGAAGCCGCGCGCTGCATCGAGGAAGGGGTTGTCAGCGATGTGCGGGAAGCCGACGTCGGCTCGATTTTGGGCTTTGGCTTTGCGCCTTTCACCGGCGGCACCATATCCTACATAGATGGCATGGGAGCCAAAGCCTTTGTCGAACTTTGCAGTGGACTTGCCAAGGCCTGTGGCGAGCGTTTTAAGCCGCCCAAACTCCTGTTGGACATGGCGAAAACCGGTGAAACCTTCTACCGGCGCTTCCCGCCGCAGCGTCACAAGGCGGTCGCATGACACGCCGCCGCATGACCTTCGCCCGGTTGCATTGCGGGTTGCTTTGCTCTTGACCGCACGCCGCGTATAAGGTCGCGGCCGATTTCTTCCGGGACCCTGCATGGCGCGTGATCAAGTCGACCTGACGCCGATCGAGCGGCGCGACGATCTCGTGACTTGGCTTGCCCAGGGCGTCAAACCGAAATCGCAATTTCGCATCGGTACCGAGCACGAGAAATTCGTCTTCACGCTCGATGGCCATCATCCGGTGCCGTATGAGGGCCGGCGCGGCATTCGCGCGCTGCTCGAAGGCATGCAGCATTTGCTCGGCTGGCAACCGATCATGGAAGGGCCGAACGTCATCGGGCTATTCGACGTCACTGGCGGCGGCGCGATCTCGCTCGAGCCGGGCGGTCAGTTCGAACTGTCCGGTGCGCAGTTGCAAACCGTGCACCAGACGTCGCGCGAGCTGATGGCGCATCTGGCGCAAGTGCGCGAGGTGGCGCAGCCGTTACGGATTGGTTTTCTCGGCGTCGGCATGACGCCGAGCTGGACGCGTGCCGAAATACCGAAAATGCCGAAAGGCCGCTACAAAATCATGACCGCCTATATGCCGAAGGTCGGCACGCTCGGCCTCGACATGATGTATCGCACCTGCACGGTGCAGACCAATCTCGATTTCTCGTCCGAAGCCGACATGGTCAAGAAACTGCGTGTGTCGATCGCGCTGCAACCGGTGGCCACCGCGCTGTTCGCCAACTCGCCGTTCACCGAGGGCAAGCCCAACGGCTATCTGTCATTCCGCTCGGAAATCTGGCGCGACACCGATAATGCGCGCGCCGGCATGCTGCCCTGGGTGTTCGAACCGGGCATGGGCTTTGAGCGCTGGGTCGACTATGCGCTCGACGTGCCGATGTATTTCGTCAAGCACGGCGATGACTACGTCGATGCGTCGGGCCAATCGTTTCGTGATCTCTTGGCGGGGAAACTGCCGGCAATGCCGGGCGCTCGGGCCACGATTTCCGACTGGGCTAACCACATCTCGACGATCTTTCCGGAGGTGCGGCTTAAGCGCTACCTCGAAATGCGCGGTGCCGATTCCGGCTCACTGCCGAATCTCTTGGCGCTGCCGGCGTTCTGGGTTGGCATTCTCTACGACGACGTGTCGCTCGATGCGGCTTGGGATGTGGTCAAAAGCTGGACCGCGGCTGAGCGTCAAAAGCTCCGCGACGAGGTGCCAAAGCTTGGACTCACCGCGACCATTCGCGGCCGTAGCGTAGCGGAGCTTGCGACCGAGATCCTCAGGCTCGCGCGCGCGGGTCTGTCGCGTCGGCGGTGTCTCGATATCGTCGGCCAGGACGAGACACGCTTCCTCGATGTGCTGGATGACCGCGTCGCACGCGGCGTCACGCCGGCGCAGGAGCTACTCGAGAAATACCATGGTCCGTGGGCCGGCTCGGTCGATCCGATCTATACCGAGAAAGCCTATTGAGGCGCCGAAGCCCTGTCGCCTCGCCGGCGATGAGCCTAATAGATGCCGTAGAGGCGTCGTGCTTCCTTAAGCGCCGCGTTGCAGCCGTTGGCGTTGCCCGCCGCGTCCGCATCGCGTGCGTGTTGGAGTGCGGCATCGGCATCTGCATTCGCCACTGTTTCAGCGTGCTCTACGGTGCCGGGCGTCGGTTGATGGTGCAGTTGCGCGCCGACGGATTGCGTCGCTGTCGGCCCGGTCGCAGGGTTTGACGCGCGGAGACTGATCTGCCGCTCGAGCTGCGCGATCTGCACCGTGCAGGGCCCGCTATGGGCTGCGCTGGCGGCACCAAGCCAGATTGCGCTCGCGGCGCACACGAGGAGGCCGCTATGGGCGGGGCCGCCATTGCCTATCCACCGGCCGAAGCTGCGCATACTGGCCTCCGGAGCAAATAACACCTCACCATAATCTTACGAGCTTGGCGATGGGACTGCTAGTCAGTTCCGGCGCCGGCATTTACCCTTTAGCAACCAAGCGGCAAACCCCCGGTTTTGCAGCGCCCAGGATGCTCCGGCGGCTGTGTGACGGTTTTGATTCAATGTTTACGCATTTTTGGCAAGCTGAGGGGCCATGACGAAAAGCTTGACGGTCGAAGCCCAGCGCAGCAATGCCGAGCAGAAGCTCTTTTGCGCCCGACGGGCATTAGTCCATCTCGTCGAAATGTACGACAACGGCCAATGGCGCCTCTACTACAAGACGCAGGAGGCATTCGCCGAGGCAGTCCGCCAAGCGCGGCAGGCGGTCGAGAATTGGACCGATTTGCTGAGCAAATGCGGCAGCGAAACGGCCCAGCTTCGCTAAAGCCTTTGCTTCGCGGCCCTTCGCCGGATACCCAGTCATCAATTGACTTCCGGCGTAACCGTACGAAGTCGAGCGCGTTTCGGGGCAGGGCCTTCCAAGGCGGCTTTCATGGCAGCTTTCATGGCATCACCGGTCGATGCTGTCCTTGCCGCGGTCTTGGCAACAGCATTTTGGACCGTGCTGGGCTATGCGCTTGCCCGTCATGTGCTGCCGTGGGTCCTGGCGCTCGGCGTGGCGCCCGTCGTCGGTTGGGCGGTGTTTAGCGCTGCGACGCTGCCGATCCTGACGCTGGTCGGATTTTCCCTGCGCGCGGTCGTCGGCGCGGCCGTGCTCGCACTTATCGTCGCCGGCGGCTCGCTCGTCATGCGCCGCGCCGGATCCGATCGCATTGCATCCGCCGATGCGGCGCCTGCCATCCCGCTGTTAGGCTATGCCACGGCTGCGGGGCTTGCGCTCGTTCCGGCAGTCGCGCTCGTGCCCAAATATACCGCGGCAGGCGTGCATCTCGCCGATCCGATCTTCGATCATTCCAAGATCGCCATCATTGATGCGATGACCCGCCAAGGTCTGCCCCCGGTCAATCCGGTATTCGGTGAATTCGGTGCGGCGGGTAGGCTTGCCTATTACTACCTTTGGCATTTCAGCGCCGCCGAATTGGCGTTGCCGTTGCGTGCGAGCGGCTGGGAAGCCGATATCGCTTTGACCTGGTTTACCGCCTTCGCCTCGCTCAGCGTGATGATGGGCGTCGCGGTCTGGCTCGGCAAACGATCGGGCGCCGCGTTCCTGGTCGTCGCGCTCGCGGCCGCGACTTCGCTGCGCACGCCGCTCAGTACCTTGTTCGGCTCCGGCTTTGGGCTTGAGCCGTTTTTGACCAGGCCGAACGGCTTTGCCGGCTGGTTGTTTCAGTCCGCCTGGGCGCCACAGCATCTCATGGCGGCGTCGTGTGTGGTGACGGCCATGCTGCTGCTGATTCATTACGCAGAGCGGCAGACTGCGGCGCGGCTCGTGACGCTCGCTTTGTTGGTAGCGGCCGGGTTTGAAAGCTCGTCCTATGTGGGTGGCGTGACTTTCGCCATCGCAGCCTTGGCCGCCGCGCCGATTTTGCTTGCCGGTGTAGCGCCGGCGCGGCGCATTCGCGTTTCACGCGGGCTCGCGGCGGCCGCGGTGCTCGCCGTTGCGATCGCGCTGCCCTTCATCCGCGACCAAATGGCGGCGATTGCCGCGCGCGGCGGCGGCAGTCCGTTTCTGTTCCATCCGTTCGAAGTTTTGGGCGATATGTTTCCAGTGACGCTCCGCCGCTTGCTCGATCTGCCGGCCTATTGGCTTATTCTGCTGCCGATCGAGTTTCCGGCTTGCTTTGTCGCCGGCATGATCGCGCTCCTCGCGGCGCTGCGCGCCACGAGGAGCGGGCCGGAAAGGACTGCCTTGGCGGTTCTCGTCGCGCTCGCCGGCGCGAGTCTGGCGATATCCTGGCTTCTGGTCGGCACGCTCGGCGACAACAACGATCTCGGCCTGCGCGCCGTGCTGCCCGCCGCCATGATCCTGATCGCGGGCGCGGCAGCGGGGATGATGCGCGCGCCGCGGCGCGGATGGATCGTGGCGACGGCGCTCGGCGGGCTTGTCCTCAGCCTGCCGGATACGGTTTCGCTGATCCGCTCGAATATCGCCGGCACACCGGCGCCGGATGCTTCCGCTTTCGCGCAGACCCCGGAGCTGTGGGCCGCGGTGCGGCGTTATGCTGCGCCTACCGCCCGCGTCGCCAATAATCCGCTGTATCTGCAAGACCTGACGACCTGGCCGGCGAATATCAGCTGGGCGCTGCTCGCCGACCGCAGCTCATGCTTTGCCGGCCGCGAACTGGCGCTCGCCTTCGCGGACCTGCCGGGTGAGCGCCGCGAGGCGATCAATGCCCAATTCATCCGCGTCTTCGCCGGACAAGGCACGCCGGCCGATGTGGACGACATGGCGAAAAAATTTGCCTGCGATGTCGTTGTCATCGTGCCGCAGGATGGCGCCTGGGGCCACGATCCCTTTGCCGCCGGCCCGGATTATCGGCTGGCGGAATTTCGCGACGGGCAATGGCGGATTTACGTGAGGGTCGCGGACGGCGGGCAGTTGCCTTAGATTCCGGCGAACCAATTAAAGCCTTGTTTGCTCCAGAACGTTTCGCGGTAATCGTTGGTGACCTCGATCGCCTTGATCCATTTTGCATTCTTGTAGCCGAGCTTGGTCGATGTGCGCAGCCGCAACGGATAGCCGAACGGGTCGGCGAGCGCGTCGCCGGCATATTTGGTGGCAAGGATCGTCTGCGGGTGCAGCGCGGTCGGCATGTCGATGCTTTCGGTAAAGTCGTCATTGCAGATGAAGTAGATGTATTTTGCGGTGAGGTCGGCGCCGACCCGCTCAAGGAAGGCGCGCAAATTGGGTCCGGACCATTGCCCAATATAATCCCAGCCTTCGACGCAGACATGACGGATGATGATCTCTTGTTCCGGCAGCCGGTAGAGCTGCGGCGCAGTCCATGGCCGCTTATCGGCGATCCGGCCGGCCAATTCCAACGTCCAGGTCGCGCCATCGATGGGCTTGACCTCGTCGATCGAGAAATGGGCGTTGAAGCGCGGCGGCTTGGCGACTTGCGAAGCACGAAATGTCGGCGCCAGATGATGTGGCCGGAAAATCGCTTCCTGCACGCGGTCGTTCCAGGCCGACACCGTGCGCAGAGCTTGCTGCACGGAATCATTTTCGCTGACATTGCAGCCGGTCAACATGGTCAGCGCGCCCAGACTGACCGCGCCGCGCAACACGTTGCGGCGATTGATGGTCTCGACCAGCGCGCGGTGTTCGGTCAGTACGCCTTGGTTAACCGGCTTGGCGGGACGAAACATCGATCGCGTGCGGCTTCGAATCGGCATCCCGGTCACCGTTTCAAGGCGTTGCTTCGATTTGCGGCGCGGCGGCGCTGCGCGGCTTGGCCTCATCGACGGCGGGGCCGCCGGTGACCATGGCGACAAGACTTTTCGGCACCAGAAGCGCGAGCGACACGTGCACGACGATGAAGGCCACGATCGCCGACATGCAGAGGAAGTGCACCAGCCGGATAGCCTGGAAACTGCCGAACAGGTCCGCAAGCCCGGAGAATTGTACCGGCTTCCACAGCGCCAGCCCGGAAATCACGATCAGAACGCCGATCAGCATGACACCGAGATAGAGAAGCTTTTGCACGGCGTTGTAATGAGTCAGATCGTCGTGGCTCAGCCGCAAGCGCAACGCGTCGCCCACGGTCGCCAGAATTTCGCCGAGCGAAATGGGAAACAGCTTTTGCCGGAAGCGGCCGGACGCGATCCCGTAGCTGAGATAAGCAAGTCCGTTGAGCACGAAAATCCACATGCCGAAGAAATGCCATTGCAAGCCATACTGCGCCCATTTGCCGATCACCACGGCATCGGGAAAATGAAAACCGAAGATCGCATCGTCGTTATAGATCTTCCAGCCGCTGCCGATCATGATGAAAATTGCGACGGCATTGATCCAATGCATGATGCGAAGCGCAATCGGATGCAGGCGATGCTTCGTAAGTGCACTTGCTTCGACGGTCGCTGTCGACATCGAGTTTCCACGATTTTAGGACGTGACGACCATACGGGCGCGCTATTTCATGCGCAAGCAGGACCGCTTCACAAAGTCGCGTGGCGTTATTGATCGAAGGGCGCGACGCATACGCGTGTCTCCTTCGCGCGATTCGGGTTGTCGATCGCAATCGTGAGGATGGTGCCGACGGAGTCGGTGTCGTCGATCTGGTGCGATCGAAGGCACTTCGGTTGCCGGGAATTCGCCGCTGTGCCTGTGCGTGCAGACTAGCCCCTCGCCGATCCGCCGCGCTGATATCGCAGACGCGAAGTCCTCGATCACGAATTTGTGAAGAGAATGACTTTTCCGTGTATCGCGACTTATACGAAATGAGGCGGAAGTGACTGGCGCATTTCTGGCAATTTTGGCATCTCTACCATAGCGCGGTGCGTGATCGATCAGGGGGCATTGCATGACTCTTACAGGTCGATTCGCCGGAAAATCTTCCAATGACAAATCGATTTCAACTGCCGGCTCCGGGGCGGCGACCGCCTCGGTTGCGGGCAGTTGCGGCATTGCCTTCATGGCCAAGGCTTCGACCCCCGGACGCGCCAAGACAAGACTGGTGCCGCCTTTAAGCTTCGACGAGGCGGCGGCACTGAACACCGCCTTTCTTCAGGATGTCGCCGACAATGTGCTCCTGGCAGCGCGCTATGCCGCGCCGTCCGCCGGCATTGCCGGCTACGCCGCCCACGGTCCGCCGGGATCGGAGGACTTCTTCCGCCGTACGCTGCCGGGCGCGATCGGCTTGATCGGCGCCTGGTTGCCCAATTTCGGCGCCTGCCTGCATCATACGATCAGCGAGCTTTTGGCGCGGGGCCACACCTCCGCCGTCGTGCTCAATGCCGACAGCCCGACCCTGCCGACCGCGCTGCTGATCGAGACCGCGACGGTCTTAGAGCGGCCGGGCGACCGCGCCGTGCTCGGGCCGTCGAGCGACGGCGGCTATTACCTGCTCGGCCTCAAAACCGCACACCGCCGCATGTTTGAGGACATCGCCTGGAGCACCGGGCAGGTCGCCGCGCAGACGCTGGAGCGGGCGCGGGAAATCAATCTTGAAGTCCATAGTCTGCCGGTCTGGTACGATGTCGACGATATCGACGGCCTACGCCGGCTCAACGCCGAGCTTTCCGGCGAGCGCTTGGACGGACGCCGGCCTGCCGGCCATGCGCCACATTACGCCGCGCAGACGGCGAAATTGATGGACCGGCTGTGGCGCAACCATGATTTCGATCGCCGCACCGATAGTGGCCCACAGGTTGACGAAGCGCGCGCCTGAACCGCGCAGCCATCCGCCATTCAAGGGGTGAAACGGTGACGCAACGGGCGACGACAAAAGCGGCGGTCGATCCGAGACGCTATTTCGAGAGCGTGCAGGCGGACCGCGACATTCCCGAGCACGATCCGGTCTGCCTTTATCTGGAGACGACCAACCGCTGCAATCTGCTTTGCACGACCTGTCCGCGCACCTATGAGGAATTGGAGCCGCCGGCCGACATGAGCTGGCGGCTGTTCACCTCGATTGTCGACCAGATTCCGCAGCTGCACCGCGCCGTATTGCACGGCGTCGGCGAACCGATGCTGGTCAAACATTTGCCGCGCATGGTGCGTTATCTGAAAGACCGCGGCACCTATGTGCTGTTCAACACCAACGGCACGGTGCTCAATGAGAAAAACGGCCGCGCCTTGATAAGTGCGGATCTGGATGAGCTTCGCGTCTCGTTCGACGCGGCGAACGCCGAATCCTATCGCGCCGTTCGCGGCAAGAATTATTTCCATCGCATCCTGAAAAACGTGCGCGCCTTTCGTGAGCTGCAGGAACGCGAGGGGCATTTAAAGCCGCGGGTCTCGGCATGGCTCACTGGCTTGCGCGAAACCATCGAGGAATTGCCGGATTTTGTCCGTGTCGCCGCGGAGACCGGCGTCAGGGAAGTGCATCTGCAGCGCCTGGTGTTCTTCCAGGACAACGCCATCGGTCTGGCGCGGCCGGATCAGGCGCTCTACGAGCAGCTGTCGGCCGAGGAAGCGATTCACATCGATCGCGCCGCGGCGCTCGCGGTATCGCTCGGCGTCACCTTCAGCGCCTCGGGCGGCGCCTCGGAGCCCGGCATCAGTCTCAAGCGGGCGGACGAGGGCTCCCAAAGTAACGGCTCGCCGTGGTCGTTGTGCCGAAGGCCATGGACGGTGATGTATTTCACCGCCAACGGCCGTGCGCTGCCATGCTGTATCGCGCCGTTTTCGCAGCGCGGCTACGAGAATTACACGCTCGGCGACGCCACCCAGCAGACCTTGCGTGAAATCTGGACCGGGCCGGCCTACAGCGATTTCCGCAAGGCGCTCAAGTCGGACAGGCCGCCTGACGCCTGCGCGAGCTGCGGCTTGCGCTGGAGTCTTTAGCGATGCCGGCGCCGGCGGGCGCTGTGGCCGTCGTCATTCCGACCTTCAATGAAGTGGAGTCGATCGGCGCGGTCGTCGCCGAATTACCGGGCACCGTGGTCGGCCGGATCATCGTGGTCGACGGCGGGTCGAGCGACGGCACCCCGGATGCCGCGCGCCGCGCCGGGGCCGAGGTCATCGGCGTCGGCCGCGGCTACGGCGTTGCCTGTCTGACCGGTGCGAAAGCGGCCGACAGCGCCGAAATCATCGTCTTCATGGACGGCGATGGCGCCGACGACCCGGCAGCCATCGCTGGCCTGGTCGCGCCGATCCGCGCCGGCACTTGCGATTTCGTCATCGCTTCGCGCGCGCGTGGCGAACGCGAAGCTGGCAGCATGGCCTGGCACCAAATCGCGGCCGGATTCTTCGCCGGGTGGCTGACCAAAGTGCTTTACGGCGTGCGCTACACCGACATGTGCGCCTTCCGCGCCATTCGCCGCGACACCTTATTGATGCTCGGCATGCGCGAGCTGACCTATGGCTGGAATCTTGAAATGCAGATGCGGGCGGCGCGTGCGGGCTTGCGCATCCTCGAACTGCCGGTCGCCTACCGCCGCCGCCTTGGCGGCCACTCCAAAGTCGCGGGCTCGCTGCGCGGCTCGGTCCAAGCCGGATTGAAGATCATCTCGACCTTCGCGCGGGTTGCGAGCGAACCGGCGCGCCGGCGGGGCTAACCCGCCGACGCCGGTAATCGCGGACCCTCAGCGGACGGCCTCGGCGGCCCGGTCGTGCGACGCGAACCCGCTGGTGAGGATGTTCTTGTCGGGATCGAGCCAGAACGCCCACACCGCGGCGCCGATGACGAGGAGGCCTGCGGCGACAATGAACGGCGCTTCCCAATTGCCGCCCTCGGCCAGATAACCGAACACGATCGGCGAGATCGCGCCGCCGAAATTTCCCGCCATGTTCATCATTCCGGATACCGTCCCGGAATATTTGCCGCCGGTGTCCATCGGCACCGCCCAGGACGGGCCGATGGTGCATTCTAAAAAGAACATCGCGGCGGTGAGACAGAAAACCGCGGTGTAGGGGTCTTCAGCAAGCGCCGCCGGAACAATAAACACCGCGCAGCCGAGCAGGCCCGTGATCGCGACGGCCCGCCGCCCGATCCTGGCGCTGCCGGTTCGTTTCAAAAGCCAATCGGTCGCGATGCCTCCCGCCGTGTCGCCAACGACGCCAGCCCACAACGGCAGCGAGGCAAGCAGGCCGCCTTTGAGCAAGGTGAAATGCCGAACGTCGATAAGGTACTTCGTCAGCCAGCTTAGGAAAATCCACAGGCAATAAACGTAAGTGAAATAAGCGAGCATGATCGCCCACATGTTGGGCGACCGTAACAGCGTGCTCCACGGCACCTGGGTCTGCTTTTCCATCGGCGGCGGCTTGATGGCCCCGGTCTGATCGCGGCCGCGGATGATTTCCAGCTCCTGCGGATTCACCAGACGGTGCTCTTCCGGCAGGTTGCGGTAGCTCAAGCTCCACCACACACTCCACACCAGGCCGATTGCTCCGCAAATGAAAAACGCCCAGCGCCAGCCGAGATTGACCATGATCAGCAACACCAGCGGTGGCGCGATCGCCGCTCCGGCGCGGCTGGCGCTGTGGGTGACGCCTTGCACGAAGCCGCGTTCCTTCTGAGGGTACCAAAGCTGCATCGCGCGCGTGGCGCCCGGGAAGGCTCCGGCCTCGCCAACGCCGAACAGGAATCGGATCGCGATGAACGACGTGGCGCTAAACGCGCCTGCGGTGGCGGCCGTCATGATCGACCAATAGGCGACGACGATGCTCAGCACGCCACGAGCGCCGAACCGGTCGCTCAGCCAGCCGCCGGGAACCTGGAACATCGCATAGGCCCACACAAAGGCGCTAAAGATGTAGCCCATCGTAATGTTGTCGAAGCCATATTCCTTGCTGATGAGCGGCGCCGCGGTCGAGATGTTGACGCGGTCGAGATAGGTAATCAGGTACATCACGCTGATCAGCAGCAGCATGTACCAGCGGCCGCGACTCGGATGTTTGGCTGCACCATCGGCCATGTTTTTCACTCCCCATCGACACGGTTTTTAGCGCTGATTCATTAGAAGCAGCCTGCCCGTTTGTGGCAGAGTCGGCAAGCGCGCACGATGCCGCGGCGTTATAGTCGGGCCGATATGTTTTCGGGGCAGTCCAATGATCAAGCGTTATAGCGACCACGCCGCCAACGAACGAACCTTTCTCGCCTGGGTTCGCACCGCCATCGCAGTCATGGCCTTCGGCTTCCTGATCGAACGGTTCGATCTGTTTCTCAGATATGCGGTCCCCCAAATGGCGCAGCAACAGCTCACGCCGCATGGTCAGGCCTTCGCCAACTGGGCGGGTCTTGCATTTATTGCGATCGGCGTTGCAATGATCGTTCTGGCCGGGGCGCGGTTTTTTAGAACTGCGAAGGACATTGATTCCGAGGCGACAGTGGCAAGCCCCGGCGAGCGGCTCGATCTGGCACTCGCCCTGCTGATCGGCCTCCTCGGCGCGGCGCTGTTTCTCTACATGTCGCGCGGCGTGCTGCCGGCGATTTAGCGCGAGGCTGTGCGGGCCGGCTTGGCCAAGCGAGCAACTGCGGACTGCGTCAGAGATTTATGATGGTGCCCAGGGGCGGAATTGAACCACCGACACCTGCATTTTCAGTGCAGTGCTCTACCAACTGAGCTACCTGGGCCCCGGTGCACTCGCTAACGAGCAACCCGCTAAACGGGCCTTACGAGAGCGCCGTCTTATAGAGGCTCGATTTCGTGCTGTCCAGAATGGGCCGAGAAGCTCCTCTGTCAGCCCCGTAACGAGTCAGTCCGGCTCGTCGTTGAGGTCTTTGCGCCGCTCAGCCTCTTCGTCGTCTCCCGTCACCGGAATGGCATAGCGGCCCGAGAACCAGCGGTGCAGGTCAACGTCGGCGCAGCGCTTTGAACAGAACGGCCGGAACATTTGCTCGGCCGGCTTGCCGCAGATCGGACAGAGGTTGCGGTTGGTGGCGTCGGGCATCGGCACTGCCATGTCAGTAATGCTCTTGGCAATATGGGGCGCCTAACGGACCGCGCCAGCGTTGCCCGGACGTCAGATCGTGTTGAGCCAGCCGAAATGGACCGGATAACCCTCGCCGGCCAGAAGCGTCATGGTCTCGTAGAGGGGCAAGCCGATGATGCTGGAATAAGACCCCACCATTTTCACCAGAAAACTTCCGGCGATTCCTTGCGCCGCGTAGCCGCCGGCCTTGCCGCGCCATTCGCCTGACGCGAGATAGGCCTCGATATCCTGGTCGGAGAGCCTTTTGAAACGCACCCGGGTTTCGACATGGCGCTGCCGGAACGTCTCCTTCGGTGTCACCAGGCACACTGCGGTGTGGACGCGATGATTGCGGCCGGAGAGTAGCCGCAAGCACTGCGCCGCCTCATCGAGCATCTCGGCCTTGGGCAAAATACGCCGGCCGACCGCGACCACGGTGTCGGCGGCGAGGATGTAGGCGCCTTTCAGTTCATCGTCGATGCGCACCATGTTCAGCGCGGCTTCCGCTTTGAGCCGTGCGAGCCGCGTGGCGCAGGCGCGCGGCAGTTCGCCCCGCTTCGGCGTCTCGTCTATATCTGTGGGACGCAGCGCGTCCGGCTCGATGCCAACTTGGTTGACGAGCGAGAGCCGGCGGGGTGAGCCGGAAGCGAGCACCAATTTCGGGCGGCCGATCATTTGAACCGGTAGGTAATCCGGCCCTTGGTTAAATCGTATGGCGTCATTTCGACGAGCACCTTGTCGCCGGCGAGCACGCGGATGCGGTTCTTGCGCATGCGTCCCGCCGTGTGGGCGATAATCTCATGCTCGTTCTCGAGCTGAACGCGGAAAGTGGCGTTCGGGAGCAGTTCCGTCACGACACCGGGAAATTCCAGAAGTTCTTCCTTCGCCATTCGGGTCCCGGAATTGCAGCTGTCTGGCCGCCCTCACGGCCGAAATTTGCGCGGAACCTAGCGGATGACGGGCCGCTTCACAACTGTGTTTGGGGCGCGGTGTCTGTCGGCCAATCAACATCACTCATTGCCCATGCTTCGTGTCAGGAAGCGCTGGCGGATGTGCGCGAGAAGTTGCTCGCGCACCTCGCGATAGGCGTCGAGCCGTTGCGTGCGGCTGCCTTCGACCGCGCTCGGGTCCGCAGTCGGCCAGTACTCGACATCAATGCCGCTCACGCGGGTCAGTTCGAGCGCACGGTGATGGGCTTCCGGCGCAAGCGTGATGATGAGGTCGAAATTGAGCCCCTCCCAATCGTCCAACTCCTCGAAAGTGACCGGCTTGTGCCGCGAAATGTCGAGCCCGATCTCACCCATGACCGCGACCGCGAATGGGTCGAGCTCGGCTTTGCGCACACCGGCTGAACCGACATAAATGGCGCGGCCGAATATTTGCGCGAACAAGCCCGCCGCCATCGGCGAGCGCACCGAATTCAGCCCGCAGGCGAACAACACCGCCAGAGGTCGCTTCGCTGCTGGCGGCATCGTCGCCTCAGCCCTTCCAGTGCAGGACCGAGATCAGCGTGAACAGCCGGCGCGCGGTATCGAAGTCGACATCGACCTTGCGCTTGAGGCGTTCCATCACCAGGCGCGAGCCTTCGTCGTGCAGCGCGCGCCGGCCCATATCGAGTGCTTCGATGCGATCCGGCGTCGCGGTGCGGATCGCCGCATAATAGCTGTCGCAGATGACGAAATAATCTTTGACGATGCGGCTGAACGGCGCCAGCGACAGCATATGGGCCATCACCGGCGAGCCGTCGGTCAGCCGGATATCGAAGACCAGTCGGTTGCCGCTGATGCCAAGTTGCAGCGTATAGGGTCCGCCCTGGTGGTCGATCGGCTGGAACTGATTGTCTTCGAGCAGATCGTAGATGGCGACCCTGCGCTCGTGCTCGACGTCGTCGTTGGTACTGCCGAGGGAAGCCTCATCGAGGGTGACCGTCGCGAGTCGGCCGGTCTTGTCCTGATGGGGGCTTTTTCTTGGCATCACCGGTTGAGCCGAATCGCGATCGAGTGGGCATGGGCATCGAGACCTTCCGCCGTGCCGAGCGTGATTGCGGCGCCGCCGAGCGCGCGCAATTGCTCGGGGCCGCATTTGAGGATCGATGTGCGCTTCATGAAATCGAGTACGCCGAGACCCGACGAAAAGCGCGCCGACCGCGCCGTCGGCAGCACGTGGTTGGAACCGGCGACGTAATCGCCAATCGCTTCCGGGGTATGTGCGCCGATGAAAATCGCGCCGGCATTGCGGATGCGCCCGGCGAGCCGCTCGGCGTCGGCTGAGGCGATTTCAAGATGTTCGGGAGCGATGGCGTCGGTCAGCGGCAGAGCCTCGTCGAGATTGCGAACCAGGATCACCGCGCCGAAATCCTGCCAGGACGCAGCGGCCACTGTCTCACGCGGCAGCCGCACAAGCTGACTTTCGATCGCGCGCTCGGTGGCGTCAGCAAGCCTCTCACTGTCGGTGATCAGGATCGCCTGCGCCGCGGCGTCGTGCTCGGCCTGCGCCAAGAGGTCGGCGGCGATCCAATCGGGGTTAGCGTCCTTGTCGGCGATGATCAGCACCTCCGACGGCCCTGCGATCATGTCGATGCCGACCCGGCCGAACACGACGCGCTTGGCCGCGGCGACGTAGGCATTGCCGGGCCCGACGATCTTCGCGACCGACGCGATGGTCTCCGTGCCGTAGGCCAAGGCCGCGATCGCCTGCGCGCCGCCGACGCGAAAAACCTCGTCGATGCCGGCAAGTTCGGCCGCCGCGAGCACCAGCGGGTTGAGCTTGCCGTCGGGCGCCGGTACCACCATGGCGATGCGCGGCACGCCCGCGACTTTGGCCGGCACGGCATTCATCAGAACCGAGGATGGGTAGGCGGCGGTACCGCCGGGGACGTAAAGGCCGACCGCGTCAATCGCGGTCCAGCGCCAGCCGAGCTCGACACCGAGCGCGTCGGTGAAGCGTTCATCCCGCGGGATTTGCCGGCGATGGTAAGCCTCGATGCGGCTGCGGGCGAATTCGAGCGCATCGAGCGCGTCGCGGCTGCAGGCCTTGCGGGCCGCGCCGATCTCGTCTGTCGTTACCTTCAACCCGCCGGCGTCGAGGTCGAGTCTATCGAACTTGAGCGTATAGTCCTTGAGCGCGCGATCGCCGCGGGCGGCGACGTCGGCGACGATGGCGCGGACTGAGGCTTCGACGTCCGCCGATGCCTCTCGCTTGGTGTCGAGGAACGCGCCAAACTTTTGCGCGAAATCTAGGGACCGGATGTCGAGGCGAATGGGCATCGTACTGGCTTGCGCCTGGTTTGCGGCTGACTTTTTGCCGACGTTAATGCTGACTTTGACGTTAACCTGAGCGCTGAGTAGCAGTCAGCCAATATTATAACAATTCTAATATTCGGCTTTTTGATTGACAAAAAGTCGACTGTTCCCCAACTCCTTACTCAAGAATTCACGGCACAGGAAACGTGTTTTGGCAGTGACATCGAATCGCGCGCGCGGACGGAGAGCCCGGTGGCTCGCGCAGTCGCTTGCGCTCGTCGCGATATTTTCCCTCGGTGCGGTTGGCGCACATGCCGATGACAAAATCACGGTGTCAATCACGATCAAGGATCATCTGTTCGATCCCGCTGAGCTGCATGCGCCGCCCGGCCAGCCGATCGCCATCCATGTCAAGAACCTTAATTCGATTGTCTCCGAATTCGAAAGCGACGCTTTGCATTTCGAGAAGATTGTCCCGGCGGGCAGCGAAGCGGTCGTTTATGTGCGACCACAACAGCCGGGTCGCTATAATTTCTATGACGATTTCCATCGCGACACCCAAGGATTTCTGGTGGTGCCATGAATTTTCGGCCGAACCGTGAGAGCTGTGTCGTGAGGTCGCCGTGCTAGCCGCTCTGCTGATCGTATTCCGCGAGGTGTTCGAAGCCGGCCTTGTCGTCGGTATCGTCATGGCCGTGACCGCGGGTGTGGCCGGCCGCAGCCTTTGGATCGCGGGCGGCGTCGGCGCCGGCGTGCTTGGTGCCTGCGTGGTGGCGCTGTTCACCGGCGGATTATCGGAATTGTTCGGCGGCAGCGGCCAGGAAATATTCAATGCCGGGATTCTCGGCTTCGCGGTGCTGATGCTGACCTGGCATAACGTGTGGATGTCGCGGCACGGCCGCGAACTGGTCGACGAATTGCGCGCCGCCGGCGAGGCGGTGGCGGCCGGATCGAAATCGCTTTTAGCGCTCGCTATTGTCGTCGCAATCGCGGTGCTACGCGAAGGCTCCGAGGTCGTGCTCTTTCTCTATGGCGTTGCCGCCGCGCAGGGCGGCGCGAGCTGGGCGATGGTCGCCGGCGGCTTCGTCGGCCTCGTTCTCGGCTCGCTGGTCTGCCTGATGACCTATCTCGGTCTCATCACCATTCCGGCGCGCTATCTTTTCAGCGTAACCAGCGCGCTTATCGCGCTACTTGCCGCCGGCATGGCGGCGCAGGCCATTGCCTTCCTCGAACAGGCCAATATCCTGACCGCGCTCGACGAAACCATGTGGGACACGTCCTGGATCTTGAGCGATTCGAGTTTTTTGGGCCGGGCGCTGCACACTCTGATCGGCTATGTCGATCAGCCCACCGCGATGCAGGTGGTCGTTTATGCGGCGACACTTGCCACGATCATTGCCTTGATGAAGCTGTTCGCCGCGCCGGCGCAACGCGCCCGTTCGGCCTGAATTAGGCCGTTACCGAGCCGGCAGTGAAATGGTCCGGGCAAAGAGCCGCGGCGGAAACCTCGCCGAGGTCGGCAAGCTCGGCTTCCAGGCACTCGACATCGAGCCGGATGGCGCCGCCGCCAGAGAAGGTCAGTGTTACGATGCCGGCGGGGGAGTCGGTTTGAGCGAATTCGACGGCGAGGAGATTAAGCCGCGTATCCTTCTTGCCCTGGTCGAGATTGCGGCATTTGCAGGCCGTAACGCGCTCGAAACGTAACGCCGTGCGGCAGCGCCGGTAATCCGCCTTCGCCTCGGTTTTGGCGTCGACCGCGGTCATCCAGTCGAAGCGGTTGAGCGCCATCACAAAGCGATGTTCGCGCGGCTGCCAGAAAATATCGGCGATCTTGACCAGGGCGTCTTGCACATGCGCCGATACGATCTCGATATCGTCCTTGTCGAGGGCGACGAGTTTAAGTTCGTCTGTGCACGGGTTCATTGGCGGCGATCCACATCTTATTGCCTGAACCCTCATCGCATTCGATCGAATCGGATCAGGGTCCGGATTCTGTGTTTGAGCATGGTTCTATCTGGAAACCGGTCTCTACTATTCGGGACCATGCTCTAATGAACAAGCTAGGAAGGACGGTCCCCTGCCGCAAGCCCCGCGCGTCACGATCAGTCCGAGTCGTGGATCGGACTAAAACGAGACGCAGCCGGGGCGCAGGATGATGCCGACCGAGTGCTGGCGGAATTCGCGTTTGTAGGCCGATGCGATGGCGTCGATCCGGGCTTCGTCATCGTCGTGGCCCGGCAGTACGATTTCGACACGCTTCGCCAGTTCGCGCACGATTGTTCCGGAGGCGGGATCGCGCCATTGTCCGACGGCGTCCGTGACGACCAGTCCGTCGGGGAAGCGTGGCGTCATTTCGCGCGCGACAAAGCGGGCCCAGGCGGCATCGCTTACGCCGAGCCGGTTGCCGACATCGCGCGGTCGATGTCTGGGCTTGGCTGCCAAGCGCAGCCGCCGCAAGCGTCAGAACGCTCAGTGCAGAAACCAATGCGATGCGCATCGGGCGACCCGCCGGCTCAAATTTCTCGCGACGGCGAGCTTAAAGGTCCGCCGGAATATTTGCATCCGGCTTGATTGGTCTCCTTAACGGCGTGTGGCGATGCTTGTTCGGCCTTGTCGGCGCCTGCGCTATGTCGTCGGTCTGTTTCAGTCCCTGCCTGTCATTCTTGCTTGATAAGGCGGCCCGTTCGAATTCCTCGATTCAATCGCCTGCTTGATTTCCCGGCAGGGAGGTTGCGCAAGTTGGGTTTGCCTCCGGCCCTTGAGCGCGCTAAGGGCAATCTAACAAAAGCTTTTGTTAACTCGCCTGCCGTATGTGCGATGGTACTGCAGACCGGGTCCGGGTTTCTCTACTTTCTGCTCTCCGCGACTTGGTCGACTATGAGACACCGGTTGACGATCGAGGATGTTTCTGCTGCAAGGTTCCGCAGCGACGGCTCCGCTGCTAAGGTTCTGCAGCGAAGCTCGACTGCTAAGCTCGACTGCTAAGCTCGAACGCCGAAGGTGATCCAAATCTCATCTGATGGCTTTTCATTTACTCCCGTAAGGGATACAAGCGACCTTTCTTGAAAGGGAGGTATTATGGCGAAGAGGAAAAAGAAGCGGCGTGCCTGGACTTCAGGCGAGGTCCGTGACCTGAAGACACTGGCGCGCAAGAAGACTCCGGCGTCGCAAATTGCCAAGAAGTTGAAGCGAACCGAAGGCGCGACGCGCCAGAAGGCCTTCAGCATCGGGCTGTCACTCGATTCCCGTTCCTGACTTTTTCGAGCAAATCAGCTGCCCAAGCGGCGGTCGGCGCCGGCCTTTGCTGATAAGCATCGGCTTAGTACCGACGCACCGCTGCATGGGCATATTGCCGAAGCAGGCACCGTGACAAACCTACGCCGGCCGCAAGTTAGTGCGGCCGGCGATTTTGCCGTTGACGCCGTGCCGTCTTGCGGCTGCCGCATAGGAATGATGTCCGCACGCGGCCACCCGGGTCGCGGGTCAGACCTCTGGCTAAGCGCCTCCGCCGGCCGGCCGGCCAGATTAACTAATGGTCGTGAACCTGCCCCAATACGTCTGTAACTAAGAGTATAGTGGTCCTCGTCCAGTCGGGGGATCGGGTTGGCGCTTGAAAAACAGCCGCCAGTGTTCGCAAGCTCGGGCGCGATTTCCGGCCCGCTTTGGTTGAATCCACGACCCAGTTAAACGCGACCGAGGTATGCACGATCCATGAGCCAGCCTCTTGGCCCCCTGCGGCAGCAGGCCGCCAGTTCCGAACTTGCCACGGCCCTGGGCGCCTGTCGGCGGGCTTTCATTGCCATCGCCATGTTCAGCGGCATGAGCAATCTTTTGATGCTCAGCGGCGCGCTGTTCATGCTGGAAGTCTATGACCGAGTGCTGCCGAGCCGGAGCGTGCCGACCCTGGTGGCGCTGTTGATCCTGGTGACCTGCCTCTACGCCGCACAAGGCATTATCGACCTGATCAGGAGCCGCATCCTGGTGCGCATCGGTCATAGCCTCGACGAAGCCATGAGCATGAGGGTCTACGACGCCATCGTCCGCCTGCCGCTCAAGATTGGCGCCAAGGGTGACGGCACCCAGCCGATCCGCGATCTCGACTCGGTGCGCGGCTTTCTTTCCGGCAGCGGCCCGATTGCCTTTTTCGATCTGCCGTGGATGCCGGTTTATCTCGCGATCTGTTTTTTGTTCCACGTCCTGCTCGGGCTCACTGCTCTTGTCGGCGCCCTCATCCTCATCACCCTCACCGTGGTGACCGAGGTACAGACGCGCCGCCCGACCCGCAGCGCCGCGCAATTCGCTGCAGCGCGCAATACGCTCATGGAAGCCAGCCGGCGCAATGCCGAAGCGATCACGGCGATGGGGATGGTTGGCCGCATTTCCAAACACTGGAACGAGCTCAACCGCAATTACGTGACCGCGAGCGGGCGCGCCAGCGATGTCGGCGGTGGGCTCGGCGCGATATCGAAGGTTTTGCGGATGCTGTTGCAGTCAGCCATCCTGGCGGTGGGCGCCTGGCTCGTGATCAATCAACAATCGACGCCGGGCATTATCATCGCCGGTTCTATCTTGGGCGCCCGCGCGCTCGCCCCTGTCGATCTCGCGATTGCCAATTGGCGCGGTTTTGTCGGCGCGCGGCAGAGCTGGCAGCGGCTGTCCAAACTGCTGGGGCATCTGCCGCGGCAAACCGCACCGATGCCGCTCAAGCCGCCGTCACATACGCTGGTGGTTCAGAACGCCGCGGTCGCGCCACCCGGCCAGCCGAAAATCGTCTGCCAGGACGTCAATTTCACGCTTGCCGCCGGCAAGGCGCTCGGCGTGATTGGCCCGACCGCGTCGGGAAAATCATCGCTGGCGCGCATGCTTGTTGGCGTTTGGGCGGTGGGGCGCGGCACCGTCCGCCTCGACGGCGCAACGCTCGATCAGTGGTCGCCGGAGGCGCTTGGCCGCCATATCGGCTATGTGCCGCAGGACGTTGAATTGTTCAACGGTACGGTGGCGCAGAACATTTCTCGCTTCGAGGATCCGCCGGACCCCGATGCAGTGATCGCCGCTGCGCAGGCGGCCGGCGTTCACGATCTCATCATCAACCTGCCCGACGGCTACGAGACGACGGTCGGCGAACAAGGCAGCGCGCTCTCCGCCGGCCAAGCCCAGCGCATTGCGCTGGCGCGGGCGCTCTATCGCGATCCGTTCCTGGTGGTGCTCGACGAACCCAATTCCAATCTCGACGCCGAGGGCGATGAAGCACTGACTCGCGCTATTCTCGGGCTGCGCGCGCGCGGCGCCATTACGGTGGTGGTGGCGCATCGACCGAGCGCGATCGCGGGCGTCGACTATATTCTGATCATGGCCAAGGGTCGGCAGCAACAGTTCGGGCCCAAAGAGGAGATCCTGACCCGGATCGCCGCCCCAAGCGCGGCGCCGCGCGCGCTGAAAGTAGCGGACCAGGGGAGCGCGGGATGATTAAAAAGCCCATCGGTCCGCTCGGCAAGATAGCTGGCGCGACTAAGCCGGCGCTGCTTTGGACCGCGGAGGTGATCAGAACGGCGATGCCTTGGCATCTTGGCAATGGGGCGCCGCAGCACAGTGCCAGCGAATCGATCCGCCGGCACATTATGGTCGGCAGCATCCTGGTTGCTGCGTTGGCCTTCGGCCTCGGCGGCTGGGCCTCGACTGCCGAAATCTCCGGCGCGCTGATTGCCCAAGGTTCGCTGGTCGTCGATTCGAACGTCAAGAAGGTACAGCATCCGACCGGCGGCGTGGTCGGCGAGCTCTTTGTGCGCGACGGCGATCATGTGAAGGCCGGCGACATGTTGATCAGGCTCGACGAAACGGTGACCAACGCCAACCTCGCCATCGTCACCAAGGGTCTTACCGAGCTCTACGCGCGCCATGCGCGTCTCGCCGCCGAGCGCGACGGTTTCGATAGCGTCCCGGTGCCGAAGGAGTTTGTCGGGCATGTCGACGAGCCTGAGGTCAAGGAGGCGCTGTCGAGCGAACGCCGGCTGTTCGATCTGCGCCGGCAAGATCGGCTCGGCCAGAAGCAACAGCTGCACGAACGGATCGCGCAGCTGCAGCAGCAGATCACCGGGATGACCGCGCAGCAAGATTCCAAGGACAAGCAGGTTGCGCTGGTCGAACAGGAACTGGTCGGCGTGCGCGACCTGTGGCAGAAAAACCTGGTCCAGCTCAATCGACTCACGTCGCTCCAGCGCGAGGAGGCCCAGCTTCAGGGCGAGCATGGCCAGCTCGTCGCCCAGGCCGCCGAGGCCAAAGGCAAGATCGCCGAGATCCAATTGCAAATCATCCAGGTCGATCAGGACCTGTTCAGCGACGTCGCCAAGGAACTGCGCGAGACCGACAGCAAGATCGGCGAATATGTCGAGCGCAAGGTGACCGCCGAGGATCAGCTCAAGCGTACCGATATTCGCGCGCCGCAGGACGGCATCGTGTTCCAGTCGACTGCGAACACGGTGGGCGGCGTCGTCACCGCCGGCGATCCGATCATGCTCATCGTGCCAGAGAGCGACAACCTCCTGGTCGAAGTCAAGGTCGAGCCCAAGGACATCGATCAGGTCCAGTTCGATCAACCCGTAGTGCTGCGCTTTTCCTCATTCAGCTCGCGCACGACGCCCGAACTCAACGGCACGGTGGTGCGCATCGCCGCGGACACCGCCACCGACCAGCGCACCGGGCAAAGCTATTATCTGGTCCGCATCGCGATGAGCGCCGACGAGATCAAGCGTCTCGGCGACGTCAAGCTGACGCCGGGCATGCCGGTCGAAGCCTTCATCCAGACCGGCGAACGCACCATGCTGTCTTATCTAATCAAGCCGCTGCGCGATCAGCTGATGCGCTCGTTTCGCGAGAAATAATAGGCATCTCGTCACGCCGCCTTATGCTTCGCGGCCGTGGATAAGGTCGCTATAATCGGACCGCGCGGTGTGGCGCGGATCGCGGGGATTTGCCGGCCATGAACAGGATAGTCCGCTGGGCGCGGCACTTCGGCGTGGCGCGGGCGGTGTGCCTCTTGCTGTTGTTCGCGCTGGTGCCGTTGCGGCTTTCCGACCCGCGGCCGCTCGCGGAACTGCGGTTGCGCACCTTCGACCTGTTCCAGGTGCTGTGGCCGCGCCAGCAGACGGCGCGGCCGGTCGTCATCGTTGATATCGACGAGGCCAGCCTCAAAGAAGTCGGTCAATGGCCGTGGCCGCGCACCACCATTGCCGACCTGGTCACGCGCGTCACCCAGGCTGGCGCCGTTGCCATCGGGTTCGACGTGATATTCGCCGAGCCCGACCGCATGTCGCCTTCGGTCGCGGAACGCAGCTTCCGCGGCATCGACGCCGATACCCGCGCCAAACTCGATAGTCTCCCGAGCAACGACGACGTGCTGGCCGATGCGATCAAGCAGTCCCGCGTCGTCGTCGGCGAGACCGGCACGGCGACCCCGACGCCGCGGACCGAGACCGACGCGGCGCTTCAGACCGGATTTGCCGTCCGCGGGCCGGATCCGGCGCCGTTCCTCGTGACCTTTCCCGGATTGTTGCGCAACGTGCCGGTCATCGAGGAGGCGGCCGCCGGCCGCGGCCTGTTCTCGATCAATCCTGAGACCGACGGCATCATTCGCCGTGTGCCGGTGGTGATGTCAGCACAAAGCGCGCTGGTGCCGTCGCTGACCATGGAAATGCTCCGCGTGGTCAGCCGCGCCGGTGCCATCCTGGTACGCGTCAACGAAGCCGGGATCCAATCGGTGGCGGTGCCCGGTCTGGAAGTGCCGACCGACGGCAATGGCCAACTTTGGGTCCATTTCAACAAAAGCGATCCGGCTCGCTATGTGTCGGCCAAGGACGTATTGCAGGATCGTCTGCCGCCCGACCGGCTTCGCGGCCGGCTCGTGCTCATCGGCACCTCGGCGACCGGGCTTCTCGATACTAAGACGACCCCGCTTGACGCGGTGATACCGGGCGTCGAAGTCCACGCCCAGATCCTCGAAAGCGTGTTGACCAAGTCGCTTCTCGTCAATCCGAACTATGCCATCGGCGCGGAGCTCGTCGCCGCTGTCCTGTTCGGACTCGCCATCATCGTTGTCGCGCCGATGCTGTCGGCGAGTGTCGTGGTGCTGCTCGGCGCCGCGCTCATCGCCGGCCTGATCGGCCTGTCGCTCTATCTCTTTGTCGCACACAATGTGCTCATTGATTTCACCTATCCGCTGATTTCAAGCTGGCTGATCTATCTGGTGCTCACCTTCGTGAATTATTTCCGCGAACAGAAACAGCGCCAACAGATCCGCTCCGCCTTCGGCTATTACCTGTCGCCGCACATGGTGGAGCAGCTTGCGCGCGCGCCGGAGAAGCTGGTGCTCGGCGGCGAGGAGCGCCGCATGACGATTCTGTTCAGCGACGTGCGCGGCTTCACCACGATCTCCGAACACTACAAAGACGATCCGCAGGGCCTGACCCGGCTGATGAACCGCTTCTTGACGCCGCTGACCAACGCCATCATCGAGCGCAAGGGCACCATCGACAAATATATCGGCGACGCCATCATGGCGTTTTGGAACGCGCCGGTGGATGATGACGAGCAGGAGGCCAATGCCTGTGATGCGGCGCTCGAAATGCAGGCGCGGGCTGCGGCGCTCAATGTCGAACTCAAGCGCGAGGCCGATGCCAATGGCGGCGTCTACATGCCGCTGCGGATCGGCATCGGCCTTAATACCGGGCCCTGCGTCGTCGGCAATATGGGGTCCGATTTCCGCTTCAATTATTCGGTGCTCGGCGACACCGTCAACTTTGCGTCGCGACTGGAAGCCCGCACCAAGGACTATCGGTTGCCTCTGGTGATTGGCTCGCGCACCGCCGAGGGCGCCAAGCAGAAATTCGCATCGATGGAGATCGATCTGATCCAGGTAAAGGGCAAAAAGCAGCCCGAGGCTGTGTTTGCGGTGCTCGGCCGTGCCGAGGTCGAGCAAGATCCGCGCTGCGGGGAAATGCGCGCGCTTAATGCGCAAATGCTGTCCCGCTTCCGCAAGCAGCAATGGGATGAGACGTTGCAGATTATCGAGCGCTGCCGCAAGATCGCCGACGGTTTCGATGTCGCAGGCCTCTACGACATGTACGAGGAGCGCATCGCGGTCTACCGCGCCGAGCCGCCTGGTACGGACTGGAACGGCGTCTACGAAGCGGAATCGAAGTAGATCAAAACGATGCGGGAGTGGACGCGCGGCGCGCGCCTATGAGCGTCGGCGATGAGAACTCGCGGACCCCGCCGCCATCGAGCACGAACAGCGGAATCGTCCGCGGCATTTCGCTGTCTGCAACGAGCGTCAGCCAGCGATTGTCGAGCATGACCCAGTCGCCGTCGAGCCGCACCGCGGTGACGGCGTGATCCTCGTTGGCGGCGAGGTTGCGCACGATGACGAGCTTGACATCCGCCGCCGGAATCCCGGCCGCCGTCAGGGCGACATATTTCGCAATGGCGTAATCTTCGCAGTCGCCACGACCCGTCGTGAAGGTTTCAAGAGGCGGGCTCCAGCGGTCCGGCACGCCCCATTGCACCATATCGCTCATCGGCTTGATCGCGAGATTAATGGCGCGGTTGATGACGCCGATGCGGGTGCGGCCAGTCTGGGCGCGGCCCTGCTCAATGATAGCAAGGAAGTTTTGCGCCGCCGCCGGGCAATCTTCGTCGCTAAGGCGACAACGTGCCAAGATTTCGTTGTCGGCACGAATCCCGGTCTCGAGTTTGCTCCATTTCTTCAGCACCGGGCCAAAATTGACGGGTTCGGCGGCTAGTCCAAACGGCTCCGCTAGGGACGGTGCCGTGATTGCTGGCGGTGTGTCGGGCGAAGCCGGTTCGAGTGCCGCCGATTTTTGAGGAACGGGGGCGGGCGCGGGTGTCGGCGTCGACGGGGGCGTTAGCGTTGATGCATCGGCCGGCGCGCCGCCTTGCCGGCCGACCTCGACCGGAACGGCCTCGCCTTGGAGTTCGGCTCCGAGCTTGTCCGACGCGCTGGCCACGCCTGGGTTGTTCGCATCCGTGTTGTCTGTAGCTGTGACGTCAACTTTATCTGGCGGATTGTCTCCGGTGATGTCCGGGAGATCGACTGGTGCGGACGGGATCGCGATTGCCGCGGCAGGTAAGGACGCGTCCGCGAGCAAGGCGGTCTCGATGCCCGACCGCGCCGGCGCAACCATAAGAAACGCAGCAAAACCCCAGGCCGCAACGCAACGCAACATTTGACGTCCCCGAACCGCGGGATCGGGCGCTTGCGCGCTGTCCCGACTTTTTGTTCGATGACGTCACTAACCCGGCCGTCGCTGCTGCCCGGTTTACGTCGATGGCTTGCGGCGACGATGATTGAAAACGGCGTATAGCAGCGGTCACGGGAGTGCTGACAATTTTATCGATTACTTTTGGAATTGCTTTTACAGCGCCCCATTTCTGCGATTAAATGGGACAGTTGGGATTGCAACCAACCAAGCGGCAACAAGCCGAAAACGGGGGGATCTCATGCGGCCAATGCAATGGATGAAGCTCTGCGGCCTGGCCGCGTTAGGCGTCGCGCTCGGTCTCGGGAGCGCGTCCGCGCAGGACAAGACCATCGAGCTCAAACTGTCGCATTGGGTGCCGCCGACGCATCCGTTGCAGAAGGCGATCCAGGACTGGGCCGACGACATCCAGAAACAGTCGAACGGAACCATCACTTACAAGATCTATCCGGCGCAACAACTCGGCAAGGCGTTCGACCATTACGACATGGCGCGCGACGGCATCGCCGACTTCGTCTATGTCAATCCGGGCTATCAGCCGGGCCGCTTTCCGATCATCGCCGCGGGCGAACTGCCGTTCCTGGTCGGCCAAGCCAAGGGCGGCAATCGCGCCATTGACGCCTGGTACCGCAAATACGCGGCGGCCGAAATGAAGGATGTGCACTACTGCTTTTCCTTCGTGCTCGACCCGGTGGCGTGGCACTCCATCAACAAGAAGATCGTGGTGCCGACCGATATTCAGGGCATGAAGATCAGGCCGGCCCAGGGCACGATCGCCGCCTGGGTCACGCTTCTGGGCGGCACCAATGTGCAGTCCAGCGCGCCCGAGGTGCGCGATATTCTGGCTAAGGGCGTGGCAGACGCCGTCACTTTTCCATGGGGCTCGACGGTCCTCTTTGGTATCGACAAGGTGACCAAATACGACATGGACGCGCCGCTCGGCTCGGTGATGTTCCAATGGCTAATGAGCCCTGCGACCTACGAGGCCATGTCGGCTTCGCAGAAGAAAGTGATCGACGACCACTGCACAACCGAATGGGCCGGTAGATTCGCCGATCCCTGGGTCGACTTCGAGCATACCGGCCTGGAAAAGATAAAGGCCGAGCCCGACCACGAGGTCTATAAGATCACGGACGAGCAGCTTGCGGCGTGGAAGAAGTCGGCGGAGCCGCTCCAACAGAAGTGGGCGGCCGACGTCAAGAAAACGGGCGGCAATCCCGCCGCGATCTGGACCGAGTTGCAAGCCTCGCTGACGCAGTACAAGGCGGGCTTCTGAGGCGTGAAGCACCCAGGACGGCGTCAGGCATTTCGACGCCGTCGTCATAACAGACAATGCCCCGGATGATGCCGATGCCGGAAGCCGCCATTGCCGACGCGGAGCCCGCCGCACCCAAGCGCAACTTGATGGATCGCTTCATCGATGCGATCGAACTCGTTGCCGCGTTCTTCGTCGGCATCGTCGCGCTCGATATCTTCGTCTCGGTGCTGCTGCGCTACTTCTTCGCCACACAGATCCCGGATAGTTACGATTTCGGCCGGCTCCTGCTCGGCATTCTTATTTTCTGGGGCATCGCGGCGACGTCTTATCGCGGCAATCACATCACCGTCGACCTGCTTTACGCCAGCGTCGGCGTGCGCGCCAAGCGCGTCATCGACGTGTTCGCGACGTTGGTGCTGTTATTCGTGGTGACGGTGCAGACCTACACGCTGTTCGGCAAAGTGATGGGCACGCGCGCCGATCATGTCCTTACCTTCGATCTGCGGCTGCCGGTGTGGCCGTTTTTCCTGGTCGCCTGGATCGGCGACGTGTCGGCGGTGCTACTGATCGCGGTGCGCACCTACCGGCTGATCTTCCATCCCGAACTGCTCGGCGGGCAGTATCAGATCAAGCCGGTTGAATGAGTCTTGAGCCAATGCGGCGCGATGGTCTGAAGCGTAATTCTCCGAGGTACTTGTGAGCACCGACGCGGTGGCGATCATCGGTTTCGCCGGTCTGTTCGCGCTGATGTTGCTGCGCGTTCCGGTCGGCATGGCGATGGGCCTGGTCGGGGTCAGCGGCTTCGCCTATCTGGTCGGCGGCACCGCGGCGCTCAAAAGCGTGGGCCTCACCTCGATGCGCACGGTGACCGACTATACCTTCGGCGTCATCCCGATGTTTCTTCTGATGGGCGCCTTCGTGTCTAATTCCGGCATGAGCCGCGAGCTGTTCCGGGCAGCCAACGCCTTCGTCGGTCATTTCAGAGGCGGCCTCGGCATCGCCACCATCGCGGCCTGCGCTGGCTTTGCCGCGATCTCGGGCTCCTCGGTTGCCACCGCCGCGACCTTCGCCACCGTCGCTTATCCGGAAATGCGGCGCTACCACTATCCGCAAAGCTTCGCCACCGGCGTCATTGCCGCCGGCGGCACCCTCGGCGCCATGCTGCCGCCGTCCACCGTGCTCGCGGTCTACGGCATCATCACCGAGCAGGACATCGGCAAGCTATTCATCGCCGGGATCATTCCGGGGCTGCTCGCTGCGGCCATGGACATGATCACCGTCGTCATCATCGGCCGGGTGCGGCCGAAATTTCTGCCCGCGGCTCCGCGCCATAGTTGGGCCGAGCGGCGCGCTGGATTGCGCGACATCTGGGCGATGCTGCTGCTCTTCATTTTCGTGATCGGCGGGCTCTATGGCGGGCTGTTCACGCCGACCGAAGCCGGCGGCATGGGCGCTTCTGGCGCGCTGTTGATCGGCGTTGCACGCGCCAAACTGTCGCGCGCGGACATCCGCCGTTCGCTGTTGCAGGCGGTGCGCACCGCTGCCGCCGTACTCACGGTGCTGATCGGCGCGCTCCTGTTCGGCTATTTCCTCACGGTGACGCAGACGCCGCAGAAGGTGACCGAGTTTCTCACCGGCTTAGGCCTCAGCCGCTACGGTGTGCTCGCCCTGATCATGGTGATGTATCTCGTGCTCGGCTGCCTCATGGATTCGCTCGCCATGATCATCCTGACCATTCCGATCATATTTCCGGTGATCACCCAGCTCGGTTTTGATCCCATTTGGTTCGGAGTCATCATCGTGATGACGGTCGAACTGGGGCTTATTCACCCGCCGGTCGGGATGAACGTGTTCGTGATAAAGAGCGTGATACCGGAAGTAAGCTTTTCGACGATCTTCCTCGGTGTCATGCCGTTCATTGTCACCGATCTCATTCGCCTGGTGATCTTGATCGCTTTTCCGGCGCTGGCGCTGTGGTTGCCGTCGCACATGTGACCGCGCCGGCGGAAAGCGCCTTGGGGCTTGCGCTTAACTCCGCCCGCCGCCGGCAAGCACCGCGCGCGTCGCCCGGTCGGGTCCGAAATCGTCGACGCTGTCGATGGCCAGCAGATCGGCCAACCGGGTGCGGGCGCGATTGACGCGGCTCTTGATGGTGCCGACCGCGCAGCCGCAGATCGCCGCGGCGTCGTCATAAGAGAAGCCCGACGCGCCAACGAGGATCAGCGCCTCGCGTTGGTCCGATGGCAGCTTCGCTAGCGCGGCACGGAATTCCTCGAACTCGACCCGGCCGGTTTGCTCGGGGTGCGATTTCAGCGTTTCGGCATAACGGCCGTCGGCGTCCTCCACTTCGCGCCGCCTCTTGCGATATTCGGAGCGGAACAGATTGCGCAGAATAGTGAACAGCCAAGCCGGCATGTTGGTGCCCGGCTCGAAACTGTCGATATGGGCGAGCGCCCGGAGCAGCGTCTCCTGCACCAGGTCATCGGCACGGTCGATATTGCCGCACAGCGAAATCGCGAATGCGCGCAGGCTCGGCACGGTAGCCAGAACTTGGTCGCGTATCGCAGGATCGAGCTTCATGCGCGTGCCTCGTCCATCATGACTCGGATTCTTGGTCGCCTAACCGCCGGACCAATTCAGCCAGATGCTGCGGCACGCCCTGACTGACCACGTCGTTATAAAGGGCGCGTAATTGCTGCCCGATCCGGGCCTGGACCTCTCGGCCCAAGCGGGCTTCGTGCCTTTGTGAAGTGGCTGTTCTGCCCATGTTACCGTGACTTTCCGGCTTCTGCGCGTCCGGCTCCAGCGGTTCGAGATTGGTCTTGCGGTGCTTCATATCGTCGTCTTTCCCCCGATCACCCATTTTACCGGCCCCGCCCTTTGGCGACCCACCATTTCGCGCTAACGCACTGACAGCCCCCAAGGTTCCGCCCGGGAGCACGCCTCGGAACTATTTTTGCGCTGAGGCGTTTTTGCCAGTAACCTCAGCACTGTGGAAGGGGAGGGTGCCGTGTCCACCTCACAAGCCGTATTGCAGCATCTGCCATCGCTGCGCCGCTACGCCCGGGCCTTGACCGGTAGTCAGGCCTCGGGCGACGCCTATGTCGTCGCCGCTGTCGAGTCGCTGATTGCCAGCCCAAAAATCCTGGAATCGGGCTCGAATTCGCGTGTCGCCCTCTATCGTCTGTTCACCAAAATCTGGAATTCGGTGGCGGTAAACGGCCGGCCAGAAGCGAACGAGATCGTCCTGCCGCCCGAGCAGCACCTCACACAGATCACGCCGCGGCCGCGCCAGGCCTTTCTACTGGTAGCGCTCGAAGGGTTCTCTGAAGAGGACGCAGCCGAAGTGCTTGATTGCGACCTGCAGACGCTGCGCGGCTTGGTCGAAGAATCGGGCCGCGAGCTTGCCGCGGAAATCGCGACCGACGTCCTCATCATCGAGGATGAGACCTTCATCGCCATGGATATCGAAGCTTTGGTCGAAAGCCTCGGTCATAACGTCATCGGCATCGCGCGAACCCACACCGAGGCGTTGGCTCTCGCCAAACACAAGCGCCCAGGGCTCATTCTCGCCGATATTCAGCTCGCCGACGGCAGTTCCGGGCTTGATGCCGTGAACGAGCTGCTCGGCTCGTTCGAAGTGCCGGTGATCTTCATTACCGCCTATCCGGAACGGTTCCTGACCGGCCAGCGACCGGAGCCGGCCTTCCTGATCGCAAAACCGTTCCAAGTCGCGGTGGTCTCCGCAGTAGTCAGTCAGGCGCTGTTCTTCGGCCGTAAGGCGCGGCAACGCGAACGCAAGCCAGCCGAGCGGCAAGCGACGGTATAATCCATTCGACCAGCTCATCGTCGTTCGGGCCTCCCGCTGTCCGCCTCCATAGACTGCGGATTGGCGCACCGGGACCCGTCGCCGCTCGTCCAGCGAGCGAAGTCGGGTCGCGGCGCTCCGGAAAAACGATGCCGAAAAAGCAAGGGCGCAACCGATCGGCATATCGGCTGCGCCCAACGTGGCCGGCCAAGCACGGGGGGAGGGGGGAGCAATGGCCGTCCGGTAGGACAAGCTCTGACCCTGCTCTTTGTTCCTCCTCGATCCCCTGTGTTCCTCCTCGATCCCCTGTCGCGGGTCGCCGTGCGCGCTGATGCAGCGCGGCGCTATCACGAGTCAGTGACCCGGCGTATTGCCGGAACTCAGCGTCACGCCGCACGTTGTCCGGTCGGTGTGGTGCTGAGCTTGGGGGCTTTTCGTGCATCCGATCGATCGTGATCTTTGGTCGGCTCGGCGTTGCGGAGAGGTCCGATGCTCAAGCTTTTATTTGTTCGCCTCGCCGGCGCGCTGGGAGCGACGACGCTCGCGGTGTTTTTCGTCGGGCTTATCCCGTTCTTGAGTGCAGACCCGACGGCGGGCGCGGGACTTAAAGGTGGGCCACCGTCAGTTTCGGTTAACCGGGCTTTCAAGGGCGATCGGCTGCCGTTTGCCGCACAAATCAACTCGGCGGTGTCGCGCGGCGGTGTGGTGTCGCAGCCGAGTTCGCCGATACCCCGTGAAATTCCAGATGGATGCGATGCTGCCTTCTCGCCAATCGCGGCGCCGCGTTTGGCCTATATCTACGGCCGCTGCGCGACGTAAGGGCGCCGCTACCCGTCTCTGCAATCCTCCCCGATCGCCTAAACTTGTTGCGGCCCAACGTGCTGGCGCCGCATAGCGCGGCGGCAACATCATCAAAAAACCGATGACCGTCCGCACTGCGGCGACCCGCGATGTTGCGGAGCTTACTTGTTTGTTTCGGGCTACGGAACATTACCGGCCCACGGGCGATTAATGCAAATGAGAACGGCATTTCAGCACGGGAGTGTGCCATGTCAGCGAATAAATGGTCGCGGCATATTTGTAGCATGATTGTGTTGGCAGCGGTCTTCGCGGCGCCCTGCGTTCCGGCTCTTGCGCAGTCTCTGAATTACGCGTCGGCGCCGCGCTATGAGCCTGCGTTCTCGCAGTATGCGCCGCAGGACCCTCAGCCAGGCGAGGTGACGTCCGATGAGCTTCCGGCGCCGCTCCGCCGACAAGTGGTGGCTTATCCGAGCGGTGAACCGGCGGGCACCGTCATCATCGACACCGCGCGGACCTTTCTTTATCTGACCCTCGGTGACGGCAAGGCGCTGCGCTATGGCATCGGCGTCGGACGTCAGGGCTTTACCTGGTCTGGCGTCGAAACGATTTCGCGTAAGGCCGAATGGCCGGACTGGATCCCGCCGGCGGAAATGGTCGCTCGCCAGCCCTATTTGCCGCGCTGGGTCGGCGGCGGTCCGGGCAATCCGCTGGGCGCGCGCGCGCTGTATCTTGGCAATACCGACTACCGCATCCACGGCACCAACGATCCAACCTCGATCGGCAAGCACGTATCGAGCGGCTGCATCCGGCTGCAAAATGCCGATGTGACGGACCTTTACGACCGCGTCGGCGTCGGCACTAAAGTGGTGGTGCTGCCCAACGAGCAAGGACAGGTCTCGATCGACGACGGTCACGGCGGTCCCATGACGGCCCGAATCGCGGTCCGGGGAATTGCCGATCCCGCGCCGTCACGCGCTCTATCCGCGCAGCGCGCGGCCCTCGCCGGAGTCTATTGAAGCGTTGCCGGGAACTTTCGTCGGCGGGGCGGCCAAGCCCCGCCGGAAGTATTTTCTCACTATTTATTGCCGTCGCCGAAGCCCCGTCATGCGGCCTCTTTTTATTGCCGTTATCGATCACGATGTTTAGGAGGGCGATCGGTGGTGAAAGTGTAAAGGCATTGGCAGTGAAGGCATGACCATATCCGAGAGAAACATGCCTGAAGTGAGTAAGTCGGCGACAATCGCGCCGGATGTCGATTTTGGAAAGCATTTCTTTCCGAATTTCGCGACGGTTCGCGCGGCGTTGGAATCCGCGCAAATTGGTGTCTGGTTCTGGGATAGCCCGGCCAATACGGTGACATGGTCGAGCAATCTTGAGGCGCTGCATGGCATGTCGTCCGGCAGCTTCAACGGCCGCTATGCGGGCTTCATGGCTGCCATCGATCACGACGATCGCGCCGATGTCGAAACGGCGCTGCAACAGGCGATGCGTACCCGGTCGGCGTTCCGCGCGCGTTACCGGGCGCCACGGTACGGCGGTCGCGAGGAATGCTGGCTTGAAGCCACCGGTACGATCGTCGCCGAGAGCGGCGATGCGAAGGGCATGGTCGGGCTTTGCTACGACGTGACCGAACGGGTTCATCTTGAGAACGAGCTGCGCAGCCGCGCCAGGCAACAAGAGGCATTGGCGCGGCTCGGCGAGCGGGCGCTTGCCGAACCTGACCTCGAGCGGCTCCTCAACGACGCTGTCAGCACGGTTGCGCTGACGCTCGGAGTCGATTTCGTCAAAATCCTGGAACTTCTCCCTGGCAATGGCGAGCTGCTGCTGCGCGCAGGGTTCGGCTGGAACACGGACCTCGTGGGCACGGTTTTGACGACGACGGCGCCCGGTACCTTTGCCCATTTTACGCTCGAGTCCAGCGCACCGGTCGTCATCGCAGATTTCGCCGGCGAAACCAGGTTCGACGTCGCTTCCTACCTGACCGATCATCGCTGCGTGAGCGGCGTGAATGTGACGATCGCGGGTCGCGACGGCCGCGCCTATGGCATTCTCGGCGTCTGTACCATCCGAAAGCGCCAGTTCAGTGCGCAAGATATTTCGTTCCTGGCGGCCGTCGGCAACCTGTTGGCCGGAGCCATTCAACGGCGCCAGTTGGAACAGCGCCATGAATTGATGATCCGGGACATGCGCCATCGCTCCGGGAATCTGTTTTCGCAATTGCTTGCATTGTTCTCGCAGACCGCCAAAACGTCGAAAAACATCGGCGACCTCACCAGCAAGTACCAGGCGCGCGTCCTCGCCATGGCCAATGCCCACCGCCTGATCACGGAAGGCGGCTGGAAGTCGATTCCGATCATGGAGCTGCTTTACGTCGTACTCGGCCCTTATATTGACCGGGCATCGTTCGAAGGCCCGAATATCGATCTCGAGCCGGATCCGGTGTTCAACCTAAACGCGGCCCTGCATGAGCTCGCGGCCAATGCGATCAAACACGGCAGCCTGTCGCGTTCCAAGGGCCAGCTCGAGCTGCGCTGGTCGGTGAATCGCAGTCAGCGCGGCCTGACCATGACGCTCGATTGGATCGAGAAGAACGGGCCGCCGGCGCGGCGTCCGCGGCGTGTCGGCTTCGGCTCGCGGCTGATCGATCTCGTCATTGCCCGCCAGCTCAACGGCGAAGTGACGCGCACATTTTCGCGCAAGGGGCTCACGGTCAAAATGCAGGTGCCGCTCACCCATGAGCGATGGCCGGTGCCGGCCACGGCGGTCGCGAGCTAGGCCGAGAGGGTCTAGCGCGTATCCAGGAAAAAGCCTGCGCCGGTCTTGATCCGGAGTGGCGGCCGTGGAAAGTGACGTTCCGACATGACTAGCCCCCATTCCGACGCGCCTGATCCGAACCCGCCGCCGACAAAGCCCGCGGACGGCAAACGCACGCCGTTCGAGCGGATCGCTCTGTTGCTGCAGGGCGGCGGCGCGCTTGGCTCCTATCAGGCCGGAGTCTATCAGGCATTGGCCGAAGCGGATCTGCAGCCGGATTGGGTCGCCGGGATATCGATTGGGGCAATCAATTCGGCGATCATCGCCGGCAACCCGCCTGATCGGCGCGTCGCGCGCCTGCGTGAATTCTGGGAGACCATCAGCGCGTCTCCTCTGGGAATTCCGTATTTCAAAATCTTCGAGCTGCGTGACGAATTCAATCATCAAGTCGTCAATCAAGCCCAGGCCATGAGCATCCTGCTGTTTGGCGCTCCCAACTTTTTTGTTCCGCGCCTACCGCCGGCGATGCTGTGGCCCGGCGGCGGCGCTGCCAAGGCGAGTTACTACGATACCACGCCGTTGAAGGCGACGCTTGAGCGACTGGTCGATTTCGATCGGATCAATAAGGGGCACCCGCGCTTCAGCGTCGGCGCGGTGGACGTCTGTAGCGGAAATTTTACTTACTTCGACTCGACGACCCATCGCATCCGTGTCGAACATGTCATCGCCAGCGGCTCCTTGCCGCCTGGCTTCCCGGCGACCGAAGTCGATGGACAGCATTACTGGGATGGCGGACTTATTTCCAATACGCCGTTGCAATGGGTGCTCGACAGCCGTCCGCGGCGAGACACGCTCGCGTTTCAGGTCGACCTCTGGAATGCGCGCGGCGAGCTGCCGAAGGACTTGTTAGGGGTCGAGGTGCGACAGAAAGAAATCGTATATTCGAGCCGGAACCGTGCGGCAACCGATCAATACAAGAAGGTCCAAAGACTTCGAATTGCGGTCGCAAATGTCCTAAAACAGCTTCCGGAAGAGTTTCATAATAGCGAGGATGTGACGCTACTTGCCAGCGAAGCAGACGATAGAGTGTGCAATATTGTGCACCTGATTTATCGAGCCAGAAGTTACGAAGGAATCGCGAAGGACTTCGAGTTTTCTCGGCGCACGATGGAGGAGCACTGGGAAAGCGGCTATCACAATGCCCGCCAAACGCTGGCGGACCCACAGGTGCTCGAGCTGCCGGATCGGCTCGAAGGCGTGCGGACCTTCGATGTCGGCGACAATCCGTCGCGATAAAGCGCACCGCCGGCCGCATCACCAAGGGGAACGGACATGAGGGAGGAGATTGATTTGTCTCACGAGGCATGAAGGAACAGGTCATCAGTTTTCAATCGGCCGGCTTGCGCCTACATGGCGTGCTCGGCCTGCCTGAGGGCTATCAGCCCTCACAGCGACGCGCGGCCTTTCTGGTGCTGCATGGTTTCGGCTCGAATAGCGAAAGCTCCAGCGTGTTGGCGCCGACACGCGTGCTGAGCGATTTTGGCTATGTCACGTTGCGCTTTGACATGCGCGGCTGCGGCAACAGCGCGGGCGAGTTCGGGCGCGTGATTTGTCTCGAACAGGTCGAGGATCTCGGCAATGCGCTGGCCTTCCTGGCGCGTCATCCCGCGGTCGATCCGGATCGCATCGGCGCCATCGGTTCGAGTTTCGGCGGCGCGGTCGCGGTCTATGCCGGCGGCGTCAACCCGCGGCTTGCCGCGGTGATCTCGAATGGCGGCTGGGGCCATGGCGAACGCAAATTTCGCGGCCAGCATCCGACGCCGGAGGCCTGGGCGAAATTCACCGCCATGCTTGAGGAGGGGCGCGACCATCGCGACCGCACCGGACAATCGCTGATGGTGCCGCGCCACGACATCGTGCCGATACCTGAGCATGTGCGCGCGAGCCTGGAGCGGCAGAACGTCGGCATGCTGGCGCCCCATTCGGTCGAAATGTTTCCGGCCGAGACGGCGCAAAGCATGTTCGATTTCCGCGCGGAGGAAGTGGTGGGCAATATCGCGCCGCGGCCGCTCTTGCTTATCCATGCGGCGAACGATTCCGTGACGCCGACCGAGCAGTCGATCGAACTGTTCAAGCACTCCGGCCAGCCGAGCGAACTGCATTTGTTCAGCGGGCTCGATCATTTTCTGTTTGCGGAGAACTCCAAACGCGTGTGGGGCGTGTTACGCGATTGGCTCGACCGCTATTTTCCCGCCAAACAATGATCCGGAAGATACCGGCCACCGGACTCGATCCGTGGACGCCGGTTTTCCAGTGAAATCATGATCTGGCGAAAAACTTCAACGGAGTGCTGAGTGAGCGGCAACAAAGTGAGCCACGACGAGCTTTTGCGTTTCATCCGAGATTTGCTCGTCGCCCGTGGCGCGAGCGACATGGACGCCACCACCGTCGCTTTAGGCTTGGTCTGGGCCAACCTTCGCGGCGTCGACGGCCACGGCGTGTCGCGGTTGCCGCGCTATCTCAAGCTGATCGGCAGTGGCGAAATCGATCCGAAGGCACAGCCGCGTCTGATCCACGACCGCGCGGCGACTTTCGTGCTCGACGGCGGTCACGGTTTCGGTCCGGTCGCGGCGATGGAAGGGGCGGCTTTGGCGGTGGAGCGCGCAAAAAAGGCTGGCGTCTGCTTCGGGCTTGTCCGTCAAACCACGCACACCGGCGCGATCGGGCGCTACGCGCAATGGATCGCGGAACGCGATTGCGCCGCGATCATCATGGGTGCGGGGCAAACCCTAATGGCGTATCACGGTGCCCGGGTGGCGAGCCTCGGCACCTCACCGATCGCTATCGCGGTTCCGAGCGGAAACGGTCCGATCGTCCTCGATATGGCGGCGAGCACAATTTCGAACGGCAAGATCTTGCAATCACGCGGGAGTGGCGTGCCGCTGCCGCCGGGCACCGTGCTGACTGCTAAGGGCGAGCCGACCACCGATCCGCGCACGGCCGAAATCTTGCTGCCGCTCGGGGGCCCGAAGGGGTCGGGCCTCGGCCTGATGTTCGAAATGCTGGCGAGCGTGCTCGCCGCGGCGCCGGTCCAGGCGCGCGCGCTCGGCCCGGAAAAGCGGACGCGCCACACCGCCAACACGGCGATGATCGCCGTCGATATCGCGACGTTTCGTCCGCTGGGCGAATTCACCCATGACGCCGATGCGCTCACGTCCATCATCAAGGCGCTGCCACGGCAATCGGGTTTCGACGAGATCCTGTTGCCGGGCGAGCGCTCCGGGCGTACCGAGGCCCAACGGCGCCAATCCGGCATTCCCGTTCCCGCAAAGCTGTGGGAAGAGCTCGCGGAAATTGCTAAGACCGATGCGATCAAGATGATGGCGGTATTCGGCTAACGACAGCGAAAGTGGCTCCCCATGGATCGACAGGCTTCTTCCGCAGGCACCATCGACGAGGCGGAGATCGCGCGCTTCTCGCGCTTGTCCGGCCAGTGGTGGGATGCGCACGGCCCATGGGCAACTCTGCACAAGTTCAACCCGGTCCGCCTCGGCTATATCCGCGATCACGCTGCCGAACATTTCGGCCGCGATCCAACGCGGCGCGACAGTCTCACCGGCTTGCGCATTCTCGATATCGGCTGCGGCGGCGGAGTGCTCTCCGAGCCGCTGGCCCGGCTCGGTGCCTCGGTCGTCGGCGCCGACCCCGCCGAAGGCAATGTCGAGGTCGCCCAGCTTCACGCGGCCCAATCGGGGCTCTCCATCGATTACCGCAGCACCACGGCAGAGGCGCTGGCGGCGGCCGGCGAAAGGTTCGACGTGGTTCTCGCCATGGAAGTGGTGGAGCATGTCGCCGATGTCGGCCTGTTCATCGCAAGCGCCGCGGCGATGGTGAAGCCCGGCGGCCTGATGTTCGTCGCCACGCTCAACCGCACTCTAAAAAGCTTCGTGCTGGCCATCGTCGGGGCTGAATACATTTTGCGCTGGATACCGCGCGGTACCCATCAATGGCAAAAATTCGTGACGCCCAACGAACTCGAAATGGCGATCGAGCAAAACGACCTGCGCGTCATCGACGAGGCCGGTGTGATCTATAATGTTTTCGCCGACCGCTTTCAGCTCTCGACCGATATCGACGCAAATTACATGGTCGCCGCCGAGAAGGCGGCGTGATCCTCGCGCCTTCGACGCCGCACCGGAATGAGTGGCTAATTCTGGTCGTCCGGCAGGATCGGCAGCGGATGAAATTCGATCCCCTCGTCGTGCAATTCCTTTGCCTCGTCCGGCGAGGCCTCGCCGTAGATCGAGCGCCGCTCGGTTTCGCCGTAGTGGATCTTGCGCGCTTCTTCCGGAAAGCTATGACCAACGTAGTTCGCATTCTTGGTGATGTGATCGCGTAATTCCTTGAGCTTTTGTCGTAGCTCGCGCTCCGGCTGCGACATCATCGCAACCGCACCTCGTGGCGGCGCCGGCGACGCTTGTGACAGCGGCGGCATTAGGTTCGGCGCAGTGGGCGATGGGACGGACGGTTGCGAGCCGGCGGTGTCGGCGTGACCAAGTCGTGGCGCGAGATTGGACGCCAAACTTGGCGTCATCATCGCCTTCTCGACTTTTGCGGAGCCGCACACCGGACAGGCCACCAGCGAGCGCTTGCGCTGCTTGTCATAGGCGGCGGAGTTCTGGAACCAGCTTTCGAAGCCGTGGCCCTTGTCGCAGGTCAGCGCGTAGCGGATCATTGCGGTTCCGGCACTGCATGCAGGTAGGTCAGTTCGGCCATCGGCTCGACCAGTTCGAAGCGCCGGCCGTGATTGAGCGAAGGAATCCGGCTCCGCGCTGCCGCGACGGCGGCCGGATCGATCTCCGCGATCAGCACGCCCGGATCGGTGCCGCCTTCGGCGAGGATGCGCCCCCATGGGTCGACTACGAGCGAATGACCGAATGTCTCGCGCCCGTTCTCGTGTTTGCCGCCTTGCGCCGCGGCGAACACGAAGCAGCCATTTTCGATGGCGCGCGCGCGCTGCAAAACGTGCCAATGCGCCTCGCCGGTTTGTCGCGTGAACGCCGACGGTATGGCGAGGAACGATGCGCCGGCCTCGGCCAGCGCGCGGTAAAGCGCCGGAAAGCGCAGGTCGTAGCAGACCGTCACTCCGAGCCGACCCCACGGCAGATCTGCGATCACCGCAAGCTCGCCGGGGCGGTAATTGTTGGATTCCCGATAACTCTCGCCGCCGGCGAGATCAACGTCGAACATATGGATCTTGTCGTAGCGCGCGATCACCTCGCCCTTGCGGTCGATCAGGAGCGAGCGGTTGGCGGCCTTGTCCGGCGACGCCTTGACCGCCAGCGAACCGATATGGATGTAGATCGAAAGTTGCCGTGCGACTTCACGCAGGCTTGCCAGCGTCGAATCCTGCTCCTCGGCGACAATCTTCGCAAACAGCTGGTCGCGCTTGAGCGCCAGGATGTTAGTCATTTCCGGCGTGAGCACGTAATCGGCTCCGGCGCGTTTGGCCTCCTCGATCAGAGCCAGAGCCGCTGTCAGGTTGGACGCCGGATCGAGCCCCGATCGCATCTGGATGAGGCCGACCTTGAAGGTGGAAGCGTTTGTCGCGGTCATGCCGGCCGTTCCTTCGCCGATTCCTTGGCCTCCGCCAGCAGCGAATCGAGCCTGCCAGCATCCTCGAGCGCATACAGGTCGTCACAACCGCCGACGTGGGTCGCGCCGATGAAAATCTGCGGAAAAGTGCTGCGTCCGTTGGTGCGCGCAATCATTTCTGTACGGCTGTCCCTGTTCGCGGACACGTCGATCTCATGGAAGTCTACGCCCTTACGGGAGAGCAATTCTTTCGCGTCGTGGCAGTAGGGACAGTAGCGAATAGTGTAGATGTCGATTGTGGCCATTGTGCAGGACTTCAATAATGCAACACGTCAATACCGCGGGACGATGGTGAGCGATTGTTGTTAACTGTTTATATGGACGTTCGCGCAGGCTCGGCAACCCTGGCGAAAATCAGCACGTCGACATTGGCGGCGCCGGCGCGTAACAGCGCCCGGGCGCAGCCGTCGACGGTAGCCCCGGAGGTGAGGACGTCGTCGACCAGAACGAGGCGCCGGCCAGCCACCGCGGCCTTGCCGTCGGGTGGCACGCGGAACGCGCCTTGGACGTTCAAAGCCCGTTCGGCGCGGGTGAGGCCGACCTGCTGTGCCGTCGGCTTGACCCGCTTGAGCGCGGAGCCAGCCACCGGAACGCCGCTTGCCGCCGAGATCGCGGCGGCGAGCATGGCCGATTGATTAAAGCGTCGCGCCCACAGCCTGCGCCAATGTAACGGTACCGGGACGAGCGCGTCGGCTTCGACGAGTATTTCGCGCCCGGCATGGCTGATCCAGCGGCCCATCATCGGTGCGAGGTCGAGCCGGTCGCCATATTTGAGGCCGTGTACCAGCGTGCGCGCAATGTCGTCGAAGCGCACAGCGGCGCGGGCGCGGTGATAGGCCGGCGGATCGGCGATCGCTTCCATGGACAGGATGCCCGGTCCCGGGTCATAGACGAAGGGAATACCGAGCCGCTCGCAATAGGGCCGTGTGATGAAGGACAGTTTCGACCAGCAGCCCGGACACAGGCCCCGCCCCTCGATGGGGTCACGGCAGGAGGGGCAGAGCGGCGGCAAAGCGAGATCGAGGGTGGTACGAAATAGCGCGCGCGCCGCCTCCGCGACGCGTTTGAGCGGTGTGGGCACAGCGATGCTGACCGATGCCGGCATAGCGTAACGCTACCGCGCTCTTGGGAAAATGTCATCGGCCGTGGGAAGGAATGGCGGCCCGACGCGGCAGACAAGCAGATAGACTGGCTGAGCAATGGCCGAAGCCCCGATAGCGCATAGTCAGAGGATTTTCGACCGCGCACTTATCCGCCGTCGCCGTCTTCGTGCGGCGGCGCTGGGCGGCGCCACATTCCTGCTCGACCGCGTCGCCGACGACCTTGCCGAGCGGCTTGCCGCGGTGCTGCGCCGGTTCGAGCTTGCCGTCGATCTCGGTACCCCGGGCGACGCGGTGCGGGCGGCGCTCGGCCGTCTCGACTCGATTGGGACGATCGTCGCGGCCGACGCGCTTACCCGGACCCGTCCGTGCGTCGCCGCCGACGAGGAGGCGCTGCCGTTCGCCGACGCCGCCCTCGATCTCGTCGTGTCGGCGCTGGCATTGCATCACGTCAACGATCTGCCGGGCGCACTTGTGCAGATTCGCCGGGCGCTCAAGCCCGATGGCCTGTTCGTCGCGGCACTGCTCGGTGGGGAGACCCTGACCGAGCTGCGCCAGGCTTTTGCCGCGGCAGAGAGCGAGATCGAAGGCGGCGCCTCGCCGCACGTTGCGCCATTCGCCGATCTGCGCGAACTCGGCGCCCTGCTGCAGCGCGCCGGCTTCGCTTTGCCGGTGACCGATGTCGAGCGCGTTCGCGTCCGCTACAATTCCGCCTTCGGTCTGATGCGCGACCTGCGGCGCATGGGCGCGACGAATGCGCTCCATGCTCGCCGCCGCACGCCGCTGCGGCGCGCGACACTGCTGCGCATGGCCGAGATCTACGCGCGGGATTTTGCCGACGGTGACGGGCGCATAGGCGCGACCTTTGAGATTGTCTGGCTGTCGGGCTGGGCCCCGCATCCAAGTCAGCAGCAGCCGCTCAAACCGGGCACGGCGAAAACGCGGCTCGCCGACGCGCTCGGCACGCGCGAGATTTCAGCGGGCGATAAAGCCGGAACTTAAGGGCAACCCGGAAAAATGGCGGCGCGCATTCGAATAAGATGATGCACGCGCCGGCGCGCCGCATGCTTCACCGTGTCAGTTATTTCAGCGATGTCGAGACGCTGGTGAACAAGTTTTGGACGGTTGAACCGAGGCTCGTGATCGTCGCAGCAATGACAACAGCCACGCCGGAGGCGATCATGGCATATTCGATGGCGGTAGCGCCGTCGTCGTCGCGCATAAACCGTCGGACGGCGGTGAAGATCGGGCACTTTTGCAACTTCAACATGGCCATTAGCCTTCTGGCATTAGGATCATAACAGCGTCGTCAGGTGCGATATCAGTGGTTCGTCGGCAGGCGGCATCGGATGGTTGCGCAATGCGTTCGGCCGCACCCATTTCAGGGCCTGCCCTTCGAGCGGCGCGACGATGCCTTCCCAGCGCCGACAGACATACAGCGGCATCAGCAGGTGAAAGTCGGGGTAGAGATGGCTCGCGAATGTGAGTGGTGCGAGACACTCCTGCTTGACGACGATACCCAATTCCTCCTTCAGTTCTCGGATCAGGCTCTGCTCCGGCCCTTCGCCGGGCTCGACCTTTCCGCCGGGAAATTCCCACAGCCCCGCCAGCGATTTTCCCGCCGGACGCTGCGCGATCAGCACGCGGCCATCGGCGTCGATCAGCGCGCAGGCGGCGACGAGGACAAGTTTGACGCTCACGGCCTCGCCTTAGTTTAGAGTGCGTAGGGTAAACGCATGTTCAATCCGACCATTTCAATGGCGGCTTTCGCCGCCCTGGTTAACCGCGAGCTAACGGCTCCGTGCTGTGGACCAATTCGACGATCGCGTCGGCCACGGTCCGCGGCGCTTCCTGTGGCGGGTTATGGCCAACTCCGGGCAGAACGCGCCACTGATACGGCCCGCTGAAAAAAGCCGCGTGTTTTTCCGAGGCCTCCGGCGGCAGCACGCCATCGGCGTCGCCCTGCAACGCGATCGTCGGCACTGCGATCTTCGGCTTTGCGGCAAGCCGCCGCTCGATCTCGTCCAGCGCCGGATCGCCCGCGACGTAGCCGTAGCGGTGCCGATAGGACTGAATCGTCACTGCGACAAAATCCGGATTGTCGAGCGAGATGGCGCTGCGCGCGAAAGCAGCGTCGTCGAACGCCCAATTGGGCGACCATAATTCCCACAGCAGGCGGCACAGGCCTTGGCGATTTGCATTGAGCCCGGCGCAGCCGCGCTCGGTGTTGAAATACCACTGGTACCAGAAGCGGTGCTCCTGTGCCGGCGTCTGCGGCGCGGCCGAACCCGCAATGTCTTGGATATTATAGCCATTGACGGTGACGAGGGCGTGCACGCGGTCGGGCCAGAGCGCCGCGACAATGCAGGCGGCGCGGCCACCCCAGTCATAGCCGGCGAGTACGGCGCGTTCGATCGCAAGCGCATCCATCAATTCGTGCAGATCGTTGCCGAGCGCGCCCTGCTGACCGGACCGCGGCGTATCGGCGGCGAGAAAACGCGTCGCGCCGAAACCGCGCAGATAGGGCGCGATGATGCGACAGCCGGCGGCGATCAGTGGCGGGATGACCTCGTCATAGCAGCGTGGATCGTACGGCCAGCCATGCATGAGAAAGACAGGGACGCCATTCGCGGCGCCGCTCTCTTCATAGGCAACGTTGAGTACCGAGGTTTGAGTGTATTTAAGGGCAGCGACCATGCTGCTCTCACGACCGATAATCGCCGTTGATCGCGACATATTCTTTGGTCAGGTCGCAGGTCAGCACGCGGTCGCGGCCCTTGCCGAGGCCGAGCGCGACCTTGAGCGCGATTTCGGGCTTCTTCATCGCGGTGGAAACCGCGGATTCGTCATAGGCCGGATCGCGCGCGCCCTTATGCGCGACACGGATGCCGTTAAACCAGATCGACAGCCGGTCGCGGTTGGCGGGCTCGCCGGCCTTGCCGACCGCCATGACGACGCGGCCCCAATTGGCGTCCTCGCCGGCGATCGCGGTCTTGACCAACGGCGAATTCGCGATCGACAGCGCAACGCGACGCGCTGAAGCTTTCGACACGGCGCCTTCGACCACGATCTCGACCAGTTTGCGCGCACCTTCGCCGTCGCGCGCCACTTGCTCGGCGAGATTGCCGAGCACCGCGTTAAACGCCTTGCGGAACGCGACAAGCCGCGGATCGTGGGCGCGAATGATGCGCGGAGCTGAGCGCGCGGCGCCGGTGGCGAAAGCCAGCACGGTGTCCGAGGTCGAGGTGTCGCCGTCGATGGTCACGGCATTGAAGGTGTCGACGACGCCTTCGCGCAGCAGCGATTGGAGCACCGGCGCCGCGATCGGCGCATCGGTGAAGACAAAAGCGAGCATCGTCGCCATGTCGGGCGCAATCATCCCGGCGCCTTTGGCAAAGCCGTTGATGGTGACGTCGGTTCCGGCGATTCGCGCGCGGGCGGTGGCGAGTTTCGGGAAGGTGTCGGTGGTCATGATCGCGCGCGCGGCTTCTTCATAGGCATCGGGTGCGGCCGCCGCGACAAGCTTAGGCAAAACGCCATCGAAGGCTTTTACCGGCAGCGGCTCGCCGATGACGCCGGTCGAGGCGAGAAACACGTCGGACATTCTACAGCCGACCGCGGCGGCAGCGAGCTTGGCAGTGAAGGCGCAAGCGACGTGGCCATTCTTGCCGGTAAAGGCATTGGCGTTGCCAGAATTGACCACAAGCGCGCGGGCACGCGCACCCTTGATCCGGGCCCGGCACCATTCGACCGGCGCCGAAGGGCATTTGGATCGGGTGAACACCCCCGCCACACTCGTGCCCTCGTCGAAAACGGCAAGCATGACGTCGGTGCGGTCGGGATAGCGGATGCCGGCAGCGCCTGTCGCCAGCCGCACGCCGGCGATCGCCGGCATTTCGGCAATGGATTTCGGGGCAAGCGGGGAGATGGCGGGCACGACAATGCTCTTTTTCGTCACGGCCGGATTAATTCCGGCAAGGTCTTTGGCCGCTTCGTTGTAAAGACGCGGGTGCCCGGGACAAGCCCCGAGCATAACAAAGTCAGAGATTCGTCACTTCTTCGCCGGCGCTGCCGGATTGAGCGTCGAAGGATCGGCCGCCGCCGGAGGCGGCTGGTCGGGGCGCTCGATATTGGCGGCGCTGCGCAGCTTCTGCACCAGATCGGCTTGCGCGCGATGGGCGACGTAGTTCTCGATCTGGCCCTTGACCTCGTCGAAGGTTGGGGTGGGCTTGGTGCGCTTATCCTCGACCTTGATAATGTGCCAGCCGAACTGCGTCTTCACTGGATCGGAAACCTGCCCCTTGTCGAGCTTGAATGCGACATCGGCAAATTCCGGCACCATCTGGTCCTTGGTAAAATAACCCAGATCGCCGCCCTCGGCCGCGCCCGGGTCTTTCGATTTTTCCTTGGCGAGCGCGGCGAAATCTGCGCCCTTTTTCAACTCGACTTCGATCGCCTTGGCTTCGTCTTCGGTCGGTACCAGAATATGCCGCGCGTGCACTTCTTCCTCGCTCGGCATCTGCTTGACAGCGTCCTCGTAGACCTTGTGCATCGCTTCGTCGGTCTCGGCGGCCTGGCCGACGCCCTGCAACAGCGTCTCCATAAGCACCTTGTTGCGCTCGAACTGGATGCGGTGCTTGACGTCATCGCGGTCCGCGAGCTTCTGCTGCTCGGCGGCCTGCGCCAGGACGACGACGTCGGCGAGATAGGTGATGAGATATTCGCGCTTCTGATCCGGCGGCATTTGCGGCATGTTGGCGCCGACCTCATCCTCGGCGAGCGCGAGGTCGCTCTGGCGGATCTCGACGCCATTGGCGCGGGCAACCACCGGATCGGCGGTTTGCGCACTCTGGGCCTGCGCGGCGGCGGCCGGAGCTACCAGGAATGCGGCAAGCGCGAGCGCGCCGAGCGCGCGGGCGACGGGCGAACGGGTGGGGGCCATAAAACGCGATCCTTTGGCGAGGGGTAAAACGCCGGGTTGATCCCGGGTTATCGGACCCAAATCTTGCGGTCCGCAATCGGCGCGGACACTCGCCGAATCCCCTGCTTTTGGCAATGGCGGAATCGCAATGCCGACCTAACGAGCGCGTGAGGCCGCGGGCCGCATTGGCGAGGCTCTCGCATTGACAGTAAACTCACCCCCTCCTATCTCTCGACCAGTGATCGGGACCCTAAGTCGCCTTGCAGAAGCCCGAATAGCGCCGCATTTTCCGCTGCTTGGCAGGCCTCAAAGATGCCGCTACGAGGCGCTGACCGCATGATCGGGGAACCGGTGTTTGGACTATGGTTTTCGGACTACATGAATTTCACACAACCTGGGTTTCGGACAATATCGTGAGCGATCAGTTAGCCCGGCGGGTGAGCCCGAAATCTAGAAGGAAGATGACGCGATGATCGGTGCTGTCGCCCGCAAGCTGTTCGGTTCCTCCAACGACCGCCGAATCCGCGCCTATCGTCCCCGCGTCGACGAAATCAACGCGCTGGAGCCCGAGATCGAGGCCCTGTCCGACGAGGCGCTTCGCGCGCGCACCGAGGAATTCAGAAAGCAGCTCGGCGAGGGGCGCACGCTGGACGACATTCTGGCGCCGGCGTTCGCTACCGTGCGGGAGGCGGCCAAGCGCACGCTGGGGCAGCGGCATTTCGACGTCCAGATGATCGGCGGCATGGTTCTGCACGAAGGCAAGATCGCCGAGATGAAGACTGGCGAAGGCAAGACGCTGGTCGCTACGCTCCCAGTCTATCTCAATGCGCTGGCCGGCCGCGGCGTGCATGTCGTCACCGTCAACGACTATCTCGCCAAGCGCGACGCCGAATGGATGGGTCAGATCTACACGTTCTTGGGCCTCACGGTCGGCGTCATCGTGCATGGCCTGGCGGACGACGAACGCAAGAAGCAATACGACTGCGACGTCACCTATGGCACCAACAACGAGCTCGGCTTCGACTATCTGCGCGACAACATGAAGTACCGGCTTGAGGACATGGTGCAGCGCGGCCACATCTACGCCATCGTCGACGAAGTCGATTCGATTCTGATCGACGAGGCGCGCACGCCGCTGATTATTTCCGGTCCGCTCGACGACCGCTCCGAATTTTACAACACTATCGACACTTACATTCCGAGGCTCGACACGGCCGATTACGAGCTTGACGAGAAGCAGCGCTCCGTCAATCTCAGCGAATCCGGCATGAGCAAGATGGAGCGGTTGCTGCAGGAGGCCGGTCTGCTCAAATCGGAGTCGCTTTACGATGTCGAGAACGTTTCGGTGGTGCACCACATCAATCAGGCCTTGCGCGCTCATAAACTGTTTCAGCGCGACAAGGACTACATCGTGCGCAACGGCGAGGTTGTGATCATCGACGAATTCACCGGCCGCATGATGCCCGGTCGGCGCTATTCGGAAGGCCTGCATCAGGCGCTGGAGGCCAAGGAGCATCAGCCGATCCAGCCGGAGAACCAGACACTCGCTTCGATCACGTTCCAGAATTATTTTCGAATGTACGAGAAGCTTGGCGGCATGACCGGCTCGGCGCTCACAGAGGCCGAAGAATTCCAGGATATTTACAATCTGGAAGTTCTGGAGATCCCGACCAACAGGCCGATGGTGCGCATCGACGACGACGATGAGGTCTATCGCACTGCAGTCGAGAAGTTCCGGGCGATCCTGACGCTGATCGAGGATTGCAAGACGCGCGGCCAGCCGGTGCTGGTCGGCACGACGTCGATCGAGAAATCCGAGCAACTCGCGGAGATGCTGCGCCAGCACGGCTGGGAGCAGCACGATTTCTCCGATCCGAACGCGTTTGCCGCGCTTTATTCCGGCGACGAGGGCGCCTCCAAGGTCAAAGTGTTCGCGATCCTCAACGCCCGCTATCACGAGCAGGAGGCCTATATCGTCTCCCAGGCCGGCGTGCCGGGCGCCATTACCATTGCCACCAACATGGCCGGCCGCGGCACCGACATTCAGCTCGGCGGCAATGCCGATATGCGCATCCGCCAGGAATTGACCGATATCGAGGACATCCGCGAGCGGGAGAAAGGCCCGCGCGCGGCCGAGATTCGCGCCCAAGTCGCGCGCTTGAAGGAGAAGGCGTTGGCTGCCGGCGGGCTCTACGTGCTCGGCACCGAGCGGCACGAAAGCCGTCGCATTGACAACCAGCTGCGCGGCCGTTCCGGACGGCAAGGCGATCCGGGCCACTCCCGGTTCTTTCTATCGCTCGAAGACGACCTGATGCGCATTTTCGGCACCGACAAGCTCGATGGCATGCTGACCAAGCTCGGCTTGAAGGAAAACGAAGCCATCATCCATCCCTGGATCAACAAGGCGCTGGAAAAGGCGCAGCAGAAGGTCGAGGCGCGCAATTTCGATATCCGCAAGAATATCTTGAAGTTCGACAATGTGATGAACGACCAGCGCAAGGTCATTTTCGATCAGCGCGTCGAATGGATGGAGGATCAGGCGGTCGGCGAGGTGGTGTCCGATATGCGCCACAACGTGATCGACGACCTGGTCGCCAAGCACGTGCCGGAGAACGCCTATCCGGAGCAATGGGACGTGGCGGGCTTACGCGAGGAGCTCAAGCGCGTGCTCGGCCTCGATCTGCCGGTCGACGAATGGGCCAAGGAAGAGGGCATCGCCGACGAGGAAATATTTTCGCGCGTGGAACGCCGCGCCGACGAATATATGGCGGCCAAGGTCGCGCAATGGGGCCCTGACGTCATCCGCTATATCGAGAAGTCAATTTTGTTGCAGACGCTCGATCATCTGTGGCGCGAGCATCTCGTGATGCTTGATCATCTGCGCCAGGTGATCGGACTGCGCGGCTACGGCCAGCGCGATCCGCTCAACGAATACAAGGCGGAATCCTTCAGTCTGTTCGAGGCGATGAGCCAGAGCATGCGCGAGGCGGTGACCGCGCAATTGATGCGCGTCGAGATTCAGGCGGCGCCGCCGGCGCAACAGCCGCCTGCAGCGCTGCCGCCCATGCAGGCGCACAAGGCCGACCCGACCACCGGCGAAGACGAAATGGCGCTGGCTCTGGCCGGCGCGGAGACGCTGGCGCGCCACGGCATCGGCTCCGCGTCAGCGGCGTTGACCGGCGGCACGCCGCCGGCGCGTGGCCCGCAAGCCTCGGCGGTGCCGTCGGCTGAGCGCAATCCGCAAGACCCGCAAAGTTGGGGCAAGGTCGGACGCAACGAGGCTTGTCCCTGCGGCTCGGGCAAGAAATTCAAGCATTGTCACGGACGGTACGGGTAACGGACGACGTAAGACAGATGGCGGGCGGCGGATAAAAATTGCCGACGTCAGTTTTCCGTCGTGCGATTACTGCAATCCCGCCCAGCGGCCGTCGAACGTGCCGGCCGGCACGACGGGCTGCGCACCCTTCATGAGGCCACCGTTGTTGGCCGGCGGCGGTGTGGCGTTGGCGTCTTGCTGCGACTTATCCGGCGGCGATTTGGCCTTGGGGGCTTCGGCGACCTGCGGCGTGGGGCTTTGCGGCGCCGGTTTCTGCGGCGCGCCGATTTGCGGTTCGGCCTTTGCCGTCTCGGATTTGTGCGGTGCTGGCGGCAAGCCGGCAAGTGCGACACCTTGTGCACCGGCGTTCGGCGCCTGTTGGGCTGCCGTGCTCTTCGGCTTGAACAGGCTGCCGAAAAAGCTCGAATGGTCGTCGGTGCCGGTGTCGCCGGACGCGACCTGACTCTTCGGGTTCTGGGTGCTCGGTTTGGAATCGAACAGGTTACCGAACAGGCCGCGGGAAGAGTTCGCCTCCGAGGCAAGCACTCCCGACTGAGGATCTTCCCGAGGTCCGCTCAACGTAGGCGGCGGCATCCCCGGATGGATCGGTGGCGCGTGCACATGGCCGTCGTTGTCATAAAGCGGCTGCGTGGATTCAAGCTTGGCGACGAAGACCCGGTTCATGCCGCCATCGGTGCCCATCGTGACCGGCGCGATCGGCGCATTGTCTTTGATCAGTTGGGCGATCTGGTAATCGTCGTTGCGTTCCTTCTCGCCGGCCGGCCCGGCGATTTCTTGCGGAACTTCGTAGACCGGGCAATGGCCGCTCGGGCTGAACACCAGCGGCTTCGTCGAACCTGCCGGCGGCTGGGCGTCGAACACGTAATGGCGATCGCAGACGTCGACCTTGGGTTCGAGATGCGTCACCATGAAATGGTCGTTGCCTTCCTTGATCATCCTCCAGAACGGCATGTTCGGATTGGTGCGATGGCGGGCGAGATTGGCCGCCGTCATGCGGAATGGATAGGCCTGAATCTGGAATTCCTTCTCGCCGCCAAGAAACGCTTCGCGCGCCAGCGAATAGATTTCGCCGATCTGCTCGTCGGTCATGGCGTAGCAGCCGCGCGACGAGCAATCGCCGTGGATCATCAGGAACGCGCCGGTAAAGCCGTTCGCTTTGTCGTAGGCGTTGGGGAACCCGACATTGATGGCAAGATAGTAGCTGGAATTAGGATTCATCAAGCCGGGCGTGATCGAGTAGAAGCCCTCGGGTGCTTGACGGTCGCCTTCGACCTTTTTCGGCCCAAGCTCGCCCGACCAGCGGCAGATCGGATAGACCTTCAGCAACTGGAACTGGCCGGTGGTGTCCTGCTTCCAGACTTCGAGTTCGGATTCTTCTTTGAAAAGGCGTACGAGAACTGGCGAGTCCTTCGGCATATTTTTCTGATTGAGCAGCGCCAGCATCTCCGGCGACAGTTCTTTCATCGCCCGGCTCGGCAGCTGGTAGCCTTCATCGACGTAGCAGCCGGCAAGCGTCAGCGCGCTTGCGAGCGCCACCGATGTCATGACGACACGGAAGCCGATCGCGCGCGACAAAAATGCGCGGATAAAGCAGGCGCGGATCACCGCAATCTTCCCCACCAGATGGACCATCCCCTTGCCATCACTTGCCTAATCGTTATCCGCAAGAAGTGGCTTTCGCAAGGCAACCGGCCGCTGACGTCCCGGTGGACCATGCCGGCATTCAATGAATGGTAAATTATCGCGATATTTGGCCTGAAAGTTCAACGAATTAACGACGTTAGCGAGCCCCGGAAGGCAATCTGGGCGAGATTGTGGCAAACGGCGTTGGGAAACTGTCCGATCGGTCGGCGTCGGACGTGCCGGGAGCGCTCTCGTCAGCCCAATGTCCGCCCGATGGCAAAAAACTTTTCGCGCCGCAGTCGCACGATGGTGGCACGGTCGAGACCGCGCATCTCGCCGAGCGCGTCGGCGATCGCCTCAGCGGCCGCCCCGATGGCGGCGGCTGGATCGCGATGCGCGCCGCCGGTCGGCTCGGGCACGATCGCATCGACGACGCCGAACCGCACCAGATCCAGTGCGGTGATTTTCATATTCGACGCCGCCTCCTGTGCTTTTGCGGTATCGCGCCATAAGATCGACGCCGCGCCTTCCGGCGAGATTACGCTGTATATTGCGTGTTCGAGCATCAGCACGCGGTTCGCGGTCGCGAGCGCGATGGCGCCGCCGGAACCGCCTTCGCCGATGATCGCGGCAACATTGGGTACGCCGATGGCGAGGCAGGCGTCGGTCGAGCGGGCAATCGCCTCGGCCTGACCGCGCTCCTCTGCGCCGATGCCCGGATAGGCGCCCGCGGTGTCGATCAGGGCGATGACCGGTACGTCGAAATGGTCGGCCATGCCCATCAGCCGCGCCGCCTTTCGGTAACCCTCGGGCCGCGCCATGCCGAAATTGTGCTTGAGCCGGCTCTCGGTGTCGGAGCCTTTCTCGTGGCCGATGATGCAGACACTATCGCCACGGAAGCGGCCGAACCCGCCAATGATCGCCGGGTCTTCACCAAATTTGCGGTCGCCCGCGAGCGGCACGAAATCGGTGATCAGGGCTGCGATATAATCGAGGCAATGCGGCCGCTGCGGATGGCGCGCCACTTGCGTCTTCTGCCACGGCGTCAGGCCGGTATAGAGTTCCTTCAGCGCCAGCGCCGCCTTGTCTTCGATGCGGCCGATCTCCTCGGCGATCGCGGTGCCGTCGCTGTCGAGCGCGCGCATTTCGTCGATCTTGGCCTCAAGTTCGGCCACCGGTTTTTCGAAATCGAGATAGCTACGCATCACGCCGGCAACTTTCACCAAGAAGATGAACGGCTTTCGCCGTAGTGGCGGCAAACTCGCCCGCGCCTTGCGTGGAAGTCAAGCAAAGGCCCAAAGCTTTATGCATTCTTGCCAAATCATCCCTGCGCCAGCGGGTGCAGGTCGCGAACCAAGCTTTTAAGTCGCTCTTCCAATACATGGGTATAGATTTGCGTGGTCGAAATGTCGGAATGGCCAAGCAGCGTCTGTACGACCCGCAGATCCGCGCCATTGTGGAGAAGATGGCTGGCAAAAGCATGGCGCAGCACGTGCGGGCTCAGTTGTGCGGCACGTAATCCCGCCGCGCCGGCAAGGGCTTTTAGCTCACGCGCCAGATGCTGGCGGGTGAGATGGCCGCTTTCGCCGAATGAGGGGAACAGCCATTTCGAGGTTCCCGTGGGTTTGGATTGCGCAAGCAGGGCGAGGTAATCTGCTATGGCACGCTTAGCGGCGTCGTTGAGCGGCACCAGCCGTTCCTTATTGCCTTTGCCGCGCACGACAATGACGCGCGCATCCTTGCCCGCGGCTGACATCGGCAAAGCAATGAGTTCGGAAACGCGAAGCCCGGTGGCGTAGAGCATTTCAACCAAGCAAGCGAGCCGCGCCGCGCGAAGCCGTTCGGGCAAGGGCGCGGTGGGGTCCGACTTGCCGGCGATGCGCAGCAGCCGATCGACTTCGCCAAGCGTAAGGGTTTTGGGCAAGGCGCGCTGGCGCTTCGGCCCTTCGAGCACGGCAGCCGGATCGTCGCCGCGGTGGCCCTCGGCATAGAGGAATCTGTAAAGCTGGCGGATCGCCGAGAGCCGCCGTGCCTGGGTCGCCGCGCCCAAGCCGCGCCGGGACAGCGCGCCGAGATAGGCGCGCAGATCGGCGGTATCGGCGCGAGCGATGGTGCGAGCGTTGCCTTTGAGATAAGCGGAGAAATCCTCAAGATCGCGCCCATAGGCGGCGAGCGTATTCGTTCCGGCGCCGCGCTCGGCCGCCAACATGTCGAGATAGAGCGCCGTGAGGCTTTGGTCGGCATGACGAGCCGTCCCGGTGCCCGCGCGCACCACCCTCGTTCGCACCATCGGTCGTGCCGTTCTATGAGCCCCGGCTCGCGGCATGGCGGCCCTCAGCGGTCCTTGAAGAATTTGTCGGGCGGGATCGTTACCGAAATCTCGCGCGGCTTGGGTTGCACGTAATGCGAGAGCGCATAAAGAGCGCCGTAGGCGGCAGCGCCGATCAAGGCGATGACAGCGAGTAATCGCAGCAGGCTCGGCATCGTCAGGTGCCCGCGCTCATCCCATTGGTGCCGGTGAACCGGACCGAGTACGATCATGTTCGGTCAAGCGTGGCAAGTGATCTGGCGAGCGACCTAACAAGTGACTTTGCAAGTCATCTGGCAAGTGGTCTAGCAAGTGATCTAGGAAGTCCTGGGGTTTGCGCTGGCCGGGTTGACGACCGCCTGAGTCGGCCGGGCTCGGTTTTAGGCGTTTGGTATAAATGACTGATATCGCAATACAAAATGGCGTTGACTCACCGGTTTCGGCCGCTGCGGTTCTCCACCGGCTGGGCCCGCGCTCGATCGTCCTGGTTGGCATGATGGGGGTCGGTAAATCCTCGATCGGCCGGCGGCTCGGTGCCCGCCTCGGGGTGCCATTTGTCGATGCCGATGGCGAGATCGAGAAGGCCGCGGGTATGACGATTGCCGACATTTTCGCGCGCCACGGCGAGGCCGATTTCCGCAGCGGCGAAGCGCGCGTTATCGCGCGCCTGCTCGATGGCGGTCCACAGGTGCTGGCAACCGGCGGCGGCGCGGTTATGAATGCGGATACCCAAGCGGCCATCGGGGCGAAGGGCGTCTCGATCTGGCTCAATGCCGATCCGGAGGTGCTGCTGCGCCGGATCAGCAAGCGCAAGAACGACCGACCGATGCTGCAGACCGCCGATCCAGCCGCAACATTGCGCCACTTGCTGGCCGAACGCGCTCCGGTCTATGCGCAAGCCGACCTCACCGTGCAGTCGCGCGAAGTGCCGCATGAAGCGATCGTGACCGAGATCGTTAACGCGCTTGCGATCTTTCTCGGCGTGTCGCCCCAGGAAAGCACTGGCGCATGACAGCCCCCATCCGCAGCGAAACCACCACCGTTGCCGTCGTGCTCGGCGCGCGCAGCTACGACATCGTCATCGGGCGCGGCGCTCTCGCTTCGCTTGGTAAACGGATCGCCATACTCCGGCCGGGCGCCAAAGCCTTCATCGTTACCGATGAAAACGTGGCGCGTTATCTTCTGGCCGGTGTAAAAGCCGCGCTGGCCAGTGCCGATGTGGCAGCCAGACACGTGGTTGTGCCGCCTGGCGAGGCTTCCAAGAGCTATCGCGTGTTCGAACAGGTTTGCGAGGCCTTGATCGCCTCGCATATTGAGCGTGGCGATCTCGTTGTTGCACTGGGCGGCGGCGTCATCGGCGATCTTGCCGGATTTGCCGCCGCGGTGGTGCGGCGAGGTCTCGATTACGTCCAGGTGCCGACCACGCTCTTGGCACAGGTCGATTCGTCTGTCGGAGGCAAGACCGCAATCGATTCCGCCCATGGCAAGAACCTGATTGGCGCTTTCCATCAGCCGATCCTGGTGCTGGCCGATACTGCGACGCTCGACACGCTGCCGCCGCGCGAGTTCCGCGCCGGCTACGCCGAACTCGCCAAATTCGGCCTGCTCGGCGATGCCGGCTTTTTTGCTTGGCTCGAAGCCAATTGGCGCGACGTCTTCGCCGGCGGCACGTCGTCCGCGAGTTATGCGCGCGAGCATGCCATCGCCATTGCCTGCCGCGGCAAGGCTGGCATTGTCGCGCGTGACGAGCGCGAGACCGGCGAACGCGCGCTGCTCAATCTCGGCCACACTTTTGGTCATGCGCTTGAGGCGGCCTGCGGCTTCTCCGACCGGCTGCTACACGGCGAGGCCGTCGCCGCCGGCATCGCGCTCGCCTTTGCCTTCTCGGCGCGCCAAGGCTTGTTGCCGGCCGCCACTGCCGAGCGCGCCACGCGTCATTTGGCCGATGTCGGCCTGCCGACGACGCTAAACGACATTCCCGGGCCGCTGCCTGGCGTCGAACGGTTGATGGAGCTGATTGCGCAAGACAAGAAAGTCAAACGCGGGATGCTTACATTCATCCTTGTGCGTGACATCGGCTCGGCCTTCATTGAGGCGGGTGTCGATCCGGGCGCGGTGCGTGCGTTTCTCAGCGAGAAGCTTGCAGAGCGATGACTGCCATAGATTGGTTGACCGTCGTTGCGGTCGCAATTTGTCTGCTCATTTCGGCGTTCTTCTCGGCGAGCGAGACGGCGCTGACGGCGTCGTCGCGCGCGGCGATGAATCGGCTGGAAAAGCAGGGTAATCGCGATGCCGGTATCGTCAACCGGCTGATGGCGACGCGCGAGCGGCTGCTCGGCGCAATCCTGTTCGCCAACAATTTCACCAATATTGCGGCGTCCACTTTGGCGACCGGCCTGTTGCTGGCCCTGTTCGGCCAAGCCGGCGAGATCTATGCCGCCTTCGTCATGACCTTGCTGATCTTCATTCTCGCCGAAGTGCTGCCGAAGACTGCCGCTTTCAACGCGCCCGATCGCATCGCGCTTTTGGTGGCGCAGCCGGTTGACCGCACGGTGCGCTGGTTCTCGCCATTCCTGCGCGCCGTAGAATGGCTGGTGCGCATCATCCTCGGCGGCGTCGGCATGCCGGTGGGCAAAATCCAGTCGATTCTCTCGCCGCGCGACGAGTTGCGCGGCACGGTCGATTTGATGCATCGCGCCGGCGTCGTGGAAAAGCTCGACCGCGACATGATGGGCGGCTTGCTCGATCTGCGCGATCTCGCGGTCTACGACGTGATGGTCCATCGTACCAAGATGGTGATGCTCGATGCTGACGAGCCGCCACGCGAACTGATCGATGCTGTCCTTGCCGCCGGCAGGACGCGCATCCCGCTGTGGCGCGGCTCGCCCGATAACGTCATTGGCGTGCTGCATGCCCAGGAAGTCTGGCGCGCCGTGCACGCCGCGGGCGACGATGCCGCCAAGATCGACATCGCGGCGCTGGCGAAGCCGCCATGGTTCGTGCCGGACACCACCCCGCTCTACGAACAGCTCAAGGCGTTTCGCCACCGCAAGACGCCGTTCGCGCTCGTCGTCGACGAATACGGCGAGCTTGAAGGCTTGGTAACGCTGGAAGACATTGTCGAGGAAATCGTCGGCGACATCAGCGACGAGCACGACATCGCGGTCCCCGGCGTGCGCGTGTTGCCGGACGGCTCGGTCAATGTCGATGGCGCGGTGCCGGTGCGCGACCTCAATCGAGCGATGGATTGGAACATCCCCGATTCCGAAGCGACCACCATCGCCGGCGTCGTCATCCACGAAGCGCGCTCGATCCCGGAGCCGGGACAGAGTTTCACCTTTCACGGCTTTCGTTTCCAGGTTTTGCGCAAGACGCGCAATCGCATCACCGCTTTGCGGATCGCGCCGCTGGCGCGCAAGGTCACGGCCAAAGCGAGTTGAAAAGACAAACCGCGATGTCAACAGTCCCGATCAATCCTGGCGTCCGCCTCGGCCACGTGCATCTGAAAGTCGCCGACCTCGACCGCGCGCTCGTCTTTTACTGCGGCGTGCTCGGTTTCGAATTGATGCAGCGCCTGGGGGACCAGGCGGCCTTCATTTCGGCCGGTGGCTATCATCATCATATCGGGCTCAACACGTGGGAGAGCCGCGGCGGCTCGCCGCCGCCGCCGGGCACCACCGGCCTTTATCATCTCGCGGTGCTCTATCCGACGCGCTCGGCGCTTGCCGACGCGTTGCACCGGCTGATCGCGGCCGACATCCCGCTCGATGGCGCCTCCGACCACGGCGTCAGCGAAGCGCTTTATTTGAGCGACCCCGACGGCAACGGCGTCGAGCTGTATTGGGATCGCCCCCAGGAAGACTGGCCGCGCACGACGGACGGCAAGCTTGCGATGTTCACCCGAGGGCTCGATTTGAGGAGCTTGCTTGGCGAGGTCGACGCAAACGCGCGGTTGCAAGTCGCGGATGCGGCGACGGGGCGCAAACCCTAGGCTTGCGAACGTAAGGCTTGGCGTATCAATTGCTCGATTGTTTTTCGAACGTCGGAATTGCGCCAATGTCCGTGACCCATGGCCGTGCCGAGCGGAACCAAGCCTGGCCCCGCGGAATAAATTGATCGCGTTGACGCAAAATGCCGACCCGTACCGTGTATGACGGCCTCACGCCTTCCCCCTCCGTCGTCGAATAGATCGGCGAGCCGCATTTCGGGCAAAAGGCCTGCACGCGCGGCGTGCCGCTCTCGGCGGTGGTCTTCAGGTAGAGCGTCGGCTCGCCGGTCATCTTGAATGTGGCGCCGGCAACGGGAACCGAGACGCGAAACGCGGACGCCGTGCCGGTCTGGCAATCGGTGCAGTGGCAGATCTGAGTCTTCTCGGGGTCCGCCTCGCCTTCGATTTTGATCGCACCGCAGGTGCAGGCGCCGTCGATTCTCATGCTGTTACTCCGTTTGCCGGCACGCCGGCGCAGTGGCTGCGATGCTATTTAGCTGGCGGACTTTGCACTATACAGTACCGGGTTGTGTCCGCCTTTCATGCCGGGAATCATCATGGCCAAACTTCTTACCGCCTTCATTCTCCTGCTCGCCAGTTGTTTTCCGGTGTTCGCCCAATCGGCGCCATCGCCGCAGGCGCTGAAGGATCTCGCGCCCACCGGCAAGCTGCGCGCCGCGATCAATTTCGGTAACGGCGTGCTGGCGCAGAAGGGGCCGAACGGCGAGCCCCGAGGCGTTACGCCCGAGCTCGCTTCCGCGCTCGCCAAGCGGCTCGGCGTACCGGTGGAGTTCGTCATCTATCCGGCTGCGGGACAGGTCGCCGACGGCGCCACCAAGAACGCCTGGGATATCGGGTTTATCGCCATCGAGCCGGTGCGAGCCGCGGAGATAGATTTCACCGCGCCCTATCTCCTCATCGAGGGCACCTATCTGGTGTGGAAGGATTCGCCGCTGCGGAATGTGGAAGACGTCGACAAGCCGGGGATGAAAATCGGAGTCGGCCTCGGCTCGGTTTACGATCTCTATCTGACGCGTACTTTGAAATTCGCCACGCTGGTGCGTAACCCCAAGGGCGGCGCGGCAGGAGGCATCGAGCCGTTCGTCAACGATAAACTCGACGCCGCCGCCGGCGTGCGGGAGCCGCTCGACGCCTACGCAAAAGACCACGCGGATGTGCGGGTGATGCCCGGCCGTTACGAAGAGATCCGGCAGGCAATCGCTACGCCGAAGGGACGCCTGGCAGGCGCCGCCTATCTGCGCAGCTTTGTCGAGGAAATGAAAGCGAACGGCTTTGTCGCCGACGCGCTCAAACGCTCCGGCCAAACCGCGCCGGTGGCGCCCCCGGCGAGCTGAACGGCGCGGCGCCGCAAAATCGGTCATAAAACCCTTGAGGGAAACATCCATGAGGTTCACACGACGATCGCTGGTTCTTGGCGCCATCGGCGCTCCGCTTGCCGCGCCGATTGCGGACCGGGCGCTGGCCGATACCTGGCCATCCGGCATCATCAAGATCATCGTGCCCTTTCCGCCCGGTGGCTCCGTCGATCCGATCGCGCGCATGGCGCAGCCGGGACTGCAGCAGAAGCTCGGCGCCTCCATTGTCATCGAAAATCGGCCGGGTTCGTCCGGCAGCCTCGGCACCAGTCTGGTGGCAAAATCGCCGCCTGACGGCAACACTTGGCTGTTCGTGTTCGACTCCCACGCGGTGAACCCGTTTCTGCTCGATCTGAACTTCGATACCGTTAAAGATCTTGATCCTGTGATGCTGATCGGCACCGCGCCGAATGTACTCGCGACGCACCCGTCGCGGCCTTTCAAGTCATTCGCCGACGTGGTCGCTGCCGCCAAGGCGAAGCCGGACACGATTACTTACGCCACGATTGGGAGCGGCAGCGTCGGCCATCTGACGATGACGCTGTTGACCGAGCGCGCCGGTTGCAAGCTCGTGCACGTTCCCTATCGCGGCGGCGGCCCGGCGATGAATGATGCCATTGCCGGTCATGTCGATTTGATCATCGGCAGTGCCGCGCTGGTCATGCCTCAGGTCGCTGCAAAGAGTATCGTTCCGCTGCTGCAGACCGGTCAGATTCGGATCCCCGGCCTGGCCACGGTGCCTACCGCGATCGAGGACGGCTTTGCCGATTTCGAATCCTACGCATGGTGGGGTGTCTTTGCGCCGGCCGGTACGCCGAAGCCGATCATCGAACGCTTTGCCGCGGCTCTCGGCGACAGCTTGCGCGATCCGGGGGTGAATAGACTGCTCACCGATAGTCTTCAGGTCACGCTGCTTCTTGGCGATGCGCAGGCAGAGGCAAAATTTCTCGCCGAGCAGATGGCGCTGTGGGGCCCCGTGGTAAAGGAGAACGACATCAAATCCGACTAGGAAGGCTGCGGCCGACTTTAGGTTCGTCGTGGCCAGATGGGTCGTCGAATCCGGGCTACGCGCTCTCCCCCGGCGCCTGCGCGTGGATGGCGAGTGCGTGCACGCCGCCGGAAAGCTCCCGCGACAACGCTGCGTTGATCATGCGATGGCGTTCGAGCCGGCTCTTCCCACGGAAGGCTTCCGACACGATATACAGTCGGTAGTGGCTCTCGCCGCCGTGCCGGTGTCCGGCGTGCCCCTCATGTAAATGGGATTCATCTTCGACATGCAGACTGTCCGGCCCGAAGGCCGCAATCAGCTTTGTCGTGATGATGTCCCGCATTCCCATCGTTCGCATCCTCTCGCGCGCTGGCTTAGCGGGAGCGAAGCGTTAACGTCAATGTCCGCGCCCTGTGTTTTGATTCTGTCAAGTCTTGAAGCTGCCATCGACCCACCCGCATAGTCGTGCCGATGAAAACCAATTCGCCGATGTTTGACCGGATCCGGGTCAAGCCCGACAAAGACCGTCGCCTGCGCGCCGAACTGCCACCCTGTCAGTGGCCGCGCTGTGACGCGCCGGCAACCCACCGCGCGCCGAAGGGCCGGCTGCGCGCCAGCGAATATTGGCAGTTTTGCCTCGACCACGTGCGCGAATACAATAATTCGTATAATTTCTTTGCCGGCATGAGCGACGACGCCGTCGCGCAATACCAAAAGGATGCCCTGACCGGGCACCGTCCAACCTGGAAAATGGGCTCGATCGGTGGCAAACGGGCCGCCAAGCGCGCCGGCAAGCACTTCCCCGGCGCGGACGGCTCCGCCGATGATCCGTTCTCGCTGTTTGGCGAGGCCGGCGACCAGCATGCCGGCCATGCGCGGACCGCGCCAGAGTCACGCAAGATTTTCAATGCGCAGCGCCGGGCGCTGGAGGTCCTGGGTCTTGAAGGCGATGCCAAGCGCGCCGATATCAAGACTAAGTTCAAGATATTGGTGAAACGGCACCATCCCGACGCCAATGGTGGTGACCGCGGCTCGGAAGCCCAGCTGCGCGAGATCATCGCCGCCTATAATTACCTGAAGTCGGCGGGGTTCTGCTGAGCCTTCAGGGTGGCTTTCGCTGCATTGCACCTTTCTGCTAGATGTAGCGCATATCCGACCGCCGGTGACAGCCGATTCGCGCCTCGGAATGGTTGAGTTTCTAGCCGAGGTCACGGAGGAGCAATGACCCTCGCAACTGAGAATGGTTCCGGCTTGCCGGATATGAAGGTCTCGATCCGCCAATTGTTCGGGATCGATAGCGATCTTGAGGTTCCAGCCTATTCGGAGCCGGACGAACACGTGCCGGACACCGATCCGGACTATCGGTTCGACCGGCCGACCACGCTTGCCATCCTCGCCGGTTTCGCCAGAAATCGCCGCGTCATCGTGACCGGGTATCACGGCACGGGAAAATCGACCCATATCGAGCAGGTGGCGGCACGGCTGAATTGGCCGTGCGTGCGAGTTAATCTCGACAGCCATATCAGCCGGGTCGATCTGATCGGCAAGGACGCCATCGTCATCCGCGAAGGCATGCAGGTCACCGAGTTCCGCGACGGCATTTTGCCCTGGGCGCTGCAGAACAACGTGGCGCTGTGCTTCGACGAATACGACGCCGGGCGCCCCGATGTGATGTTCGTGATCCAGCGCGTGCTGGAATCGTCCGGCCGGCTGACGCTTCTCGACCAGAACAAGGTGATCAAGCCGCATCCGGCATTCCGGTTGTTTGCGACCGCCAATACTGTCGGCCTTGGCGACACCTCCGGGCTCTATCACGGCACGCAACAGATCAATCAGGGCCAGATGGACCGCTGGTCGATCGTCACCACGCTCAATTATCTGCCGCACGACAACGAGGTCGAGATCGTGCTCGCCAAGGCGAAACATTTTCAGACCGCCGAAGGCCGTGACATCGTTTCAAAGATGGTGCGGGTCGCCGATCTGACGCGTAATGCTTTCATGAATGGCGATATTTCGACGGTGATGAGCCCGCGTACGGTGATCATCTGGGCAGAGAATTCCGAAATCTTCAACGATGTCGGCTTCGCTTTCCGACTCACTTTCGTCAACAAATGCGACGAGTTGGAGCGGCCGCTGGTCGCGGAGTTCTATCAGCGCTGCTTCGGCCAGGAGTTGCCGGAATCCTCGGTGAACGTGGCGTTGAGTTGAGGACGACTACGCCGCCGGTGAGCAAGGCTTCGCCGCAATGAGTTCGAATATCAAACCGAAAAGTGCCGGCAAGGAAGCGCCGACCGAGCCATTCAAGCGCGCCGTCAGCGTCTGTCTGCGCGCCATCGCCGGCAAGGGCGATCTCGAGGTCAGCTTTGCGTCCGAGCGTCCTGGTCTTGGCGGCGGCAAGGCGCGCCTGCCGGAGCCGCCGCGCCGGCTCAACGAGCGGGAGGCCGCGATCGTGCGCGGCCATGCCGATTCGATCGCGCTGCGGCTCGCCTGTCACGATCCTGCGGTGCACCGCAAGCTCGCGCCGGGCGGTCAGCAGGCGCGCGCGGTGTTCGAGGCGGTTGAGCAGGCCCGGGTCGAGGCGATCGGCGCGCGCCGCATGGGCGGGGTGGCGAAAAATCTTGCCGCCATGCTCGACGACCGATTCCACCGCGGCAAGTTCGACGACATCACCGACCGCGCCGACGCGCCGATCGAGGATGCGCTGGCGATGATAGTGCGCGAGCGGCTGACCGGCGAGACGCCGCCAGCCACCGCGAAGAAGCTCGTCGATCTGTGGCGGCCGCTGATCGAGGAGCGCGCCGGCCGCAATCTCGATCGTCTCGAGCGCGTACTCGACGACCAGCGGCGGTTCGGCGACGTCGTGCACGATCTGCTCGATAGCCTCGATATGGGCGAGGAGCGTTCCAGCGATTCCGACGAGGATGAGGGCGAAGAGGGCGAAGAGCAGAACCAGAAAGACGAATCGGGCGAAGACGGCGAGGCGTCCGATTCCGCCGAGAGCGACAAGATGAGCAGCGAGGCCGATGCTTCGGCCGACGAATTACCCGACAGCGCCTCGGAGGCGGTCGATGCGCCGGCTGCTGAAATGGCCGACGACGCCGAGATGGGCGATTCGGAAACCGCCGCCGAACCGTGGCGGCCGCGAAACCAGCGCAATGAGCCGCGCGGACCGGATTATAGGCCGTTCACCGCTAAATTCGACGAGACGGTAGGCGCCGAAGATTTGTGCGAGCCGGAAGAACTCGATCGGTTGCGCGGCTATCTCGACAAGCAGCTTTCGCATCTGCAGGGCGTGGTTGCGCGGCTTGCCAACCGGCTGCAGCGGCAGTTGCTGGCGCAGCAAAACCGCGCCTGGGAGTTCGATCTTGAAGAAGGTCTGCTCGATCCGGCGCGGCTGTCGCGCGTCATAGTCGATCCGATGCACCCGCTGTCGTTCAAGCGCGAAAAAGACACCGATTTTCGCGATACCGTGGTGACGCTTTTGCTCGACAATTCCGGCTCGATGCGGGGCCGGCCTATCACCGTGGCCGCCACCTGCGCCGATATCCTGGCGCGTACGCTGGAGCGTTGCGGCGTCAAAGTGGAAATCCTCGGCTTCACCACGCGGGCCTGGAAGGGCGGCCAGTCGCGCGAATCTTGGCTCGCCCAGGGCAAGCCGGCCAATCCAGGGCGGCTGAACGACCTGCGCCACATCATCTACAAAGCGGCCGACGCGCCATGGCGGCGGGCGCGCAAGAATCTCGGCTTGATGATGCGCGAGGGTCTCCTCAAGGAGAACATCGACGGCGAGGCGCTCGACTGGGCGCACCGGCGGCTTCTCGCGCGGCCGGAATCGCGCAAGATTCTCATGATGATTTCCGACGGCGCGCCGGTCGACGATTCGACCCTCTCGGTCAATCCCGGCAATTATCTCGAACGGCACCTGCGCTGGGTGATCGAGGACATCGAAACCCGCTCGCCGGTGGAATTGATCGCCATCGGCATCGGCCACGATGTGACGCGCTATTACCGGCGCGCGGTCACTATCGTCGACGCCGAGGAACTCGGCGGCGTGATGACGGAAAAACTGGCCGAACTGTTCGCGGAAACCCCGGCCGAACAGCCGGCGCGTCCGGTGCGGCGGCGGCTCAACGCCTAGAGGGTTGCGGCGCGGCCAGCAGCTATGCCGCTGCTTGGCGCTTCTTGACGACTTGGCGCTTGAGCTCGAGGACGCGCGGCGACAGTTCCGTGTCCTTGGCTTTCAAAAGGAATGCGTCGAACCCGCCGCGATGATCGACAGACTTCAACGCATTGGCGGAGATCCGCAGCCTAACCGAACGGCCGAGCGCATCCGACAACAGCGTGACATTGAGCAGATTGGGCAGAAACCGCCGCTTGGTCTTGCGGTTGGAATGGCTGACCCGGTTGCCGATTTGGCGCATCTTGCCGGTCAGTTCGCAACGCCATGCCATGGCTCGAATTCCTTATTCAAAATGTCGCCGAAATGCCGCGTCATCCCTGCACGTCGAGCGGCGCCTCTCCGACGATAAAGGGAGTTCGCGCGGACCTATAGTAGCGGCCCTCCCAAGCGTCAAGCCGCCGCGCGCTCTCGGTGCCCCTGGCGGGGCGGTGCAGGACGCAGATGGCCGCCCCAAACCACACAAACGACGCATTCTCCGACAACACAATAACACCGGTTCCCCCTCCGCGATTTGAGGAAAACCATTGTCCGTCTTCATGTCGCCGAAGCCAGTTGCCCGTCGTGTCGGCGTTGCCGCCTTTGCCACGGCGGTTTTCGTCGCCGCGATCCCGGCCGCGGTGGCCATGGCGGGGGACGCCACTCACCAGGCAGCCGCGCAAACATCGAGCCCGACGTCCGGCTCAGCCCCGAGCCAAACATCCAGCCAGGGGGCCAGCCAAGGCCGGCTTGAGGCTGAATACACCGCCAGCATTGCCGGCATCCCAATTGGCCGTGGTAACTGGAGCATCGATTTCTCCGACGACCAATATACCGCCGCAGCAAGTGGGACCACGACCGGCGTTTTGCGGTTTTTCACCGGAGCTCACGGCACCGGCGCCGCGCATGGCTCCGTCAGTGCCGGCCAGCCGATGCCGACGAGTTACGGGGCGACGATTGTTTATGACAAGAGAGTCGACGATGTGCGCATTGCACTCGTCGGCGGCAATGTGACGGATTACGCAGTCGAGCCACCGTTGCCGCCGATTCCCGATCGAATTCCGGTGACGGAAGCGGATCGCCGCGGCGTACTTGACCCGATGACCTCGATGCTCAATCGGGTCGCGGGCAACGGCGATCCGGTCGCGCCGGAGTCCTGCAACCGCAAGGTCGGTGTGTTCGACGGTCGCGTGCGCTACGACCTGCACAGCGAATTCAAACGAATGGAGACGGTCAAGGCGGATCGCGGTTATGCCGGTCCAGCGGTTGTCTGTGCGGTCTATTTCACGCCAATTTCCGGTTATGTGCCGGACCGTCCGGCGATAAAATATCTTGTCGAACTGCGCGACGCCGAAGTTTGGCTGGCGCCGATCTCCGGCACCCGGGTGTTAGTGCCGTTTCGCTTCTCATTGCCGACGCCCCTCGGCGTCGGAGTATTGCAGGCGACGGAATTCGTGTCGGTCATGCCGTCGTCGCATCCAATTGCAAAAACGCAATAACGCTCGCCCCCGGCCCTGCGAGGGTCGCAACCACACCGGGCTTTCCCCGTTATCCACAGGACGCTGGGCCTTGACTCGCCGTAGAATCGTGATCGTACGGCGCGTTAACGCTTGGGCGCAACGACGGCCATCAGGAATCCGCGATTCCACCCGATGTGGTGTTCAGCAACCCGGAAGGTCCTATATGTCGCAGTGAACGAACTCGAACAGGCGCAGAGTCGCCGATTCGGCCGCGATTCGTTCCAGACTCGTTCCACATGTTAAGCGCAGACCCTTCCAGCGTCACATTGTGATACAGAAGCGCTGTGCCAATTCCGCCAATGCTGCCTCAATGCCGGGTTTGTGATGCCGATTTCCTTCTCGCCGCCTGCCAACCGTGATTTGCGTGCCCGTGGTGCCGGCGTTACCGCCGTCCTCGGTCCGACCAATACCGGGAAAACCCACCTCGCCATCGAGCGAATGCTGGCGCACTCCTCTGGTCTGATCGGACTGCCGCTGCGGCTGCTCGCGCGCGAGGTCTATAACCGCGCTGTCGAGCGGGTTGGCGCCGAAGCTGTGGCACTCGTCACCGGCGAGGAAAAAATCAAACCGCCGAACCCGCGTTTCTGGGTTGCCACCGTCGAGGCGATGCCGCGCGACCTCGATGTCGCCTTCCTTGCCATCGACGAAATTCAGATGGCCGCGGACTTCGAACGCGGCCATGTCTTCACCGACCGCATGCTGCACCGGCGCGGCCGCGAGGAAACACTGGTGCTCGGCGCCGCGACCATGCGGCCGATCGTCGAACGGCTGCTGCCGGGCGCCAGCATCGTCAGCCGGCCGCGACTGTCGCAACTGACGTTTGCCGGCGAGAAGAAGCTGACGCGTTTGCCGCGCCGCTCTGCCATTGTCGCGTTTTCAGCCGACGAGGTTTACGCTATTGCGGAATTGATCCGTCGCCAACGCGGCGGCGCTGCAGTGGTGCTCGGCGCTTTGTCGCCGCGTACGCGCAATGCCCAGGTCGAACTCTATCAGTCGGGCCAGGTCGAATACCTGGTGGCGACCGACGCTATCGGTATGGGGCTCAATCTCGATGTCGATCACATTGCCTTTGCCTCCGACCGCAAGTTCGACGGTTATCAGTTCCGCAAACTCGGCCCCGCCGAACTCGCCCAGATTGCGGGCCGCGCCGGGCGCGCCACACGCGACGGTACGTTCGGCACCAGCGGGCGCTGTCCGCCGTTCGAACCCGAACTCGTCCAGGCGCTCGAGTCGCATACCTTCGAACCGGTGAAAATGGTGCAATGGCGCAACTCCGAGCTCGATTTTTCCTCGGTAGGTGCCCTGCAGGCGGCGCTCGCCACTGCGCCGACCGAGAGCGCGCTCGGGCGTGCGCCGGTCGCCGAAGATATCCTGGTGCTCGATCATGCGGCGCGCGACGACGCGGTACGAAACTTGATCGGGACCGCTGCCGATGTCGAGCGGCTGTGGGACGTCTGCCAATTGCCCGACTACCGCAAGATCGCGCCGGCCAACCATGCTGAACTGGTGGTCACGCTATTCGGCTATTTACAGCGCGAAGGCCGGATTCCGACCGACTGGTTTGGCCGCCAGATCGGGCTCGCCGATCGTGTCGACGGTGACATCGATACTCTGTCCACCCGGATCGCGCATATCCGGACCTGGACCTTTGCCGCCAACCGCCCGGATTGGCTGGCCGATCCCGAACACTGGCAAGGTGAGGCCCGCGGCGTCGAGGACCGGCTTTCGGACGCCTTGCATGAGCGGCTGACCGAGCGTTTCGTCGACCGACGCACCAGCGTCCTGATGCGACGGTTGCGCGAGAACGCGACGTTCGAACCGGCGTTCAATAAGACCGGCGAGGTCGTGGTCGAGGGTCATCTTATCGGTCGGCTTGATGGCTTTGTTTTTCTGGCGGATGCGTCGGCGGGCGGCTCCGACGCCAAGGCTCTCCAGAACGCCGCGCAGAAGGCGCTCGCCGGCGAAATCGCATCGCGCGCCACGCGGCTCGCGGAGGCGCCCGATGAGCAATTCGTGCTGGCGGCCGACGGCACGCTGCGTTGGACCGGAGCCGCGGTCGGCAAACTTTATGCCGGCGAGGAGGTTTTGCGCCCGCGCGTGCGGATCATCGCCGACGAGCAGCTGAACGGCGCGCCGCGCGACGCCGTCGAGGCGCGACTCGATCGCTTCGTCAAATCGCATATCGAAAAACTGCTCGGACCCTTGTCCGAGCTGGCGGCGGCCGCCGACGTGACCGGCATCGCGCGCGGCGTCGCGTTCCAATTGATCGAGGCGCTCGGCGTGCTCGACCGCCAACGCGTTGCCGAGGAAGTGAAGGGCCTTGATCAGCCAGCTCGGGCATCGTTGCGCAAATACGGCGTCCGATTTGGCGCCTACCACATTTACCTGCCTGCGCTGCTAAAGCCGGCGCCGCGCCGGCTCGCCGCGCAACTTTGGGCTTTGAGCCATGCCCAGAGCGCCGCTCAGGCTCTTGCCGAGCCGCAAGCCAAGGGTCTCGATGACTTGTTGCATCTCGCCGGCTCTGGCCGCACCTCGATCCCACTGGAGCGTGACATCGATGCCGCCCTCTATCGGACGGCCGGCTACCGGGTCTGCGGTGAGCGCGCCGTCCGCGTCGACATTCTGGAGCGGCTTGCGGATTTGATCCGGCCCGCCTTGACGTGGCGTGAAGGCGCGGCTGGGCCGAGGCCGCCCGGCGCCATTGCCGGCGGCGGCTTTACGGTCGTCAACACCATGACGTCATTGACCGGCGCTTCGGGGGAGGATTTTGCCTCGATCCTGCGGTCGCTCGGCTATCGCATGGAGCGTCGGCCGAAGCCGCCCGAACCATCATCGTCTGAAACGCCGACCGATCTCCCGGCGTCTGAGATTGCCTTGGCGGCGGCAGCTGAAGAAGGGACGACTGAGCCCGTCGCGGCAGTTGCGGCGGAGGCGGCGGAAATTGTCGATCGGACTGCGGCCGAAATCGCGTTGGCGGAACCGGCGCCCGCCGCGGAAGGCCTGGCCGGTGCCGATCAAAATGGCGAAAAAACGAGCCATGAACTTGAGCCAGGCGAGCAACCCAACCTGGGATCCGGGCGCGATGCCATCCTGCAGGCTGCCCCGGACACGATTACAGCCATCGCAGTAACCGAGCCGGAAATCTCCCTCCCTTCAAACGAGCCCGGCGGAGCCGAAGCGCCCTTGGAAGCGGGGCAGCTACCTGCCGCCACGGAACCAATTCTGATCGAGGTGTGGCGGCCCGGCCGCCCCGAAGGCCGTCACAGGCCGCGTCCCGGCCGCCGCGAACCCGGCAAGGAAACGCGCAGGGATAGGGTTAGGGCGGCTGTGCCGCCGCAGAGCACGGAAGTCGTTGTGGCGGGTGCTCCATCTGCCGAGGCCACGGCTTCGCCGCCGGCCGAACAGCCACAAAACGCCGGTGCGCCGCCGCCCCAGGAAGGGCGTCATTCGCGCCACCGTCGCCGCCATGGTGGTGAACATCGCGCCAGCGAGCACCGCCCCGAGCGTCCGCAGCGCGAGCGGCCGCCGGCTCGCCCCGCACGGTTCGAGCGCCGCGAGAAACCGGCCGATCCGAATTCACCCTTCGCCAAACTTGCGGCGCTGAAAGCGCAGCTCGAAGCCATCGCCAAGGAGCGCGGCTGAGTGCCGGCTGCGCTTGATCGCCAGCGCGTCGACCGGTGGCTATGGCACGCCCGCGTGGTGCGCACGCGTCAAGCCGCCGCAGCGCTCGCCGGTGCCGGCTATGTCCGGGTCAATGGCGCGCGTGTCGATGCACCGGGGTGCGTGGTGCGAAGCGGCGACGTTATTACGGTCGCCCTCGACCGCGGCGTTCGGGTGCTGAAGGTCAAAGGATTTGTCGAGCGCCGGGGTCCCGCCGGGATCGCCGCGGCGCTATATGAAGCCATCGGATAAGCCGCTGCGACGCGAACGGGAAGGACTTCCGCAGGCTGGAATGCACCCTTCTTGCGTGCACCTACCCCATGAGATAGGAGCAAGGCTCCAAAAAAGGCCATTCAGAGTCTCCAGATGACCTATATCGTCAACGACAATTGCATCAAATGCAAATACATGGACTGCGTCGAAGTCTGCCCCGTGGATTGCTTTTACGAGGGCGAGAACATGCTGGTCATCCATCCGGATGAATGCATCGATTGCGGCGTCTGTGAGCCGGAATGCCCGGTCGAGGCGATCAAGCCCGATACCGAGCCCGGCGTCGAAAAGTGGCTCACGATCAATGCCGAATACGCCAAATCATGGCCCAATATCACCGCCAAGAAGACGCCGCCGCCGGATGCCAAGGAATGGGAAGGCGTCGCCAATAAGTTCGAGGAGCACTTTTCGGCAAAGCCGGGCAGCGGCGACTGAGACGCAGTCGAGTTTCCCGGTGCCGGAACAATTACCGCTTGTAAACATTAACCATTGTTAAGGAATTCGCCCGGCGAAGGCCTGCTGCGACTCTTTCGCAGCGCCATAAGGCTTTGATTTTGGCCGAAAATGTGTTATAAGAGCATTTCATAATGAAGAACACCCCCGAAACGCTGCTCCCCTCCGGGAGCATATTTTTTCGGAGGGGTATCGAGGAACCGTCAAAAGAGGCGTGATTTTGCACGCGAGAGCAGTGGCAGAGAAAACTCGTCGTCGTTCAAAGAAAAGTGCGGCCGGCATGAGCCGGAAGACAGCAAAAACCTCCTCCCGCGCGAGCCGGAGGCCATCACAGTCCACGCGAGCAACGACCCGCAGCCGGGTCACCGTGGCGAAGCCCGCGCATCGGCGCAAGCCGGAGGCGGAAGGAGCAAGTACTTTGGGAATGAATGCGAAGAAGACTACCCAACGACAAGGCTTCAAGACGCAGGAATTCATCGTCTATCCGGCTCACGGCGTGGGTCAGATCATAGCGATTGAGGAACAGGAGGTCGCCGGCGCGCGGCTTGAGCTGTTTGTCATCAATTTCGTCAAGGACAAGATGACCCTGCGGGTGCCGACCTCGAAGGTGGCTTCAGTCGGCATGCGCAAGCTTGCCGAGACGCCAATGGTCAAACGGGCGCTCGAGACGCTCAAAGGCCGGGCGCGGATTAAGCGTACGATGTGGTCGCGGCGCGCTCAGGAATACGAGGCCAAGATCAATTCCGGCGACATCGTCGCCATCGCCGAGGTCGTACGCGATCTCTATCGGTCCGATACGCAACCGGAGCAGTCCTATTCGGAGCGTCAGCTCTACGAGGCCGCGCTTGACCGGCTGTCGCGAGAGGTCGCCGCCGTGCAGCGCATCACCGAGACCGAAGCAGTCAAAGAGATTGAGGCTGCGCTTGCCAAGGGACCGCGTCGTGGTCCCAAACCCGAGGCGGAAGAAGAAGCCGTCGTCGAGGAAGAGGCGGCGTAATCCGATTTAATTCATCGTAAAGTGAGAAAGGCCCGGCAGCGATGCCGGGCCTTTTTTCGTCGCGTCGTCGCGGGTCGTTATGTTGCCGGCAAAACACCAATGGTTAGTCATAAATTAAGCGTCATTTGAAAGGAGTTAGGTCGCGTAGCGTTTAGGCACGAGGGGCGGCGGGCATGTGGCGGAAGACAACGCTCAAAGGTAGACGCGTGCTGCCAATCTTGCTCGCCGGCGGCATCGGATACCTACTCGGCGGCTGGCACATTGCCGTCTTGCGGAGCACGGAACTCTCGGCGGCCGAAACCGTTGCGCTACGCTATCCGGAAAGCTTCGACATTCCCTCAACCTCGTCCGGTGCAGGGGCCGCGTGGGGCGGGACGATGGGCGACGCCCAGTTCGCGCTGCTGAACCCGGAGCCCATGGTCCCCGAAACAAGTTTGCCGCCGCCAAATCTGCCGCAAGCCGATATGCGAGCCACGCCACAAGCGGCGACGCAGGCGGCAGCGGTAGAAGCAGTCGGTACCTCACCCGCGCACACAGCGAGCCTACGCGTGCAACCGTCACCGCGACCGGTCACCGCGCCGCCGGCAAACGAAATCAAAGCGGTCGCGCGTGCCGCCCGGCGCCGCGTCATCGTCAACCGGCCGGGCTACATGCTCAACGACGCGCAGATCGCAAGCATCAAAGAGCGGCTTAATCTGACGCCTGATCAAGAGCAGATGTGGCCGGCGGTCGAAGCCGCATTGCGCAACATCGCCTATACGCGTGTGCAACAGGCGCGCGGGCAGGGCGCTCCTGCAGGCGCCACGGATACGGCCGCCGCCGATCCCAACGCGGTCCAAGACCTTAAATCCGCGGCCGTTCCACTCATTATGAGCTTTGACGCCGAGCAAAAGGAAGAGGTCCGCAGCATCGTTCACGTCATGGGACTCGATCAGCTCGCGTCACAATTCTGATCGATCGCGCCCAACGACGCGCTCGGTGCAAATAAATCTCGTAAATTCTAGTCTTTGGATGCGGCATTCTGCCGGGAAAGATTCAGCGCCGGCCGCAATAGATCGGCTGCGCATTTCGCTCCTATCAAGGCAAGGCCGGCGAAACAAATCAGCTCGCCCATTTCCACGGGCTTCGACACATAGAGACTATACAGCGGATCGTAGAGAAAAAAGGCGGCGCACGCCGTCGCTGCGATAACGCAGAGCATGGCTGCGCGGCTGCCGTAGAAGACGGCCACCACGGCGGTCGGCAACAAATAGAAAAAAACGAGATGCTGCGGCCTCACTGCTTCGTGCTTGACCAGCCAGAGCACGGCGGTGACCACGGATATGATTGAAAATGCCACGAGACCGGGCACCGCCCGCCTGACGATCCGCATGCGTAAGCCCCCCAACGGCCGTCTGGCCGGTCGCCCCTGGCCGTTTCGGCCTTTTATGCATCATAGCGGATCTGTGGCAGTGAGAGAATAGCGGAAATATCGCGAACCTGGACCGTGCTTAATCCTTGATAACGCATGACTTTTCCGACTGCGGTCCGCTACCGATCGAGCCTCCAGCGGACCTCGGTTGGATCATCCATGATGCCTACTCGACTACGATCTTGACGGTGCTGCCAGGCTTGAGCCGGTCGCCGAGCTCAAGGCCATTGAGCACACGGAAGCGCTCGGCGGCATGATCGGCAAGCGCCATTCGGCTCGCCAGCTTGTCCACCGTGTCGCCCGGCGCGACGGTGACCACTTGGAGGCGAAGCGGCTTGGCGTCCTCGATTTCGGCAAGGCTCATGCGGCGGAAGGTGCCGATCGATTCGCGAAACGCTCGGTCGATGTCGGCCGTGCGGTGTTTGGCGGCAAAGATGAAGCGATAGACGTCGCTGCCGAAACGGATCGCATACAACCGGAAATCCCATTGATCCCCTTTGGCCGCCGCGGTGGCGCCGGGAAAGCCATTGATGGTGATGTCCTCGACCGTTGCCGGGTCGATACTCTCGATCCATCCGGAGGTGAGATACTCGGCCAACGTCTGCTCCGCCGGCACCCGCACGACATCGAGGCGGAGCGCCTGGCCGCCGCCGCGCTTGATGCCCAGTACCGCCTGCGCGGTATTGTCGAGGGTGAAACCGTCGGGCGCGGTAAAGGTGAAGCCGAGTTTAGGATGCAAAAAGCGCCGGCCGCGCACAAAGCCTTCGCTGGGGTCCTCGCCATAAACGATACCATTGAGATCGCCGAGGTAGGTCGCTTTGGCCGCGGCGAAATTCTGGCTGTTGTCGGGAGCCGCCGTTTGGTATTGGCGGGCATTGGCGAGCGCCTGGGTAATGCGCTCGGGCGTCGCCGGATGGGACGACAGAAAGTCCGGCGCACTCGGGTTTATGGTGCCGGTTTGCTCGGGCTTGAGTTCGGAATTGTGCTCCATCGCGGTGAGGAAGCGCACCGCGCCATAGGGATCGTAGCCGGCGCGCGCCGCAATGCCGACGCCGATCGCGTCGGCCTCGAATTCCTGGGCGCGCGAGAAGCTGGCGAGCGCCAGTTTCGATTTGGCGAGCGCCAGGGCGCCGGCCGCCGGATCCGTTACGACATCGGTGACGACACGGCTGACCAAGTCGGCTTGCCGCGCCTGCTCCTCGCGGATCTCGGCGTGCCGGGCGATCACATGTCCCATTTCGTGCGCGAGCACGGAAGCGAGTTCGGAATCGTCACTTGCCAGCGCGATCAAGCCGCGCGTTACGTAAAGCTGCCCGGTCGGCAGGGCAAAAGCGTTGACCGACTGCGAATTGAGCATGGTGACTTTGTAATGCAGGTCGGGCTTCTCCGATGCTGCGACCAATCGTTCGACGGTCTGTTCGATCATGGTCTGCAGTCGCGGATCGTTGTAGACGCCGCCATAAGCCGCAAGGATACGCTGATGCTCGCGCAGCACCGCGGGCGGCATGCCCCCCGTGTCGGCCGATTTAGCCGGCGCGGTGAGCGAGGTTTGCGGCGTGGCGGCGGGCGGCGACGCGGTGCATGACGCCAGCACGAGCGCCGCCATCGCGACGCCCGCATGGCGGAGCCTTTGACCAAGCCGAGCGCTTGGGATTGCCAATCGTCCCCGTCTCACCACGTCACCCAGATTAGCCCGCGGTCGGCGGCCTTTTCGACCGGGCCGCCGCGTTCTCGATCGCACCCCATATCGACAAACATCGGTCCGAGCGTTCCTTCGCCACGGGGTTAGCCGTCGCGAAATTACGTGCAATTCGCTTCAGGATCGTAACCGTAAAGTCCTCGGATCGTCGTTCGGAATCCAGATCGATCGTCGACCCGCTTGCACGTTCGGACACCCCTCACCCTCGACCGGCGCAAATCGGCCCAACGCGCCAGCGCATCCACGGGGGTCTCAGCGCGAACCAGATTCTAGTATGGAATGGCTCAGAGGCCAAGCTTGGTCCCGTGGCTTCCGACGCCATGGACGGACGGCAGCCATGTCGGGCGACGGGCGGAATTTTGGCTGTCGCCTCGCTGAGCCATCCATATGCATCGTGGCTCCGACAGGAACCTACCGGATGGGACCTGCGCGCAAAACGTGCAGTACGAGAAATATCTATCGGCCATTGCGGCGCTTCCTCGCTCGAAGTGAGCCGTTGCGAATGTCGCAAAACCGCAGCGCGCGAACCTTGCTTTTTTGTCTATGGCGCGCGGCAATTGAAATTCTGGAGAATCACGCGGGTCGACGCGCGTCGTTTGGTTTGTTCGCGCTGAGATATTTCGTGGACAGCGCGCCTCCGACAAACAAAACTACGCTTTTGAATCATTGACGTTTTTTCTTGCACGCGGCAACGGCCGTCGATCATCGCCGCGATGCGTGGCACTCTGACCGCGTGCCGTGGATTCTGCGCTACGTGCACAATGTTCGAAGCAATTGTGAATTGCGACGCAAAAACCGCGCTATAAGATAAGCACCGTTATCAGCGCGCCGGGTAGCGAGGCGAAGCGCCATCCATTGTGTCCGGCTGCCCGGAGTTAATTGCAAAAGTGATGCCCTCGTTTAATCGCGGTCGGCAATCTCGATCTGCTCGGGATGTTCGGCGGCGATCCAGGGGCTCCCCGCACTGACGCCGCGCGCCTCAATGAAGCCTCTTACGCGCAAGCGTCGGCCGGCGAGCTCCTTCACCTCGAGGCCAGCCGCCGTGAAATTGCGCTCGTTGCGCTTTTGGATCGTCACGGTGAAATCCTCCGACCACCTCCGGCCGAAATTCAGGTAGATCATCGAACCGCTTTCGCGCACCGAGACCACCATGCCTTCGACCAGCGCGAAGCGGCCCTGATGCGCCAGCACATCCGTCGGAGCCCCGGCGTCGAGCACGTTAAAATAGGCGTCGGCCCAGAGCCCGGCTTTAGCCTTGCGGGCGGCACTTTCGCGATCAAGCAGTTGGGCGGCGCAGGCCCTGCTGCCGACCCGGTTGCCGACCCGGGCAAAGCCCGAAGCAATCAGTTCGCCCTGCACAAACAACTCGTCGTCATCGCGCTCGGTATAGGCATAAGCGACGATGCGCCCGTACCGGTCTGAGAGCGCGTCGGCGCGGCGAAGTACGACCTCGTCGCCTCCCGCCAATGCCTCAAGCGCGGCCTTGGCCTCGTCGCCGCCCGGCGTCTTGCCGGGGTCCCTCGGCAATGGCGGCACTTCGACGCCGGAGAGCCGGACCTCGCGCCCATCGTCAAGCGTGAAAGTGCGCCCGTCAATGATGTGACTCACGATACCGCGCGCGACTTCCCCTCCGCCACACACAGGCGCAAGCGTGGGTTCCTGCGCGATCGAGCGCAGGCATCCGCATGTCGCGGTTAATGCGGCCGCCAGTAGAACCGCCAAAAGCCAACCCCGGACGCCTGTCATCGCCAGCAAGCCAAGAAGCGGAGTGTGGCGGCACGACGCCCCGACTAGACCCCGCCATCGGCACCTATGCTATAGGAAATGTTCAGTCCGTAGCCCTGCGTTTTTTCACCTGGTCCCGTAGCTCAGCCGGATAGAGCAGCGGTTTCCTAAACCGAAGGTCGGAAGTTCGAGTCTTCCCGGGACCGCCAGTCACAAAAACCGCAAATCAATGCGTTGCCCAAGGACAAGCGATGACGAGCCAAAACCCCGACGATAGCCGCGCCGCCGCCAATGCCGCGGCCGGCAGCGAATTTTATAATCTGCATGAAATCGTCGCCAGGGCCCGCGCCAATCTCAATCAGAACGATTGGGACTATATCGTCGGTGGGACTGAGACCGAGACGACGCTCCGGCGCAACCGCATGGCGCTCGATTCGCTGGCGTTCCGGCCGCGGGTGCTGCGCGACGTCAGCAAGGTCGATCCGTCGGTCGAAGTGCTCGGCAAGAAGCTGCGGCTGCCGGTGGTGCTCTGCCCGGTAGGCTCTCTGGAAAGCTTTCATCCCGGCGGCGCCGAGCCGGTGGTCAGAGCGGCGGCAGAATTCGGCGTCGCTCATATGTTGAGCTCGGTCTGCGATCCCGGCCTCGAGGAGGTGGCGCGCGCGGCGCCCGGCGGCCTGCGCATGTTCCAACTCTACGTTCGCGGCGACGCGGCCTGGGCCGACGATCACGTCGCACGCGCGATCGCCCACGGTTATTCCGCGTTCTGCATCACGGTCGATACCGCCCATTACAGCCGGCGCGAGCGCGATCTCGCCAAACGTCACGTCACTGCGGGACGTCGCCGCGTGCAAGGGCGCGATTTCCAGATGGCGCTCGACTGGCGCACCGTCGAACGCGTGAAAGCGAAATTCAAGATTCCGCTCGCCATCAAAGGCATCGGTACCGCGGAGGACGCCAAGCTCGCGCTCGATCACGGCGTCGAGATCATCTACGTCTCCAATCACGGCGGCCGCCAGCTAGACCACGGCCGCGGTTCCATGGACGTCTTGCCGGAAGTCGTCGAAGCGGTCGCCGGCCGCGCCATGATTTTCGTCGACGGCGGTTTTTATCGCGGTACCGACATCGTCAAGGCCATTGCGCTTGGCGCCAATCTCGTCGGTCTCGGCCGCATGCAATGCTACGGGCTTGCCGCGGCGGGCCAGGCCGGCATCGTGCGTATGCTCGAAATCATGGAAGACGAAGTGACGCGCGCGCTCGGGCTCCTGGGCGTCACGAGCTTCGGCAAGCTCGACCGGTCCTACCTACATGCCGCGGCGCCGGCCAACGCGCCGCACGTGTTCTCGGCATTTCCGCTGTGGGAGGTTGAGCCTTACCGTTATTGATGCGGAGTCATGTTCGTCGGTCGCCGAGCGCACCTTGCGTCCGGTTGATCGCTGCCAAACCCGATCCGCACGATGCCGCCGGACGGGCCACGCTGTTTATTCCATCGTTCGCATTCAATTGCCGGCGGCTGTGATTTTTGACCATCTCACAGCGCATTCCTGTATGACTTCCCAAATCGCGGTACCGGGACCGTCATCGTGAGGCGCATCACTAAACTCTGGCGAGGGCTTCACGCTCTCGTCCGTCGCCGCCGAGTCCAATTGGCGCTTTCGATCAGGGTGACGATCGCCGCCCTGGCGGCGCTCGCGCTTGCGCAATCCTTGCAGCTTCCTTTGCCGTTATGGGCGGTATTGACGGCCGTGATCGTGACGCAAATGAGCGTCGGGCGGTCGTTGAAGGCGACGTTCGACTATCTCCTGGGGACGCTTGGCGGTGCGATCTATGGCGGCGCCATCGGTGTGTTTATTCCGCATTCGAGCGAAATTGCCCTTCTTGCGGTTCTCGCTCTTGCCGTCGCACCGCTTGCTCTCTTTACGGCGATTAAGCCGAGATTCGCCGCCGCGCCGATCACCGCGATTATCGTGCTCTTGATCCCCACAATGACCCAGGCGAGCCCGATCGCGTCGGCATTCGACCGCGTCATTGAGGTCGCACTTGGAGGCGTCACCGGTTTCGTCGTTTCGGTCTTTCTATTGCCGGCAAACGCCCATCTTTTGGTCATTGCGGCGGCCGCCCGCACGCTTAATCAGATGGCGCGGGCTCTGAGCGACCTGCTGGCCGGCTTGACGCAAGGTCTCGACGTGGACGCGCTGCACAGGATCCAGGACGGTATCGGTCAGACGTTGGCGCAATTGAACGTGGTTGGGACCGAGGCCGAGCACGAGCGGTCGGCGCGTCTTACCGCGGGGCCCGACACCGGGCCGCTCTTGCGCACGCTCTTAAGGTTGCGCCACGATCTTGTGATGATCGGGCGAGCCGCCGTCACCCCACTGCCCGAAGCCATCGGGGCACGGCTTGAATCGCCGCTGACGCATGCCGGGGTGGCCCTGGCCGACTATTTGCGGGCGAGTGCGGCCGCGCTGCTGGCGCGCCGCGGTCCGCCGTCGCTTTATGCCGTGGATTCAACCCTCGAAGCCTACCGCGCCGAGATCGCCGCGCTCCGCCGCGACGGTCTTACGCGCAGTCTTCCCGGCGATGCCGCGGAAAGCTTCTTCGCGCTCGGATTCGCACTTGAGCAGATGCACGACAATTTCAAAGATCTCGAACGGTGTGTGAGGGTTTGGGCCGGATTGCCGAGGGATGCGGAGGGGAAGATGAGCCCGTCCGGCCCCGCGTAGGACGGTGCGCGGGCCAGGCTCGAAAGCCGCGATTGTGCCGTTCTCCGGCTGCCGGAATCGCTAATCGGTGGCCGGCCGATATCTCATTTTGCCGGCAAAGCCGCTCCGCAACTTTACGGCAAAGTAGCCCTTATTTCTCGAGCCCTATTGTGCTTTGGGTCCGGGCCTGCCAAATAAGCTGCAATCCATATATCGGCGCTAAATCGTAAAGTCGGTGCCACCGGCACCCGGAATGTCGATATCCGTCTGCCAATGGCCCGGGCGCCATGGCCGCCGCGCCCGTTAACCGCTCGATCGAAGAGGAAAGCTGCGTGCAGGTTCTCGTCCGTGACAACAATGTCGACCAGGCGCTCAAGGTGCTGAAGAAGAAGATGCAGCGCGAGGGCGTGTTCCGCGAGATGAAATTACGCGGCCACTACGAAAAGCCCTCCGAGAGGAAAGTTCGCGAGCGGGCCGAGGCCATCCGCCGTGCCCGCAAGCTTGCCCGCAAGAAGTTGCAGCGCGAGGGTCTCTTGCCGATGAAACCACGGGTGATCCCAGGCGCCGCCGGGGCCGGAAGAAGCGGGCCGCCGCGCGCGCCGCGCTTCTGATCCGGCGGCAAGCGCGATCGATACGCTCGATCCGAAGCGCCCTCCGCGACGGTACTGTGGTGGTCAATGCCGCCGTCGCTCTTTACCCGGTTGACCGATCAGGGTCTCGCGACACAACAGGTGTGCAATGTCATTTAAGTTTCTGGTCGGCCAAGCCGTCGAGTACACGCCGCTCGGCGAGAAAAAAGCGGGTCTCTATAAGGTTATGCGGCAAATGCCCCGGGAAGAGCAGGCTTTCGACTTGCGCTACCGGATCAAGAGCGAAGCCGAGGCCTACGAGCGTAATGTCCTCGAATGCCAGTTGAGCTCCGATGTGGCCTCTGAAAGCGCCTATGCCACGAGCAAGCCGGCGCACCCGCGCGGCTCCCACGGCTGACATCCGCCCTTGCGCCAAGGCGAGATCCCGAACGGTGGAAGCCGGTTTTCGGAGATGACCGTGCCCCAACAAAAATCCAGCGCGTGATTCGATCGGTTTGGATCGCGCTCTAGTGTCGCGCGTCGGAGCCCGCCGCCCCCATTTCCTCTTGCTGCCGGTATTCGGCGTCGAATTTGAGCACTTCACGCATCAACTGGTCGATCAGGTTTTGCCGGCCTGCCGCATTCTGACCATAGGTTAGTTCCGCCACCGTTTTGGCGACCGCGGTGACGACTTCATCGGTGTCGACGGTGTCGGGCTCATCGCTTGGAGCCGGATATTCGGCGAAGAAATTATCGATCAATTCGATCATCAGACAATGCAGGCACGGCCGTTCCTCATCCGCGCTTTGGTCATCCGACATGGCCGTCCTCCTGCTCGGTGCCCGGTCCGCTACCATATACTAACGGTCGCGGTTTATCGCCATCACTCCGCCGCCCGCGCCTCTGGCACCGTTTCGACGGTCGCCCCCGAGGCAATCAACGCCCTGATCTCGCTCACGTTAAGCCCGGCCTCGCGCAAGACTTCGACGCTATGTTCGCCAAGTCGCGGTTGCAGACGTTCGCTGGCTGTTCCAGCGTCGCCAAAGCGCACCGGCAGATCGGTGAAGCGAATATTGCCTTCGCTCGGATGGGTCGCATGCCGGACGAAGCCGGTCGCCGCGAGCTGCGGATCGGCGATGACCTCGTCGAGACTCGACACCCGCGCCGCGGGGATTTCGAGCTTGCGCAAAAGCGCGAGCCATTCGTCCGTCGTTTTGTCGGCGAGGCAAGCGCCGGCGAGTTCATAGAGCGCGACGACATTGTGGCTGCGCGCGGCGATCGAGCAAAAGCGCGGGTCGTCGCAAATTTCCGGCCGGCCGACCATGGTCCAGAATTTCCGCCACTGCGCCTCGGTGTAGGCCATCATGCAAAGGAAGCCGTCCTTTGTTTGGTAGGGCCGCCGCCAGGTGCCGAGCACGCGCGTATAGCCGAGCTGGCCCACAGGCGGCGTGAAGCAGTGGCCGAAAAGATGTTCGGCGAGCACGAAGGACACCATGGTTTCGAACATCGGCACTTCCACGAACTGGCCGCTGCCGGTTCGCTCCCGCGCGAACAGGGCCGCCGTGACCGCGCCGACCAGCGTTAACGCAGTGGTCTTATCGGCCAGGATGGTCGGCGCATAACGCGGCGCGCCGGCAACCTCGGCCATCAATGACGCCACGCCGGATTGGCCTTGGATGACATCGTCATAGGCCGGCTGCCCGCTATAGGGTCCGCCGCTGCGGTAGCCGTGCAGGCCGGCATAGACGATCCGTGGATTACGCGCGCACACCGCTTCGTGGGCGAAGCCGAGCCGTTCGATTTTTTGCGGCCGCATCGAATGGACAAACACATCGGCTGCGGCGACCAGCCGCCACAGCGCCGCCTTGGCGCTCTCCTGTTTGAGATCGAGCACGAGCGAACGCTTGCCGCGGTTCAGTCCCATGAACAAGGCCGCCATATCGGCCGAGCGGGCCGGACCGGTATAGCGGGTGGTGTCGCCATCCGGACTTTCGATCTTGATCACGTCGGCGCCCATGTCGCCGAGAGTTTGGGTCGCGAGCGGGCCGGCGACGACCGAGGTGAGGTCGAGAACACGGATGCCCGATAAAGGCCCAGCCATTGCTTGCTCCGCTACAGAAAATTGCCTGCTCAAAAATGCGAATCGAAGCCGCGCGCGGCGACCAGCGCGCCGACCTGATCGCTGCGTGTGCCATGGGCGTGGAGGATCGCGGCAATGTCGCGATCGCGCTCCTCGGCGCTGCGCTCATCCGCCGGCTTGAGCTGCGCTGAAAGATAGGCGCCTTGTTGGCGGGCCAGCGCGACCATGGCGCTGCCGAACGGCTGCTGCATGCGTTCGAAGCGGGCCAGTCCGGCGGCAAGGTCGTCACCGGCCGCATGCAGGCAATCGGCGAGACAAGCGGCATCGATCGCGGCCTTGGTGGCGCCGCCGCCGACATGCGGCCGCGCCACGAAGGCCGCATCGCCCGCCAGCACGACCCGGTCGAACACCAGCTTTGACGATTCGAGATCGAAAATCGGCTGAAAGAACGGCGCGGTGCGGCTGAAGATTTCGGCGACCTGCGGCGCCAACAGCGCCTTGGCGTCGGCCTTGACGCGCGCGATCACGTCACCGCGAATGAGCGGCGGCGGAATGCCGGCCGCGTGTTGCACTCCGGTCGCATCGGTGCACATCGCGGTGAGCGCTTGCGGAGCGGTCGGCCGGTACCACACGATGTTGTAGCCACGGCGACCTATCTGCGTATCGTTATCGCGGCCGGGGACCGGATAGCCGACCAATTGCTCGCCGTCCGGCAGGCAGAACGTGTAGAGTTCGAAGATCTCGCGCCGAATGTCGGGCGGCACTTGCGCTTCATCGAGTACCGCGCGCCAGGCGACGTAGCCGGCATAGACCGGCTGCGCCTGCGGCAAAAATTGTGCGCGCACGGTGGAGTGGACGCCATCGGCGCCGACTAGTAATTCGCCGCGCTCGCGGCCGCCGTCGGCGAAGATCGCGGTGACGCCGTCGGCGTCCTGCTCGACGCGGTGCAGCGTCTTGCCGAGCCGATAATTCTGTCCCGGCAGCGCGTCGCGTAACGCGCGGTAGAGGCGTGACCAGCCGCTCATGGTGCGCGTGGTCGGCTGGGTAACAATGGTCCTGCCGCCGCGATCGAGGCAGATGATCCTCGGTACCCGAATTCCCATGGTCTCGTCGAAGGCGAGCCCGGCGCGACGCAGTACAGCGATCAGCTGGGGGTGCGTGCCAAGCCCGACGCCGCGGCTCGCCAGTTCCTCGGCGTTGCGCTCGAATACGACAGCGTTCCAGCCTATGGTGCGCAGCAGATGCGCCGCCAACAGCCCGCCGAGCGAGCCGCCGATTACGACCGCGCGGCGCGCGGTCATGGCGTCACGACATCGCCCAAGACATGCCGTCGTGGCCGGGTTTGTAGTCTGTATTGGTCTGCGCCGGATTGCGGTTGATCAGCGGGCGGCCATACATCGGGTTGGTCTGGCTGCGCGTCTCGTGTTCGACGGTAAACAGGACTTCGCGGCTATCGAGATCGATCACGTCCTGGAAACGGTACTCGTACTCATTGGTCTCCATCGTAACCAGGCCGAGTTCCTTGAGCCGGCGGTGCGGCCCGGAGAAATCCGAGAGATAGATCTGCACGTGATGGCGGTCGTAAGGCTGTTCCGGCGCATCGGTCTCGCGGAAATAAAGATATTGCTTCTCGCCGACCTGTACGCGCGCCTCGGGACCGGCGCCGTTCTTGATGACGCTGGACGGTGCGTGCAGCACCTCGCGATAGAAGCGGGCGATACGCGCGGCGGTCTCGGGGCGCACGTCGAAGCGGACATAGGCCATGCCGAGCGCGATGCGGCCGAAGCGTTCCTCGTCCGGCGTGTGCACGGCGATGCGATTGCCCCACGGACAGGTTGTCTCGACGCAATCGTTGCTTTCGCGGAAATCGAATTTGGTGCCGTGGAGCGCCTTGCGCGCATGGGTCAGCCGGTCGAGCAGCGCCTCGCGGTCCGGCACCACGAGCCCGATCACACCGCGTAGGATCTCGGGCGTTCCCATCGGCAGATGAAATTGACTCATGCCGACATTAATCCACATATTTCCCGCGCCGGTATTGAGGAACGGGTCGCGCGTCAGGCCGAGTCCGGTGACGTAATAGCGCGTCGCCACGTGCTGATCGTCGATGCAGACATTGACGTGGCCGAGGTTGACGATGTTACCGATATCCTGGGCAGCGCGGTCGTAGTGTCGTTCCAGCATGGCGATGTCCTTGGCGGGTCAGTGCGTGTGTTCTTGTTGACGACTGTCGACGCCATACTAGAGCAAATGTGATCCTCTCAGGTAGTCCGGCTGCAGCGCGGCACTCTGGCGCGGCGCGCGCAGGATCATATTGTCGCTACCCTCCTCGCAACGGTGACAGGTGGCGGCCGGGGCGGCCGCGGTGGGTCAGACGGCGTTTCTCACCAGTGCCGGTGCCACCCGCCATAATACGGGCTGCTCTGAGCCCTGAAAACTGGATCGTTTCTGGCTAGAGTTTTCCGTGGTGATTCCTTGGCTGGGGAGGAGCGGAGAGCAATGAAGGCCTCGAAGTTTTCGGACGCCCAGAAGGCGTTCA